>LSIB01000064.1 GCA_001556025.1 Rhizobiales bacterium CCH3-A5
CGGAATCCACTTAGAGACAGCCCGCAAACTGCTCAGACAAACCGAGCCGGCTCTGGTGCGGGCGGTCGGACTAGAACCGACACGTATTGCTACGGCGGATTTTGAAGCGTTGTCATCTACGCTGCACTGGCGGCGACCGACCCCGCGCTAAGCAAAGTGGGCAGTCAAAAGCGTCGAGAGAGCACCTACCCTGCACCCAGTCGTCTGAGAAAATGACTTTGTTCTGCCGGGCTTAGCTCAGCCTCTCGGCTTCCGCCGTACACCTGCAGCGCACCTAGCGCGTTCGATGGTCCTATCGTAGCGAGCTGCGCCAAATTCAGTTCGATTCTGGCAACTTCGCATCGTACGCGCCGCCGCTTGCCGGTCTTTGCACTACGATCCCAACCGTCGCCTTCCATTGCTCACGATCGGTGACAATCCTCAGGCCGTAGACGGTGAGGAAACGAGGTGGCCATGAGCAAAGCGACGATCGATTTGCCGCGCACGATCAGGCGGCATGAACTCAAGCAGATCGTGCCGCTTGCCGACAGCACGATCTACGAGATGGAACAAAGAGGCGAGTTCCCGAAGCGCTTCGCCTTAAGCCCTCGTTGCGTCGTATGGAACCTTGCGGAGGTCGAAGCTTGGCTGTCGGAGCGACGCGCCCGCCCAGTCGAGCGAGCGCGCGCTCCGGATGTGCGCCAACGCCGAACGCGTCCTGTCAGAGAGCTGGATCGAGCAGCGCCGCCGGAGCGGATGGCGGAAGGATAGCAGGGGCGCGCTTCCGCCCCTCGCACCAAGCATCAACGAGATCCGCCCATTCTTGGAGCATGTGGCGGCGCTGATGTTCGTACTCGGCCTTGTTGTAGACGCCCCGCGACGAGCGACCATCCTCATGCGCGAGACACTTCTCGATCCAGTCGCTGTTGAAGCCTAGCTCGTTCAACAGCGTAGAGCCCGTGCGGCGAAGGTCGTGCACGGTGAACGGCGCGAGCGGCAGACCCTGCTCCTTCGCTTTCTCGACGACCGAATAGGTCACTCGGTTGAAGGTCGCGCGCGACATCGGCGCGTCGGCATCATAGCGTGACGGCAGTAGGTATTTGGAATTACCCGCACAGGTCTTCAGCGCCACTAGGATGTCCAGCGCCTGGGTGGAGAGGTAGACGTTGTGGGGACGCGAGCGCTTCATGCGCTCCTTGGGTATGCTCCAGATAGCGTTCTCGAAGTCGACCTCGTCCCAAGTCGCGTCCTGCAACTCGCCCTTGCGAACCATCGTGAGCAGGATCAACCGAAGCCCGAGCCTTATGGTTGGCAGGGTAGCCACGTGCTCGAGCAGCTTGAACAGCACGCGGATCTCTGCCGGCGAGAGTGAGCGATCACGAGGAACGAAGGTTGCCACCGATGACGGACCGACTTCATCGGCTGGATTCGGCACACGTTCCCCATGCAGGATCGCGAAGCCATAGATCTGCTTGACGATATCGCGGACGTGGATGGCGGTCGCCCGCGCGCCGCGATCCACGATCTTCCCGCATAGGGTGCGGAGATCGTCCGGCTGAATCTCCGTAAGCAAACGCTTCTGCCAAGCAGGCCTTAGCTCACGTTCGAAGATGGACCGCCGCATGGCACGCGTGCTGTCTGCCATCGGGGCCTTCTGGAGCCAGCGTTCGCCGAACTCACCAAAGCTTTTGGCTTCGCGCAGCCGACGCTTGTCGCGCTGCTTCTCCTGCGCAGGCGAGCGGCCGTCGGCGAGTGCCCGGCGCGCGTCGATGCACTTCTCCCGCGCTCGGGCGAGCGACAGTCCGGCAGGTCCATAACGGCCGAGCGTAAGCGTCTCACGCCGACCATGCATGCGGTAATCGAAGCGGAACGAGATCGAACCGCCTGGCGAAACGTAGGCGTACATGCCGTCACGGTCGGTGACCTTGTACGGCTTCTCCCTCGGTTTGAGGTTCTTGAGCGCAACATCAGTGAGCATAACGGGCTCCTCTTGAGGATACCGTCAGCCCGGAGCGGCGCCACCACCACCCTCATTTCTGCAGCGTTGACAGGCACTTACGCTGCAAAAACTACCGTCATCCGAACTTCTGAAGCTGACGGTATGGCTCGGCGCGAGCAATTGCAAGCCGCACCACGTCCGTCATTTCTGCCGTCAAGTGCAATTGCTGCCCAGCGATAGTCTGCGATAGCTGTCGAGCGAAAAGATGTTTCCTAACAACGGGTTACGGGCGATCTCGCGATAGCTCCCGATCGCCCTCAGGCCCTAGCGAATCATTCCCACTCGATCGTACCCGGCGGCTTGCTCGTCACGTCGTAGACGACTCGGTTGATGCCCTTGACCTCGTTGATGATGCGGGTCGCGGTGCGGCCGAGGAAAGCCATGTCGTAGGGGTAGAAATCCGCCGTCATGCCGTCGACGGACGTGACGGCGCGCAGCGCGCAGACATGGTCGTAGGTGCGATGGTCGCCCATCACGCCGACGGTGCGCACCGGCAGCAGCACGGCAAAGGCTTGCCAGATCACGTCGTAGAGACCGGCCTTGCGGATCTCGTCGAGATAGATCGCATCGGCCTTGCGCAGGATGTCGAGCTTTTCCTTGGTGATCTCGCCGGGGCAGCGGATGGCGAGGCCGGGACCGGGGAACGGGTGACGGCCCACAAACGCTTCCGGCAGGCCGAGCTCGCGCCCGAGCACGCGGACCTCGTCCTTGAACAGCTCCCGCAGCGGCTCGACCAGCTTCATCTTCATGCGCTCGGGCAGGCCGCCGACATTGTGGTGCGACTTGATCGTGACGGAGGGCCCGCCGGAAAAGGAGACGCTCTCGATCACGTCGGGGTAGAGCGTGCCCTGGGCAAGGAAATCCGCGCCGCCGAGCTTGGCGGCCTCGGCGTCGAAAACGTCGATGAAGAGCCTGCCGATGGTCTTGCGCTTGGCCTCCGGATCGGCGCCGCATCTGGCGAGCTCGGAGAGGAAAAGCTCTTCGGCCTCAACATGCACCAGCGGGATATTGTAGTGGTCGCGGAACAGGCGCACCACCTCTTCCGCCTCGTTCATCCGCATCAGGCCGTGGTCGACGAAGACGCAGGTGAGCTGGTCGCCGATCGCCTCGTGGATCAGCACCGCCGCGACCGCCGAATCGACGCCGCCCGACAGCCCGCAGATGACGCGGCCCGTGCCGACCTGATCCCTGATCTTCTTGCTCATCTCGGCGCGATAGGCCGCCATGCTCCAGTCCGGCACGCAACCGCAGATATTGACGACGAAGTTGCGCAGCAGCTTGCCGCCATCGGGCGTGTGGACCACCTCGGGGTGGAACATGGTCGAGTAGAAGCGCCGCTCCTCGTCGCTCGCCACCGCATAGGGCGCGTTCTCGGAAGTCGCCTTGACCGAGAAGCCGGCCGGCAACTGCGTGACGCGGTCGCCATGGCTCATCCAGACGGGATAGCGCCCGCCCTCCTCCCATATTCCCTCGAACAAGGCCGAGGGGGTGACGATCTGGACGTCGGCGCGGCCGAATTCGGCGGCATGCCCGCTCTCGACCTTGCCGCCGAGCTGCTGCGCCATGGTCTGCTGGCCGTAGCAGATGCCGAGCACCGGCAGGCCCGATGAGAAGACGGCCTCGGGCGCGCGGGGCGAGCCTTCGTCTGGCACCGAAGCGGGGCCGCCCGAAAAGATCACGCCCTTGGGCCTGATGCGCTGGAACGCCTCGGAGGCCGACTGGAACGGCGCGATCTCGCAATAGACGCCGATCTCGCGGATGCGCCGCGCGATCAGCTGCGTCACCTGGCTGCCGAAATCGATGATGAGGATGGAGTCGTGGGTTTTTTCGCTCGTCATCGCGTTCGGTTAATGGATCGCGCCGGGGTTCGCAACGCCGGAAAGGCAGCTCATCCCACGCGTTCCATGCAGGCGAGATAAAACCCGTCCGTCCCCGTCCGCCGCGGCGACAATTGCAATCCGAACCGCGTGGAAAACCGCCCCAGCAGACCGAAATCTCCAGCGGGTGAGGCAAGGACACTCGCCATATCCAGCACGGCCAGCCCCTTATGCCGTGCGATAAACGCCTCCACTGCCGCGTCGTTCTCCTCCGGAAGCACCGAGCAGGTGATGTAGGCGATGCGGCCGCCGGGTTTCACCATCCTGGCCGCGCGGGCCAGCACCTCGGCCTGGTCCTTGACCCGCTCGGCCAGCGCACCCGGCCGCACGCGCCATTTGGCGTCGGGGTTGCGCCGCCAGGTGCCCGAGCCCGTGCAGGGCGCATCGACAAGGACGAGATCGACCTCGCCGGCCAGATCGGCCAGCGGCTCGTGGCCCCGCGAGCGCGGGATGCGGATCTCGACATTGGTCGCTCCCGAGCGCGCCAGCCGGTCATGCAGCGGCGCAAGGCGACGGCTGTCGAGATCGGTGGCGAAGAGGCGGCCCTCATTCTGCATCAACGCGGCGAGCGCCAGCGTCTTGCCGCCGGCTCCGGCGCAGAGGTCGACCACGGTGTCACCCGGCTTTGCGCCCGCCAGCAGCGTGACCAGTTGCGAGCCCTCGTCCTGAATTTCGAAGCCGCCCGCCATGAAATCCGGCTCGGTTTGCAGCGAGGGCCCGCGCCCGTCGTCGCCATGCTGGAAGCGCAGCGCATCCGGCGACAAGACGCCGGGCTCGGGCGCGAGATGAGCGAGGTCATCGAACAGCCGGTCGCGGCTGGTCTTCAGCCGGTTGGCGCGAATGTCGATCGGAGCGCGCGCCGCCAGCGCCTGCCCCTCGCCGATGGCCTCAGTGCCGAATGCCGAGACGAAAGCCGGCCAGAGCCAGTCGGGCACATCGGCGCGAACCCAGTCCGGCGCGCCGTCCAGCGAGAAGGCGGCAAGCCGATCATGTTCCTCCGCGCTCAATGGCGGCGGCGCATGGTTCTCGCCATTGCACAGCGCGGCGATCTCGGCTGCAGGCAGGCCGCGCAGCCGCGCCAGCATGCCCAGCACCAGCGCACGCGGCGTCTCGGAGCCCATGGCGTAGCTCGACGACGCCCTGCGGCGCAGCGCATCATAGACCAGCGAGGCGATGGCGGCGCGGTCCTTGGAGCCGGCGAAGCGGCGCGACAGTCCCCAGTCCTTGAGCGCGTCGCTGGCGGGGCGGCGGCGCTGGATGAGATCGTCCAGCACCTCGATGGCGGCGCTGATGCGGGCGGCTGGTGTCATGGTCGTCGAACGGTCCTGGCGCGGAAGCGGCTATGGTCGCGAGGGGCGAAACGGGCGGAGGCCAGTCTCGAAGCAGTCCAGCATGACCCTGCGGAATGGCGGGCTCCCCGTCATGCTCTTGACGCGGTCGTTTCATAAGCGGAAAGACGTGGCAACCGCCTCTTCGCGACAAAGGTCCTCGAACATGCTCCGCGCAACCCGTCTCACCCTCGCCGGCCTCATCGTTCTGGCGCTCGGCGCCTGCGCCACCCAGCAGCCCGACCTGACGGCGCCGCCGGCCAAGCGCCTCGACGCGAAGACGACGCTGGAAAGCGGCCCGCGCCGCTGACGTTTCCGACCGGAGCGCCGCAGCCTTAAGAGTAACCCAGCGGCACTTCGGTCGTCTCCTTGATCTCCTCCATGACGAAGCTCGCCGCGACATCGACCATGTCGACGCGCGCGATCAGGCGCTGATAAAGCCTGTCATAGGCGGCGACATCGGGCACGCGCGCCCGCAGCATGTAGTCGACCTCGCCGGAGGTCCGGTAAGCCCCGACGATCTCCGGCAGCGCCGCCACCGCCTCGCGAAAGCTCTGCGCCCAGGCGGCGCTGTGCTGGCTGGTGCGGATGCGGATCAGCACCGTCAGCCCGGCATTGAGCTTGGCCGCATCGACCAGCGCGACGCGGGCCCGGATGATTCCCGCCTCCTCCAGCAGCTTAACGCGCCGCCAGCAGGCGTTGCGCGAGAGATGTACCAGCGCCGCCAGTTCCTCGATGCTGCGCGACGAATCGCGCTGCAACTCACGCAGGATCGCGCGATCGAAATCGTCCAGCCTGAATTCCTGGGACATTTACTCGCTGCCTCCCACTTCGGGGTACGATTATCCCAAACTGGCTGCGAGTACCATCATTATTGGGAAGCTCTCTTCCGGGCTTCGGGCGATTCTGACGCCATCGAGGGAGATCATCCATGGCGCAGCCCGGCATTACCGAACTTTTCACCCGCCACCCCGAAGCGGTCGGCGAGACCTATGGCGAGCATTTCGGCGTGGCGATGCGCTACTCCGGGACGATGTTCAAGGCCGCGTTCTGCGCGCTCGTACACGCCTTCCTGCCGTTCTGTTTCGAGAAAACCGCGAGCGGCATCGTGCGCCGCATGGTCGCCGACATGGACCGGCGCACGGCCCCGCAACCCCACGCCGCGCCCGCCGAGTAAGGGCTGAACGGCGGCGCACGCGCTGGACTTGCGGGTCACGGGGCTGTCACATCGCCTGAGCAAGGTCGCGCCAAAGCCGACCGATCAGGGATGACGCCGATGACGCCGCTCCGCCGCTCCACCAGCCTGCTCGCCGTGCTGGCCGCTTCCATCTGCCTTGCTGCCCCGGCGGCCGCCCAAGCGCCGGTGCCGACGCTGGACGGCAAGCCGCCGCTCGTCGTCGGCCATCGCGGGGCCAGCGGCTACCTGCCCGAGCACACGATCGAGGCCTACAAGCTGGCGATCGAACAGGGCGCGGACTTCATCGAGCCCGATCTCGTCGCGACCAAGGACGGCGTGCTGATCGCCCGCCACGAGCCGATGCTCGGCGGCACCACGGATGTGTCGACGAAGCCCGAATTCGCCAGCCGCAAGACCACGCGCAAGGTCGACGGCGTCGATACGACCGAGTGGTTCGCCGGCGACTTCACGCTGGCCGAAATCAGGACGCTGCGCGCGAAGCAGGCCATGGCCGATCGCAACCAGTCCCATAACGGCAAATACGCGATCCCGACGCTCCAGGAGGTGATCGACCTCGCCAAGGCCGAGAGCGCGCGTGCCGGCCGCACCATCGGAATCTATCCCGAGACCAAGCATCCGGTCTTCCATGCCGCAATCGGGCTCGCGCTCGAGGACCGCCTGCTCGACGTGCTGAAGGCCGCCGGCTGGACCGAGAAATCCTCGCCCGTCATCATCCAGAGCTTCGAGACCGCGAACCTGAAGTACCTGCGGACGAAGACGCAGCTTCGCCTCGTCCAACTCGTCGATGCCGACGATGTCGACAAGGATGGCGGCATCGTTCTCGCCGCGCCCTTCGACAAGCCCTATGATTTCGTCGTCACCGGCGACAAGCGAACCTTCAAGGATCTGGTGACCGCCGAGGGGCTCAAGGAAATCAGGACCTATGCCGACGGCGTCGGCCCGTGGAAGCCCTACATCCTCGCCGGCAAGCATGTGATCGGGGCGGACGGCAAGCCGGAGGACCTGAACAAGGACGGCAGGATCGACGAGCAGGACCGCGTGCTGATCGCGCCGACCTCGGTGGTGAAGGACGCGCACGCCGCCGGGCTCTTCGTCCATACCTGGACATTTCGCAGCGAGCCGAAGCGGCTGGCCTCGAGTTTCAAGGGCGACCCGGCGGCAGAGTACAAGGCGTTCTTCGATCTCGGCGTCGATGGGCTGTTCTCGGATTTCCCGGACCATGCGGTGAAGGCGCGCGCCCGCTAGGGCGGCAGGACCTGATGCGCAGGCGCGGCTTGCCCCGCTGAGGCTGGCGGCGTAAACCCCCGAGACTTGCCGCATGCGGCGCGGCTGCCTTGTTCGCGCCCGAAAGGCGCGTCACTGCGGCCCCGCCGGTGCATGCTCCGCATTGCCGTGGCCTCCCGCCGCTCCGGCAAAGACTTCTAGCGCGACCCATCCGGCCGCGAGGATCGCCGATGGTTTCGCTGACGCCCCTGTTCGACCGCCCGCTGGCATGGGCCAGCGCTAGCCATTGGCGCGCCTGCGCCCTGCTCCTGCTCCTCTCGTTCGCTGCTTTCCTGCCGGGGTTCTCGACGCTGCAGCCGCTCGACCGCGACGAGCCGCGTTTCGCCCAGGCCAGCAAGCAGATGCTGGAGACCGGCGATTTCGTCGATATCCGCTTCCAGACCGAGGCGCGTCACAAGAAGCCCGTGGGCATTTACTGGCTGCAGGTCACGGCGGTGAAAGCCGGCGAGGCGTTGGGTGTGCCGGAGGCGCGCACGCAGATCTGGCTCTACCGGCTGCCCTCGCTCGCCGGCGCGATCGCGACCGTCCTCCTGACCTACTGGGCGCTGCTCGCCTTCGTCAGCGCGCGTCTGGCCCTGCTCGGCGCAGGCCTAATGGCGGCCTGCGTCCTGCTTGGCGTCGAGGCCCGCATCGCCAAGACCGACGCCGTTCTCGCGGCATGCGCGGTCGCCAGCATGGGCGCGCTGGCGCGGATCTGGCTCGACTGGACGCGCTCTTTGCCCTTCGTCCCCTCGCGGCACACCTGGCTGGTGTTCTGGAGCGCGACAGCGCTGGCCATTCTCGTAAAGGGGCCGATCGTCCCGATGGTCTGGGGGCTGGCGATCCTAGTTCTCAGCCTCAGCCAACGCTCCTTGCGCTGGCTTGCGCCGCTGCGTTTCGGCAGCGGGCTGCTGCTCTGCCTGGTGGTCGCCCTGCCCTGGTTCCTCGCCATCGCCTGGAAGACCGGCGGGAGCTTCTTCGCAGAAAGCGTCGGGCAGGACATGCTCGGCAAGGTCGCCGAGGGTCAGGAAAAGCATTGGGGGCCGCCCGGGCTTTATCTGCTGATCTTCTTCGGCACCTACTGGCCGGCGGCCGCTTTCGCCGCGATGGCGGTTCCCTTCGCGTGGGCGAGGCGGCGCGAGCCGCAGGTGCTGTTTCTGCTGGCGTGGATCGTCCCGTCATGGCTCGTCTTCGAGGCGGTGCCGACCAAGCTTCCCCATTACGTCCTGCCGCTCTATCCGGCGATCACGGCGCTGCTGTTGCTCGCCATCGTCAACGGCGGCATCGACCGGTTCCGGCGCGGCTCGCTGGCGACCGCCGCGCTGGTCGTCATCGTGCCGCTCGCGCTGATCGCAGCCATCGCCTATGGCAACTGGACGCTGGACGGCGCCCTGCCCCGCCTCGCCTTGCCGTTCCTGATGCTGGCCCTGCTTCTGGCGTGGCGCGTCTTCGTGGCCTTTCGGCGCGAGGATTTCGAGGGCGCGCTCTGGCGCGGCGTGGCGGCCAGCCTGCTGCTCGGCATCGGCGTCTACGGCTTTGCGGTGGAGAGCCTGCGCTCGTTCAAGCTCTCGCCGCGACTGGCCGAGACGGTGCGCGCCATCGGCTGCGCCGACCCAGCCGTCATCACGGTCGGCTACCGCGAGCCGAGCCTCGTCTTCCTCGTCGGCACGGATCTGGCGATGGGCTATGACGGACAGGCTGCGGCCGTATTCCTGAACCAACCCGGCTGCCGGATCGCTCTTGTCGAAAGCCGTGCAATGGCCGGCTTCGAGGCGGCGCTGGCGCAGGCCGCATTGACCCCGCGCCTTGTCACCACCGTCAACGGGTTCAACCTCAATGGTGGCCGCAAGCTCGCCATCGGCGTGTTTTTGCGCCAGTAACGCCGGCTGAAAGAGCCTTGCCCCGCCCGCCGGCTTGACGCAGTTTGCGCGCCGCCCCTCCGGAACGCCGTTTTGACCGAGATCACCTCCCGCATCGCGCCGCTGCTCAGCATCGTCGTTCCGCTCCGCAACGAAGTCGGCAATGTCGGGCCGCTGCTCGCCGACATCGAGGCGGCCTGCGCTCCGCTCGGGGCCTTCGAGGTCGTCTGCGTCGACGACGGCTCCAGCGACGGCACCGCGCAGGCGCTGCGCGATCTCGCCGCCACGCGCGACTGGCTCGTCATAATCACCCATGCGCAATCCTGCGGGCAGAGTGCGGCGGTGCGCAGCGGCGTGCGCCGGGCGCAGGCCCCGGTCGTGACCACGCTCGACGGCGACGGCCAGAACGACCCGGCCTTCATCCCGGCGATGGTCGCGGCGCTCGAAGAGGCCGGGCCTGATGCCGGGCTCGTGCAGGGCCAGCGCGTCGGGCGCAAGGACACGGGCTTCAAGAAGCTGCAGTCGCGCATCGCCAACGGCGTGCGCGGCCGCATCCTGAAGGATGGCACACGCGACGCCGGCTGCGGGCTGAAATGCTTCCGGCGCGAGGCCTATCTGGCCCTGCCCTATTTCGATGCGCTGCACCGCTTCATGCCGGCGCTGATGGTGCGCGAAGGCTACCGCGTCGTCCATATCGATGTGCGCGACCGGCCGCGCCTGACCGGCGTCTCGAATTACGGCTTCTTCGACCGGCTCTGGGTCGGCATCGTCGATCTCGTCGGCGTCTGGTGGCTGATCAGGCGGCGGCGGCGCGTGCCGAGGATCGTCCCGAGCGAGATGGAGGCGCGCCCATGATCATCTCGATCGGACACGCCATCTCCGATTACGTCTACGACGTCTTCGTGCTGAAATTCGACTTCTGGCTCGCCTTCGGCATCGTCGCGCAGTTGCTGTTCACGGCGCGCTTCCTCGTGCAGTGGCTCGCCAGCGAGCGCGAGGGCAATTCGGTGATGCCGCTGTCCTTCTGGTATTTTTCCATGGCCGGCGGGCTGATGACGCTGGTCTACGGCATCGTCAGGCGCGAGCCGATCATCATCATGGGCCAGGCGCTGGCGATGGTGATCTACACCCGCAACCTGATCCTGATTTTTCGCAACCGCCGCAAGGGTTAGACCGTCAAGCCAGATCCTCGGCGGCGAAGCCGTGGCGCATCATCATCTCCCGATGCCACGCGCTGCCGACGAGCCGGGCCAGCACGCGGTTGAGTTCCTGCCGCAGCCGACCAGATGGCTTTGCGAGCGCGAATCCGCCCTCGGCTCGCTTCGATCCGGCGATGGCGACTACGGTCAGGCCCGGCTCGGGCGCGCGAGCGAGATAACCGCGATGCGCCATGGCCACGCTGGCATAGGCGTCTGCCTCTCCGGAGCGCACCATGGCGACGGCGTCCTCCTGCGTGGCGACGCGGCGCATCCGCGCCTCGGGCACGCCGGCGGCAAGGCCCGTCCTCTCCTGAACCTGATCCGCAACCACGACGAGACGCGCCTGTTTGTCGCGAGCCACGGCCTCGTAGCCATTTAGCCGCTCGCGATCCCGCTCCCGCACCAGCAGGCCATCGCTCAGAGCCCAGACCGGGCGGCTGAAATCGACGATGCGCTTCCGATCCTGAGTGACAAATAGCGGGGTCGTCACAGTCCAGCGCCCCTCGTCCAAGCCCGGCAACAACTCGGCAAAGCTCGTGAGCCGCATCGTGACGGATTCAACACCGAGTTCGCGCAGGGCTGCAATGATCAGCTCGACATCGCAACCTCGCGCGCCACCACCCTCGACAGGAAAGCAGAAGGGCGGCTCGTCGAGATAGGCGAACACGATCTCGTCGCGCACCGTCTCCACACTCACGCCGCCGCCTGCAACCGCGCGAAGCCGGCGTCGAGATCGGCTTTCAGATCCTCTAGATCCTCAAGGCCGATATGGAGCCGGATGGTCGGCCCCCGGAAGGACGGTACGGTCGCGGTGCGGTAGGGCCTGCAGTCGAAGGGCAGCGCCAGGCTTTCATAGCCACCCCAGGACGCGCCCATGCCAAACAGCGAAAGCCCGTCCAGCATCGCCCCGACGGCCTTCATCGAGGCCGGCTCGAGTTCGATCGCGAAGAGCGAGGACGCGCCGGTGAAATCGCGCTTCCACAGCGCATGGCCGGGGTCCGACGGCAAGGCCGGATGCAGCACGCGGGCGACCTCGGGGCGCTGTTCCAGCCAGCGCGCCATCTCGAGCCCCGCCGGCATCTGCTCCTTCAGCCTGATCTGCATGGTGCGGATGCCGCGCAGCGTCAGGAAGGCGTCCTCGGGCGCGATAATGATGCCGAGCAGGTCCCAGGCCTCCTTGAGACGCTTGTAGAGCTCCGGCGTGCGCGCCGAGACGGTGCCGATCAGCACGTCGGAATGGCCGGCGTAATACTTCGTGCCGGCCTGCACGGAGATGTCGACGCCAGCCTTGTGGCTGTCGAAGAACAGCGGCGTCGCCCAGGTGTTGTCCATCATCACGAGGACGTCGCGCGCGCGGGCGGCCGCCGCGATCGCCGGAATGTCCTGCATCTCGAAGGTCTGCGAACCCGGCGCTTCCGTCCAGATGGCCCTGGTGTTGGGCTTGAACAGCGTGCCGATGTCGCCGCCGATCGCGGGATCGTAATAGTCGACCGAGATGCCCAGCCGCGGCAGCATCCTGTCGCAGAAATTTCGCATCGGCCGGTAGACGCTGTCGGTCACGAGCATGTGGTCGCCGGCCGAAAGCGTCGCCAATACCGGCAGGGTGCAGGCCATCAGCCCCGACGAACAGACGACCACACCGGCACCGCCCTCGATCGTGTTCAGCGCCGCCAGCAGCGCGTCGATCGTCGGATTGCCCTGCGTACCGTAGGTGTAGCGCGCCTTGCGGGCGAGGAAATCCTCGGTGCTGGGGTAGATCACCGTCGATCCGCGCATGATCGGCGGGTTGACGAAGCCGTAGCTGTCGGCCGGGTCGCGCCCGGCCAGAACCAGACGGGTCTTTTCGCGCAGGCGCGCGAAGTCGGACGGAGGCAGCTTTTTCATGGAACCGGCGGGCTATGGTGGTTCGGGAGGGCGCTGGTCAGGCTTGACCACCTTTTGAAACTCGCATGTGATGGGAGAGCTGGAAAGGGGCGCTGCCACCGGCGGCTTTGCTTGACGCTCATGCGCGGCTCTGGCAATCGACTCGGACGGGACGTCGCTTATTTTCTGTGCAGGCGAGCCGGATCGAACCGGGTGTCACATCAAGGGGACGAGTCGCCTGCAGGCCGACCCAAAGACCACCTCAACGGGAGAGAGTTTGATGAAAAAGTTTTTCGCAGCCGCGGTCGCAGGGCTCGGGCTCGCGGTCACCGTCTCGGCGGCATCCGCGCAGGCGCCTTCGACCCTGGCGCAGGTCAAGCAGCGCGGCATCCTGAACTGCGGCTCCAACACCGGCCTCGCCGGCTTCGGCGTGCCGGATGCGCAGGGCAACTGGCAGGGCCTCGACGTCGAGTATTGCCGCGCCATCGCTGCGGCGATCTTCAACGACCCCAGCAAGGTCAAGTTCATCCCGCTCTCGGCCAAGGACCGTTTCACGGCCCTGCAATCGGGCGAGGTCGACGTGCTGGTCCGCAACTCGACCTGGACGATGACGCGCGACGCTTCGCTCGGCATCCTGTTCACCGGCGTGAACTACTATGACGGCCAGGGCTTCATGGTGCGCAAGAAGCTCGGCGTCACCTCCGCCATGCAGCTTTCGGGCGCCTCGGTCTGCACCCAGCAGGGCACGACGACCGAACTGAACCTCGCCGACTATTTCCGCGCCAACAACCTGAAATACGAAGTCGTCGCCTTCGCCTCCTCGGACGAGACGATCAAGGCCTATGACGCCGGCCGCTGCGACGCCTTCACCACCGACGCGTCGGGCCTCTATGCCGAGCGCCTTAAGCTGACCGCTCCGGACGACCACATCGTCCTGCCCGAGATCATCTCGAAGGAGCCGCTCGGCCCGTCCGTTCGCAACAACGACTCGGGCTGGTTCAACCTGGTGAAATGGGTCCATTACGCCATGATCAACGCCGAGGAGCTCGGCGTGACCAAGGCCAATGTCGACGAGATGCTCAAGTCCCCGAACCCGGAGATCAAGCGCCTGCTCGGCACCGAGGGCAAGTTCGGCGAGACCATCGGCCTGACGCCCGACTGGGTCGTCCGCATCGTCAAGCACGTCGGCAACTACGGCGAGAGCTTCGAGAAGAATGTCGGCCAGGGCTCGCTGCTGAAGATCGCTCGTGGCCAGAACGGCCTCTGGACCAAGGGCGGCCTGCAATACGCTCCGCCGGTCCGCTGAGACCAGAAGGGCGCCGGTCATACCGGCGCCCTTTTACTTTTCCATCGCTGAAATCGGCCGGCTGAACGCCTGAAGGAGGAGAACCAGGCACGGGTTGCTTGGTCCGGGATTTGCAAGGTCACCGAGAACGGGCATCAACCCGTTCCGACAACAGGGGAAACAAACATGAACACATTCGTAGCCGCCGCGCTCGCAGGCGCGGCCATGGCTGTCAGCCTCGGCGGGGCCCAGGCCCAGACCGGCGGCCTGCTCGCCACCATCAAGAGCAAGGGCGTGCTGACCTGCGGCGTCGGCCCCGGCCTCGCCGGTTTCGGCATTCCCGATCAGGCAGGCAACTGGACCGGCCTCGACGTCGATCTCTGCCGGGCGCTGTCGGCCGCCATCTTCAACGACCCGACCAAGATCAAGTTCATCCCGCTCTCGTCGAAGGACCGCTTCACCGCGCTCCAGTCGGGCGAGGTCGATCTGCTCTCGCGCACCACGACCTGGACCATGTCGCGCGACACCTCGCTCGGGCTCAACTTCGCCGGCGTGAACTATTATGACGGCCAGGGCTTCATGGTCCGCAAGAAGCTCGGCGTCGATTCCGCGATCAAGCTCGCGGGCGCCTCGATCTGCACCGAGCAGGGCACCACGACCGAGCTCAACGTCGCGGACTATTTCCGCTCCAACAAGCTGAAATACGAGGTCGTCGCCTTCGCCTCCTCGGTCGAAACCATCGCCGCCTATGAATCGGGCCGCTGCGACGCCTACACCACCGACTCGTCGGGTCTCTATGCCCAACGCCTGAAGCTCGCCGTCCCGGCCGATCACATCGTGCTGCCGGACATCATCTCCAAGGAACCGCTGGGCCCGGTCGTGCGCCATGGCGACGACAACTGGTTCGACGTGGTGAAATGGACGCACAACGCCATGCTGAACGCCGAGGAGCTCGGCGTCACCAAGGCCAATCTCGACGAGATGCTGAAGTCCGAAAACCCGGAGATCAAGCGCCTGCTCGGCACCGAGGGCAAGTTCGGCGAGGCCATCGGCCTGACCAACGATTGGGTCGTGCGCATCATCAGGCATGTCGGGAATTACGGCGAGAGCTTCGAGCGCAATGTCGGCATGGCCTCGCAGCTCAAGATCGCCCGCGGCCTGAACGCGCTCTGGACCAAGGGCGGCCTGCAATACGCAGCCCCGATCCGCTGATCGCATCAACGGCGCGCGATGAGTTTTCGCGCGCCGTTCACCCCTGCTGAAACCGGACACGTCCACGACGTCGGCGACCAGCCTTCCAAAGGCCGGTCTCACCGGACATCCGCATCAGACGACAAGAACAAAGGGCGTAACAGGTGACGACCATTCCGACCGAGACGAGACAACCCGGCAAGGCCTCGCTGCTCTACGACCCCAAGATCAGAGGCTACGCCTACCAGATCCTGCTGCTCGCGGTCGTCGGTTTCCTGGTCTGGTCGGCAGCCTCCAACGCCATCGAAAACCTGCGCGCGCAGAAGATCGCGTCGGGCTTCGGCTTCTGGCACAATGCGGCCGGCTTTGACGTCAACCAGAAGCTGATCCCGTTCTCCGCCTCGGGCAGCACTTACGGCCAGGCGTTTTATGTCGGCCTGCTGAACACGCTACTGGTGGCGTCGATCGGCATCGTGCTCTCGACCTTTCTCGGCTTCTTCGTCGGCGTGGCGCGGCTGTCCAGCAACTGGGTGCTGGCCAAGCTCGCGATGATCTATGTCGAGGTCATCCGCAACCTGCCGCTGCTCCTGCAACTGTTCTTCTGGTACAATGCGGTGCTGAAGCCCCTGCCCGATGCGCGCAACTCGATCGCGCTGCCGGGCTCGATCTTCCTGAACAATCGCGGGCTGATCATGCCGAACCCGCAGTTCGGGCCGGCTTTCCAGGCGGTCGTGGTCGCCTTTTTTCTCGCGGCGTTCGCGGCGATCGCCTTCTACATCTGGTCGAAGCGCCAACAGGAACGTACCGGCAAGCAGTACCCCAACGGCCTGATCACGCTCGGCCTGATCCTCGGATTGCCGCTGATCGTCTATTTCCTCGCCGGCCAACCGCTTTCCTTCGACCTGCCGCAGCAGGGCCGGTTCAACCTGACCGGCGGCCTGCAGATCTATCCCGAATTCGTGGCGCTGCTGATCGGCCTGACGACCTACACGGCGGGCTTCATCGCCGAGGTGGTGCGCGCGGGCATCCTCGCCGTGTCCAAGGGACAGACCGAGGCCGCCAATGCGCTGGGCCTGCGCGCCGGACCGACGCTCAAGCTCGTCGTCATCCCGCAGGCCATGCGCGTGATCATTCCGCCCCTGACCTCGAATTACCTCAACCTGACGAAGAATTCGTCGCTGGCGGTGGCGATCGGCTATCCCGATCTGGTGCAGGTCTTCACCGGGACCGTGCTGAACCAGACCGGCCAGGCCGTCGAGGTCGTCGCCATCACCATGGCAGTCTACCTGACGATCTCGCTGGTCACCTCGCTGTTCATGAACATCTACAACAAGCGCATGGCGCTGGTTGAACGGTGAAGGCGCCACGATGACCGACGCTACAATCGAAAACGCACCCTACGCCTTCGTCCGCAAGGAGACGCTGCCGCAGGAGAGCCCACCGCTCTCGGTGGCGGGGCCGATCGCCTGGATCCGCGCCAACCTGTTCTCCGGGCCGGTGAACTCGCTGATGACGCTGGTCTGCGTCTACATCGTCGTCACCAGCGTGCCCGACCTGGTGCGCTTCTATTTCATCGACGCCGTCTGGAGCGGCGCCAACCGCGACGCCTGCCTCGCCGACAAGGTCGGCCGACCGGTCGGCGCCTGCTGGGCCTACATCGCCGACCGCTTCCAGTATTTCATCTACGGCTCCTACCCGATCCCGCAGCGCTGGCGTGTCAACATCGTCTTCGCGATGTTTGCGCTCGGCATCGTCTGGCTACTCTGGGACCGGATGCCGCTGAAGAAGGTCGGCTTCTTCTTCTTCTTCGTTCTGCTGCCGATCAGCGCCTATCTCCTGCTGCTGGGCGGCCCCGCGGCCGAAGGGTTCCTGCGCACGCTGCTGATCCTGATCTTCGCGCTGATGGCGATCTACCTCGTGCTCTCCTTCGTCCCCGGCCTTGCGCGGTTCTGGATCGGCCCCGCCTTCCTCGCCGTCGAGGAGGCGCTGCCGCCGTGGAAGCGCTTCTACCGGGTCAAGCGGCTGATTCTGCTCTCGCTCGTCGTGCTCGGGGTGATCGCCATCCTGGCCGACAGCGCCGGCCTGCCGCGAGTCGATACGGGGCTCTGGGGCGGCATGGTGGTGACGTTCCTGATCTCGGCGGTCGGTATCGTGTTCTCGCTGCCGCTCGGCGTCATGCTGGCGCTTGGCCGCCGCTCGCGGCTGCCGATCATCCAGTTCCTCTCGGTGGTCTTTATCGAGTTCGTGCGCGGCGTGCCGCTGATCACCGTGCTGTTCATGGCCAACACCATGCTGCCGCTGTTCGTGCCGCAGGAGTATTCGCCAGACCGGCTGCTGCGGCCGCTCGTCGGCGTGGCGCTGTTTGCCGCCGCCTACATGGCCGAGGTCATCCGCGGCGGCCTGCAGGCCATCCCCAAAGGCCAGTACGAGGGCGCGATGTCGCTGGGGCTGGGCTACTGGAGCATGATGCGGCTGATCATCCTGCCGCAGGCGCTGCGCATCGTGATTCCGGGCATCGTCAACACCTTCATCGGGCTGTTCAAGGATTCGACGCTGGTCACCATCGTCGGCATCTTCGACTTCCTGCGCACCATCGAGGCCACGCTGGTCGATCCGACCTGGGCCACGCCGACCACCCGCGCGACGGGCTACGCCTTCGCCGCGGTGTTCTATTTCCTGTGTTGCTGGGGCATGTCGCGCTACTCGATCGCAGTCGAGCAACGCCTCGCCGCCGGTCAGCGTCGCTGAAAAGGGTTGATCATCATGGCTATGGCGGAAATGAAGACGAATGAGCGCCCCGCGGCGCTCAAGGTGACCTCGCTCAACACGGCGACGGCCGTCGAGATGATCGGCGTCAACAAGTGGTATGGCGAGTTCCATGTGCTGCGCGACATCAATCTCAAGGTCTCGCGCGGCGAAAAGCTGGTGATCTGCGGACCGTCGGGCTCGGGCAAATCAACCATGATCCGTTGCATCAACCGGCTGGAAGAGCACCAGAAAGGCTCGATCATCGTCGACGGCACCGAGCTCACCAATGACCTCAAGAAGATCGACGAGATCCGCCGCGACGTCGGCATGGTGTTCCAGCACTTCAACCTGTTCCCGCACCTCACCATCCTCGAGAACCTGACGCTG
This sequence comes from Rhizobiales bacterium CCH3-A5, assembly GCA_001556025.1. Taxonomy (GTDB): domain Bacteria; phylum Pseudomonadota; class Alphaproteobacteria; order Rhizobiales; family Beijerinckiaceae; genus Allobosea. The sequence goes on from LSIB01000064.1 coordinate 18,177, forward strand.
GCTCCGATCTGGGTCCGCAAAATGCCTAAGAAGGACGCCGAAGAGATCGGCATGCACTATCTCAAGCGCGTCAAGATCCCCGAACAGGCGCATAAGTATCCGGGCCAGCTCTCGGGCGGCCAGCAGCAGCGCGTCGCCATCGCGCGCTCGCTCTGCATGAGCCCCAAGATCATGCTGTTTGACGAGCCGACCTCGGCGCTCGACCCCGAAATGGTCAAGGAGGTGCTCGACACCATGGTCTCGCTCGCCGACGAAGGCATGACCATGCTCTGCGTCACCCACGAGATGGGCTTCGCTCGGCAGGTCGCCGACCGCGTGATCTTCATGGATGCGGGCCAGATCGTCGAGATGAACGAGCCCAACGAGTTCTTCAAGAACCCGCAGCACGAGCGCACCAAGCTGTTCCTCAGTCAGATCCTGCACTGAGGCGGGCTGCCTTTCCCGAAACGGCTTGGGCCAGAAGATCTCCATCGCGGCGCGCCGGAAACCTCGGCGCGCCGCTCCCTTTTTCGCAGGCGGCGCGCTCAGGGCGGTCAGCGCCCATCCCAACCGCCGCTATCGCCTGCCCGCGCTGGAACCAATCCGGCCGCCGCCGGTTGATGGCGGTCAAAGGGAGGACATTTTCATGAAGCGTATCATTCCGACAGTTCTCGCTGCGGTGCTGATCAGCGGCTCGGCCTATGCCCAATCGATCAATCTCGGCCCCGGCGGCGTCAGCATCGATCCGCGCTCGCCGCGCGAACGCGCCATCGACCGCGAGGAGCGCCGCGAGATGCGGATGCGCGAGCGGGAACGCGCTGAGCGTCGGGCGGATCGTCGAGAATGGCGCGCCGAGCGGCGCGGCCGCGACTGCCGCACGATCACGACCCGCGAGGAGACGCCGCGCGGCGTCGTCCGTCGCGAGACCCGTGTCTGCGATTGATCCAATCGAAGCAGCGTCGAAAACGCCTGCACTCTTACGGAAGGCCGACCGTTCTCTCCAGTGAAGAACGGTCGGCTTTTTTGCGCGTCCCGACCGCCGGTGGTCCAGCTCAGCGCCGGCTTGCACCGGCACGGCCGCGTGATGCAGATTCAGGTCACTGTCGCGCGCAGCCGTGGAACATCGCATGGCCGGGATACTGATCAGCGCGTTCAAGGTCGGACTGATCGGCCTCGTCGTTGGGCCGCTCATCTCGGTCATCCTGGTGTTCGGCGCGATCATCTTCGATCCCAAATGCGGCGTCGGCGACTCGGGCGGCTGCGCCATGGGTGTCGTCACAGCCCCGATCGCGGTCGCTCTGCCGAGTTTCGCGGTGTTCTTCGCGGTTGGACTGGCGCGCGCCCTCTGGCGTCGGAGGCCGGCGGATCCCGGCGCGGCCATCGCAAAACTGCGCAACTGGGGCCGCGAGGATTGACGCCACGCGCGCCCGGCGGCGTTCCGTTGCCCCCGGATCACAAGAGACGACCTCTCGGCCGAAGCCGTAAGGACCGAGAGGCGCCGCTTCCTGGCGCCCCTCCTGTCGCATGGGTGCGTTTCGCTCAGGCGAAGCGGAAGTCGTCCGCCGCCAGGCTTGCGAGCTGCACGCCCCTGAGGGTGAGCGTGGTCTCGGCGTCGACGGAGAAGACCGTGTCGGAGCCGATCTGATCGGCAGACGCGATCGCCGTATCGAAATCGGCGAAGAGCCCGATCGAGAACTCCAGCATGTCCGCGCTCGCGCCGCTCGTCCGGAAGTCGGTGATCGCGTCCTTGCCGAAGCCGGCGGCGAAGACGAAGACGTCGCGCCCGGAGCCGGCCGTCAGAATGTCGTCGCCCGCGCCGCCCTCGATCCGGTCGTCGCCGGAGCCGGCGTCGATCGTATCGTTGCCCGCGCCGCCCAGGATGATGTCGTTGCCGGAACCGGCATCGATCACGTCGTTGCCCGCCCCGCCATCGATCCGGTCGATGCCCGAGCCGCCCTTCAGCACATCTGCGCCGTTGCCGCCATCGAGCGCATCGTCGCCCGAGCCGCCGTCGAGCATGTCGTCGCCCTCGCCGCCGGTGAGCGTGTCGTTGCCCGCCGCGCCCCTGAGCGTGTCATTGCCCACACCGCCGTCGAAGGCGTCATTGCCATTGCCGCCGGTGACGACGTCGTTCCCCGCCCCGAAGAGCAGCTTCTCGATGTTGACGAAGCTGTCCGCACCGATGCCCGCGCCCGACACTTTGCCGCCCGCGAAATCGACCGTGATCGGCCCGGTCGCCTGCGCCAGGAACAGCGTGTCGAAGCCGGCCCCACCATCGACGAAATCGTCGCCCAGATCGGCGAGGATGGTGTCGTCGCCGGCTCCGGCGTCGATCCTGTCGTTGCCGGCCCCGGCGAAGATGCTGTCGTCGCCCTCGCCGGCCGAGATCACATCGTCGCCCATCGCGGTGGTGATGTCGTCGTCGCCGGCCCCAGCGTCGACGACGAGGTCGTCGGCGACGAACGTGTCGACAGTCAGGCGGTCATTGCCCGCGCCGAGCCGGATTTCGCCTTCGACCTTCGAACCGATGAAGAGGTTCACGATGTCGTCGCCCTCGCCCATGTCGATGGCTGCGCCGCCCTGGCCCATGATGAGGCCGGAATTGCCGAGCCTGTCATTGCCCGCGCCCATCGCCAGACCGCCCGCGATCCGGCCGGTACTGGTGTTGATGACCTCGTCGTCGCCTTCGCCGACGGAGACGCGCGTCTCGTCGCCTGCCTCGCCATCGACCACGACGAGATCGTTGCCGGCCCCGCCATCGACCTCATCGCCGGCATTGGCCAGGAACTGGTCGTTGCCCGCGCCGCCGATCAGCGTATCCGCGCCCGCGCCACCAATGAGCAGGTCGTCGCCCTCAGCCCCATCGAGCGTATCGTCGCCCTCGCCGCCTTCGAGCCGGTCATTGCCAGCGCCGCCAAGGAGTTCGTCGTCGCCCGCCCCGCCGAGAAGCGTGTCGTCGCCGGCTTCGCCCTCGAGCAGGTCGTCGCCTTCGCCGCCTTCGACGCGGTCATTGCCCGCTCCGGCGAACACCACGTCGTCGCCAGCGCCGGCGAGGATCGTCTCGTCGAACGGCCGCCCCGTCAGGACGTCGTCGCCGTCCGTGCCGACCGGCGCGGCGATCGCGCCGTCGAGGACCGTGTCGGTGCGGACGTTCAGGTTCTGGATACGCTCGTCGAATTGCGCCGGCGTGTCGGCGACGTCGAAAGCCTCCTCCGGCGTGGCGTGGAACTCCTGCATGAACTCGGCCAGAGCCTGCTGCTCGCCGAGCAGCGCCTTGCCGGCCGGCGTATTGGCGGCGATGACGCCCGGATCGGTGAAGTTCAGCGCCTCGTCGACCGCGCCCGACAGCGTGCCGTCGTTCAGCAAATAGCGGAAATTCTGGCCATTGGCCTTGGCTGGATAGCCGTCGCCGCCATTGGCGAGGAAGTTCAGGGTCACCACCGTGATCGTGGACGGCGCGCCGGGCTGGAGCACGCCATTGTCGTAGAGCGTGTAGCTGTTGCCGTTTCCATCGACCAGCGCGATGTCGGAAACGCGCCCGCCGGGGGCGAGGTCCGGATCCCAGGAGAAGGAGACGCCGCCGATCTGCGGGAAGCGGCCCTGCAGCGTGCCGGCTGCGACGCCGTGCTCAAGCAGCGCCTTGAGCCCGGCCGCCGTGGTGTCAAAGGCCATCAGCTTGTTGTCGAAGCGCAGCGAGTTCTCGATGTCGAGCTGCGAGACTCCACCCTCCAGCTTGCCGGCGTCCGGATTGGCCGGTGGCGGCAGCTTGTCGACCGAACCATCGACCGGATCAGGCGCGCTGAGCGTGCCGATCTGGGCGCGGATGCCGCCGCCATTCTTGAAGGAGACGATGATGGCGTCCTCCGACGCGCCCAGCGCCTCACGCAGCGCATGGGCGTTGGCGTCGGCCGAGAGCGAGCCGAGATTGGTCTCCTCGCTACGCACGAAGGCGCGCTCGCCTTCGAGATAGACATCCGTGTAGCCGAAGACGTTGCCGTCCTTGACCGCGATGACGTTGCCCACCGCGTCGGTGAGGTCGCGGACCTTGTCGCCCTTGGTGCCGTTGGCGAAGGCGGTGTTCTCGAGATTGTCGACCGTCGTGTTCCAGGCTTCGGCGACGTTCTCGGCGGTCGAGGCGTATGCGCCGTTGATGGCGGCGTCGGCGGCGAGATTGTCGACCAGAATGTTGCCTTCGCTGTCGAAATCGACCTTGAGACGGCCGAGATAGGTGTACTCGTTGTCGGTGTTGACGATCAGCGTGTTGCCGCCCTCCGCATCGGTGATGACCAGCGGATAGGTGTCGGCGAAGTCGGCGGCATGGCCGGGGAAGGCCTCAGCCTGGTCGTCGGCGTCGCCGAGACGGGTGTTCGAGCCCGCCGCCAGGATGATGTCGACGCCCTTGAGCAGCGTGGCGAGCTGCTTCTCATTGGCGATGTTCTGGAGATGCGACTGCACGATGATCTTGTTGATGCCATCGGCGCGCATCTGGTCGATGATCGGCTGCAACTGCATGGCGAGCAGGAGCATGTTGTCGGTTTCGCCGTTGGCGCCGGGGCCGAACGGGAAGCCCTTGATCTCGGTGCCCGTCGGCGAGGAGATCGCCTCCAGGATCTGCGTCGTCGCGCCGACGATGCCGATCTTCTCGCCGCCCTTGGTCACGACGGTGGCCGGGGCGATCTTGCCCTTCAGCGTCGCGGCCTCGTCGAAGATGAAGTCGTTGGCTGCCGCGCCGCCGAGCGTCTGGTCCGCGATGCCGCGGATGGCGCTGTCGCCCGAGACGTCGATATTGGCCGAGACCAGCGCATACTGCGCGCCGACGAAACCGCCGCCGGCGACGATGCTGCCGGCAAAGGCCGTCGAGCCCAGATCCCATTCATGGTTGCCGATGGCCGAGACCTCGACGCCGATGACGTTGTGGATCGCGGTGTCGACCGCGCCGATCGGAACGACCGCGCTGGCCGCCAGCGTCGATCCCGTGGCGGAATTCAGCGCCGAGATCACCGACGGATCGGTACCCGCCGCCAGGAACGGACCGGGCAGGAAGGTGTCGCCGCCCGACAGGATCAGGGTGTTGGCGTAGTCGTCGTCGAAAGCGTCGACCAGAGCCGCGAGGTACTTGGCGGTCGAGCCGGCGAGCAGGCCGGCCTCGCCATCCGAGAGATGCAGGAGCTGGAGGGTGAAAGCGATGGTCGGCGCGGGCTGTTCCGTCAGGTCGATGCCGATGATGATCGGGTCATGGTCCGACACGCGGGCGATCACGTTCGCGTCGAAAATCGATGGATCGCGCTCGTTGGTAGTGAGATCGCCGTTGAAGTTGAGCTGGTAGTCGGTCGCGTCCGCCTCGTCGGCGTTGATGTGCCAGTCGGTGACGCCGGTGACCTGCGTCGACAGGCTGGCATTGGTCAGGATGTGGTCGAGCGAGCCGGTCTGGCCGTCGAAGACGTAGCTGTAACCTTCGGCGCCCTGGTCGGTGTAGCCAGCGGCCTTCAGCACGTCGATCGCGTCTTCCTGGTCGTAGGCGTTGAGGTCGCCGAGGATCAGCACGTCCTCGTCGGCGGAGCCGGTCGGATCGGCCTCAAGCCATTCCAGCAGCGCCTTGGAGGCCAGTTCGCGCTGGTTGTTCCAGCCGCCATTGCCGTCCTTGATGTCGGCGTCCTCGCCGGTGCCGGAGCCGCCCTTCGACTTGAAGTGGTTGACCACCGCGGTGAATTCGCCGCCGGTCTCGAGTTCCGTGAATGTCACGGCGAGCGCGGCGCGGCTGGTGTTGGCGCCATTGAAGATGGCGTCGATCGTGCTCTGCTGGAGCAGTTCCGGCGCAACGTCGCTGTCGTCGAGGATCGCGACCTGCGTGCCGAAGGAGACCTCGATCGAGGTCACATCATAGATGAAGCCGACCGCGATCGCGTCACCGCCGACGAAGTCCTGGCCGGGACGGACCCAGTCATATTTCACGAAGTCGGCCGGCAGTTCGAACGTGGTCCGATAGGAGAGGTTGAGCTGATCGACCAGAAAGTCGATGGCGTTGCCAGCCGCGTTGTCGATGAAGTTGTTCTCAAGCTCCATCAGGCCGAGCACGTCGGCGTCGAGCGCGATGATGGTGTTGACGAGCTTGGCGGTCTGCCGGTCGAACTCGGCTGTCGTCTCCGCACCGCGCGGCTCGAAGCCGTTGGCGGTCATCTGGCCGTTGTCGAGCGTGGTGAAGTAGTTCAGAACGTTGAAGCTCGCGATCTTCAAGGTGCCGCCGACATCGGGATAGCTCGTCGGGCGGGGATTGACCGAAACGACGTCGTTGACGCCGGGGCCGTTCTCGATCGCATGGACGCGGAACTGGTTGAAGTCGTAGTCGAGCACGCCGGTGAGCCCGGTGATCGTATCGCCCATGCGCGGGGCGGTCGTGGCGTTGTAGTCGCCATCGACAACCGTGTTGTCGAGATTGGGGTTGGAGACGCCGCGGCCGTCGTCGAGGACGATCGAGCGCGAGGCGATGTCACGGATATGCGCGTCGAAGCCTGACACGCTCGGCTCGTTGTCGACCGTGTAGGAGCTCGGACGCTCGCCCTGCGTCAGCCGGATTTCGCCGAACTGGTCGAGATTGAACTGCTCGGTGATGGTCAGCGTCTCGGGGAAGCGGACCAGCATGCCTTCATAGCGCTCGAGGTCGGCGACGTAGGTCCCGTTCGAGGCGGTCTGCACGCCGAGGGTCGGCAGGTCGATCTCTACCGCCATCGCGTTGACTTCGGCGATGGTGAGGGCGCCGGCCTGGACGACGGTGACGGCGGAGGCGTTGAGCTCGGTATTGCCGAAGCTCTCGGCGACGACGCCGGTCACCTGGACCTTGTCGCCGACCTGCACGTTGAGACCGAGGCTGGCGGCGGAGACGAAGATGCCTTCCGAGGTCAGCACGTTGCCGTCGGAGTCGGTCGCCTCTTCCTGCACCCAGAAACCGCCGAGATTGCGCGCGGTATCGGCGTCATTGCTCTGGAAGTCGCCGACGACGATGGCCTCGACCGTCACGGTCTGGCCGACGCGGGTGCTGGCGAGACCGGAGCCCTGGATCGCGCTGATCAGGGTAAGCGCGACGCCGTCGTCATTGGCGATGGTGGCGCTGGCGGCCTGAGAAGACGCGCCGAGCGTGGCGGTGATGGTGAAGCTCTCGTCCGCCTCGGGAACCGCGTCCTCGACCGCGGTCACGACGAAGTTCGCCGTGCTCTGGCCGGCGAGCACGGTGACCGTGGCCGGAACACCCGCGAGATCGGCCGTCGCGCCGGAGGCTGCGAGTGTCACGACGGTGTCGGCCGCGACGGGGGCGCTCAGCGTCAGCGTGTAGGTGAAGCTCTCGCCCTCGGGCTTGGAAGCGGCGTCGACCATCAGGGATGCGATCGTGATCGGGGCCGGGCCGCCGGACGGCGCGCTGGAGACCACGATGTCGTCGATGCCGACCCATTCGTCGTTGCCGCCGGCATTGACGGTCAGGATCCGGACCTCGACTTGCGCCTGGCCGTTTACGGCGGCTGGCAGCACGAGTGAGACCGGCGTGACCTGCGTCGCGGAGCCGCCGGTGGTGACATCGGCGAAATAGCCGCCGGTCACGTTGGTCCAGCTTCCCGTGCCGCCGACGCGATACTGGACGGCGAGTTGCTGCGTCGCATTATCGATCGAGCCGTCGAGGTCGCGCGCGTTGAAGGCGACCGTCACGTTCTCGCGGCCGGTCGCGTTGAGATACAGCACGAGGCTGGGCGCGTCGGCGGTGCCCGACCCGGTTAGGGCGATCGTCGGATTGGCGATCTCGAACTCGGCGACGCCGCCGGTGTTGAAGACTGACGGATTGGTCTGGTTCGCATTCACATCCACCGCGCCGACCCCCGCGCCCGTCAGCGTTCTCGCATCGGCGTCGGTGGCGTTATTGATGTCGCCCAGATAGCCGACGATGCTCGGCACGCCGCTCCAGTCGTCATTTGTGGTGATCAGGCCGGCATTGGACCAGTCTTGCGTCAGGTTGCCGCTGGAAAGCGCGAAATATGCCATGGTCATCGAGAATGCCTCCTGGAAGGACGGGCTGCGGCCGTGGCCGCGAGGATTTGTTCAGACAAAACGGAAATCGTCGGCGCGCAGGGCGCTGAGCTGGACGTCTTCGAGCGTCAGCGAGCTGGCGGCGTCGACCGTGAAGACGACGTCGGACCCAACCTGCTCACCGGCCGCCATGACCGCGTCGAAATCGGCGAACAGGGCGCTGAACTCGATTGCGTCCTCCTGCCGGGCGAAGTCGGTGACGATGTCGCGCCCGAAGCCCGGCGCGAAGACGAAGACGTCGCTGCCCGAGCCGCCGGTCAGCACGTCGTCGCCGGCGCCGCCTTCGAGGCTGTCGTCGCCCGAGCCGCCGCCGAGTGCGTCATTGCCGAGCCCGCCGAGCAGGATGTCGTCCCCAGAACCGCCGGAGACGTCGTCGTTTCCGACGCCGCCATCGAGACTGTCGTCGCCCGAGCCACCCGTGAGCGCATCATTGCCGAGACCGCCGGCCAGCGTGTCGTCGCCTGCGCCGCCATTGAGAGCGTCGTCGCCGGCGCCGCCGTCGAAGCTGTCGTCGCCATTGCCGCCGGTCACGACATTGTTCCCGGCGCCAAAGGCGAGGTTTTCGATGTTGACGAAATTCTGGACGCCGATGCCCGCGCCGGAAATCCGGCCCGACGCCATATCGACGAAGAGCGCGCCGCTCGCCGCCGAGAGATCGAGCGTGTCGAAGCCTTCGCCGCCATCGACCGTGTCGACGCCGGTGCCGGCCTTGATCAGATCGTCGCCCGCGCCGGCGTCGATGACGTCATCGCCCGCGCCGCCGCTGATCGCGTCGTTACCGTCGCCGCCATCGATCCTGTCGTTGCCGGCTTCGCCGTTCAGGCTGTCGTCGCCCGCGCCGCCGTCGATGACGTCGTTGCCCGCGCCCGCGAAAACGATGTCGTTGCCGAGGCCGCCAAGAACCTCGTCGCTGCCATCGCCGAGATAGATCTGGTCACTGCCTTCGCCGCCGTCGATCTCGAACGCGCCGATCGCCGTCGAGGTGACGAGGTCGTTGCCCTTGCCGAGCAGGATCTTGCCGATAACGGTCGCGCCGACGAACAGGTTCACGCTGTCGTCGCCATCGCCCATATCGACTGCGGAGCCGCCGGTCGCCTCGATCCGCCCCGAATTGGCGAGCTTGTCATTGCCGCTGCCCAAGGCGACGCCGCCGATGATGCGGCCGCCGCTGGTGTTGATGACTTCGTCGGCGTAGTCGCCGATCAGGTTGATCGCCTCGTTGCCGCGCAGGTCGAAGCGGGCAGCGTCGGCCGGCGGGACGTTCTCCGGCCCGTTGCCAAACCCCTGGATCAAGCCGTCATTGACGACGAGCGTCGCCCCAAGTGCGTTGGCGTTGCCGGAATTATCGACCTGGATGGCGCGGCCATAGCCGATGATCCGGCCGGTCGCGGTGTTGAGGATGTCGCCGCCGCCGATCGCGATCGCCTCGGAGACGTTCGGTTCTCCATCGTTTGCGCCGCTGGCGCCGAGCCCCTCTATCGTGCCGCGATTGATCACGGAGACGAGGCCGTCGACGTCGATCGCGTCGCCGTCGCTGTTGGCGAGGCCGGCCGAGCGGCCCTGCATGACGCCATTGTTGGTGATGCTGACGCGATCGGCCTCCGACCCGTCATTGTCGATGTTCACGGCCGAGCCGTTGCGGCCGATGATCGTGCCGTTATTGACCACGGCGACGGCGTGGTCGCCGGTGATCGCATGGCGCGCGCCTTCGAGCAGGCCGCCGGTGAGGTTGTTGACCCTGCCGCCCGTGTCGCTCTGGAAGTCGATGAGGTCCCCGCCATCGACGATTCCGGCCTGCGCCGCGATCGTGCCGGCATTGTTGACCGTGCCGTTCTGGCCCGGCCGGATCACGTCGGTGTTCGTGCCGAACTGGCGGATGACGCCGCCCGCGAGGTTGTTGATCGTCGCGCTCGCGCCGTTGGCGTCGAAGCTGCGGAAGTCGAGCACGCGGCCATTGGCCTCGATCAGGCCGGTATTGTTGACGATGATGGCCGATGTCGCGGCGCCGGCCGCGCTCGGGTTGAGCGCGCCGCGCAGGACGCCGCCGGTCAGGTTGTCGATGGTCAGCGAACCGGTCGCTCCGGCGCTGACCTGAAGCAGACGCGCCGCGGCCCCGACCTCGATCAGCCCGGCATTGGTCAGGACGGCGTTGCCGCCGCCGGCCCAGGTCACCGCGTTGCTCGCGACCAGCAGGTTGCCGCCTGCATCGATCGTGACCCGGTCATCATTGTCGATCACGAGGCCGGAGGTGACGGTCGCGCCATTGCGGATCGCGATCTCGCTGTAGGCAGCGCTGCCGGCGACCGACCAGCTACCGCCCTCGACCGTCAGCGACTCGACGCCCGTCGAGGCGGCGAGAGAGCCGGTTCCGGTTCCGGTGAGCCTGATCGCGTCGTGACCCGCGCCGCCGTCGATGCCGGCGGGCGCTGCCGTCCCCGCGCGAACCTCGACGATGTCGTCGCCATCGCCGCCGAGCACAGTGTCGCCAGCCCCGGCGAGGATCCGGTCATTGCCCGCGCCGCCCTCGATCCGGTTGACCAGAGCGTCGCCGCTCAGCACGTCGTCGCCGGCGCCGCCGACGATGTTCTCGACGCCGGTCAGCGTGTCGCGGCCGATGCCGTCGCCGCTCGCCGTGCCCGCCGCCAGATCGACCGTGACGCCAGCCGTCTCGGCCGAGTAGTCGGCCGTATCGACGCCGTCGCCGCCATCGAGCCGGTCATTGCCCTCGCCGCCGACCAGTGTGTCGTTGCCGGTCCCGGCGAACAGGAAGTCGTCGCCGCGTCCACCAAGCAACCGGTCGGCTCCGTCGCCACCATTCAGCGCGTCGTCGCCATCGCCGCCGTCGAGAGTGTCGTCGCCGGCCCCGCCGCGCACGAGATCGTCGCCCGCGCCCGAGACGACGATGTCATTGCCCGCGCCGGCGTCGATATCGAGATCGTCGCCTGTCTCGCTCGCCGTGAGCCGGTCGTCGCCGGCGCCGAGCCGGATCTCGCCGAACAGCCTGGAACCCGCGAGCAGCGTCACTTGGTCGTCACCGTCGCCCATGTCGATGGCTATGCCGTCGAGACCGATGATCGTGCCGGAATTGACCAGCGTGTCGTTGCCGCCAAACATCTCGACGGTGCTGAACAGCACCTCGTCATTGATCAGGGTGTCGTCGCTATCGCCAAAGGCGCTGGTCGACGAGGGTGGCGCTTCCGCGGCCGATTGCACGGCAGCACCCGCCAGCGGCGTTTCCGCAGGCGCATTCTCGGCCGCCACGGAATCCTCGACCGCCGCGAAGGCTGCGCTTGACGGGGCGAAGCCGCGTTCCCTGCCCGGGCCGCCGATCTCGGAGGGGGCGGCGACCCGCGCGAGCGGCACAGCGCCGACGTCCGCAGCCGTGACGCTGATTGACGGCGCGATGACGTCGCCCGTCACCTGGCCGTCGAGCAGGTTCGGATCCGTCGAGCTGCCCCGGACGGAGCGCGCGCCGCCAATGCTGCCGGTCGTATCGACATCGGCTCCCAGATCGACCTCGACGGCCGAGGTGACGCCGGACGCGGCAGAGCCCCGCAGCGTGACTGTCGCTCCAGCGGGCAGGTCGCGATCCGCCGTCCAGCTCCAGCTCACGCCCTGCCCCGGAGCCTGCTCCTCGACCGGAATGGCGATCACGCTGCCTGCGATCACTGGCTCCAGCACCCGGAAAACCACGCCGTTGCCGGCCTCGATGCTGGTCCCGGTGAAGCTGACCGAACCGACGGGGCGCGTCATGATGTCTATCCTTGTCGTCATAGGCCACAGCGAACAGCCAACGCGGGCCGGAACGGCCATGCGGCGGAAGCTCGGGTTGCGTTAATGACCCGGCAAGGATGACAGTTGTTTAACGGTTCATTAACCGATCGACACTGTTGATAACTAAATTAGTCGGCAAATATTTTGCTGAGCGACCGCGTTTCATCCGTTCTGCCAGGTATTTGCCTCTCGATGACGGCGTTCTTATTCGCACGAATTAAATTTATCTGCGGCGAAATCGCCAGCACCGATGGAGGGACTGCTCATCGCAGTCCGGTTACGCGATTATAAGAGCTCGAAGCAGGTCCGGAGGACCTTCGGAGACACGAGGCGGTAGTGAGCCGGCGTCGGTTTCGTCGGCGCAGCCGGACCTGATGCCGGCCTGCATGATCCGACGTCGTCGACAGCAATGTCGTTCGAAGGCCTTTGATTCCGATTATTTCACTGTTCTGTCATGTCGGCCCCCTATCGCTCTCGCCGACCGCCGGGCTCCGTGCCCGGCCAACCGTCTGCGGACGCGCCGGCATTGGTCTAAGGGAGCCCACGCAGGAGCGGGGTGGGCAAGATCCTTGGTTCGTTTGCGTTGAGGAATCGGCTCTTGCTCTCAAAGTCCCCCAAAAGCGCCGCGAGCGAGGCTCTCGCCTCGTGCCGCTCGGCCTTCCTGGCGGTCGCGTTGTTCTCGGCCCTCGTCAACGTGCTGATGCTGACGGGCTCGATCTACATGCTGCAGGTCTACGACCGGGTGCTGCCGTCGCGCAGCGTGCCGACGCTCGTCGCGCTCTCGCTCATTGTCGCAGCCGTCTATATCCTGCTTGGAACCTTCGACTGGCTGCGCCAACGGATCCTGAGCCGAATCGGCGTCGAGCTCGACCGCAGGCTCGGCGGACCCGTGCTTGGCGCGGTGATCAGCGGGCAATTGCGGGGCTCGGGCGCAGGCGTCCAGCCGTCGCGCGATCTCGACACCGTCCGCGGTTTCCTCTCGGGACTTGGCCCGACGACCCTGTTCGACCTGCCGTGGATTCCACTCTACGGCGCGCTCTGCTTCATCCTGCATCCGCTTCTCGGCTGGACGCTCGTCGCCGGAGCCGCCGCGCTGATCGCGCTCGCACTTCTGACGGAGCTTCTGTCGCGCCGGCCCAGCGCGGATGTCGGAACCACCGCCGCCGAACGCGCCGCCCTGATCGAGGCCGCGCGCCGCAATGCCGAGGCCGCGACCGCGCTCGGCATGGGCCAGCGCATCGGCACGCGGTTCGACCGTATCAACGACCGCCATGTCGCAGCCAGCCTGCGCGCTTTCGACGTCACCAGCGGGCTCGGCAATCTCTCGAAGGTGATCCGCTACATGCTGCAATCGGCCATGCTGGGGGTCGGCGCCTGGCTGGTGATGCACGATCAGGCCTCGTCGGGCGTCATGATCGCGGCTTCCGTGCTGAGCAGTCGCGCCCTGGCCCCGATCGAGCTGGCGATCAGCAGCTGGCGGCCCTTCATCGGCGCACGTCAGTCCTGGGCCCGGCTGCGCGCCGCGCTCCTCGTGGAGCCGGCATCGCCGGCCGTCGCGCCCGATCGTCCGACGCGGCTGCTGAGGCTGGAGCAGGTCTTCGTCGCGCCGCCGGGCAGTCCAAATCCCACGGTCAAGGACGTCAACTTCACGGTCGAGGCCGGCCAGGGCCTCGCCGTGATCGGCCCTTCGGCCTCGGGCAAATCGACCTTAGTACGGGCGCTGGTCGGAGTCTGGCCGGTGCTGCGCGGTTCCTTGCGCCTCGACGGAGCGACGCTCGAGCAATGGTCGGACGAGGAGCGCGGCGCGATCATCGGCTACATGCCGCAGGATGTGCAGCTTTTCGGCGGAACCATCGCCGAGAACATCGCCCGCTTCGACCCCGCCATGAGCGACGAGGCCGTCCGCGCCGCAGCCAAGGCGGCCGGCGCCTATGATCTCATCCTGGGCCTGTCGAAAGGCTTCGAGACGTCGATCGGCGAGGCCGGCGGGACGCTGTCGGGCGGCCAGCGCCAGCGCATCGCGCTGGCGCGCGCACTGTATGGCGATCCTTTCCTCGTGGTTCTCGACGAGCCGAACGCCGGCCTCGACGCCGAGGGCGACGCCGCCCTGACGGGGGCCATCGCCGGCGTGCGGGCGCGGGGCGGCATCGTCGTCGTCGTCGCCCATCGGCCCTCAGCGCTGGCGGGCATCGATCTCGTCGCCGTTCTGGCCGACGGCCAGCTCCAGAATTTCGGGCCGAAGGACGAGGTCCTACGCAAGAGCCTCGCCGCGACCCGCGGCCCGGGCCTGCCGCCGGCAACCCCGATGAAGATGATGGTGGGCGCCGATGCGCGCGGTTAACGAGAACAGGGCCGGCGGCCGTCCGCCCCATGCCGAGCCGCGCCCGGCCGATCCGCGCCGCGACATCCGCCGCGCGACGCTGTTTGGCGTCGCGACGATCGCCGTTCTGTTCGGCACCGTAGGCCTGTGGGCCGCGACCGCGCCGCTGTCGGGCGCCGTGATCACCTCAGGCAAGGTCGTGGTCGAGAGCAATGTCCGGCGCGTGCAGCACCCGTCCGGCGGCGTCGTGGCGGAGATTCGCGTCAAGGACGGCGACCGCGTCAAGGCCGGAGACGTGCTGCTGCGTCTCGACGAGACCAACGCCAAGGCGAGTCTCGCCCTGATCGAGATCGAGCTGCTACGCTTCCAGGCGCGCAAGGCCCGGCTCGAAGCCGAGCGCGACGGCCTGCCGGAACCGTCGCTGGGCAATGATCTGCGCGACCGGGCCGATGATCCGGCGGTGATGCGCGCGGTGGCGGGTGAGATGCGTCTGTTCCGCACCCGGCGCACGGCCGCCGATGTGCAGCGCGCCCAGTTCCGCGAGCGCATCATGCAATCGCAGGAAGAGATCAGGGGCCTGACGGCGCAGATCGACGCGCGCCGGGCTCAGGCGATCCTGATCGAGCAGGAACTCGCCGGCGTGCGCACGCTTTACGACAAAAGCCTCGTCGCGCTGTCCCGTCTGACGGCGCTGCAGCGCGAAGCCTCCCGCCTCGTCGGCGAACGTGGCAGCCTGATCTCGGACACCGCACGGATCAAGGGCAAGATCGCCGAAATCGAGCTGCAGATCGTCCAGATCGACGAGGATTTGCGTCGCGAGGTGACGACCGAGCTGCGCGAGGTCGACGGCAAGATCGCCGACCTGTCGGAGCGGCGCATCGCGGCGCGCGATCAGCTCGACCGCATCGAGATGCGCGCGCCGCAGGACGGTCTCGTCCACCAGCGGACCGTGCATACGATCGGCGGTGTGATCGGGCCAGCCGAACAGGTCATGCTGATCGTCCCGGAAACCGACGTCCTCGTGGTCGAGGCACGGGTCGAGCCGGCGATGATCGACCGGCTGCGCGTCGGTCAGGCGGCCATGCTGCGCTTCCCGGCCTTCGACAGCGCCACGACGCCCGATCTCAAGGGCAGCCTGATCCATGTCTCGGCCGACTCCAGCACGGACCAGCAGAGCGGCGCCTCATTCTACACCGCGCGCATCGCGCTCGATCGCTCCGAGATCGACCGGCTCGGCGGCAAGGCCCTGCTGCCCGGAATGCCGGCCGACGCCTTCATCCAGACCGGCTCGCGCACGGCGCTGGCCTATCTGGTCAAGCCGATCGAGGACCAGTTGGTCAGGACGTTCCGCTACCACTAAGAGCCGCAGGCTCGGGCGCTGATGAAACGCACTCGCTCGCCACGCTCCTGCCGCCCTGCCGCGCCGGCGCACGCGGCGGGAGGCCGGAGTTGGACCGGCGCCGACCCGCTGTCGCAGCCGGATGACGCTTGCGCCCTCCCCGGTCGATCCTGCTTCGAAGGTCACTCAGGCGTCATCCGAAGCCGATAGCTGGACCGATGTAACGAGGCCGAGCATGCACCGCAAAAACGTTCTTCTCATCGTCGTCGATCAATGGCGCGCCGATTTCGTGCCGCATCTGTTGCGGGCGAAGGGCGAGGTACCCTTTCTGAAGACGCCGAATCTCGACCGGCTCTGCACGGAGGGCGTCACTTTCGCCAACCACGTCACGGCCTGCGTTCCCTGCGGCCCGGCACGCGCCAGCCTGCTGACGGGCCTCTACCTGATGAACCACCGCGCCGTGCAGAACACGGTGCCGCTCGACCAGCGCCACTTCAACCTCGGCAAGGCGCTGCGCGCTATCGGCTACGACCCGGCGCTGATCGGCTACACCACGACGACGCCGGACCCGCGCTCGACCGCCAGGCAGGATCCGCGCTTTCTCGTGCTCGGCGACCTGATGGACGGGTTCCGCTCGGTCGGCGCCTTCGAGCCCAATATGGACGGCTATTTCGGCTGGGTGGCCCAGAACGGCTTCGAACTGCCGCCGAATCGTGAGGACATCTGGCTGCCCGAAGGCGAGGACGCCGTGCCCGGCGCGACGACGCGGCCGGCGCGTATCCCCAAGGAGCTCTCGGACTCGACCTTTTTCACCGAGCGGGCGCTGACCTATCTCAAGGGGCGCGCCGGCAAGCCGTTCTTCCTGCATCTCGGCTATTACCGACCGCATCCGCCCTTCGTCGCGCCCGCGCCCTATCACGAGATGTACAAGGCGCAGGACATGCCGGCGGTGGTCCGTGCGGCCTCGCCCGAGGCCGAAGGCGCGCAGCACCCGCTGATCAAATACTATGTCGACGCCATCAAACGCGGCTCCTTCTTCCACGGTGCGGAAGGCTCGGGCGCGACGCTCGACGCGGCCGAAATCGCCCAGATGCGCGCGACCTATTGCGGGCTGATCAGCGAGATCGACGACTGCCTCGGGAAGGTCTTTTCCTTTCTCGACGAGACCGGGCAGTGGGACGACACGCTGATCGTCTTCACCTCCGACCATGGCGAGCAGCTCGGCGACCACCACCTGCTCGGCAAGATCGGCTTCCACGACGAGAGTTTTCGCATTCCGCTGGTCGTCAAAGACCCGCGCGGAGCCCAAGGCCGGCGCGGCGCGATCGAGGAGGCCTTCACCGAGAGCGTCGATGTGATGCCGACCATTCTCGACTGGCTGGGCGGCCAGATTCCGCGCGCCTGCGACGGCCGCTCGGTGATGCCGTTCACGCAGGGCGTGCGCCCGTCCGACTGGCGCACCGAACTGCACTACGAATATGATTTTCGCGACGTGCATTACTCCGAGCCGGAGAAGGTGCTCGGCCTGTCGATGGACGAATCCAGCCTCTGCGTCGTCCAGGACGAAAACTACAAATACGTCCATTTCGCCGCGCTGCCGCCGCTCTTCTTCGACCTTCGCAGCGACCCCGACCAGTTCGTCAATCTGGCGGACGATCCGGCCTATGCGGCGCTGGTGCGCAACTATGCGCAAAAGGCCCTGTCCTGGCGGCTGGTCCACGCCGACCGGACCCTGACCCATTTCCGCTCCAGCCCGCGCGGGCTGGAGGAGCGCACCCCCGGAACCCGAACCGAAACCGGAGACGAGACATGGTCCGTTCCCTCACGCGTCGCGGCGCAATAGCGCTCGGCTCTTCCGCCCTCATCCTGCCGCGCTTTGCGATCGCGCAGGCCGACAACCGGCCAGCGATCACCATCGCGGTGCAGAAGATCGCCAATTCCAACACGCTCGACGTGCTGCGCGAGCAGTCCAATGTCGGCGAGCGGATCTTCTTCTCGTCGCTCTGGGAGAGCCTGATCGGCAAGAACTGGCTCGGCAATCTCGATACGGTTCCGGGGCTGGCCACGGAATGGAAGCGGATCGACGACAGAACGGTCGAGCTGAAGCTCCGCCAGGGCGTGAAGTTCCACAATGGCGACGAGATGACCGCCGAGGACGTCGCCTTCTCCTTCAGCAGGCAGCGCATGTTTGGCGACACGCAGCCGGCGGCGGGCAGGACGATCTCGGTCGACTTCCAGGTCGGCGGCGGCCGCGCCAGCAAGGAGTTGCCGCCCGAGGTGCCGGCCGTCGCGCGCCGCTCCTGGCCGGCGCTGCTCGGCGTCGAGATCGTCGACAAATACACCGTGCGTTTCGTCAACGGCACGCCGGACGTGACCATGGAAGGCCGCATCTCGCGCTTCGGCAGCGACATCATGAACCGCCGCGCCTTCGACGAGGCCAAGACCTATTCCGACTGGGCGACGAAACCCGTCACCACCGGCCCTTATCGCGTCGCCGAGTTCCGCCCCGACGTCTCGCTGCTGCTGGAGGCCCATGACGAGTATTGGGGCGGCCGCCCGCCGCTGAAGTCGATCCGCTTCGTCGAGGTGCCCGAGACGGCCTCGCGCATCAACGGGCTCCTGTCGGGCCAATACCAGTTCGCCTGCGACATCCCGCCAGACCAGATCGCGCAGATCGAGAAGAATCCGGCCTTCGAGGTGCAGGGCGGCACGATCCTCAATCACCGCCTGACCGTGTTCGACAAGAACCATTCGACGCTCGTCAACCCGCTGGTGCGCCGCGCCATGACGCATTCCATCGACCGGCAGGCGATCGTCGATTCGCTCTGGGCCGGCCGGACGGTGATCCCCAAGGGGCTGCAATGGCCCTATTACGCCGACATGTTCCATGCCGACTGGACCGTTCCGGCTTTCGATCTCAAGCTGGCTAAGGATTTGGTTCGACAGTCGGGCTACAAGGGCGATCCGATCCCGTATCGCCTGCTCAACAACTACTACACCAACCAGACCGCCACCGCGCAGATCATCGTCGAGATGTGGAAGGAGGCCGGCCTCAACGTCGAGATCCAGGTGAAGGAGAACTGGCAGCAAATCCTGGAGCGCACGCCCTCGCGCGCCGTGCGCGACTGGTCGAATTCGGCCCCGTTCAACGACCCCGTTTCCTCGATCGTCAACCAGCACGGTCCCAACGGCCAGCAGCAGCAGGCCGGCGAATGGCGCAACGACGAGCTGAACGCGCTCTCGGTCGAACTCGAAACCTCGACCGACAAGGCCCGCCGCCGCGCCGCCTTCCGCCGCATGCTGGAGATCGCGGAGCGCGAGGACCCGGCCTATACCGTGCTGCACCAGAACGCGACCTTCACCGCCAAGCGCAAGGACATCGCCTGGAAGGCCTCGCCGGCCTTCGCGATGGATTTCCGCGCCGGCAACTGGGGCCGCCAGAGCTGAGACCCAAGACATATCGCGGCGCGGCCCTCGGGCCGCGCCGCCTCCATTTTCCGAGACAGCAGGAGGCTCCAATGGCCCAGTTCACCCGCCGCCACGCGCTTGGCCTCGCCGCCGGCACGGCTTCGACGCTGATCCTGCCGCGTTTCGCGATCGCCCAGGCCGACACGCGGCCGAGCATCACCGTCGCGGTTCAGAAAATCGCCAATTCCAACACGCTCGAGACGCTGCGCGAGCAGTCCAATGTCGGCTCGCGCACCTTCCATTCCTACGCCGAGCCGCTGATCGACACCGACTGGATCGGCGATCTCTCGCTCAGGCCGGGTCTCGCCAGCGGCTGGCGCCGGATCGACGACCGCACGGTGGAGCTGACGCTGCGCGAAGGCGTGAAATTCCACAACGGCGAGACGATGAGCGCCGAGGATGTCGCCTTCTCCTTCGGCAACGAGCGGATGTGGGGCGGCGCGGCGCAGGCGGGTTCGGCCGGGCTGTTCGGCTCGGTGACGGCGGGCGCGGCAGGCAAGCAGCCGCCGGCCGAGGT
The DNA here is from genome assembly GCA_001556025.1 of Rhizobiales bacterium CCH3-A5. Taxonomy (GTDB): domain Bacteria; phylum Pseudomonadota; class Alphaproteobacteria; order Rhizobiales; family Beijerinckiaceae; genus Allobosea. The sequence continues at coordinate 37,644 of LSIB01000064.1, forward strand.
CGTGGCGGTTGCAAGGCGGGCCTATCCGGGCTTCGAGCGGATCGAGATCGTCGATGCGCGCACGGTTCGCTTCGTCAACAAGACGCCCGATGTGACGCTGGAAGGACGGATTTCGCGCAATGTCGGCGTCATCGTCTCACGCAAGGCGTTTTCCGAGGCCGCGACCTGGCTCGAATGGGCGCGCAAGCCCATCGGAACCGGCCCTTACAGGATCGGCGAGTTCAGGCCCGACCAGTCGCTGACGCTCCTCGCGCATGATGTGTACTGGGGTGGCCGGCCGCCGCTGAAGCAGATCCGCTTCGTCGAGGTGCCCGAGACCGCCTCGCGCATCAACGGGCTGCGCTCGGGCGAATACGACTTCGCCTGCGACATTCCGCCTGACCAGATCGGCGAGATCGAGAAGAGCCCGCGCCACGAAGTTCTCGGCGGGCTGATCGGCAATCACCGCCTGACCGTTTTCGACAAGACGCATCCGCAGCTCGAGAACCCGCTGATCCGCCGCGCCTTCACGCATGCCATCGATCGGCAGGCGATCGTCGATGCGCTCTGGGGCGGGCGCACCCGTGTGCCCAGAGGGCTGCAGTTCGAGTTCTACGGCGCGATGTTCCATCCGGACTGGAGCGTGCCGGCCTTCGACCTCGCCGAAGCGCGCCGGCTGGTGAAGGCCTCGGGCTATAAGGGCGATCCGATCCCCTACCGGCTGCTGAACAACTACTACACCAATCAGGTCGCCACGGCGCAGGTCTTGGTCGAGAGCTGGCGCGAGGCCGGGATCAACGTCCAGGTCGAGACCAAGGAGAATTTTCCGCAGGTGCTGGCCAAGGGACCGAGCCGCGCGGTGCGCGACTGGTCCAACAGCGCCTCCTTCAACGATCCCGTATCATCCCTGGCGGCCCAGCATGGACCGACAGGCCAGCAATGGCAGATCGGCGAGTGGCGCAACGACGAGATGGGCCGGCTCTCGGAGGAGCTCGAAACCTCGACCGACATGGCGCGCCGCAAGGCGGCCTTCCGCCGCATGCTCGAGATCTGCGAGCGCGAGGATCCCGCCTATACGGTGCTGCACCAGACCGCGAACTTCACCGCCAAGCGTAAGGACATCGCCTGGAAGGCCTCGCAGGGCTTCGTGATGGACTTTCGCGACAGCAACTGGGGCGGCATCCGCTCATGAGCGCGGCGACCGGCGAGGCTTATGCGCCGCTGGTCGCGATCCGCGATCTGGCGGTCGCCTTCGACGGGGTCAATGCGCTGCACGGGATCGACCTGACCGTCGGACGCGGCGAAGCGGTCGGGCTCGTCGGCGAATCCGGCTGCGGCAAGTCAGTGACCTGGCTGGCGGCGCTCGGGCTGCTGCCGAGCAAGGCGCAGGTCACCGGCAGCGTGACGCTGGAGGGCCGCGAACTGCTCCATGCCGCGCCAGCGACGCTGGACCCGGTGCGGGGCGGCCGTATCGCCATGATCTTCCAGGACCCTGCGAGCGCGCTCAATCCCGTGATCCGGCTCGGAAAGCAGGTTGGCGAAGCGCTGGCGCTGCATCGCGGCCTGTCGGGTTCGGCCATCCGCGCCGAGGCGAAACGGCTGTTCGACCTCGTCGGCATTCCCGACAGCCAGCGCCGGCTCGACGCCTTTCCCCATGAGCTGTCCGGCGGCCAGAACCAGCGCGTCATGATCGCGATGGCGCTGGCCGGAGAGCCCGATCTGCTGGTCGCAGACGAGCCGACCACGGCGCTGGACGCAACGATCCAGGCGCAGATCCTCGAACTGCTCACGACAATCCGGCGCGAGACCGGCATGGCGCTTGTGCTGATCAGCCATGATCTCGGCGTCATCTCGGAAACCTGCGACCGGGTCTGCGTGATGTATGCAGGGCGCATCATCGAGACGGCGAGATCCGAGGAGCTGTTCGCCCAGCCGCTCCATCCCTACACGCAGGGCCTGCTGGCGGCGCTGCCGCCGCTGGAGGGCGTGCGCCGCAGGCTCTCACCCGTCGAAGGCAACGTTCCCGAACCGTGGAACCTGCCGCCGGGCTGTTCCTTTGCGCCGCGCTGCCCCCGCAAGGTCGAGGCCTGCGATCTGCGGCTGCCGCCACTGGATGTGAAGGCGCCGGGCCGTCGCGCCGCCTGCATCATGGCGCCGCCATCGACCCAGCCGCAACAACAGCCGGAGCTGGTCTTCGCATGAACGCCGCGCCCTTGCTTCAGGCGCGCGGCGTCGCGCGGCGCTACTCCATGCGGCAGGGGCTGCTGGGGCGGCCGGTCGATATCCGCGCCGTCGATGGCGTCTCGCTGACGGTCGAGCGCGGCGCGACGCTCGGCCTCGTTGGCGAGTCGGGATCGGGCAAATCCACCGCGGGCCGGCTCCTGCTCGGGCTGGAGAAGCCCGACGATGGCGATGTGCTGTTCGACGGCGCAGCCATGCCCGCCAATGGCACGCGCGAGTGGCGGGCGATGCGGGCGCGCATGCAGATGATCTATCAGGACCCGCTGGGCGCGCTCGACCGCAGGCTCCCGATCCTTCAGCAGGTGCGCGAGCCCTATGACGTGCATCGTATCGGGGAGGCAAAGCAGCGCGACGAGATGGCGCTGGCGCTGCTGCAATCGGTGGGCTTGCGCGCCGATCAGGGCCGGCGCTATCCCCATGAACTGTCCGGCGGGCAGCGCCAGCGCGCCGTGATCGCGCGGGCGCTCGCCACCAAGCCCGATCTGCTGGTCTGCGACGAGCCGGTGTCGGCGCTGGATGTCTCGATCCAGGCGCAGGTCGTCAACCTGCTGGTCGACATCCAGCACGAGCTCGGGCTCGGCATGCTGTTTATCAGCCATGACCTCAAGGTGGTGCGGCAGGTCAGCCACCGCGTCGCGGTGATGTATCTCGGACGGATCGTCGAGGAGGGCGAGGCCGACCTGCTGCTGGCCGCGCCGGCCCATCCCTATACCGAGGCGCTGGTCTCGGCCTCGCCGACTCCGGGCCGCCGCGCCCGGCCGCGGATCGTGCTGCAGGGCGATCCGCCGAACCCGGCGGCGCGACCCGCCGGTTGCGCCTTCCATCCGCGCTGCCATGCGGTGCGCGAACGCTGCAAGGTCGAGAGCCCCAGGCTCATGCCGCTGCCGGACGGACGCCTCGCCGCCTGCCATGTCGCGCATGACCAGGCGCATTTCCTGAAAGCGGCGAGCTGATGCTGCGCTTTTTTCTGATCAGGCTCGGCCGCGCCGCGCTCACCGTCGCGCTGGTGGTGACATTCGCCTTCGTCGTGCTGCGGATGTCGGGTGATCCGGCCCTGATTATCATGAGCGTCGACGCCCCGCCCGAGGCCATCGCCGCCTTCCGCAAGGCCTGGGGCCTCGACGATCCGATCTGGCTGCAATATCTCCGCTATTTCTCCGCCATCGGACAAGGCGAGCTCGGCCAGTCGATGCGCGATGGCCGGCCGGCGATCCAGCTCGTCGCAGAGCGCATTCCCGCGACACTGGCGCTGACCCTGCCTGCGCTGGCGCTGAAGCTCGGCATCGGCATTCCCGCCGGCATCTATGCCGCGCTGCATCGCGACAGCCTGATCGACCGCATCGTCATGGTAACGGCGGTGGCCGGCTTCACCGTGCCGAGTTTCGTCCTCGGGCTCGTGCTGGTGCTGGTGTTCTCGGTGCAGCTCGGCTGGCTGCCCTCGGGCGGGCAGGATAGCTGGCGTCACGCCATCCTCCCCGTGCTGACGCTCGGCATCGGCGGCGCGGCCGTGCTCGCCCGCTTCACCCGCTCGGCCATGCTGGAGACGCTGGGCCAGTCCTATATCCGAACCGCCAGCGCCAAGGGCGTGCCCTGGGCCGCCGTGGTGCGCGGCCATGCCCTGCCCAACGCCGCGATCCCGACGGTCACCATCGTCGGCTTCATGGTCGGCAGCCTGATCGCGGGCGCGGTCGTGGTCGAGAGCGTGTTCTCCTGGCCCGGCGTCGGCAGGCTGCTCGTGGTCGCCGTCTCGAACCGCGATCTCGCCGTGGTGCAATGCATCCTGCTGCTGGTGGCCGTGACGATGGTAACCTCCAACCTGATCGTCGACCTGCTTTACGGCGTGCTCGACCCGCGCCTGCGCAGCGGCGCCAAGGCAGGAGCGCATTGAGATGGCCGACATCACCGTAGCCGGCGCTTCGCTTGCGACCCCAGCCGACAAGGACCGCCCTGCCCCCAGACAGCGCATCCCACTGCTGGTCTGGGTCGGCATCATCTGGATCGGCTTCATCATCCTCGTGGCGCTCACGGCCGACTGGATCACCCCCTATCGTTTCACCGCCTACGACCTGCGCAACCGCCTGAGCCCGCCGCTCCACCCGCTGCACTGGCTGGGGACCGACGAACTCGGCCGCGACGTGCTCTCCCGGCTGATCGTGTCGATCCGCATTTCGCTGCTGGTGGCCTTCGGGGCGACGCTGATCTCGGCGACACTGGGCACCACGATGGGTTTCCTCGCCGCACATTTTCGCGGCTGGGTCGAGCAGTTCGTGCTGATGCTGGCCGATTTCCAGGCGGCGATGCCGTTCCTGATCCTGGCGCTCTCGGTGCTGGCCTTCTTCGGCAATGCGCTACCGCTCTTCATGTGCTTGATGGGGCTTTATGGCTGGGAGCGTTACGCGCGAATCGCGCGCGGGCTCGCCATTTCGGCCGGCGCGCAGGGCTATGCCGGGGCGGTGCGCCAGATCGGAGCGTCGCCGACGCGGGTCTACCTGAAGCATATCCTGCCCAACATCGCCTCGACCCTGATCGTCTCGATGACGCTGACCTTTCCGGAGGTCATTTTGCTGGAAAGTGGGCTCTCCTTCCTCGGGCTCGGCGTGCAGCCGCCGATGACCTCGCTCGGCAACATGGTCGGCTATGGCCGCGAATATCTGACCCGCGCGCCGTGGATCATGCTGGCACCGGCCTGCACCATCGTCCTGACGACACTGGCTGTCAGCCTCGTCGGCGACTGGCTGCGCGACCGGCTCGACCCGACGCTTCGCTGAGCGGACACAAGACATGGCCTCACCACCCGCCGCCGACCGCGTCGTCATCTGCGTCTTCGACGGCCTGCGGCCCGATTTCGTCACGCCGGAGCTGACGCCCAATCTCGCGCGCTTCGCCGGTCAGGGCACCTGGTTCCGCGAAGCGCGCAGCGTCTTCCCGTCCATGACCCGCGTCGCCACGACCTCGATCGCAACCGGCGCGCCGCCCAGCGTCCATGGCGTCGTCGGGAACGCGTTCCTGTTTCCGCAGGTGACGATGGATCACGTGCTCGACATGAGCCGCGCCGACGACATCGCTCTCGCCGAGTCCGTCACCAGCGGTAAGCTTGTCGCGGTCGAGACCTTCGGCGATGTCCTTGGCCGCGCCGGCAAGCGCCTCGCGGTCGTCCATACCGGCTCCGCCGGCTCGGCCTATCTGATCAACCCGCGCGCCCGGGCCCATGGCCACTGGACCTTCTCGATCCTCGGGCGCGAGCACACCCAGACGCCCGAAGCGGTGGACGAGATCGTCGCCCGCTTCGGGCCGCTGCCGCCACGCGAGCTGCCGCGCTTCGCGGAGATCGATTATGCCGAGCGGGTCTTCCGAGACCATGTTCTCGCGGAACTGGCGCCGGACGTGGCGCTGATCTGGTTCAACGAGCCCGATACCTCGTTCCATTACCGCTTCCTCGGCTCGGCTGAAACGCTCAGCGTGCTGAAAGCGGCCGATGCAGCCTTCGGCCGGATCCTCGCCTGGATCGATGCGCAGGCCGATTCGGAGCGCTACACCGTGATCGCCGCATCGGACCACGGCCAGATTTCGATGAGCGGGGCGCTGCCGCTTTCCGGCCTCCTGGCGGCGCAGGGTCATGCCGGACGACGGGCGGCCGAGCGGACCCTGGCCCGCGCGAGCTTTTCCATGACCGGCGGCAATATGGGCGAGATCCGGATCTTGGAGGGCGGCAGCGCCCGGCGCGACGCGATCGCAGCCTGGCTCCAGGACCAGGATTTTCTCGGCATGATGTTTTCGAAAGCGCGAAACGGGGTCGATGGCGTCGTTCCAGGCAGCTTCTCGCTATCGCTGGTCGATCTCGATCATGAGCGGGCGCCCGATCTCGTCTATGTCCTGCGCTCCGGGGATACCGCCGACCGTTATGGCAATCCAGGTCTGGGCGTGATGACGGCAGGCGACGTGCCAGTCGGCGGCGGCATGCATGGCGGCCTCAACAGGCACGAACTCAATACCGTACTGGTGGTTCGAGGCCCCGGATTCCCGACCACTATCGACGACCGCGCCTGCGGCATCATCGATATCGCGCCGACGCTTCTGTCGGTGCACGGCCTCTCGCCGGCCGCGACCATGACCGGCCGGTCGCTGACGCGGCCAGCCAACGGCCCTGTCGAGATGCGCGGCTTCGAGACGGGCATGGGGGTATTCCGCCAGATTCTGGAGCGCGCCGACAGGGACGGTTCGCGCATCATTCTCCAAGGCCACCGTCTGGAATGAAGCGACCCCGGAGATCAGACATGCGCCCAGCGGACAGCCTCGCAGAACGCTGCCGCATCATCGCGGCAGGTCGGCAGCAAGCTCAACGCTGATCCGAGCCGTCGAGCATCGCAGCGATGGTCGTCCTGAAGCTGTCCCGGACGCGCAGGGCGTCGAGCCAGGCTGCAAGCTGTGGCCGGGCCGCGACGAGCCTGCGTCCGTCGCTCGTCCGGGCGACATAGTCGACCATCGCGCCGCAGTAGATATCGGCGAGACTGAGAGCGTCGCCGGCCAGGAAGCCGTTTTCGAGCCCGCGCTCAAGGACATCGAGATGCAGTGCGGTCGGCGCGACGGACGCTTCCGCGACGACGGCGTCGCGGTCCATTCCGAACAACCCGGTCAGCACATTCTGAAAATAGAGCTGCATCACGCCGACCGGGTACAGGTAGTGCTGCGCCACCCCGATGAACTGCCACATCTTCGCGCGGGCCGCCGGCGCGGCGGGCTCGAGAGCCGATCCTTCGCCCAAGCCATTCGCATAGGTCAGCAGCGCAGGCGTTTCGTAGAGCGTCAGCGCGCCATGGGTCAGCGCCGGCATCTTGCGGAAGGGATTGATCGCGCCATAGGCGTCGCTCGGCAGGTGGTCGAGCCCGATCTCCCTGAAAGCGATCGCGACGCCCGCCTCGTGGAAAGCGATGCGGGCGGCCCGGACATGGGGGCTGACGGGAAAACCGTAGAGCGTGATCGTATCGGTCATGGTCGATGCCTGTCTGGACGTGGGGATCGGGAAAAAATCTCTGCGCGATACGAAGGTCATGCCGGCGGGCTTGCCGACATCGACTGCCTCAGTTGGCCTCAGCTTCGGCATCGATGGCCGCGAAAACCTCGCTGGCGATCGTCAGCGCGGTGAATCCGGCCGGGTAGCCGGCGTAATAGGCGAGATGCAGGAAGGTCTCGGCCAGTTCGGCCCGTGTGAGCCCAACGTTGAGCGCCCCGCGCAGATGCAGGCGGAGCTGCCGCTCGCGGCCGAGCGCGGCGATGACGGCGACCGTGACGAGTTCGCGGTCGCGAAGACCGAGTTGCGGCCGCGTCCAGACCTCGCCGAACAGATGCGAGGTGCTCAGCGCCATCAGATCGGCGCTGACGGCTGTCGCCGGCGGCTCGCCACCGAACAGGGTCTCAAGCACCGCGAGCCCGGCCTCGCGCCGATCATCGGCCATGGCAGCCTCTCCCTTCCGCCGCTCCGCCAAGGTTCGGCGAGGCAGGCTCTGTCGATGGAGACGTTAGCGCCTTTAGACTGATCGATCAAGAATAATTCTTGATCAAATAGTCGTGAATTAGCTCAGGCAGGCAGAGACGCGAAGGCCGCCCGCGCCACGTTGTCGATCAGACGCTTGTCGGCGCCGGCCCTGCCGAGAGCCATGATGCCGACAACCGCGCCGAGGAGCGCATCGGCGTGGACCTCGACCGCCACGTTTTTTTGCACCTCGCCAGCCGCAACGGCCAGCGCGAGATGCCGGGTGAAGAAGTCCCGGATTTCCTGCAGGCGGCCGCTGGCCAGTGCCCGCGTCGCGGCCGAGTGGATGTCGCGCTCGGTCACGGTGTTGATGATCAGACAGCCTTTGCGCTCCGGATCGTCCGCGGCAAGCTTGGCCTGCAGCATCAGCCAGGCCTCGATCGCGGCAAGCCCCGAGCGATCCTGCGGCAAGGTCGCGCGAAAATGGCTGGCGTAGGTCTCGAAACAGCGCCGGAACAGCTCCTCCTTGTCCTTGAAGGCGGCATAGAGGCTGCCGGGCTTCAGCCCTGTCGCGTCGTAGATGTCCGCCATCGAGGTCGCGGCATAGCCGCGCTTCCAGAACGCCTCCATCGCCTGGTTGAGGACATCATCGATCTTGAATTCGCGGGTGCGGGCCATCGGCCGAGAATGTGGTCCGGCCGATAAAATTGCAATGAGTATGGACCAGCTTGATTTTGATCGTTCGATCATTTATTAGATTGGCCGCGCCAAAGAGCGCGATCACAGGGAGCCTGTCATGCACAAGACGTTCGCGGGAGCGCTGACCGCGCTCGCCCTCTTCGCCCTGCCCGCCTTCGCGCAGCAGGGCTTCGTCGAGACCGCCGCCAGGCCGGGCACGGTCGAGTACAACATCTGGCTCGGCCGGACCTTCTCGGAGACGATGCTCAACGAGCGGACGCAGGAAGGGCGCGTCAGGATCCTGAACCGGATCGTCGCGGAGAACTACATCCAGCATAACCCACTGGTGCCTCAGGGCCGCAAGGGCCTGATCGACTTCATTCCGGTGATCTACCAGGCGATGCCCGATGCCCGCTTCAAGCTGCACGATGTCTTCGCCACGGCCGACCGCGTCGTGACCCGCTGGACCTGGACCGGGACGTTAACCGGCCAAGGGTTCCTTGGAATCGAGCCCAATGGCCAGAAGGTCGAGTTCGACGTGATCGACCTCTGGTCGGTCAAGGACGGCCAGCTCTATGAGCATTGGGATCAGTTCGACTGGCCGCGTGCCCTGATCCAGCTCGGCGTCAAGGGGCTGCCGCAGCCCTTCGTCGACGTCGCCGCCAGGCCTATCAGCCGCTGAAGGTCTCAGCTATCGGCTCCGGCGAGATCACGCATGTGGCGCGCGGTCGCGCGACACATGCGTGATCTCACGTCGAGGACGATCACGTGCCGCCCTCGTCACCCGGCAAGCCGGCGAGCCGCCGTTCGATGCGCGAGAGCATCGACGGTTTGGTCACGCTGGTGCGGACCACGGCATCTGTCCAGAGCAGGCTGTGGACGCGCTGGTCAGCGTCGGTCACGCCCGCGCGGATGGCGGCGATCAGCGCCCGGGGCGGATCGACTGGCGGCTCATCCTGCTCATCGCTGGTCTCCTGCGTCAGATCCAGCAGAGCGGCCTGCGCCTGGGCGAGGCGTTCGCTTTGCTCCGCCTGCCGCGCGGCCATCCGCATGGCGCTGCCGATCATCAGCGCCAGGTAGCGCCGCTCCTGGTCGAGATGTGGCGTAATCTCTTCGCCCAGCAGCCTCTGCGCGGAGTCGAGCAGAGCACTGATCGATGCGTCACCCGGCATGACGCCTCCATGTGGCGGGCGCCGTGGCGCGCAGCACCGCCAGCTCAAGTTCGGGCACAATCGCGCCGGTCAAGGCGAGTTCGAGCGCGGGCTCAACGCCGGAGTTGTGACGCTCGCCCTGCTGCAGCGCGATGACCGCCCAGCGCAGATGGGCCATCACCTCCCAATAGCGCACCGCGTCGTCATCGACCGGGATGCCGCTCTCATCCGCATAGCCCTGGTATAGGTCGCCACGCGCCCCGATCCCGCCCGCTTCGAGATCGACCCGGCCGAAGCGCCAGCAAGCGGCGCAGAACCAGCCGAGATCAGAATGGGGATCGCCCCAATCGGCGAACTCCCAATCGAGGATCGCCGTCAGCCCGGCTCGCTCGAGCATATAGTTTCCGGTCCGGAAATCGCGATGCGTCAAGGTGATCCGCGACAGTGGCGGCGCGCAGCTTTCGGCCCAGCGCAGACCCCATTCGAGCGCCGGCCGCGCGCGGCCCAGACGGTCCAGCCCGGCCCGCATCCGCGCGACCTCCGCCAGCGCGGGATCAACCGGGACGGAGCCGAGGCAGGCCAGGTCCGGCGCGCCCGGCGCGAGCGCGTGGATGCGTGCGAGTTCGCGCCCCAGCCTGCGCGTCAGCGCAACCCGATCGCCGCCAAGCGATGGGTCACGGACGACACGCGGCCCCAGCGCCACGCCCTCGACTTTCGCCATCAGCGCAAACGGCCTGCCGAAGACGGCCTCGTCGTCGCAGAAGGCGATCGGCTCGGGGACGGCGACGCCGGCCGCGAAGACCGCACGCAGGATCGCGAATTCCTCGGCGCGGGAACGGCTTTCGCCAATGCGGGCCGGCGCATCGCGTCGCAGGACGAAGCTGCGGGACACGCCATCGAGCTGCGCCGCGATCAGCCAGTTCTCCTGGATCGCGCCGCCTTTCAGCCGGGTCATCGCCGCGATGCTGCAACTCGCCGCGCCGAGGGCCGCGCCGAGCCAGCCCGTCAGCGCCTCGATCTCCAGCGGCTGCGTCGTCATTGGCGCTGGACGTCGCTCTGGAATGCGCGGACCCGCTCGCGCAGCATGAACTTCTGGACCTTCCCCGTCGAGGTCTTGGGCAAGGGCCCGAAGATGACCGATCGAGGCGCCTTGAAATGCGCGAGATGCTGACGGCAGAACGCGATGATCGCGGCCTCGTCGGCCTCGGCGCCCTCACGCAGCGCGACGAAGGCGCATGGCGTCTCGCCCCAGCGCGCGTCGGGCCGCGCCACCACGGCCGCCTCGATCACGGCGGGGTGGCGATAGAGCACGTCCTCGATCTCGATCGTCGAGATGTTCTCACCGCCCGAGATGATGATGTCCTTGGAGCGATCCTTGAGCTGGATGTAGCCGTCCGCGTGCATCACGCCGAGATCGCCGGTGTGGAACCAGCCGCCGGCGAAAGCCTCAGCCGTCGCCGCCTCATTCTTCAGGTAACCGCGCATGATGGTGTTGGAGCGTTTGACCACCTCGCCGAGATGGACGCCGTCGGCCGCGACGTCGCGCATCGTTACCGGGTCGACGACGCGGATGTCCTCGACCGTCGGATAGGGCACGCCCTGGCGTGCCTTCATCGCCGCCTTGTCGGTGAGGGACAACGCGTTCCATGCCGGCTGCCACTCGCAGATCGTCGAGGGACCGAAGACCTCGGTCAGCCCGTAGACATGCAGCACCTCGAAACCGAGCCCCTCGATCTTTTCGATCACGGCGGGCGGCGGTGCGGAAGCTGCCGTCATCAGATGGACAGGGTGGCCGGGCGTCCTGATCTCGTCGCCCCGCGCATTGACCAACGTGTTCATCACCACGGGCGCGCCGCACAGATGGGTCACGGCATGATCGGCGATGGCATCGAAGATCGCCTTCGCCTCGACCTTGCGCAGGCAGATTTGCGTGCCGCCCATCAGCGGGATCGTCCAGGGAAAGCACCAGCCGAGCGAATGGAAGATCGGCAGCGTCCAGAGCAGGACTGGATGCTTCGGCATCGCCCAGGCGGCGATGTTCGACAGGCTGTTTAGATAAGCGCCGCGATGGTGGTAGACGACGCCTTTGGGATCGCCCGTGGTGCCCGAGGTGTAGCTCAGGATCAGCGCCTGCCATTCGTCGACCGGACCCTGCAGCTCGAACGCCGGATCGCCCCCGGTCAGCAGGTCCTCGTACTCGATCGAGCCGATCCGCTCTCCGCTTGTGGCGAGGTCGTCGATATCGACGACCTCGATGCCTCGGCCAAGTCCCGCGATCGCCATGGCGACGACTGCCGAGAACTCCCGATCGACCAGGACCAGCTTCGCCTCGCCATGGGCGAGTATGAAACGGATCGTGCCGGCGTCGAGCCTGATGTTCAGCGGGTTGAGAACCGCGCCGATGCCCGGCACGGCGTAATGCGCCTCGATCATGGCCGGGATGTTCGGCGCCATGATCGCCACCGTGTCGCCCGGCCCGACACCGCGGCGCGACAGGGCCGAGCCCAGCCGCCGGCAGCGCTGCTCGAGTTCGGCGTAGCTGTAGCGCCGCTCGCCATGGATCACGGCTGTCCTGTCCGGGAAGACCCGCGCCGCGCGCCGCAGGAAACTGACCGGCGTCAGTGGCACGTGGTTGGCAGGATTTTTGTCGAGGCCGGTTTCGAAGATGCTATCGGCCGGGCAGGACAGCATGGCTCGCCTCCTGGGATGGAACCGGAGCGGTTGGTTCGCAACCGAACCTCAGCTACGTCGCAACAGGCGCGTCATCGTCGCATCGTAGTTCAGCTCCGAGATCTGCCACCAGAAATACTGGTCCTTCAGCGCATTGGCGTAGGACTCGTAGATCTTGCGGAAGCCCGGATTCTTGGCGGCAATATCGGCCCAGATCGTCAAAGCCGCCTTTGAGAGCTCGTCGATGACGTCGTTCGGCAGAAACCTGAGCTGCGCGCCGGCGCCGACGATGCGTCGCAGCGCCCTGGGGTTCTCGGCATCGTATTTGGTCTGCATGAACTCGCCGGCCTGCGAGGCCGCCGCCTTCAGCGCCGCCTGATAGGGTTTCGGCAGATCGTCCCATTTCTGGCGGTTGACGAACATGTGGACGGCGACGCCAGCATCGTTCCAGCCGGGCCAGTAATAATACGGCGCGACGCGCACAAAGCCGAGCTTCTCGTCGTCGATCGGCGAGGTGAACTTCGTCCCGTCGATCGAGCCGCGCTCCAGCGCCGCGTAGATGTCGCCCGGCGCGATCTGCTGCGCGACGCCGCCCGCAGCCGAGAAGACCTGCCCGGCAAGGCCCGCAATGCGCATCTTCAGGCCCCGGAAGTCTGCCATCGACTTGATTTCCTTGCGGAACCAGCCGGCGGCCTGCGCACCGGTGTTGCCGGCGAAAAGGGCATGGATGTTCTGCGTCTTGTAGAACTCGTCGAGCAGTTCGTTGCCGCCGCCATTGACCAGCCAGGCCGCATGGCCGCGCACGTTCATGCCGAAGGGCAGGCCGCAGGCGAGCGCGTAGGTCGGATCCTTGCCGATATAGTAGAACGATGCGGTCTGGCCGATTTCGATCGTGCCGTTGCTAACCGCGTCGGCGATGGCGAGCGGCGGCACGATCTCGCCTGGCCCGAACCACTGGATTTCGAAGCGGCCGTCCGTGATCTCCCGTACCGCGTTGATGAAGACCTGCGCCGAGCCATGGAGCGCCTCCAGATTGCGCCCGAAGGTCGATGGCATGCGCCAGCGGATCGCCGGCGCGCTCTGGGCGATGGCGGGAGCCGTGATCAGGGTGGCGGCTCCTGCAAGGCCGGCGGTCAGAACCGAGCGTCGGGCGGGGGCGCCCTTGGTCGCGCCGGCAGGACGAGTGTTCGACATGGTGGTTCCCTCCCAGGAATGACCGGGCCGCTCTGGATGGCGGTTGCCGGCAGGCGCAGGCGCGGAGAAGACCAGGGGCGCAGCGTCGCCGTCGCGCTCCCCGTTCGCATCGACGCTGTCAATCAGCCCAGAAGTCGCGGCCGAGATTGCGGCGGGCGTCCATCAGCGGGGTTTTTTCGCGGAAGGCGTCGAGGCCGGCGCCCTTGTCCGCGTCCGGCACATCGGCCCAGCCATTGACGCTCGCCGTCCAGGCGCAGGACAGCGCCTCGAAGGCCTGGGCGGTGTAGAGATCGGTCTCGACGTTCTTGTTGATGATGAATTTGAGCTGGCGCAGCGTCTGCTGGCTCTTGGCGCGCAGGAGGGTGAGCAGCTTCTCAACCTCGGCGTCGAGCCCGTCATTGGCGACCACGCGGTTCCACAGGCCCCATTCGACCGCCTTGCGCGCCGGCTGGATCGCCGCCAGCAGGTTGATCTCCTTGGTGCGGCGGCGGTTGATGAAGCGCGACATCCGGGTGGTGCCGCCCCAGCCGGGCGTGATGCCCCAGTCGACCTCGGGCATGCCCCATTTCGCCCGCTCGGTGGCGATCACGAAGTCGCAGCACATGGTCAGTTCGAGCCCGCCGCCGACGGCATAGCCATCGACCGCCGCGATCGTCATCTTGTCGAGTTCCTCCAGCGCATAGGCCATCCACTGGTAGTAGCGGACGCGGTGGAAATACTCGTTCGAGTTCCCCCATTCGCCGCGCGACATTTCCTTGAGGTCGTCGCCGGCGCAGAAATTGCCGCCGGCACCCTTGATGACGAGGAACTTGATCGTCTTCGAGCGGCGGACATGGTCGAAGATCGAGACCAGCTCGTCCGACAGCCGCAGCGACAGGCAGTTCACCACGCTGGGACGGTTCAGCGTCAGCACGCCGACATCGCCGTGCTCCTCGAAGATCGAGTGTTGCAGATCGGTCGGCTCCATCGGTGTCACCGGGACGGCGAAGGGGGCGTTCATGGCCGCTATCCTCTCCTCAGATCGAGTTTTGCACCCGGCTCGGGCGCTGCTACTCGCTAGTTGGTTTCGTAACGCTACTGACATGATCATAGTCAGTTTCCTAACGCAACTGAAAAGTTGCGATATGAAATGCGCTGTCCTATTGTCGCCCGATGAACACGCTCGACGCGTCTGCCGCGGCCCTCCCCGCACTTCTGCGCGAGCGCGCCGCATCCTCCGTCATCCGCGCGCTTGACGTGCTTTCGGACCCCTGGTCGTTCCTGATCCTGCGCGAGGCGTTCTTCGGCGTACGTCGCTTCGAGGCCCTGCGCGGCAATCTGATGATCGCGCGCAACATCCTGGCCGAGCGTCTGGGCCGGCTCGTCGCAGAGGGCGTGCTGGAGCGCAGGCTTTACGAGGAGCGGCCGCCGCGCTTCGAGTATCGCCTGACCGAGGCGGGGCGCGATTTCTACCCGGCGATCGTGGCGCTGATGGCCTGGGGCGACCGCTGGCGGCCGGCGGTCGACGGTCCGCCGCTGACGCTGCTGCATGCCGATGACGGCTCGCGGGTCGAACCCGTCGTCGTGTGTCTGTCCTGCGCGACGCCGGTCTCGCCCTTCGACGTCGTGCTCGAGAATGGCCCCGGCGCCGGCATGGAAATTGACTTCGTCACGCCAGCCACGCGCCGGCGCGGCGATGACGAGGCCTGGCTGCGCGGCCGTCCCTGCTCGGTCGCGCGCGCGCTCCACGCGATCGGCGACCGCTGGAGCTTCCGTATCCTGCGCCAGAGTTTTTTCGGCGCGAAGCGCTTCGAGGCATTTCAGCAATCGCTTGGGATCGCTCGCAATATTCTCAGCGAGCGGCTGGCGCGACTGGTCGGCGAAGGTATCCTGGAACGGCACCGGTATCAGGATCGCCCCGAACGCTTCGAGTACAGCCTTTCGCAGTCAGGACTCGATCTCTATCCGAGTTTCCTGCTGCTGATGTCGTGGGGCGATCGCTGGCGAACGGCTGGAGCCGGCCCTCCGCTGCTCATCCGACACCAGAGCTGCGGCGCGGTCGTCCGGCCGCGCATCATCTGCGCCCGACGGGGAACCGCGATCCGAGCAAACGTGATCGCGTATCGGATGAATTACCTCTATGCCCCGGCCGATGAACGGACCTAGCGAAGGTTGACGCAAGGCGAGCGGGGCGAACGATCGGTGCGGCGGGGTTGGAAACCAGCACTCCCGGTACCGGCCCACGGCGGTTCCGAACCCTCGAAAACGCCGGTGGGAAGTGGCGAGCCCGGCTGGATTCGAACCAGCGACCAGCAGCTTAGAAGGCTGCTGCTCTATCCATCTGAGCTACGGGCCCGTCGCGGCGGAAAACGATCCCGCCGATCCGGAGAAGACGCACGAAGCGGGCGTCCTGCTCAAGGCATAAATCACTACGTCCCGGTCAGTGCGTCCACTGCCCGACACGGCCGAACTTGAAATTGTCCGAATAGGCCATCGCGCGGCGTCGGGCCTCCTGGGGCTCCTCGACGCGAAAGGGGATGCCGTTGCGCGTAGCATAGGCGATGGCCTCGTCGCGGCCGTCGAACCAGAGCTTGAGCTGGCTCTTCATGTCGCCGGACGACGTCCAGCCCATCAGCGGCTCGATCTCGCGCGGCTGCTCCGGCTCATATTCGAGCAGCCAGCGCTCGGTCTTGGCCGTGCCGGACTGCATCGCCGTGCGGGCGGGGCGGTAGATGCGTGCGCTCATGGTCTCGCTTGTCGCTCCACACTTCGCCGGCCTGAGAGGCCGCATGCCTGCAAGAAAATGGTCGGGGCACCAGGATTCGAACCTGGGACCCTCTGCTCCCAAAGCAGATGCGCTACCGGGCTGCGCTATACCCCGACATTGGACATGCGACGTTCGACATTCGCAGGCCCGTCGCGCGGCTTCTCGCCTGCCGGCCGCGACGGCGCTCCGCATAGCACCGAACGCGGTGCATGGAAACAGCCGAGTGGACGCAGCGCAGCATGGATCAGCGCTTGAACAGCGGGTGCTCGACCCTGTCGCCGGGCTTGATGCCCAGGCTCTCGCTGATCCCGCCATTGATCTCCAGCACCGACAGGACCGGCTCGCCCGAGGGAATCGTCCGGCGCGAGAGGGGCTCGGTCCGCTCGGCGATGCGCACGATCGTGCCGTCGGCCCGGATGAACAGCATGTCGAGCGAGATGAAGGTGTTCTCCATCCACATCGCCACCGGCTCGGTGCGGGCGAAGTCGAACAGCATGCCGCGGTCCGGCGGGAGGTAGTTGCGGTGCATCAGCCCCTTGGCGCGCTGCTCGTTGGTGCGCATCACCTCGACCTGGAACGCATGGCGCTTGCCGCCGCTGACGATGCTCAGCGCCTCCAGCCCGGCGGGAGCGGCCTGTTGCGCGCGTGCGGCCATTGGCGAGACGACGAACGCCAGGCAAGCCAGGCCACACAGGAACAGGCGTCTGAAGGCGTTCATTGTCGGGCGCTCCATCATCATGGTCATGCACGTCGCGGGCATACAGGGTCGCGCGATTGCCGCAATCGCGACAGATACCGACAATCCTCGCATCGCGGTCAAGCATTTGCAGCAGATACGACCTGCTTTGCGTCTTTCTTTCGTCGCGCCCTTGCGGCAGGTTCACATCGAACCGGGAGATCATCATGCTCGCCTCGAATCGCCGCCGAGCGGCACCCTGTCAGCCGGCCCTGCTCGCGCTTGCCATCGCCCTCTGCACCAGCGTCGCAGCCAGGGCCGCCGACTTCCAGCTCACCAATGTGAAGCTCGATTTCGGAGCGCTGGTCGTCTCTGCGCCAACGCTGGAGGTAAAGGGTTCGCCGCTCGAGCGGGAGGCTTTCGCGGCCTTGCTGCGAACGGGCGGCGAAAGTGCGACGTCACGTCTGGGTAAACTCACCGCGGCCGAGATCACCGCGCCGGAAATCGTTTTCGAGCAGACGCTGGGGGGGCAAAAGCAGATCACGCGCTATCGTAACGTGCGCTTCAGCGACCTCAAGGAGGGCTTGATCGGGCGAGGCGCGGCGGAAAGCGCGACGGTGTCTGGAACGATTCCGGCGCAGCCCGGCGAGGCGACGCCGCCGCGTTCGGCCGGCGGCGCGCTGGGCGCCGCGACCGGCGCCGTCGGGGGCGGCGGAACGACCACGATCAGCGGCCAGATGCTGCGCACGAGTTTCGAGGCCTTCGACGCCCGCCATCTGGCGCGCGTGCTGACCGAGAAAGCGCAACCCGGCGCAGGCGAACCGATGCGACCGATTTTTGGCCGGTTCGAGCAGGACGGCTACACGCTCGACATGGGCAAGGCCGGCAAGATGTCGCTCGGCAAGTCGAGCGGCACGGGCTTCGCCGCCAAGGTCGGCCCCGAGCCGCTGGGCGAGGTGCTGTCCCGGCTCGTCGCGCTCAGCGACGCCGCCGAAAAATCCGCGCGCGAAGCCAAACCGGCCGACAAGCCGCTGAAAACCGAGGACGAGAGGCGGATGGGGCTCGCCCTGCTCTCGCTCTACGACAGCGTGTCGTATGGCAATGGCGAGTTGCGCGACCTTGCCATGACGCTGATCACGCCGCCGACGCCGGGCGCCAAGCCAGAAACCGTCGAGTTCAAGATAGCGCGGATCGCCTATAGCGAGAACGCGCCGGCCAAGAGCGGCTTTGCGCTGGAGGGCACGAGCTTTTCCGGCGGCGGCGCAAAGGGCCAGATCGAGACGATCGCCTATTCCGGCTTTTCGCTGTCGCCGCTGATCGAGGAACTGAAGGCGCTACTGGCGAAGCCCGACGCCGACATCGACAATCTCGACTTCCGCAAATTCATCCCGACCATCGGCACGATCCGGATGACCGGCATGAGCGTCGATGCGCCCCAGCCGCCGCGCCGCGGCCAACCGCAACCGCCGCTGCGGATCGGGCTCGGGCTGATGGAATTGAAGACGGGCGAGCAGCTCAACGGCGTGCCGACGGCCGTGAGCCTGACGCTCGACAACCTGCTCGTGCCGGTCACCGAGGGGCCGGGCAATCCCGCCGCGCGCGACCTGATCGCGATGGGTTTCCGGACGCTCGATCTCTCCGCCAAGCTCGACATGGCGTGGGACGCCGCCAAGAGTGAACTCGGCGTGCGCGCGCTCTCGCTGGGGGCTGCGAACATGGCCAAGCTCGACATCTCCGGCATCCTTGGCAACGTCACCAAGGACCTGTTCGCCAGCGATCTCGCTCTGGCGCAGGTCGCGGCGCTCGGCGCGACGGTGCGCAGCGTCGAGGCGAAGCTGCAGAATTTCGGCCTGCTCGAAAAGCTGGTCGAGAACGAGGCCCGCAAGGCCAACCGCAAGCCGGACGATATGCGCCGCGAATATGCGATGATGGCGAGCCTCGGACTATCGGCGATTCTCGGCCCCTCCGACGCCGCCAAGACGCTGACGGCGGCGATCTCGCGCTTCGCAGCGCAACCGCGCGCGCTGACCGTGCAGGCGTCCGCCAAGTCCGGCTCCGGGCTCGGGCTCGCCGACGTGCTGACGATCACCGACCCGACCCAGATCTTCGACAAGATCGACCTCAAGGCCACGGCCGAGTGAGACAGGCGGCCGACCGGCACGGCGACGCCCTGCTGCCCGAGGATGCCGACTGGACGCCGGGCGCGCTTGCCGTCTGGTGGGCCGGCCTGTCGCCGATTCCGCGCGGCTGGCTCTCGCGCCGCCTCAATCCCGACAACCAGACCCGGCTGCATCTGGCGCATCTGATAGCCCGGCGACGGGGCCAGATCGCGATCGGCCCCTACAGCTATGGCCGACCCAAGATCCGCTTTCCCGAGAGCGGCGCGCGGCTCGTGATCGGCCGCTTCTGCTCGATCGCCGATGGCGTCGAGATCCTGCTCGGCGGCAATCACCGCCTCGACTGGGCGACGACCTATCCGTTCGCCGCCCTGCCCGGTCTCTGGCCCGAAGCGGCGGGTCTGGACGGCAGCCATGTCAGCAACGGGGATGTCGTCATCGGACATGATGTCTGGCTCGGCTCGCAAAGCCTCATCCTGTCGGGCGTCACCATCGGACATGGGGCGGTCGTTGCGGCACGCGCCGTCGTCACGCGCGATGTCCCGCCCTATGCGATCGTGGCGGGCAATCCCGCCAGGCCGGTGCGCTACAGGATGAGCGAGAACCGGATCGCCGCCCTGCTCGCGAGCCGCTGGTGGGCGCGTCCGGAACCTGAAATCCGCAAACTGATCCCGATGCTGATGTCGGACCGGCTGGAGGCGCTGGATCAAGGCCTCCAGCCGACCGTCCAGAAACAATTTGTCATCGACGGAAACGCACCGTAACGCATGCGGCGTCTGTCACCGCCGACGCCGGATCGTTTCCATGCATGCTTCCGCCCAGGACAAGGCCCGCGTCTTCCGCCGCGCCTATCTCGCCGAGGTCGAGACGACCGCTCTGACCGTGCTCGATGTCGGATCGGCGATCGTCGACGGGCAGAGCCTGTCGAACCGCGACGTGATGGGAAATCCGGCCTGGACCCTGCGCGGGATGGACATCGAGCCGGGTCTCAACGTCGATATCGTCGTCGCCGACCCTTATGACTGGAGGGAGATCGAATCCGGCTCCGTCGATGTCGTGACCTGCTCGGAGGTGTTCGAGCATGCCGAATTCTTCTGGATCACGATCCTCGAGATCGCACGGGTTCTGAAGGGCAACGGGCTCGCCTTCATCACCTCGCCCGGCGGCGGGCCGCGTCATCGGTTCCCTGTCGATTGCTGGCGCTTCTACGACGACGCCTTCCCGGCGCTGGCCCGCTATGCCGGGCTCACTTTGCTCGAGGCTCAGGTCCAGTGGGTGCCGGCCTATCGCAAGGGCATCCAGTGGCGCGATTCGAGCGCGGTGATGCAGAAGCCGGCGCGTGACACCGGCGCTGCCCATGCCGACGCCATGCGCTACGCCATTGGCAAGAGCCTGCGCGCCGCCGAGCCGGCGCTGGCCGAGATCGAGGCGTCAAAGCTCGCGCCCACGCCCTGCCCGCTCAGCGCCATCCCGCCGTTGACCGGCCGGAACGCCTTCCTAGCGCGAGAAGCCGAACTTCTGGCCGGCGAAAGCGTGGCGTTGCGCAAGACCCGGCTCGTGCTGCGCCAGCTCCGCGAAATCCGGCGTATCATCGCGACGCCGATGCGCGACCTGCATTTGTGAGGCCTGCATCTGCAAGGCCCTGGCGGCGCAGCGCCGTGTCGCCACGCCGGAAGGCGAGCGCGCCCGCCGCCGAACCGGCATGCGCGGCCATCTTGCCCCGGTTCAGGAGCACGCCGTAACCTGCTGCTTTGGCTGCACTTCTAACGATGGTCCAGAGAGAGGGCACAGCCAGCCCGTACTTCCTCGATACATAGGCGTGCGACCAGGCGAGGTGCCATCGCGCAGTGAAGCGACGGCCAAGGCTGGCCGCGCTGGAGCGCCCTCGCCCATGCGACGCTTCCGCCGCGTTCACATGAACGAGCGCGTGGCCGGCGTCGCGCATCCGCCGGCAGAGATCGTCATCCTCGTAGAACAGGAAGATCGCCGGATCGAACCCGCCCAAGGCCAGGAACAGATCGCGCCGGACCAGCAGACAGGCCCCTGAGAGAAAGGGCAGGCAGATATCGCCCTCGGGCAGCATCATTCCGCCCTTCAGATTGAGATTGTGCGGCGAGAGCAGCGAGCGCGGCTGCAGGAAGACCCGCCCCGACGGCTCGACGATGCGCGGCGCCAGAAGCCCGGCGTCGGGATAGCGCGCGGCAGCCGCGTGCAGGGCCGCAATCGCGCCGGGCTGCAGGACGAGGTCAGGATTGACGATCAGCGCATAGGGCGTGCGACAGGCCGCGATGCCGGCATTGTTGGCGCGGCCATAACCCTCGTTGCGAGAATTGGCGACGAGCTGCGCGCCAAATCTCGCCGCGATGGCGCGGCTGTCGTCCATGCTGGCGTTGTCGACGACGATCGCCGACACGCCCTCGCTTCGCAGGGCGCTCAGGCAGTCGGCCAGAACGCTTGCGCTGTCATGGCTGACCACGATGGCGGTGACGCTGTCGACGGCGATGGCGTGGGGGTCTCCCGGCATGGCGGCCTTGTCGCCGGGAAAGCCGTAAGCAGGCAAGCGGAATTCAGCGCCGGGCCAGATGGCCGAGTTCGCGCTGCAGATCGGCGCGCTCGCTCGCATCGCAGGGCTTGGGAGCCTTGTAGGCCTTCACCGCGAAGCCCGAACTCGCGGTGGTGAAACGCGCCCTCTCCTCCCGGTCGAGCCTAGCCGCGACGCGGGCGCGATCGACCCTGACGCCGCAGTCGAAGCCGCGCGAGACGCGCGAGGCGGCGTATTCGGGCGTGCCGGGCGCCGGCCCCATGGCGGTGCAGGCCGGAAAGCCGAGCGCCAGCAGCGCGGCGAGGCAGAGCTTCGGAGACGACATGGTCGGATCGGCGCGCCCTAGAGCCCGTCGAAGCGGCCGGCGCGGATGCCGTTCATGCGCTCGCGCAAGGCGGCGCGCTCCTCGCGATCGCAGGCCTCCGGGCGGATGCCTTGATTGATTGTCTGCGCTTCGGAGACCGTGATGTAGGTCGAGCGGGCGCTGGCGATGTGCTCGGGCGTCGCGCCGCGCTGGCTTTCGCTGGCCAGGAAACGATCCAGCGTGTCGCGGCGCGGGCTGCCGGCGCGGCAGGCGAGCGCGCGCGAAACGGTGTTGGCCAGTTCCGAGGCGCGCGAGGCGCTCGGATTGGAAGGGCCGGAGACGCAGGCCGCCAAAGGCAGCCCCAGCAGGCAGGCGACCGCGAGCGGCCGGACGAGGACGACAGCGCGCATCGGATCAGCCGTTCTTTTCGGGGGCGTTGATGCGCAGATGCGCCTCGCGGAGCTGCTTTGGCGAGGCTTCGGAGGGCGCGCCCATCAGCAGATCGACGGCCTGCTGATTCATCGGGAACAGCGCCACCTCGCGCAGATTGGTCGCGCCCGCGAGCAGCATGATGATGCGGTCGATGCCGGCCGCCATGCCGCCATGGGGCGGCGCGCCATACTGGAAAGCACGATACATGCCGCCAAAGCGCTCGATCACCGTCTCCTCGCTATGTCCGGCGATCTCGAAGGCCTTCACCATCGCCTCGGGGCGGTGGTTGCGGATGCCGCCCGAGGCGAGCTCGTAGCCGTTGCAGGCGATGTCGTACTGGAACGCCTTGATCGTCAGCGGGTCGTCGTTCTTCAGCGACTCCAGCCCGCCCTGCGGCATCGAGAACGGGTTGTGCGAGAAATCGACGCGCTTCTCGTCCTCATCGTACTCGTACATCGGGAAATCGACGATCCAAGCGAAGGCGAAGGCGTTCTCGTCGATCAGCCCGAGTTCGGAGCCGACCTTGTTTCGCGCCGCGCCGGCGAATTTGTAGAACTTGTCAGGGTTGCCTGCGGCAAAGAAGCAGGCGTCGCCGGGCTTCAGGCCCATCTGCGCCACGATCGCGGCGACGCGCTCGGGCCCGATGTTGTTGGCGATCGGCCCCTGCCCTTCGCCATCATCCTTGATCATCAGATAGCCCAGCCCCGGCTGGCCTTCCCCTTGCGCCCAGGAGTTCATCCGGTCGCAGAAGGCGCGGCTGCCGGCGTTTGGACCGGGGATCGCCCAGACGCGGTTCTTCTCGTCCTCGAGGATGCGGGAGAAGACCTTGAAGCCCGAGCCGCGGAAATGCTCCGAGACGTCCTGCATCACCAGCGGGTTGCGCAGGTCGGGCTTGTCCGAGCCGTACTTGGAAATGGACTCGGCATAGGGGATGCGCGGCCAGGTCTTGGTGACCGACTTGCCGCCGCCGAACTCCTCGAACACGCCGGAAATCACCGGCTCCATCGTGGCGAAGACATCCTCCTGCTCGACGAAGCTCATCTCGACGTCGAGCTGGTAGAACTCGCCCGGCAGCCGATCGGCGCGCGGGTCCTCGTCGCGGAAGCAGGGCGCGATCTGGAAATAGCGGTCGAACCCGGCCATCATCAAAAGCTGCTTGTACTGCTGCGGGGCCTGCGGCAGCGCATAGAATTTTCCGGGATGCAGCCGGCTCGGCACGAGGAAATCGCGCGCGCCTTCCGGCGAGGAGGCTGTCAGGATCGGCGTCTGGAACTCGTTGAAACCGGAGTTCTTCATACGGGTGCGTAGCGAGTCGATCACCTTCCCGCGCAGCATGATGTTGTTGTGCAGTTTTTCGCGGCGCAGATCGAGGAAGCGGTATTTCAGCCGCGTATCCTCGGGATAGTCGAGATCGCCGAAGACCGGCAGCGGCAATTCCGCAGATGGCCCCAGAACCTCGATCGCCGTCGCGAAGACCTCGACCGCGCCGGTGGCGAGGTTGGCGTTCTCGGTGCCGGCAAGACGCGGCTTGACCTTGCCGTCGATGCGGATGACCCATTCCGAGCGCACGGCTTCAGCGTCCGCGAAAGCGGGCGAATCCGGGTCGATCACGACCTGCGTCATGCCGTAATGGTCACGCAGGTCGATGAAGAGCACGCCGCCATGGTCGCGGATGCGGTGGCACCACCCCGAGAGGCGGACCTGCTGGCCGACATCGCTTTCGCGAAGCGCGCCACAGGTATGCGAACGATAGCGGTGCAGGGTCACGGGACGGGTCTCTTCGGAGCGTTATGCGAGGCTGCGGACGGCGCAGGCCGCGGTTTCGGGGTTAAGCACACGCCCGCAGCCGGATTGTCAAGAACGCCCGCGACATGACGGCGCTTCGTCTGCTAAGAGGCCGGCCATGAGCCTCATCACCACGACCGCCGCCCTCGCCGACGCCTGCGCGCGGCTGGCCAAACACTCCTTCGTCACGGTCGATACCGAGTTCCTGCGGGAGACGACCTATTATCCGAAACTCTGCCTGATCCAGCTCGCCTCGCCCGACGAGGCCGTGCTGGTCGATCCGCTCTCGCCCGATCTCGACCTCGCGCCCTTCCTGCTGCTGATGGCGAACCGGCATGTCGTCAAGGTCTTCCACGCGGCGCGGCAGGACCTCGAAATCGTCTGGATCATCGGCAAGCTGATCCCCGCCCCGCTGTTCGACACGCAGGTCGCCGCCATGGTCTGCGGCTATGGCGATTCGGTCGGCTACGAGCAGCTCGCCAACGACCTCGCCAAGGCGCGGATCGACAAGTCGTCGCGCTTTACCGACTGGTCGCGCCGGCCGCTCAGCGAGGCGCAGCTCGCCTATGCCGAGTCGGACGTCACCCATCTGCGCGATGTCTATCTGGCGCTCGATGCCGACATCAAGGCGAGCGGGCGGGAGGCCTGGGTCGCCGAGGAAATGTCGGTGCTGAATTCTCCAAGCACCTATGAGGTCAAGCCCGAGAACGCCTGGCAGCGCCTGAAGGGCCGCATCCGCAAGCCGAAGGAACTGGCTCTGCTGATGGAGCTCGCCGCCTGGCGCGAGCGCGAGGCGCAGAGCCGCGACGTGCCGCGCCAGCGCGTGCTCAAGGACGATGCGCTGATGGACATCGTGCAGCGCGGGCCGCGCTCGGTCGAGGCGCTGGCGGAACTGCGCTCGGTGCCGAACGGCTTCGAGCGTTCGCGCGCCGGGGCCGAGGTGCTGGCCGCGATCGAGCGGGGCTTGGCGCTCGATCCCAAGAGCCTGCCCCGGCTGGAGCGCGAGCGTGGGCGCGGCGGCAACGGCGCGGTGCTCGACCTGCTCAAGGTGCTGCTCAAGGCGGTCTCGGACGCCGAGCGCGTCGCGCCCAAGATCATCGCCTCGTCGGACGATCTGGAGGCGATCGCCTTCGACGACGAGGCCGACGTGCCGGCGCTTCAGGGCTGGCGGCGCGGGGTTTTTGGCGAGAAGGCTCTGGCGCTGAAGAACGGGGCCCTGAGCCTCCGGATCGTGCGCGGACGCGTCACGGTCGCCTGAACGGGCTTAGCCCGCCACGATGTCGTGCTCTCGGCCGAGCAACCTGGCGAGCTGCTTGAGCCTCCCCATCACGCGGTCGCTCGCCAGAGCCGTGAGGTCCGATGGCAGGCGAAGCACCAACCGGCTGTCGACGCAGAGCAGCGTCGTCCGCGACAGGATGCCCGGCATGCCCGCCGAGAGCAGATAGGCGACGCGGAACGCGCCGGCGAGCACCTGCGACATCTCGATCTGGCGCGGGGCCAGCAGGCGGCGCAAACCCTCGGCAGAGACGGTGTCGGTCTTGTTGCCGGCATAGCGATGAAACACAGTTAGGGCCAGAAAGGCGCGGCCGGGGTGGTCGACGCCGCTGAAGGCGGCGTGCGCGATCACGTTGAGGCTCTGCTCGCCGCGATAATCGGGATGCGCCCGCCAGCCGATGTCGGACAAAAGGCAGGCGGCCTCTTCCAGCCGGCGATCCCCGTGCTCCTCGGGCAGCCCCGCGCTGGCGACCAGCCGTCGTGTCCAGGCGATCAGGTCTGCGCCATGGCGCGGCTCGCGCGAGCGGAGCTGGTTGTAGTCCTGCGCCGCGCGCAGCAACGGATCGACGGCGCGCTCATGGCCGGGCAACATGTCGTGCAGCAGCCCCTCGCGCACGCCGCTGGCCGAGATCACGACGGCGCGCGGGCGGCCGCGCTTGATCAGCAGGTCGAGCACCAGCGCGCCATAGGCGAGCAGCGGCCGCCGCGCAGACGAGACCGCGTCGATCGCCTCCAGCACGCTGGCGTCGGCGCGCTCGACGAGCCGTGTGAAATCGGCGACGTCGCGGGCCGGCACGGTGTAGCCATGCATCACGCTGAGCGGATAGCCGGCCTGGCGCTGGTGCAGCGTCGCCAGCGCGCGCCAGGTGCCGCCGACGGCGAAGAAGTCCTTGCCGCGCATGGCTGAGACCTGGGGCAGATGATCGAGCTGGTCGCGCACGATCTTCTCGGCCGCCTTGAGCGAGCCTTTGGAGCGGTCCATCAGCGCCAGACCGCCGATCGGCAGGCTGACGCCCTGCCCCACCCTGTCGCCATCGACGGCGATGAGTTCAAGCGAGCCGCCGCCGAGATCGCCGACGACGCCTTCGGGCTCCGCAAAGCCGGAAATCACGCCGAGCCCCGACAGGAAAGCCTCGCGGTCGCCCGAGATCAGCTCGATTGGCTGGCCGATGGCGTTTTCCGCCCGGGCTAGGAAGTCGGGGCCGTTGGCGGCGTCGCGCGCCGCCGCCGTGGCGATGACGCGGATCGAGCCGACCTGCATGGCGTCGCAGAGGATGCGGAAGCGCACCAGCGCCTCCAGCGCGCGCGCCATGGCGTCGTCGGCAAGGCGGCCCGTGGTAGCGACCTGTTTGCCGAGGCCCGCCATCTCCTTCTCGTTGAAGACCTGTGCCGGCGCGCGCGCCAGCATCTCGTAGACCACGAGGCGCACGGAATTCGAGCCGATGTCGACGATCGCGATCGTCTCGCCGAAGCTCAGACGCCCCGGCGCGAAACCGGGGAGCATGAACTGGTCAGCCCTTCTTGCCCGACTTTCGGGCGAGACTGCGGGGGCTGGAGTTAGAAAGCGATTTTCCACGTCCGGACAGGCTCGGATTCGTCATGAAATATTTGTGGGCGTTGAACGACTCGTCGCCCGGGGCCGGGACAATGCGTCGCGAACCGCCATCGGGCAAGATCGTCCAGCTCTGTTCGTTGTCGAGGAAGTTCGCCTGCATGATCTGCTCGATCAACTGCTGGTGGACCGTGGCGTTCAGGATTGGCGTCAGCGCCTCGACGCGGCGGTCGAGATTGCGGGGCATCAGGTCCGCCGATGAGATATAGGCCTTGGCCTTGGGCGACGGGAGGCCGTGGCCGGCCCCAAAGGCGTAGACGCGGGTGTGCTCCAGAAAGCGCCCGATGATCGACTTGACGCGGATGTTATCCGACAGGCCCGGCACGCCCGGCCGCAGGCAGCAGATGCCGCGAACGACGAAGTCGATCTCGACGCCCGCCTGGCTGGCGTCATAAAGCGCGTCGATGATCTCGGGGTCGACCAGCGAATTACACTTGCCCCAGATCGCGCCCTTCCGGCCCGCCTTCACATGGGCGATCTCCTCGGCGATGTCGGCGAGCAGGCGCTGCTTCAGGCCGACCGGCGAGACCGACATCTTCTCCAGTTCGGCGGGTTCCGCGTAGCCGGTGATGAAGTTGAAGACGCGGGCGACGTCCTGCGACATCACCGGATCGGCGGTGAAGAAGGAGACGTCGGTGTAGATGCGCGCCGTGATCGGGTGATAGTTGCCCGTCGCGATATGGCAGTAGCTGACGAGCTGACCGGCCTCGCGGCGCACCACCATCGAGAGCTTGGCGTGGGTCTTGAGCTCGATGAAGCCGTAGACGACCTGGACGCCGGCGCGCTCCAGATCCTTGGCCCAGCGGATATTGGCCTCCTCGTCGAAGCGGGCCTTGAGCTCCACAAGGGCGGTGACCGACTTGCCGGCCTCGGCGGCCTCGGTTAGCGCCGCGACGATCGGCGAGTTGGACGAGGTGCGGTAGAGCGTCTGCTTGATCGCGACCACGGAGGGGTCGCGTGCGGCCTGCTGCAGGAACTGCACGACGACGTCGAAGCTCTCATAGGGGTGGTGGACGATCAGGTCTTTCTGGCGGATGGCCGCGAAGCAATCGCCGCCATGCTCCCGGATGCGCTCGGGAAAGCGGGCGTTGTAGGGCTTGAACTTCAGGTCCGAGCGATCGACGCCGACGAGCTGCGAGAGCTCGTTGAGGCCGATCATGCCGTCGACCTCGACGATCTCGTCATGGTCGACCTTCAGTTCGCGTATGATCATGCGGCGCAGATGCGCCGGCATGGCGGCGCTGACCTCGAGCCGAATCACCACGCCGAGACGGCGCAGCTTAAGCATGGTCTCGAAGACGCGGACCAGATCCTCCGCCTCCTCCTCGATGTCGAGATCGGTGTCCCGGATGACGCGGAACGAGCCGGTGCCCTTCACGTCGTAGCCCGGAAACAGCTTGCTGATGAACAGCGAGACCGTGTCCTCCAGCGTGATGAAGCGGTGCAGCCCCTCGCGCGCCAGGTCGGGCAGCTCGATGAAGCGGTCCATCTTGATCGGCACGCGGATCAGCGCGTCGAGCTGGCGGCCGTCGCTGGTGCGCTCCAGCGCCAGCGACAGGGTGAAGCCGAGATTGGGAATGAACGGAAAGGGATGGGCCGGGTCGATTGCCAGCGGGGTCAGCACCGGAAAGACGTAGTGCAGGAAGTAGTCTTCGAGCCAGAGCCGCTCCTGCGGGCCGATATCGCCCGGCGCCAGCAGATGGATGCGGTTCTCGTGCAGGTCGCGCTTGAGTTCGACCCAGCGCGCCTGCTGGTCGGCGGTCAATGCGGTCACGGCCTTGCCGAGTTCGGCGAGCTGCTCGGCCGGCGTCAGCCCGTCCTGGCTCGGCGTCACGACGCCGGCCTTGTGCTGTTCGCGGAGCCCTGAGACCCGAACCATGAAGAACTCGTCGAGATTCGCCGCCGAGATCGAGAGGAAGCGCAACTGCTCCAGCAGCGGATGGTTGCGGTTCGACGCCTCCTCCATGACGCGGCGGTTGAACTGGAGCCAGGACAGCTCCCGGTTCATGAAGCGCGACGGCGACTGGCGCAGAGCGAGCGCCTCCACGGAGGTGGCCGGTTCGGCAACCTTGAGCGGCGCTGGTTCCATGTTCATCGGCTGTCCCGTTCTGGTCGCTGCTTTGGCCACGCTGGTCTCCT
Source organism: Rhizobiales bacterium CCH3-A5 (assembly GCA_001556025.1). GTDB lineage: Bacteria > Pseudomonadota > Alphaproteobacteria > Rhizobiales > Beijerinckiaceae > Allobosea. The sequence goes on from LSIB01000064.1 coordinate 66,655, forward strand.
TGAGGCTCGTTGAAGCCATCCTAGCGTGACGGTTCGATGACGCGCGCAGGTTTTTGCGTCATGATCCGGCGCGGTCGCGGCTGAGGCGATCCGCCCCCTTGCGCGATCCGGTTCCCTCCTGTTTCGTGCATATATGAACGATCCAGCTTCGACTCGTTGAAGCCACCCCGATTTCTGATCGAATTCACCGAGGTTTTCTTGACCGGCAGCGCGACCTCCCTCGACGATGGCGACATCGTCTACCCTTCCGCCGTTCCCTTCGTGCTCGCCCATCTCGCCTGCTTCGGGGCGCTCTGGAGCGGCGTGACCGCCACGTCGCTCTGGCTGGCCTTTGGCCTCTACTGGCTGCGGATGTTCGCCGTGACTGGCGGCTATCACCGCTATTTCTCGCACCGGACCTACAAGACCAGCCGCGTCATGCAGTTCGTGCTGGCCATGCTGGCGCAATCGACGGCGCAGAAGAGCGTGCTCTGGTGGGCCTCCAAGCACCGGCACCACCACCGCCACGCCGACACCGAACTCGACGTGCATTCGCCGGTGCATACGGGTTTCATGTATTCGCATCTGGGCTGGATCTTTTCGAAGCAGCATCACCGTTTCGATTCAGACACCATCAGCGACCTGACGAAATTCCCCGAACTGCGGCTGCTGCATCGCTTCGAGCTGGCGCCCGCCATCCTGCTGGCGCTCGTCTGCTTTGCGATCGACGGTTGGGCGGGGCTTTTCGTCGGCTTCTTCTGGTCGACGGTGGCCGTCTATCACGGCACGTTCTGCATCAACTCGCTCGCCCATGTGCATGGCGACAAGGACTATGTGACCGGCGACGAGAGCCGCAACAACTGGTGGCTCGCCGTCATCACCATGGGCGAAGGCTGGCACAACAACCATCATGCCTACCCGTACAGCGTCCGGCAGAGTTTTCGCTGGTGGCAGTGGGACCCGACCTACTACATCATCGCCGGCCTCTCGAAGCTCGGGCTGTTCTGGGACCTGAAGGCCCCGCCGCAGGCGATCGTCGAGCGCTCGCAGGCGCTGCCGCCGCGCGTGATCGAGCGCTCGGCCGAGCGGCTGGCGGCGTCCGTGCCGCTCGACCGCGCGCTGACGGCGTTCCGCGAGGCCTATGCGGCGACGCCGGCGCTCTCCGACATGCACCTGCCGACGATGACGCTGGCGGAGCTGCGCGAGGCGCTGGCGCAATTGCAGCACCGCGCCAGCGACCGGCTGAGCCAGATGCAGCTCCAGGCGCAGGAGGCGATGGCTCAGTGGCACATGCCGGTGCTGCCGAGCCGCGAGGAGCTGACGGAGAAGGCTGCCGCCATGTTCGTGCGGACGCCTTCCCTGGACGCGATCGCGGCGCGCGCCCATGACCTGCTGATCGAGGCGATGCATGCACGCCTGGTCGTGCCGGAAGCAGGTGGGACGAACCGCGCCTGATCAGCCGGCGGAGATCTGGCCGGCCAACGCCTCGGCCGCCAGCACGCGGGTGACGCGGCGGCCGCGTTCGAGCGAGAGCCGGTCGAGCGCATCGACCAGGGCCCGTGCTGCGGCAAAAGAACGCTCCATCCTGAGCGCCAGCATCTCGACGATGCCGGCATCGACGATGAGCTGCCGGTCGATGAAGAGCTTGACCAGCACGGCGCGCAGCAGCGCGTCGTCCGGCGGCGCGATGATGGCGTGCGGAGCCAGCCGCAGGCGCGAGAGCAGGTCGGGCACCTTGACGCCCCACTGGTCGGGCGCGGCGCGCGCGGTCAGCAGCAGCGCGCCATCGCGGGCTTTCAGCGCATTCATCAGGTGGAACAGCGCCGCCTCGTGGCGCGGGCCGCGATCGCAATCCTCGACCACGAGCGCGCCGTTGGAGACCAGATGCGGCACGCTGTCATCCGTCACGGCCTCGACCGGCACGACCCAGGCATGCGCGCGCCTGGCCCAGATCGCGGCGAGATGGGTCTTGCCCGCGCCCTCCGCGCCGACGAGCCTGAGCCAGGCGTCGGGCCAGGACGGCCAGGCCTCGATCAGGTTGTAGGCCGCCTCGTTGGACGGGCCGATCAAAAAATCCTCGACGCCATGGCGGCTGTCGACCGGCAGGTCGAAGGCAAGCTGGCGGGGGCGAGCGGGAAGGTCCGGCATGAAGATCAGCTATCGGATTCGATGCGCGCCTTGACGATGGCCGCCTTCATCCTGTCGCCACCATGGTAGAAATGGCTCGCCATGTATTGTTTTAGGGCGAAGCGACACAGCACGCCGACGACCGCCGCCAGCGGCACCGCCATCAGCAGGCCGACGAAGCCGAACAGCGAGCCGAAGGCGAGCAGCGCGAACATCAACCAGACCGGATGCACGCCGATCGAGTCGCCGACGAATTTCGGCTGGAAGATGTTGCCCTCGAGGAACTGGCCGGCGGCAAAGACGGCAAGCGTCGCCAGAGGCAGCGTCCAGTCCGGCCAGAACTGCACCAGCGCGACGCCGACCGACAGAACGAGGCCGATCAGCGAGCCGACGAAGGGGATGAACGACAAGACGCCGCTTATGATGCCGATCAGCGCGCCGAAATTAACGCCGAGCAGGCTCAGGCCCACGGCATAGAAGATGCCGAGCAGCAGGCAGACGAGCGCCTGCCCGCGCAGGAAGCCGGCGATGGCGACATCCATCTCATGCAGCAATTGGCGGATCGTGTCGCGATGGTCGAGCGGGAGCCAGCCATCGACAGTGGCGCACATCCGGTCCCAGTCGACCAGCAGATAGAAGGCGATCACCGGGGTCAGGATGAACAGCGAGAACACGCCGATGACCGCCGTCCCCCCGGTCCAGAGCGAGGCCAGCACGCTGCCGGCCCATTTGGTGCCCTCGCCGACCAGATTGCCGAGTGAACTCTGCGCATCCTCGGCGAGCTTGCTGCCGCCGAGCCGCTCCAGCAGCGGCGCGCCCTGCTCCAGCACCAGCGTCTGCAGGCGGGCCGCCAAGGTCGGCAGCCGCTCGACGAGGCCCACCAGCTGCTGCCCGAGCAGAGGCGCGAGCAGGATGAAAGCGAGCGCGATGACCAGGAGAAACAGGCACAGGATCACGATCGTCGCGGTCAGGCGGCCTAGCCCCATGCGCTCCAGCCTGTCGGCCAGCGGATCGAGCAGATAAGCCAGCGCCAGCGCCGCGATGAAGGGCAGGAGCACGTCGCGCAGCAGCACGAGCAGCAGCACGAAGACGACCAGCGAGCCGAGCCAGAAGCCGATTTGACGTTGCAAAGTCATCGATCAGGCCTCTCGCGCCGTCATTTATGTGCAGTGCAGAAATGGGTGGAACCGAAGGAGGTTCCAAGCCGCAGCGCGAGAAAATCAGCCCGCCCGGCCCGAGCGCCGGCGTCACGCCGCCATATGCCGCAGCCAGAAGGCGAGATAGGCGGTCATCGAGCCGACCGTCAACAGCGCCACCAGCAACTGCCCGAGCTGCATGGCCTGCCCCGCATCGACGCCGAAGGCCTGCGTACCGAGCACGAGCGCAGCGAAGGCGAGTTGCGCGGCCGTGTTGAGCTTGCTGACGACGATGGGCGCGATCACCACCGGCCTCTCCATCACCCAGGACAGGATCACCGCCGAGACGATCATCAGATCGCGCGCCACTACCAGGATGACGAGCCAGACCGGGATGACGCCGATCACCGCCAGCGTGACATAGATCGAGACGATCAGCGCCTTGTCGGCGACCGGGTCGAGATAGGCCCCCAGTTCGCTCGCCATGTCGAAGCGCTTCGCGATGAAGCCGTCGATGGCGTCCGAGACGCCGGCCGCGACGAACAGCACGAACGCCGCCTGCCAGCGCTGGTTGACGATCATGACGATCACCAGCGGCACCAGGATCAGCCGGCCGATGGTGATGAGGTTCGGAAGCGTCATGGCGCGAGCTTCGCGCAAACGCGACGGAGTCGCTAGCCCGAAGCGGTGGAGCGCAGCTCGGAAAGCGCCCTGCCGGCTTGCAAGGGCCGGCCCGGTTGCCTATCGCTCGCCTGACTTCGAGCGAAAGCAGGCACCATGACCAAGCCGGGCCAGAACGGACTGACCTACGCCCAGGCGGGCGTCGACATCGACGCCGGCAACGCCATGGTCGACCAGATCAAGCCGCTGGTGCGCGCGACGCGGCGACCGGGCGCCGACGCAGAGATCGGCGGCTTCGGCGGATTGTTCGATCTCAAGGCGGCCGGCTTCTCAGACCCGATCCTTGTCGCGGCCAATGACGGCGTCGGCACCAAGGTCAAGATCGCGATCGAGAGCGGCCTGCACTCAACCATCGGCATCGATCTCGTGGCGATGTGCGTCAACGATCTGATCGTGCAGGGCGCGGAGCCGCTGCTCTTCCTCGACTACTACGCCACCGGCAAGCTCGACCCCAATGTCGGCGTCGAGATCGTGCGCGGCATCGCCGATGGCTGCCGCCAGGCCGGCTGCGCCCTGATCGGCGGCGAGACGGCCGAGATGCCGGGGCTGTATGCCGAGAAGGACTATGATCTCGCGGGCTTTGCCGTCGGCGCGGCCGAGCGCGGCACACTGCTGCCGCGTGCCGACCTCGCGCCCGGCGACGTCGTCTTCGGCCTGCCCTCCTCGGGCGTGCATTCCAACGGCTACTCGCTGGTGCGGCGCATCGTGGCGCTGAGCGGCCTAGCATGGGACGCCCCCGCCCCCTTCTCGCCCGGCATGAGCCTCGCCGAGGCGTTGCTGATCCCGACCCGAATCTATGTGAAGCCGCTGCTTCAGGCGCTGAAACACACCGACGGCATCAAGGCGCTGGCGCATATCACCGGCGGCGGCTTTCCCGACAACATCCCGCGCGTGCTGCCCGAGGGCTTAGGCGTCGCGCTCGACCTTGCCGCCATCCCGGTGCCGCCCGTCTTCGGCTGGCTCGCCGGCGTCGGCGGCGTCGCCGAGCGCGAGATGCTGCGCACCTTCAACTGCGGCATCGGCATGATCGTGGCGGCCGATGCGGCCAAGGCCGATGAGGTCGAGGCAGCGCTACAGGCCGCCGGCGAGGCGCCGGTCAGACTGGGCGAAATCGTGCCTGTGAGCGATGGGGAGGAGCCGGTCTCCTATCGCGGCAAGCTCGCGCTGTGAGCGCGCCCCGCAGGCGCACCGGCGTCCTGATCTCCGGGCGCGGCTCCAACATGGTGGCGCTGGCGCAGGCCGCGCAGGCTCGGGATTTCCCCGCCGAGATCGGGCTCGTCCTGTCGAACCGGCCCGAAGCCGGAGGGCTCGCGCGCGCTGTGGAGCTTGGCATTCCCACGGCCGTCGTCGATCACCGCGCCTTCCACAAGGATCGCGAGGCCTTCGAGCGCGTCATGGACGAAGTGCTGCGCATCAACCAGATCGAGCTGATCGCGCTCGCCGGCTTCATGCGGATCATGACGCCCTGGTTCGTGCGGCGTTGGGAAGGCCGGATGATCAACATCCACCCGTCCCTCCTGCCGCTGTTCAAGGGCACGCATACGCACCGACAGGCCCTGGAGGCCGGCGTCGCGGAGCATGGCTGCAGCGTGCATTTCGTCGTGCCCGAACTCGACGCCGGGCCGGTGATCGCCCAGGCGCGCGTGCCTGTCCTGCCCGGAGATGACGAGGACAGCCTCGCGGCACGCGTGCTGGCGCAGGAACTCGTGCTCTATCCGCAGGCGCTGGCCGAGGTCGCTTCCGGGCGGGCCGTGCTGGTCGATGGCGCGCTGCGACGCTCCTGAGGCAGTTCGCAGGTCGCATTGGCGGCGCGCACCTCTTCCTCGCGCTGCCAGCGCCGGAACAGATCGGCCCGGCGCGCCGGATAGCGCTCGTCGCGCGCCACGAGATCGGTGATGCGGTCGGTGCGGAAATGGCGGAAGGCCTGCCGCAATTCGCACCAGGCGATGACGATGCGGACGCGGTCGTAGAAGGTCATGCCGATCGGCCAGATCATCCGGCGCGTCGCCTGCCCGGCCTCGTCGCGATAGCCCACATCGAGCTTGCGGCCGAGGCGGATCGCGGCGCGCACCGCCGCGACATCCACCTGGTCGGCCGGCAGGTCGCGGCCATAGACCGGCGCAAACAGCGCGCCGTCGAGCAGTATCGGCTTGAGATGGACGGGGAGCACGGCCGCGACCTTGCTGACCACGTCCTCGGCAGCCCGCGCCAGCACGGGATCGGCGCGCTCGGTGAGCCAGCGCATGCCGACCAGCACGGCCTCGATCTCGTCGGGCGAGAGCATCAGCGGCGGCATGTCGAAGCCCGCATCCAGCACATAGCCGATGCCGGCCTCGCCCCTGACAGGAACGCCCTGACGGGCCAGCGCGGCGATGTCGCGATAGACCGTGCGCACCGAAACATCGAGCTCGGCGGCGAGCGTGTCGGCCGTGACCGGCCGCCGGCGGCGGCGCAGGCCCTGGATCAGATCGAGCAATCGTTCGGCGCGCTGCATGGTCGGTCCTGCCGGTCCCTGATGTCTCGCGACACCCTGTCACAGGCTACTGACGAAACATGTCAGCAGCGTGTCAGGAGAACGGAAGCAGATCAGCCGGCAGGCGGAACGGCTGGGACAGCGCTTGGACGTCCGCTCAGACTGGCCGCTTGAGCTTGCACTGGTCGATGAACTCGAGGCCCTTGGCGCGCGCCGAGTCGTTGAAATAGCCGGTGTCGCGGAAGGCCTGCAGCTCGTCCCTGGTCATCGCCTTGACAGTGCCCTTGGCATAGCAGCTGCACGGCGAATGCACCGCTTCCCGCGTCGTGCCCATCAGGCGCGACTGCGTCACCAGGCAGGCGTCGAAGGCGCGCAGCTGGATCATATAGGGCGTCAGATTCTTGGCCGTCGGGTCCGGCGGCGGCAAGGCCGATGTGCCGCTGGCGGCATGCGCCGCGACCGCCATCGCCAAAGAAATACCCGCGGCCGCAACAGCCGCTCCCATCCGCCGCATCGTCATGTGTCCGCCGATCCTTCGAGATCATGTCCGGCAGGCCCGATTCAGGCCCGCTCCGCCGCCGCGCGGATGGTCCACAGCGGCACCCAAAGGTCAAGCGGCGTTACGTCTCAGGCCGCCCTGATCCAGACCTTGTTGTCGTGGAAGGCCGCACCCCCAAAAGGCGCGACCGCATCCGCGCCCGTGATCGTGTTGATGCCGCGGCCATGCCGATGGGCGGAATTGGGCCAGATCGATTCGGCGATGACGACGCCACGCACCACGCCCTCGAACAGCACGGCATGGAGATGCACGCTGCCGCGCCGGTTGCCGATAACGACCTCCTGCCCGGCCACGACGCCAAGGCGGGCAGCGTCGTCGGGATGCAGCATCAGCGTCGGCTGGCCTTCCTTCTTCACCGAGCCCGGCGTCTCGGTGAAGGTCGAGTTCAGGAAGCTGCGGGCCGGGCTCGTCGCAAGCCTGAAGGGATGAGCCTCGTCGGCGTTCTCCAGCACGTCCCAGTAGTCGGGCAGCGTCGGCATCTCCGCCCAAGGTCCCATCGGCCCCTCATTGGCGCTGGGCACCTTCGGCCAGTCCGGCTTGAAGCGGAACTTTTTGTCGCGATAGCCGAAGCCGTCGAGATAATGCGCCGTGCGATAATCCGGCTGCACGTCGTGGAAATCATTGGCGATCAACTCGTCGAGGGTGCCGCGCCCGCTTTCGCGCAGGGTCCAGTCGACAATCTCGCGCGAGGTCATGGCGAAGCCGCGATGCTCGGCTCCAAGCCGGTCGGCGAGCGCGCAGATGACGTCGTGGTTCGAGCGGCATTCGCCCGGCGCATCGACCAGCTTGCCGCCCCACATGATGTGCTGGTGGCCGCCGCCCTGATAGAGGTCGTCATGCTCCATGAATTGCGTCGCCGGCAGCACGATGTCGGCCATCGCGGCGGTCTCGGTCATGAACTGCTCATGGACGACGGTGAACAGGTCGTCGCGGGCGAAACCCTGCTTGACCAGTTCCTGCTCGGGCGCGACCGAAACCGGGTTGGTGTTCTGGATGAACAGCGCCTTGACCGGGCCCTTATGACGTAGGGCCTCCGCATCCCCGGTCAGCACGCGGCCGATCTGCGACTGGTCGAGCTGGCGCACCGACTGGTCGACGACGTCGAGCCCCTCGATCAGGCTTTTGCGCCATTTGTAGATGCCGCTGTTCGAATGGAACGCGCCGCCGCCCTCGTGTTTCCAGGCCCCCGTCACGGTCGGCACGCACAGCGCCGCATGCATCGAGACCGAGCCGTTGCGCTGGCGCGCGAAGCCGTAGCCGAGGCGGAAGAAGCTCTTCTTGCGCGTGCCGACGAGCGCGGCGAACTCCTCGATCTCGGCGACGGTCAGTCCCGTGATCGACGCCGCCCATTCCGGCGTGCGGGTTTTCAGGTGTTCTTCCAGTTCGCCCGGCGCGTCGGTATGCGTCGCCAGATACTCGCGGTCGGCATGGCCGTCGCGGAAGAGGATGTGCATCACGCCGCAGGCGAGCGCGGCATCGGTGCCCGGCCGCAGCACCAGAGCGAGGTCCGCCTGGTCGAGGGTCGCGTTGCGGTAGATGTCTATCGCGACGATTTTCGCCCCGCGCGTCTTCCGGGCCTTGATCGCGTGGTGCATCACATTGACCTGCGTATGCACGGCGTTCGTGCCCCAGATCACGACGCAGTCGGACTTGGCCATCTCGCGCGGGTCCGGGCCAGCGAGCCGACCCGTGCCGGCGATGAAGCCGGTCCAGGCCATCGTGGTGCAGATCGTCGAATACTGGCCCGAGTATTTCTTCGCGTGGCGCAGGCGGTTGATGCCGTCGCGCATGACGAGCCCCATCGTGCCGGCGTAGTAATAGGGCCAGACGGCCTCCGCGCCGTACTCGGCCTCGATCGCCAGGAAGCGTTTGACGATCTCGTCCAGCGCCTCGTCCCAAGTGACGCGCTCGAATTGTCCCGAACCTTTTGGACCCGTCCGCCGCAGCGGGTGCATCAGCCGGTCGGGATGGTGGATGCGCTCGGCATAGCGCGCAACCTTCGCGCAGATCACGCCGTCGGTGTAGCTCTGGCGCTTGGAGCCACGCACCCGGCCGATGCTGCGGCCGTCGATGACCTCGACCTCGAGCGAGCAGGCCGAGGGGCAGTCATGCGGGCAGACGGAAGGCAGATGCGCGACGCGCGGCAGTTCGGTCATGGGAGATCCTCAGGCATTCAGTCGTGCCGTGCTGCGGCGCAGCGGTCAATCCCGCGCGCGTCAACCGGGGGTTAACGCTAACGCTTCAGATTGCCGGGATCGGCCACGTCGCAAGGCGCGGCCAGCGTATCCGGAGTTTGTCTGCCTATGCGTTGCGTTGCGTTGTTTCTTGGCCTCATGGCCGGGCTCGTGCTGTCGTCGCCGGACCGGGCGCTCGCCCAGTCGCGCGACTACACCCAACTCACCTCGCCGGCCTCGGCGCAGAACTGGCATCTGACATTGGGCGCAGGCCTGCGCTACCAGCCCGACTATGCCGGCTCGAACGACTATGTCTTCCGGCCGCGCCCGATCATCTCGCTCGGAAAGGGCATCAAGAGCACCTGGTGGTCTGCCGAGGACGACGCGCTCTCGATCGGCTTCTTCTCCGGCACGGCCTGGCGGGCCGGCTTCTCCGGAAACCTGCTCTGGGAGCGCAAGGCCAGCGTCAATCCGGCGCTGGTCGGGGTGCCCAACACCAAGTTCGGTGTCGAGGCCGGCGGCTTCGTCGAGTTCTATCCGGCTTCCTGGCTCAGGGCGCGCGCCGATCTGCGGCGCGGTTTCGTCACCCATGACGCGCTCGTCGCCGACTTCAAGCTCGACGCCTTCACCAAGATCGGACAGGCGTGGACCGTCGGCGCAGGGCCGCGCATGAGCGTCGTCGGGGCCGACTATATCCGCACCTATTTCGGGCCCAACCCCGGCCTCGCCGGCATGGGCGGCCTGCTGCAGCGCTACAATGCCGGCGTCCACTCGGTCGGTGCAATCGCGCAGGTGACTTATCACTGGAGCGAGAAGCTCTCGACCACGGCCTATGTCGAATACAAGCACCTCGTCGGAGACGCGGCGAAAGCCCCGATCGTCCGGACCTTCGGCTCGCGCGATTCGGTGACGCTCGGCATCTCGGCCAGCTACGCCTTCGACCTCGGCTTCTGACCCGTCAGTGACCGTGGCCATGGGCGTGATCATGCCCATGGCTCGCCAGCGCGCCGAGATCCTGACCCGTGCGGTATTCCGTCCAGCTCTGGCGCAGGATCAGCGTCGCCGAATGCAGGAACAGGCCGGCCATGATCGCAGCGACCGCAAGGTCGGGCCAGGCCGTGCTGGTGCCCCAGACGCCGACGGCCGCCAGCATCACGACGACATTGCCGATCGCGTCGTTGCGCGAGCAGAGCCAGACCGAGCGGACATTGGCGTCGCCGTCCTTGTAGCGCGCCAGGAGCAGCACGCTGGCGAGATTTGCCGCGAGCGCAAGGAAGCCGACCACGCCCATCACCTCGGCGCGCGGCAGGCCCGGCCCGAGGAGCTGATAGCCGGTCGAGCCCAGCACCCAAAGTCCCATCACGAAGAGCGACGACCCCTTCGCCATCGCCGCCAGCGAGCGGGTGCGCAGCGAGGCTCCGATCACGGCGAGGCTCAGGCCATAGGTCAGCGTATCGCCGAGGAAATCGAGCGCGTCGGCCTGCAGCGCCTGCGAGCGGGCGAGATGGCCCGAGACGATCTCGACCAGGAACATCACGGCGTTGAGCGCGATCACCGCCCAGAGGATGCGCTTGTAGCGCGGATCGACGCCGTCGAAGATTGGGTTGCCCGAGCAGCCGCAGGCCTCGGCAGGAGCGGGCTTTGTATGGACCGGCGCATGCGCGTGGTCGTGTCGCGAGTGGTCATGGTGTGAATGTGCGCAGCCGGTCATCTCAAGGCCTTTCGTCGGGAAGGCCTGCACGCTACATGCTCTAGCGACTAGAGGATCAAGCGGAGATTTCGCGATGGATGCGATTCCGATCGGGGCGCTGTCGGAGGCGACCGGCGTCAAAGTGCCGACGATCCGCTTCTACGAGCAGATCGGCTTGCTGCCCGCGCCGTTGCGGACCCAGAGCAACCGGCGCAGCTATGGCGAGCCGCATCTTCAGCGCCTGCGCTTCATCCGCCATGCGCGCGATCTCGGTTTCTCGGTCGACGACATCCGCGAATTGCTGGCGATGACGGCGCAGCCCCAGGCCTCGTGCGACCGGGCCGACAGCATCGCCCATCGTCATCTCGCCGAGGTCGAGCGTCGCATCGCGCAATTGCAGTCGCTGCGCAGCGAATTGCAGCGAATGATCGGCGAATGCAGCCATGGCCGGATCGCCGATTGCCGGGTGATCGAATCGCTCGCCGATCACGGGCAGTGCCTGCACGAGCACATATGAAAAAGGCGGGTCTCGCGGCCCGCCCTTCTCATTCACTGAATGACGCAGCGCGTCGTATCAGCCGACGATTTCATTGCCGGCGAAGAACTGCGCGATCTCGATGGCGGCTGTCTCGGGGGCATCCGAGCCATGGACAGTGTTTTCGCCAACGGATTCGGCGAAGAGCTTGCGGATCGTGCCCTCGGCGGCGTTCGCGGGGTTGGTCGCGCCCATCACGTCGCGATAGGCGGCGATGGCGTTGTCGCCCTCGAGCACCTGCACCACGACGGGGCCCGAGGTCATGAACTCGACGAGCTCGCCGAAGAACGGACGAGCCGAATGGACCGCGTAAAACGTCTCGGCCTGGGCCTTCGTCATCAGGATGCGCTTCTGCGCGACGATCCGCAGGCCGGCCTTCTCGATGACCGCGTTGACCGCGCCGGTGAGATTACGCCTGGTCGCGTCGGGCTTGAGAATGGAGAAGGTGCGCTGGAGGGCCATCGGTCGATCCTTGAGGAATTATGCGGGGATTTCGGCGCGCTCATAGCAGCCGCCTCCCCGCCCCACAAGGCTAGGCCCCCACAAGGACCGAAGCCTGCCCGCTCAGTGGCGGGTCAGGAAGGCGCGGGCCTCGCGGAGCGCCCGGGCGAGCTGCTCGGCGGTCATCTCCAGCGCCAGTTCCTGACGATGGGCGGCGGCCTGCCGGCAGCCACGGGCCATAGCCACGTTGAACCAGGTCTGTGCCGCGACCAGATCGACCGACGCGGTGCGACCCGCCGCATACATCAGCCCGAGCTGGTAATAGGCCTCGGCGGAGGTTTCGCCGGGAACCGTCAGCGAAGCCGGGATCGCGCTCATTTCCATGCGTGCCATGACAAACCACCCTCTTGTCTTGTTGTGCCGGCCACCCGTCCAAGGCCCCGGCTTATGAGGATGAGATTTGGCCCCCGCCCTTAAAGGCGACGCTAAAAATTGCGATGAATCGAAGCTCAACGAGACGTAATCGATCCGTTAAATCAACGAAAGATTCAGGCTTGGATCGCGAATAACGACGATATTTCAATGTGATCCGTGCGATGCCACGAGCGCGCCGTTGACGGCGCATTCACCTTGCGACGCAGCAGTCCCGGTTCATCACTGCCGCTGCGGCAGCTTGTCAGGCGGGCGATCTCGGATATGATTCATATCAAAACCATGCAGCATAGCGTGGTCTTCAACGATGGGAGGATTTCGATGCCTGTTCGATCGACGCTCGTGAAGGGCGCGTTTGTCGCGCTCGGGCTTGCCGCCGCCGGCGCCGTCGCGCCCGCCGCCGCGCAGGATGTCACGGGAACCTGGCTGCGCGACACCGGCGCCTCGCGCGTGCGCTTCGCCAAATGCGGCGATGCGATGTGCGGCACGCTGGCGTGGCTCAAGGATACGACCGGCCCGGCCAAGGTCGGGCAGCGAATCTTCTACGACATGAAGCCGGACGGCGCCGGCAAGTGGAAGGGCAGCGCCTTCAATCCCGAAGACGGCAAAACCTATTCCGGCACGATGACGCTCTCGGGCGACAGCCTGACCACCTCGGGCTGCGTGCTCGGCGGGTTGGTCTGCCGCTCGGTGAAGTGGGCGCGCGCGAACTGAGCCTGGCGCTCAGTCGGCCTTGATCCCGGCCGAGCGCACGAGCCTGCCCCATTTCTCGGATTCCATCCGCAGGAACTCCACGCCTTGCGCCGGCGTGCTGCCAATGGTCTGTACCGAGAGCGCCGCCAGCCTGGCCTTGACCTCGGGCTCGGCCAGGATACTGGCGACGTCTCGCGCCAGGGCGATTACGATCGCGTCGGGCGTCTTCGGCGGCAGAAACAGTGCGTTCCAGGTTGCGGCCTCGAAGCCGGGAACGGTCTCGGCAACGGGCGCGAGTTCTGGGAAGAGCGGGTTGCGTACGAGGCTGGTGACGCCAAGCGCCTTGGCCGCGCCCGAACGGATCTGCGGGATCGCGGCGGTGAGGATGTCGAACAGGACATCGAGATGGCCGCCGACGAGGTCGTTCAGCGCCGGACCGGTGCCGCGATAGGGCACATGGTTCATGACGATACCCGTCGCCGAACAGAACAATGCTCCGGCCAGATGAGCCGAGGTGCCGATGCCGGCGGAGCCATAGGTCAGCGTGCCGGGCGCGGCCTTCGCCATTGCGATCAGCTCGGCGACATTGGTTGCGCTGACTCTCGGACTGACCAGCAGCGCATTGGGCACTGTGGAGACGAGGCTTACGGTCGAGAGATCGCGTGCGGGATCGAAATTCAGGCGCTGCACGATATGGTGGTTGCTGGAGATCGCGACCGAGGCCAGCAGCATTTCGGAGCCGTCGGGGGCCGCCTTCATGACCTGATCGGCGCCGATATGCCCGCCGGCCCCGGGCTTGTTCTCGACCACGATCGAAACCCCGCGCACCGCCGCGAGCCGCTCGCAGATGATGCGGGCGATGACGTCGGTCGAGCCGCCGGCTGGAAACGGCACGACCATCTTGAGGAGCCTCGGGCCGGACGCCGTCTGGGCGGCGGCGTGGCCTGAGGCGAGCGGACCGCATAACAGCCCTGCGACCATGTGGCGGCGTGTCAATGTCATGGCAGCGTCCCTCTCGACCGGCGCGAATGACGCCGGCCCGATTCAGGACGCTCTACGCAATATCAGGGCCAGAGTTGCCGATGTCGTCGTGATCTCACCGCGCCTTCTGGTTGAACAGCAGCGCATGCTCCTCCGGCGTGCGCTGCTCGGGCGGCTTGCGCAGTTCCTCGGCAACCTTGAGACCCTTCTGCACGGCGGGGCGCGCGTTCATCGTGTCGAGCCAGCGAGCGACGTTCGGGAACTGCGCGATGTCCTGGCCCTGCCGCTCCCAGCCGCGTGCCCAGCCGATGCAGGCCATGTCGGCGATCGAATACTCCCCGCAGATGTAGTCGCGGCCGGCGAGGCGCTTGTTGAGCACGCCGTAGAGCCGGTTCGACTCGTTGGTGTAGCGCTCGATCGCATAGGGGATGGGGTCCGGCGCATAGAGCCGGAAATGATGCGTCTGGCCGAGCATGGGGCCGAAACCGCCCATCTGCCAGAACAGCCACTCATCCACGGCGACGCGGGCGCGCTCGTCGGTCGGATAGAATTGTCCTGTCTTGCGGCCGAGATATTGCAGGATCGCGCCGGATTCGAAGACGGAGATCGGCTGGCCGTCGGGGCCTTCGGGATCGACGATCGCCGGCATGCGGTTATTGGGCGAGATCGCCAGGAATTCGGGCTTGAACTGGTCGCCCTTGCCGATATTGACCGGGACCATGGTGTAGGGCAGCCCGCACTCCTCCAGCATGATGGTGATCTTCCAGCCATTGGGCGTGGGCCAGTAATACAGGTCGATCGGCTTTGTCTGGCTGGCGGGCATGATTTTCAGTGTCCTGTCGCTGGTGAGTGCCGCCAGCAGGTTTAAGCCCACGGCCGCGCGCCCGGAAGGGCCGCGCTGCGCGAGAGGCGCGGGCTCGCCATGTCGTGATGGGCGATGAGCGCTTGAATTCAACCACAGGTTCAGCCGAGACTGGCGTCATCGGCCGGGCGGCCTGCGGACTGAGCCCGTCGCCCCGCGCCGGTTCCTCGAGGATCACCGCCATGCGCCTTCCCCTGATCGCCGCCAGCCTCGCCGCCGCATCCGCGCTTGCGCTCTCCCTGCCTGCCGCCGCGCAGACCAACCCGCTGCAGCAGCGCCCCGCCGCCCCCGCCCGCACAGCGCCGGCGAGCACGGCCGCACCTGCGGCCGAGGCGGCCAAGCCCAAGCGGGCGCGCTCCGAGGCGCAGCTCAAGAACGACAACCGCCTGCGCACCTGCGGCGCGGAATGGCGCGCCAATAAGCCCGACCTGACCAAGAAGGGCTACAACTGGATCAAGTATTCGACCGAATGCCGCAAGCGGCTGGCCGCGCAGGGGCAGTGAGCACCGACCGGAGCGTCGGAGACGGCGCTCCGGTCAAAGCGTTATCTTGAAACCCTCATGGCTCTGCTCGAAGCCGAGATTGCGGTAGAAGCGGTGGGCGGCGATGCGGCTCTTGTTGGAGCTCAGCTCGAACAGCCCGACACCATGCGCCTTCGCGAAAGCGAGCGCGGCCGCGACCATGAGAGCACCGATGCCCTGCCCCCGGCATTCGGGCGCGACATGGACGCTTTCGAGCTTGGCGCGCCTGCGGCCCCGCGCGGCGATGCCGGGTATGAGCGTGACCTGATAGGTGCCGAGCACGAGGCCGGCCCGCTCGGCGACGAAGAGGTGGTTGGCAGGGCTGGCCTCGACCTCATCGAAGGCGCGCAGATAGTCCGGATGGGCGGCCTCGGCCTCGATCTGCGCCACCGTCATGGGTTCCGTCGCCGAGCCGTGCAGGATCAGCGCGGCGATCCGCGCCACGTCCTCTCGCCGCGCCGGGCGGATGGCGATCTCGTCGGGGTCGATCCTTATCTCGTCCATTGCCGGCTCTACTCCGAGAACAGCCGCTTGGCCATCATCAGCGTGTTGGGCGTGTCCTCGCGGCCGTCGAACCGCGCCTGACGCTGCAGGAAAAAGCCCATGCGCTCGTAGAAGGCGATCGCCGGCTCGTTCTGGCTCTCGACCTCGAGGCGCGCCACAGGCGCATGCGGGAAACAGGCAAGCGTGACCTGCAGCAGGGTCCGGCCGATGCCGACACCCTGATATTGCGGGAGGACATAGAGCCTCGTGAGCAACGCGGCGCGATCCGGCTCCGGGCGGGCCGAGGATGTGGCGACGATCTCCGCGCCGATCAGCGCGACGAGGAAAGCCCCATCCTCCCGGCCGAGCTGCGCAGACAGGTTCTCCAGCGAATGCCAGGCGTTTGTGATCTCGGCGACGCGCCGCCAGCCATAAATGCCGTCATAGGTGGCGTGCCAGGTCTCGACCAGCATGGCGCGGACCGCCGGAAGGTCGGCGGTCTCGGCGTCGCGGATGATGAGACCGTCGGGGGTCATTCCAGTCGTCCAGCCTGCACAGGAAACACCGCCGTCATCCCGGGCTTGACCCGGGACCCATGCTGGAACGCCACCATGAAGGGCTCAGGAATGGATCCCGGATCTCCGCTACGCTGCGTCCGGGATGACAACATGTCCGATCACTCGATCCCCAGCTTCGCTTTCAGGATTTCGTTCAGCGCCTGCGGGTTGGCCTTGCCGCCCGAGGCCTTCATCGCCTGTCCGACGAACCAGCCGAGCATGGTCGGCTTCGCCTTGACCTGCTCGACCTTATCGGGGTTGGCCGCGATCAGCTCGTCCACCGCCTTCTCGATCGCGCCGGTATCGGTGACCTGCTTCATGCCCCGCGCCTCGACGATGGCGCGCGGATCGCCCCCTTCCGACCAGAGAATCTCGAACAGATCCTTGGCGATGCGCCCTGAGATGACGCCCTCCCCGATCAGATCGATCAGCCCGCCGAGCTGAGCTGCCGAGACCGGCGAGGTCGCGATGTCCCTGCCCTCCTTGTTCAGGCGACCGAAGAGCTCGTTGATGACCCAGTTGGCGGCGGCCTTGCCGTCCCGGCCGTTCGCCACCGCCTCGAAATAATCCGCCTGCTCGCGCTCGGCGACCAGCACCGAGGCATCGTAGGGCGAGAGCCCGTATTCCGCGATAAAGCGCGCCTTCTTGGCGTCCGGCAGCTCCGGCAGATGCGCTTTCAGGTCCGCGACGAAGGCATCGGAAAATTCGAGCGGCAGCAGGTCGGGGTCCGGGAAGTAGCGATAGTCGTGCGCCTCCTCCTTGGAGCGCATCGAGCGGGTCTCGCCCTTGGCCGGATCGTAGAGCCGCGTCTCCTGCTCGATCGCACCGCCATCCTCCAGAATGCCGATCTGGCGGCGCGCCTCGGTCTCGACCGCCTGGCCGATGAAGCGGATCGAGTTGACGTTCTTGATCTCACAGCGCGTGCCCAGTTCCGCGCCGGGTTTGCGCACCGAGACGTTCACGTCGGCGCGCAGATTGCCCTTCTCCATGTCGCCGTCGCAGGTGCCGAGATAGCGCAGGATGGTGCGCAGCTTCGTCACATAGGCGCGCGCCTCGTCGGCCGAGCGCAGGTCCGGCTTGGAGACGATCTCCATCAGCGCCACGCCCGAGCGGTTGAGATCGACGAAGGACATGGTCGGGTGCTGATCGTGGATCGACTTGCCGGCGTCCTGCTCCAGATGGAGCCGCTCGACGCCGACGGTGATCTGCTCGGTGGGCGAGAGATCGACGACGATCTCGCCCTCGCCGACGATCGGGCTCTTGTACTGGCTGATCTGATAGCCCTGCGGCAGGTCGGGGTAGAAATAGTTCTTCCGGTCGAAGACCGAGCGGTTGTTGATCCGCGCATTGAGGCCGAGCCCAGTGCGGACGGCCTGGCGGACGCATTCGGCGTTGATCACCGGCAGCATGCCGGGCATGGCGGCGTCGACGAGGCTGACATGGGCGTTGGGCTCCGCCCCGAAGGCGGTGGCCGCGCCGGAAAACAGCTTGGCGCTGGAGGTGACCTGGGCGTGGATTTCGAGGCCGATCACGACCTCCCAATCGCCGGTTGCGCCCTTGAGCAGTTTCTTCGGGTCGGCAGGGCGGACATGCGCGTTCATCGAGTTCTTCCGGATGCAAAATCTGGATTACCGGTTACGATTTCGCCGCGTGTGCGGCAAGCGGCTGTTGCTCTGCTGTCACCCGATGGCCGCAATCATGCTAGATTGCCGCCGTTGCGTCATTGTGTTGAGTGATGGATCTTGACAATCGTCACTACCGATCCCTTCTAGCGTCACAGGCCGGAAACCCGACATGGTTGTGCTGGCCCCGTCATCGGGAGTTCCGACATGCCCAACCGCCTTGCAAAAGGTCTGGCCCGCGCCGCTTGGCTGAGCGCGCTCATTTTGACATCGGCCGCGGCGCTCGCGCAGGGCGCGCCGCCGGCCCCGCCGGTGCAGGTTTCCGCGCCGCTGGCCAAGCGCGTCACAAACTGGGACGAGTTCACCGGCCGCTTCGAGGCCAGCGAACAGGTCGAGGTGCGCGCGCGCGTCTCCGGCTTTCTCGACGCGCTGCATTTCCGCGACGGCCAGCTCGTCAAGAAGGGCGACCTGCTCTTCACCATCGACCAGCGGCCCTACCAGCTCTCGGTCGACGCGGCGCGCGCCGAGGTCGCCCGCGCCAAGGCGCAGGTCGAGCTGACGCAGAGCGAGGTCGAGCGCGCCGAGGCGCTGACGCAGAACCGCACGATCACCGCCCGCGACATCGACCAGCGCCGCGCCAACCTCAACAGCGCCATCGGCTCGCTGCAGGGGGCGGAGGCCAATCTCAAGACGGCCGAACTCAATCTGGAGTGGACGCAGGTCCGCGCGCCGCTTGCCGGCCGCATCTCGAACCGCCGGGTCGATCCCGGCAACCTGATCGCCGGCGGCCAGTCCGGCGCGACGCTTCTGACGACGATCGTCGCCAGCGACCCGATCTATTTCACCTTCGACGCCTCGGAGGCCGACTATCTGCGCTATTCGCGGCTGGCGGCCGAAAAGCAGCGCGCCTCTTCGCGCGACAACGCCACGCCGACGCAGGTGCGCCTCGCCGACGAGCGCGAGTGGAAGCGGCAGGGCCGCATGGACTTCGTCGACAACGCGCTGAACGCCCGCTCGGGCACGATCCGCGGCCGCGCGGTGTTCGACAACAAGGACGAGTTCCTGACGCCGGGCACCTTCGGCCGCCTGCGCCTGTTCGCCGGCGAAACCGACGCGCTGCTGGTGCCCGACACCGTGATCGTCTCCGACCAGGCCAACAAGATCGTGCTGACGGTCGGCGCCGACAACAAGGTCGTTCCCAAGCCCGTCACGCTCGGCGCGATCAGCGAGGGCCTGCGCGTCGTCACGGGCGGCCTGACTCCGCAGGACAAGGTCATCATCGGCGGCCTGGCCAACCCGATGGTGCGCCCGGGCGCGACGGTGACGCCGCAGCCCGGCGAGATCAAGGTCGCGGCGGCGAAGTAAGCCGCCGCCGGACCCGCAAGCCGTTCCCCGGCCGGCCCTCGCGCCGGCCGCCCTGCCTTCAGGCCAGGATCGAATCCTATGTTCCGTTTCGCGCACTTCTTCATCGACCGGCCGATCTTCGCCACCGTCCTTTCGGTGCTGCTGACGATCGCCGGCGCCATCGCCCAGCGCTCGCTGCCCATCGCCGAATATCCCGAGATCGCGCCGCCAACCGTCTCGATCACCGCGACCTATCCCGGCGCCTCGGCTGAAGTGGTGGCGCAGACCGTCGCGACCCCGATCGAGCAGGAGGTGAACGGCGTCGACGACATGCTCTACATCACCTCGCAATCGACGGGTGACGGACGTGTCACCATCAACGTCGTGTTCAAGGCCGGCACCGATGTCGACCAGGCGCAGGTGCTGGTGCAGAACCGCGTCGCGGCGGCGGAACCCCGCCTGCCGAGCGAGGTCCGCGCCTTCGGCATCCAGACCCGCAAGGCCTCGCCAGACCTGATGATGGTCGTCAACATGCTGTCGCCCGACGGCACGCGCGACGCGCAATACGTTTCCAACTACGCGACGCTCTATGTGAAGGACGTGCTGACCCGCATCGACGGCGTCGGCAACGTGCAGGTCTTCGGCGCGCGTGATTTCTCGATGCGGATCTGGCTCGACCCGGCCAAGGTCGCCGCACGCGGACTCTCGGCCGGCGACGTGGTCGCCGCGCTGCGCGCCGCCAACGTGCAGGTCGCGGCCGGCGCGATCAACCAGCCGCCGGCGAAGTCGGACGGCGCGTTCCAGCTGTCGGTCAACACGCTCGGCCGGCTGAGCGATGTCGAGGAATTCTACAACATCGTGGTCCGCTCGGACACCGGGGCCGGCACCATCCGCATCCGCGACATCGCCCGCGTGGAACTCGGCTCGCAGGACTACACGACCAACGCCTATCTCAACAACAAGGACGCGGTCGCGATCGGCGTGTTCCAGCGGCCGGGCTCCAACGCGCTGTCCACCGCCGCCTCGATCATCGGCACGATGGAGACCCTCAAGAAGGATTTCCCGAGCGGAATCGAGTATCGCATCGTCTACAACCCGACGGAGTTCATCGGCGAATCCGTCAACGCCGTGGTGACGACGCTGCTCGAGGCAGTCGCGCTCGTGGTGCTGGTCGTGATCCTGTTCCTGCAGACCTGGCGGGCTGCGATCATCCCGATCGTGGCGATCCCGGTCTCGCTGGTCGGCACCTTCCTGGTGATGAGCGCGGTCGGCATCTCCTTCAACACGATCTCGCTGCTCGCGCTCGTGCTCGCCATCGGCATCGTCGTCGACGACGCGATCGTGGTCGTCGAGAACGTCGAGCGCTATCTCGCGCAGGGCATGTCGCCCAAGGAAGCCGCTCACAAGACCATGGACGAGGTCGGCGGGGCGCTGGTCGCGATCGCGCTGGTGCTGTGCGCGGTCTTCATCCCGACCGCCTTCATCACGGGTCTCCAGGGCGCGTTCTACCAGCAGTTCGCGGTGACGATCGCGGCCTCCACCGCGATCTCTGCCTTCGTCTCGCTGACCCTGTCGCCGGCGATGTCGGCGATCCTGCTGAAGCCCCACAGCCACGAGCCGCCAAAAGGCTTCCTCGCCGCGCTGGGCGCGCCTTTGCGCTGGTTCTTCAAATACTTCAACAAGGCGTTCGACTGGCTCTCGCGCAGCTATGGCGCGGTGACCTCGCGGCTGATCCGTTTCAGCGTCATCATGCTGATCATCTATGGCGGGCTGATCGCGCTCGCGGTCCACCGCATCGGCGCGACGCCGACGGGCCTGATCCCGCAGCTGGACCGCGGCTACTACATCGTCGCCTTCCAGTTGCCGCCGGGCGCCTCGCTCGACCGCACCGACGCCGTCATCCGCAAGGCGACGGACGTGCTGCTGTCGCGGCCCGGCGTCGCCGACGCCGTCGCCTTCGCAGGCCTCGACGGCGCGACCTTCACGATCGCGCCCAATGGCGGCGTCGTCTTCGTGCGCACCAAGGACTTCAAGGAGCGCGCCAAGGAAGGCCTGACCAACCAGGGCATCATCGCCGATCTGCGCCGGCAGATGTTCTCGATCAGCGAGGCCTTCGCGCTCGTCATCGAGCCACCGGCGGTGCCCGGCATCGGCACGGGCGGCGGCCTCAAGGGCTATGTGCAGGATCGCGGCGGGCGCGGGCTCGCGGCGCTGGAAGGCGCAACCTGGATCGTCGCCGGCTCGGCGGCGCAGATCCCCGGCATCCAGCAGCCCTTCACCTTGTTCTCGACCAAGACGCCGCAGGTCTTCGCCGATATCGACCGGACCAAGGCCGAGATGCTCGGCGTGCCGATCACCCGCATCTTCGAGACGCTCTCTGTCTATATGGGCTCGGCTTATATCAACGACTTCAACATTCTGGGCCGGACCTACCGGGTGACGGCGCAGGCCGACAACCCGTTCCGGCTCGACATCCGCGACGTCGCCAACCTCAAGACGCGCAATGCCGAGGGCGAGATGGTGCCGATCGGCTCGGTCGCCTCCTTCTCGGATACGACCGGCGCCTATCGCGTGCCGCGCTACAACCTCTATCCGGCGGCCGAGGTGCAACTCTCGATGGCGCGCGGTTATTCGACCGGCCAGGGCATCGCCGCGATCGAGAAGCTGACTCAGGAGCGCCTGCCGGCCGGCTTCGGCTTCGAATGGACCGAGATCGCCCTGCAGGAAAAGCTTGCGGGCAACACGGCGACGATCGCCTTCGGGCTCGCCGTAGTCTTCGTCTTCCTGCTGCTGGCGGCGCTCTATGAGAGCTGGCTCCTGCCGCTCGCGGTCATCCTGATCGTGCCGATGTGTATCCTGGCGGCCATGATCGGCGTCGGGCAGCAGGGGCTCGACCGCAACGTCCTGGTCGACATCGGCCTCGTCGTGCTGGTCGGTCTCGCGGCCAAGAACGCGATCCTGATCGTCGAATTCGCCAAGCAGGCGGAGGAGGAAGGCATGAGCCGGCGCGAGGCCGCCATCGCCGCCGCCAGGACCCGGCTGCGGCCGATCCTGATGACCTCGCTCGCCTTCATCCTAGGCGTGCTGCCGCTGGCGATCGCGACCGGCGCGGGCGCGGAAATGCGCCAGTCGCTCGGCGTCGCGGTGTTCTCCGGCATGATCGGCGTGACGATCTTCGGCCTGATTTTCACGCCCGTGTTCTACGTGGTGGTACGCTGGCTCGCCGGGCTGTTCGGCGGGAAGAAGAAGCCGGACGCCACCCCGCACGGGGATGCATCGCCGAGCCACTCGTGATCTGATCTCCCTCGCGCCGGCAGGCCGTCGCGGGGGAGAGCAATTGCATGGCGGGCTGGCTTACGATCGTTCTCGGCATCGCGCTGGTCAGCGTGCTGATCGCGGGGGTTGCGATCGTTCCGGCCTGGTGTCGGCTGAAGCGTACCGAGTACATCCGGACCTATGCCTGGCCGCCCGGGCTGCTCGACAAGCTGGCGATGCAGCACCGCGGTTTCACCCGCAAGGAGACGGCGCTTGTGGCGCAGGGGTTGCGCCAGTTCTTCCTCGCCTATCTCAACAGCGGCCAGCGCTACGTGGCCATGCCATCGCAGGTCGCCGACGACCTCTGGCACGAGTTCATCCTCTACACCCGCGCCTATCAGGCGTTCTGCGACAACGCCTTCGGCTCTTTCCTGCACCATACGCCGGCCGTTGCGTTGGCCGATGGCCGGAAGAAGGACAATGCCGGCCTGCGCCGCGTCTGGCTGCACTGCTGCCGCGAGGACGGGATCAACCCGAGCAACCCCTCGCGCCTGCCGCTGCTGTTTGCGCTCGATGTCAAGTTGAACATCCCCGGCGGTTACCGCTACTACTCGAACTGCGCGGAACTCCGCCGCAATGGCGATGCCGGCTCGCAATGCGGCGGGGATTTTTCGAGTTCGTCCTATGATGGCGGGACGGACGGCATGAGTTCGGACAGTCGCGGCGATGGCGGTTCCGGTGACGGCGGCAGCGACAGTGGCGGAGATGGCGGCGGCTGCGGGGGCGGCGGAGACTGAGGTCCGGTCAGACGAAGCGCCGCGCCAGCAGCCGGCAAACCCAGCCGAGCCCCAACGCCGCGGCGGCAGCGATCAGATGCTCGCGCGGCATCCCGACTGCGTCGGCGCGCAGGTGCTGCACGACGACGAGGATGAGCAACAACGTCGCGACGAGGATCAAGGCCCAGCCCAGAAAGGTCAGGCAGGCATAGGCCATGGCCCGGCTCAGGATCACCGGTGCAGGCCGGGATATTTGACGAGCCTCAGGCCCACCATCGCTCCCCGACCGTGAAGCGTCCCGCCGCCTGCTCGATGACCTCGCCGAGCGCAAACAGCGTCTCCTCGTCGAAGGGTTTTCCGATGAGCTGCAGGCCGAGCGGCAGGCCCTGCGAGTCCAGCCCCGCCGGCACGGCGATGCCCGGCAGGCCGGCCATGTTCACCGTCACCGTGAAAATGTCGTTGAGATACATCTCGACCGGATCTGCCGAGCCCTTTTCGCCGATGCCGAAGGCAGCGGACGGCGTCGCCGGCGTCAGCACCGCGTCGATGCCCGCCGCATAGGCCTCGTCGAAATCGCGCTTGATCAGCGTCCGGACTTTCTGGGCGCGCAGGTAATAGGCGTCGTAATAGCCGGCCGAGAGGACATAGGTGCCGATCATGATGCGGCGCTTCACTTCCGGGCCGAAACCCTCGGCGCGGGTCTTCTCATACATGTCGACGATATCGCGACCGCCCTCGCGCAGGCCGTAGCGCACGCCGTCATAGCGGGCGAGGTTGGACGAGGCCTCCGCCGGCGCGACGATGTAATAGGCCGGCAGCGCGTATTTCGTATGCGGCAGCGAGATCTCGACGATCTCCGCGCCGGCGGCCTTCAGCCAGGCGATGCCCTTCTGCCAGAGCGCCTCGATCTCGGGCGACATGCCATCGAGACGGTACTCCTTCGGGATGCCGATCTTCATGCCCTTCACCGAGCGACCGACGGCCTTCTCGTAATCCGGCACGGGCAGATCAGCCGAGGTCGTGTCCTTGGGATCATGGCCCGCCATGGAGCGCAGCATCACGGCGCAGTCGCGCACGGTCTTGCCGATCGGCCCGGCCTGATCGAGCGAGGAGGCGAAGGCGACGATGCCCCAGCGCGAGCAGCGGCCATAGGTCGGCTTGATGCCGACCGTGCCGGTGAAGGCGGCGGGCTGGCGGATCGAGCCGCCGGTGTCGGTCGCGGTCGCGGCAAGGCACAGACCGGCGGCGACGGCCGAAGCCGAACCGCCCGACGAGCCGCCCGGCACGAGATGCGCCCCCTCGACTGCGCCTGAGTCCCCTGCTCCGACATTGGAGCCCGCCCTGCGCCACGGATTGACGACGTTGCCGAAGGCCGAGGTCTCATTCGACGAGCCCATGGCGAATTCGTCATTGTTGAGCTTGCCGAGCATCACCGCGCCGTCGAGCCAGAGCTGGCTAGAGACGGTCGATTCGTAAGGCGGGATGAAGTTGCCGAGAATCTTCGAGCACGCCGTGGTGCGCACGCCCTGCGTTGCAAAAAGATCCTTGATGCCAAGCGGCAGGCCTTCGAGCGGGCCGCCCTCGCCTTTCGCCAGTTTTGCATCGGAGCCCGCCGCCTGCTTCAGCGCATGCTCGGGCGTTTCCAGCACATAGACGTTGAGCGCGCGCGCCTTTTCGACGGCGGCGATATGGGCCTTGGTCAGTTCGGTGGCCGAGAAGGACTTTGCCTTCAGGCCGTCGCGGGCTTCGGTCAGCGTCAGGCTGGTCAGGTCGGTCACGTTGGGAATCCGGTGGTTGTCTGGGCAGTCAAGCCATCACCCGTCATTGCGAACGCAGTGAAGCAATCCAGGAGGGGTAGAGCGCGACGCTGGATTGCTTCGCTGCGCTCGCAATGACGGCGGTGGTTATTCAATGACTTTAGGCACCATGAAATAATTGTCGTCCGAGGCCGGCGCATTGGCGACGATCATGTTGGCGATCCCGCCATCGGTCACGACATCCTCGCGCTGCTTCATTGCCATCGGCGTGACCGAGGTCATCGGCTCGACGCCTGCGACATCGACCTCGTTCAACTGCTCGACGAAGCCGAGGATGGCGTTCAGCTCGCCCTGCAGTTTTGGCAGGTCGGCCTCCGGCACGGCGATGCGCGCCAGATGCGCGACGCGTTTGACGGTGGCGAGATCGACCGACATGGCGGGCTCCTGGAATGGCCGCAGCGCGATGCGCGGCTTCGTCAGGGCTATAAGCGCCGCATGGCGCACTCGCAAGAAGCGGGCTCCTGCGTGATCGGCGAAGTCGACAACCGCCGGGCGCGCGTGCAGGCTTCCGCGCAGTGAAAGCCCCGGAATCAGCCATGACCGACGCGCCCCGCGCCACAGCCGCCACCCTCGCCCGCCGGATCGCGCAGGGGCGCGGCGACGAGCCGGCCGATCTCGTGATCCGGGGCGCGAGGCTGTTCGACCTCGTGACCGGCGAACTGACGGAGACCGACATCGCGCTCTGCGGCGACACCATCGTCGGCACTCATGGCGGCTACGAAGGCAAGGCCGAGTTCGACGCCTCCGGGCTGATCGCCGTGCCGGGCTTCATCGACACCCATCTCCATGTCGAATCTTCACTGGTGACGCCGCTCGAATTCGAGCGCTGCGTGCTGCCCCATGGCGTTACCACCGCGATCTGCGACCCGCACGAGATCGCCAATGTGCTGGGCGCCGAGGGCATCCGCTACTTCCTCGCCTGCGCCGAGGCAATGCGGATGGATCTGCGCGTGCAGCTTTCGAGCTGCGTGCCCGCGACACATCTGGAGACGGCCGGCGCGCGGCTGGACGCCGCCGATCTCATTGCGCTCATGAACCATCCGAAGGTGATCGGGCTCGCCGAGTTCATGAACTTTCCGGGCCTGCTGGCCCGCGATCCCGGCTGCCTGGCCAAGCTGGAGGCCTTCTCGCACCGTCATATCGACGGCCACGCGCCGCTGGTGCGGGGCATGGACCTCAACGGCTATCTGGCCGCGGGCATCCGCACCGACCATGAGACGACGACGGAGGACGAGGCGCGCGAAAAGCTCAAGAAAGGCATGGCGATCCTGATCCGCGAGGGCTCGGTTTCCAAGGATCTGCACGCGCTGATCCCACTCATCACGCGCGACGCCGCGCCGTTTCTGGCCTTCTGCACCGACGACCGCAACCCGCTCGACATCGCAGAGGAAGGCCATCTCGACTACATGATCCGCACCGCCATCGCCCATGGCGCCGATGTGCTGGCGACCTATCGCGTCGCGACGTTGTCGGCGGCGCGCAATTTCGGGCTGTTCGACCGGGGCTTCATCGGCCCGGGCAAGCGCGCCGACATCGTGCTGCTCGACGACCTCGCAAGCTGTTCGGTGCGGGAGGTGTTTGCCGGCGGCAGGCTGGTCGAGGAGAAGCTGTTCACGGGGCGAAAAGCCGTCGCGGCGGTCGGCCATGGCAGCGTCAGGAGCCGGCCTCTGGCTCTGGAGGATTTTCGCGCCAAGGCCCTTGAGGGCGAGACGCCCGTGATCGGCGTCGTACCGGGCCGGATCATCACCGAGCGGCTGGCGATGACCCTGCCTTCGCAGGACGGGCAGGCGCTGCCCGATCTGACGCAGGACGCCGTCAGGGTTACGGTGATCGAGCGGCATGGCAAGAATGGCGGCATCGCGTCCGGGTTCGTCCACGGCTTCGGCATGCAGCGCGGCGCGATCGCCTCCTCGGTCGGTCATGACAGCCATAATCTCTGCGTCGTCGGGATCGACGAGGCCTCGATGGCGGCTGCCGCCAACCGGCTGATCGCGACCGGTGGCGGCTTCGCCGTGGCGCAGGACGGCATCGTGGTGGCTGAACTCGCCTTGCCGGTCGCGGGGCTGATGAGCGAGCAGCCTTTCGAGGCGGTGCGCTTCGCGCTGGAGGAACTGCGCCATGCCGCCACGGGTCTCGGCGTCGTGCTGGCCGAGCCCTTCCTGCAGGTCGCCTTCCTGACCCTGCCGGTGATCCCGCACCTCAAGATCACCGACAGGGGGTTGGTCGATGTCGATGCGTTCAGGTTCGTCTAGGAGCCGGCAAACAGGTCGTCCCCAACCTCAATCCCTTCCACCCGCGCCTTCGCCCGCAGCGCCAGCCGCCTCATTCCCGGCAGCCGCGTGCCGTCCTGATCCTCGATCGCGTGGGCCAAGAGCCGCATGCGTTCGTCGAACCAGTTCCCGCCCATGCTGGCCGGGTCGATCGCGAGGATGAGCTGGCCGGTGTCGGGCGGGCCGCCCTTGTCGTCGAGGAAGGACGAGGCCTGGAAGGCGAAATGGCTGCCGACCAGCGCCGCCGCCAGCACCTCGACCATTAAAGCGAGCGTCGCGCCCTTGGCGTCTCCAAGCGGGACCATCGTGCCCGCGAGCGCTGCGCCCGCATCGGTCGTGGGCCTGCCGGCTGCGTCCAGCGCCCAGCCCTCGGGGATCGCCTCGCCCTTCTGCTTGGCGGCGACGATCGGCCCACGCGCGACCTTCGACAGCGCCATGTCGATGACCAGCGGCTCTCTGCCGGCGAGCGGAGCGGCGAAGGCGATCGGATTGGTGCCGAAGACCGGCTTCGCGCCGCCCCAGGGCGCGATCGCGGCCGGCGTATTGGCGAAAAGCAGCGCGACCAGTCCCTGTTCGGCCAGCCGCTCGACATG
Organism: Rhizobiales bacterium CCH3-A5; assembly: GCA_001556025.1. Classification (GTDB taxonomy): domain Bacteria; phylum Pseudomonadota; class Alphaproteobacteria; order Rhizobiales; family Beijerinckiaceae; genus Allobosea. The sequence continues at coordinate 94,656 of LSIB01000064.1, forward strand.
CAGGCCCGCCGCGCCGCAGTGGTTCGAGCGGCGGATCGGAGCCGCGACCACGCCCTGCGCGCGGGCGATCGCCGGGAGTTCGATTACGGCAAGATCGATCGCCGGATAGGCGAAGCCATGCGCCGCATCGATCGCCAGCACCCCCGGTTTCGGCTGGCGCGCGATCGGCACCGCCCTGCCGTCGATCTTGCCGGCCTTGAGCATGGCAAGATATGTGGGCACGCGCGACAGGCCGTGACCTTTAAGGCCGTCGGCTTCGGCCATGACCAGCGCCCAGGCGACGGAGGCGGCGTTGGCAGGAGACGCTCCTGCGCTCGCAAAGCGTTCGGTCAGCCGGGCTTCCGCATCCGCGAGAGACATCTTCATGCCCGGCCCTCCAGCGCCGCCATCACCCGCTCGGCGACGAGGCCGGAGACGCGGCCGTTCGACTCGACCGTGTTCCCGGCGATATGCGGCGTCAGGATCAGATTGGGCACGCCCTCGAACAGTTTTCCGCCCTTGCGAAGCGGCTCCTCCTCGAACACGTCGATCGCCGCGCCGCCCAGCTTTCCGTCTTTGAGCGCCGCGACCAGCGCCGCCTCGTCCATGACGCCGCCGCGCGCGGCGTTGACCAGCACGGCGTCTGACTTGATCTGGGCGAAGGCGTCCGTGCCGATCAGGCCCCTGGTCTCCGGCGTCAGCGGCAGATGGATGCTGATGACGTCGGAGGTCGCAAGCACGGCATCGAGTTCGAGCCGCTGTGTCGTCTGCCAGGCCGGGTGGTCGGCCGGCACATAAGGATCGTAGGCGACGACATTCATGCCGAGCATGCGGGCGTGGCTGGCGGCGTCGCGGGCGATCGCGCCGAAACCGACAAGGCCGAGTCGCTTGCCGGCGATCTCGCGGCCGATCAGCTTCGTCTTCGGGAATTCACCCGCCACCATCGCGGCATTGGCGAAATAGGCGCCGCGCAGCAGCACCATGGCGCTGCAGATCACATATTCGACGACCGACAGGCTGTTTGCGCCCGTCGCCGGGAAGACCTTGATGCCGCGCTGCGTGCAGGCGTCCATATCGATGTTGTCGAGTCCGACGCCGAGCCGGCCGACCACTTTCAGCGTCTTCGCAGCCGCCAGCACCTTGCCCCGCACCTGCGTCTGGTTGCGCACGATCAGCGCAGGCACGCCGGCGACCAGCTTCACCAGTTCGTCCGGCTTGCCGAAGAGTTCGGGATCGTGATGCACCTTGTAGCGTGCGCTCAGCATCGCGACCGCGGCTTCGTCCATGAATTCAGTGATGACGATGTCGGTCATGACGCTTCCAGCGGTTCAACCCAGCGCCAGCAGGCCGCCGGTCACGGATGCAAGGATGACGAGGCTCGTGCCCGTCACCAGAACGAGGTGTCGCCAGCCCAGCCGCGCCATCGCCGCCATCGAGGTGCCCAGGCCCAGCGCGGCGATGGCGATCAGCAGACCCCAGCGCGAGGCTTCGAGCAAGGCGCTTCGCAGCGGCAGGTAGAGATCGGCCAGGGCGGGCTTCGTCGCGAGGACGCTGTTCAGCAGGCACAGGATCAGGAACACGATGGCGAAGACCGGCACCGGCACCTTGGCGTTGCCGGCCGCCGCACCGTCTCGCACCAGCCACCAGCCGACGATCAGGACTGCCGGCAGCAGCAGGAAGACGCGAAACAGTTTGACGATGACGGCGGCGTTGGCGGCCTCGTCGGACACCGATTGGCCTGCGCCGACGACCTGAGCGACATCGTGGATCGTCGCGCCGAGCATGATACCGGTCTGCGCCGGTGACAGATCGAGCCAGGTGCAGATCAGCGGATAGGCCAGCATCGCCACCGTGGAGAGTGCGTTCATCGCGATGACGGTGAAGGCGACATCCGCAGCCTTGCCTTTGTAGTCGGGCACGACGGTCGCGGTTGCGAGTGCTGCCGACGCGCCGCAGACGGCGGTGGCGACGCCGGCGAGCGCACCCATGCCGGTCTCGCGGCCGAGCCAACGGGCGAAGACGAAGCCCGATGCTATGGTCAGCGCCATCGAGACCATGACCAGCACCGCCGTCGTCGCTCCGAGCGCGATGATGTCACCGAGCGCGATTCGCAGGCCGAGCAGCGCGATCGCCCAGCGCAGCAGTTTCTTGACGCAGAAGGTCATGCCCGGCTCGAACCGGGCACCACTGGCGAAGGGATGGAGCAGCATGCCGATGATCAGCGCGATTACGATCGCCGGGATGCCGACGCGCCCGCCGGCCGCCGCCTTGAGCAACGGCTCGGCGAGGACCGAGGCAATGGCGACGATCGTCGACAGCGCAATGCCGGCCGCGAGCGGCCGCCATTGAGCCGGCGAAAGCAGGGTCGCGCTCTGAGCCAACTGTGCCGCTCCCGCCCGCGCCCGGCTCAGGCCGAGCGATACAGCTTCGTCATCGAGTATTCGCGATGACCCAGCGCTTCCGCCGCCGTCAACCGGCCATTGGCGGTGCGCACGATGTTCTCGATCAGCGCGTCACCGGCCTGCGGGATCGTCAGGTCGCGGCGCAGGATGCCGGAGACGTCGACGTCGATATGCTCGGGCATCGTCCGCACCGTCTTGGGGTTGCCGGTGATCTTGATCACCGGGACGATCGGGTTGCCGATGACGTTGCCCTGCCCCGTCGGGAAGGTGTGGACGACATAGCCGCCTGCCGCCATCAGCGTGACGCATTCGGCCGCCGCCGAGGAGGTGTCCATGTAGTAAAGCCCCGGCCCCTTGGACGGTGCCTCGGCCGGCTGCAGGATGTCGATGAATTTGCACTCGCGGCCGATCTTCTCGAGATTGCCGAGCGCCTTTTCCTCGATCGTGGTCAGGCCGCCGGCAATGTTGCCCTTTGTCGGCTGCGAGTCCGAGAGATCGTCGGTCTTGTGAGCCTCGATCACGTCCTCCTGATAGGCCTTCCACATCTTGTACCAGCGCTCGCCGACCTCGGGCGTCGCCGCCCTGGCCTTGCAGAGATGCTCGGCCCCGGTGATCTCGGAGGTTTCGCCAAAGACGCCGTAGACGCCGCGCGGGATCCACTTGTCGTACATGTTGCCGACCGTCGGGCAGGAGGAGAGGCCTGTGGTGGTGTCGGATTCACCGCATTTGGTCGAGACCCAGAGCTCCTCGATGCCGCATTTGACGCGCTGCAACTCGGTCGCCCACTGCACGAACTCCTTGGCGACATAGGACGCCTTGGCGATGGTGGCGATGTCGCCATGGCCCTCGATGCCGAAGCCGACGACCGGCTTGCCGGTCTTGGCGATGCCGTCGACGACGCGCTTGGTCCAGCCATCCTCGATGCCGATGACGACGACGGCTGCGACGTTAGGGTTGGAGCCGGTGCCAATCAGCGTGCGGAAATGGACGTCGAGATCCTCGCCGAACTGGAGCCGGCCGTAGGCATGGGGAATGGCCAACGTGCCCTTGATGTTGTTGGCGACAGCCTCGCAGGCTGCGTTGGACAGATCGTCCAGCGGCAGCAGCACGACATGGTTGCGCACGCCGACGCGGCCATTCTCGCGCCGCCAGCCCATGAACGAGTCGAGCGCGCGCCCGCTCGGACGCTTGAGCTGCGGCGTCTTGAACTCGGGGGCCTCGATCTTGCGGCCCTTGATGCGGGCGAGCTTGCCCTTGACGAGATCGAAATTGGCGACGATCGACATGGCGTTTCCCTATCCGGTTGGCTCGACCCTGCGGGAGCCGATTCATGAATCTCAGGAGTCGTTTGCGGCAGCCGGTTCGACTGCCGTGTCAGCGGCTTACCAGCGCTTGGCGATCACCAGCGCTTGGTCTTGGCGTTGTGGACGTGCAGGTGCTCACCCTTGCCGACATTGGCGACGGCCTTGCCGATGTCCTGGCCGTATTTCCAGATCGTGTCGCCGGCCTTGATGTCCTTCAGCGCGACCTTGTGCCCAATTGGGATGTCCATCTTGGCGGTCAGGCGGAAGTCGGAATTGTCGTGCGTGATAACGCACAGCATGTCGGTGCCGGCCTTCAGGCCTTCGACGACGACGACGCCGACGGTGTCCTTCGCCTCATGCACCAGCAGATGCGGCTTGCTCATCTGGTCTCTCCCTCAGCAACGGTGTGGCGCCGGACGCGCCGTGCAAATCCGGACTCGACCCGCGCTTCGCCAAGTCTTATATAAGACATATGAGTATGCACAAGCGCGAAAATGCAGAGCGCATCGAACCGGCGGACAGATCGGAGCCGCTCGGCTTCCGGCCGCTCTATGCGCAGGTCAAGGCGATCTTCATCCGCCGGCTCGCCGACGGCGTCTGGGCGCCGGGCGCGGGCCTGCCGAGCGAGGGGCAACTCGCAGCCGAGATCGGCGTCAGCCAGGGCACGGTGCGCAAGGCGCTCGACGAACTCGCAGCCGAGAACCTGCTGGTGAGGCGGCAGGGACGCGGCACCTTCGTCGCCGAGCATGACGAGCGGCGCATCCTGTTCCAGTTCTTCAAGCTGGTGCCCGATGACGGCGTCGCGCGCTTTCCCGACAGCACGGTGCTCTCGGTAGCGATCGCGCTGGCCGATGCGGGGGAGCAGCAGGCGCTCGATCTTTCATCCCGCGACGACGTCATCCGGATCAGGCGCGTCCGCGCGCTCGATGGCGCGCCGCTGGTGCTGGAGACGGTGAGCCTGCCGCGCCGGCTGTTCGGCGGGATCGAGGCCGGACCGGTGCCCAACAACCTCTACAGCCTCTATGCGGCGCGTTATGGCGTCACCGTCGCAAATGCGCGCGAGAAGCTGAAAGCGATCACGCTGAGCGCCGACGAGGCAGCCCTGCTGACGGTCGCGCCGGGCACCCCTGCCCTTCAGGTCGACCGGCTCGCGCTGTCGCTCGACGGCGCGCCGGTCGAGCGCCGGCTGAGCCTGTGCTTGACGGAAGGCGCGCATTACCTGTCCGATCTGCGCTGACCAAACGGCAGCGCTATTCATCAAGCCGACGCAGAGCGGCGTATCCTTGAAGCAACCGGAGGAACACCCATGAGCCTGAAGACGACACGACGCATTGCTCTGGCCGGACTGATCGCGACTGCGATGGCCGGGCCAGCCATGGCGCAGGCCTTCCCGACCAAACCGATCACCATCATCGTCTCATTCGCGGCCGGCGGCCCCAGCGACGTCATCGCGCGCCTGCTCGGCGAGCAGATGAGCAAGACGCTGGGCCAGCCGGTCCTGGTCGAGAACGTCGCCGGCGCGGGCGGCACGGCCGGCGCCAAGCGCATGGCCGCGGCCGAACCCGACGGCCACACCATCCTGATCCACCATCTCGCGCTGGCCGCGGCGCCCGCGCTCTACGGCAATCTCGGCTACGACACGAAAACCGACTTCGTGCCGATCGGACTCGTCAACACCGGGCCGATGGTGGTCGCCAGCAAGCTCGCGCTGCCGACGACGGACGCCAAGAGCTTCTTCGCCTACGCCAAGGCCAATGCCGACAAGCTCTCGCTGGCCCATGCCGGCGTCGGCTCCAACTCGCATCTCTGCGGTGTGCTGATGTCGCAGATCCTCGGCGTCAAGTTCACCGAGGTCGCCTATCGCGGCACGGGACCCGCGATGAACGATCTCGTCGGCGGCCAGATCGACTTCCTCTGCGACCAGTCGACCTCGGCGGTCTCGCAGATCCAGGGCGAGAAGATCCGCGCCTATGCGGTGACCTCCACCGAGCGGCTCGACGTTCTGCCGAACGTGCCGACCGCGATCGAGACCGGCACGAAGCTGGAGATGACGATCTGGCACGGGCTCTATGCGCCCAAGGGCACGCCGACAGCCGCGCTCGACAAGCTCAACGGAGCGCTGCGCGCCGCGCTGAAGCAGCCGGCCGTGCTCGACAAGTTCAAGGCTTTCGGCACCACCGTCTTCCCCGAGTCCGAATGGACCCGCGAGGCGCATGGCAAGCGGTTCGTCGCCGAGGTCGACAAATGGGGCGCCTCGCTGAAGGCTGCAGGCATCAAGCCGCAAAGCTGACGCGACGCATGCGCCGCTCGCCTGGGCGGGCGGCGCATGCTACCGGCGGAGCATGTCAGCCAACATCGTGCCGCTCGATCGCTTCATTTTGCTGCCGCGCCATGCGCGGCTGCTCGGGCTCGATCTCGGCACCAAGACGATCGGTCTCGCTTTATCCGATGTCGGGCGACAGATCGCCTCCCCGCTGGAGACGATCCGGCGGGTCAAGTTCCAGGCCGACGCGGCCGCGCTGCTGCGGATCGCCGAGAAACACGCCATCGCCGGGCTCGTGATCGGCCTGCCGTTGAACATGGATGGCTCGGAAGGACCGCGCGTGCAGTCGACGCGGGCTTTCGTGCGCAACCTCGCGCCGCTGACGAGCCTGCCGATCGTCTTCTGGGACGAGCGCATGTCTACGCTCGCCGTGACGCGCACCCTGCTCGACGCCGACGCGTCCCGCGCCAGGCGAGCCGAGGTGGTGGACAAGATGGCCGCCGCCTACATCCTGCAGGGCGCGCTCGACCGCCTGATGCGGATGGAGCAGGACCGGGCCGAAGCGAATGCCGGGCCGACATGAAAAGGCCCCGCCGGCCATGGCCAGCTGGGCTGATCGGTTCAGGTGCGAGCGCCAATCTCAGCGATGATTGCGAAAATCATAGGGTTCGCGGTAGTAGGCGCGCGGGGCCGGAGCATAATAGGCCGGCTCCTCGTAATAATAGGCGCGCGGCGCTGCATAGTACCCGCCGTCATAATAGGGCTCGGCATAGGCCCGCCGGCTAGAGGCGATTGCCGCCGCACCGAGGATGCCAAGGCCAATGGCTCCAGCGATCGCCGCGTTTCGGCCGCCATTGCCGCGATGACGGCGATACTGCGAGTAGTCGGCCGCCGCAGCGTCGAGACGCGCGGCATCGAAAGTCGGCTTCGAGGGCGCCGCCAGAGCGGGCGTGACGATGCCAGCCGACACGACGGCAAGCGAGGTCAGGCCAATGATGGCGGTCTTCCTGAGCGAGTTGATCCTGAGCGAGTTCATGCGAACCTCCTAGTGCCCCGGACGGGCCGGGATTGACCGATACGCTAGGTTCAGACGGTTGAATGCGGTCTGAACCAATCGCGGCGGGATTGCGGCAGGCGCAAGCTGGCCTGCGCCTGGAATGCTTGCCGGTCCGATGCGAGCGTGAAAGGAGTGGACGCCCGCCGACCAACAACGACAACGGCGCGCGCACGCTTATGTTCCCGCATGAGCGCGCACCCGCCCCACGGGCCTCCGCCGCAGAAGCCGAATCCGCTCCCATGATCGACAGCCTGGTCGCCGTTTTCCTTGTCATCGCGACCGGCTGGGCGCTGAAGGCGCGCGGGGTCGTCTCACCCGAGCATTGGGGCGGCGTCGAGCGCCTGACCTATCAGGTGCTGTTTCCCGCCGTCGTGGTCCACACTCTGGCGATGGCAGATCTCAGCCGCCTGCCGGTCCTGGCCATGGGCCTCAGCCTCGTGCTCGCGATCCTGATCGTGGCGGCGCTGCTCCTGTCGCTGCGTCCGGTGCTGGCGCAAGGCGGCGTCGACGGACCGGCCTTCACCTCGGTCTTCCAGGGCTCGGTGCGCTGGAACACCTTCGTGGCGCTGGCGTTGGCGGCGGGTCTCGAAGGCCAGACCGGCGCGACGCTGATGGCGATCGCGGTGGCGTCGATGATCCCGCTGCTCAACGTGATGTGCGTGCTGGTTCTGGCGCGTTTCGCCGGCGGCCGGCGGATGGGCGCGGCGGCGACCGTCCGGTCGATCGTCTTCAACCCGTTCATCTGGTCGTCCGCGCTTGGCCTTGCCCTCAACCAGATCCAGTGGATGATGCCCGCGGCCGTGGCGAGTTTCGTCGATATTCTCGGCCGCGCCGCGCTCGGCGTCGGGCTGCTCGTCGTCGGCGCGGGTTTGGATCTGCGCCGGCTGGCGCAGCCGAAACTCGCCCATGCCGTCGCCTGCGGCCTCAAGCTCGTGGTCATGCCGCTGATCGCGTGGACGCTGGCCCGTCAGTTCGGCGTCACCGGCCCGGCCCTGACCATGACGATCGTCGCCGCCGCCGTGCCGACCGCCACGGCCGCCTATTTCCTCGCCCGCGACATGGGCGGGGATGCGCCGCTGATGGCCGAGATCACCACGCTCGAGACCCTGCTGGCGCTGGTCACGCTGCCTCTGGCCGTCCTGCTCCTGACCTGAGTCGCGCGACCGGAGGGCGGTTACGCGACGAAGCCGCGAATGGATGCACGCTATAATTGCATTCTTTCGCAGTTTGTAGACTATGGCCGCGCGGCTTGCGTAAACCGGCCAGGTCAGCGACGGCGAGGCGACCAACCCCATGAGCTCCCAAAAGCGCAATCCGGACACCCAAGAGCCAGCCTCTCCATTCGCTGACGCCGCCGATTCAAGTGCCAACCCCGATAGCGGGAACAATCAGGGCATGTCCCGCTCGACTCTCAACGACCTGCAACTTGAGGTAGCGCTCTATATCGAGAGTCTGAGCGCCGAGCTGCGCACCATGGCAAGGGAGAATCAGCTCGAAAGTCTGGCATACTTCCTCGAAATGGCGCGGATCGAGGCGTCGATCCAGGTGGAGCGCCGAGCGCTTCAGCGTGGAGGCTGACCGGCGGCCCTCGTTCGACCGGCCATGAATCGTTAAACTTCTGGTTGTATCGGTACTTTCACGCAACCCGGAGAGGTCGTCATGACGCAAGCGCCCACGCCCGAGCTCCGCGCCCGCCACGACGGGGCGGCCAGTGATCCCGCTTTGCTCGATGTCGTCTTCGACAGCGCTTCCGTCGAAGCCTGCCGCGCTCAGCATCGCCAGCTCCAGTTCGAGGTCTCACGCTATATCGAACTGCTGCTCGGCGAACTTGCGACGATGGCGCGGGCCGCCGAGCTGAAGCATCTGCTGCATTTCATCGAGTTGACGCGGCAGGAGGCCGGCGACCAGACGAGGCGCTGCCGAATCGACAGTTGAGACCGCGTATCAGACCGCCCGGCTCAGCAGGCCGCCTGGATGGCGCTGGATCGCGGCCGAAAGCTCCAGTTCGAGCACGGCGCGGCTGACATCGCGGGCCGCGAGGCCACTGGCGCGCACGAGGTCGTCGAGCGAGATCGGCGCGGCGCCGAGCAGGCGCAGCAGAACCGCGCTTGGGTCCTCGGCCATGCGGGTCTCAACTAGCGGCACCACCGGATCGAAACCCGTCGACAACGCGGCATGCTCGGGCGCAGGCGCGATGCCCGGCAGCTCGAGCTCGTCCCAGAGCCGGTCGGATGGGTCCTCCCCGCTTTCCTCGCGAACGCCGGCGAAATCGAGAGGCGTCATCCCGTCGTTCAGCAACGGCCCCAGCGCCTCGATGACATGCGCAGCTTCGCTGATGAGCGTCGCGCCCTCGCGGATCAGGTGGTTGCCGCCCTCGGCGCGCGGGTCGAGCGGCGAGCCCGGCACGGCGAAAACCTGCCGGCCCTGCTCGTTGGCGAAGCGGGCCGTGATCAGCGAACCCGACTTGCGCGCCGCCTCGACCACGACCGTGCCGAGCGACAGCCCCGAGACCAGCCGGTTGCGGCGTGGAAAATCGCGCCCGCGCGGGGCCCAGCCCAGCGGCATCTCGGTGACGCCCGCGCCCTGCGCAATCAGCCTGTCGAACAGGGCCAGGTTCTGCGGCGGATAGATTTCGTCGAGCCCGCCGGCCAGCACCGCGACCGTGCCGGTCTCGAGGCTCGCCTGATGGGCTGCCGTGTCGATGCCGCGCGCTAGCCCAGAGACGACGACAAAGCCGGCCTCGCCGAGATCGCGCGCCAATCGGGCCGTGAACTTCTGGCCGGCCGCCGAGGCGTTGCGCGAGCCGACCAGCGCGACGCAGGGGCGCAGCAGCGCCGCGGCTGCGCCGAGCACCGTCAGCAGCGGCGGCGCGGAATCGATCGCCTGCAGCGCCTTCGGGTAGCCGGCCTCGCCGAGCGCGATGAAGCGCGCGCCCAGCCTCTGCGTGGCGACGAATTCGCGCTCGGCTTCGGCGACCGTGCAGAGCTTGAGATGGCGACCGGCCTGACGGCCGAGTTCCGGCAGCGCGTCGAGCGCGGCCGACGCACCGCCGAACCTGTTCATCAGGCTGCGGAAGGTGCGCGGGCCGATGCTTTCGCTGCGGATGAGGCGGAGCCAGTCGAGGCGCTGGCGATCGCTGAGGACGATGCCAGCCATGCAGGTTCAGCCCTTCTGGCCGATCTTGCCTTCGCTGCCCTTCAGCAGCCGGGCGATGTTCTCGCGGTGCATGAACCAGAGCAGCAGCGTCAACGCGCCCATCAGCAGCGCGGCGCGCGCATCGCCGACCCAGAACCAGAGCAGCAGCGGCGTCAGCAGGCTCGCCAGCAGGGCCGAGAGCGACGAGTAGCGGCTGAGGTAGGCGACGCCGAGCCAGATCGCGGCAAAGACGACCGCGATCGAGAATTTCAGGCCGATCAGCACGCCGAGATAGGTCGCGACGCCCTTGCCGCCGCGAAAATTCAACCAGACCGGAAACAGGTGGCCGATGAAGGCTCCCAGCCCTGCCAGCAGAGCCGCCTCGCGGCCGCCGAGCAGGAACGCGCCCACCAGCACGGCCGCCGTACCCTTGAGCATGTCGCCGGCCAGCGTCGCCGCGGCGAGTTTCTTGTTGCCGGTGCGCAGCACGTTGGTCGCGCCGATATTGCCCGAGCCGATGCTGCGCAGATCCGGGCCGCCCGTGAGCTTCGTCAGGACGATGCCGAAGGGGATCGAGCCGAGAAGGTAGCCGATCGACAGCGCCGCCAGGATCGCTGGCCAGGACAGCCCAAGTTTCATCAGTTCCGGCATACCCGCCCTGCCCTCGTGCCCACCCTGCGCGTCGCGCGACCCTAGCCGCCTTGCGCCTCATAGACCACCCGGCCGGCGACCAGCGTCATCCGCACGAGCCCTTCCAGCCGTGCCTCGTCGAAAGGCGAGTTCTTGGCGCGCGATTTCAGCAGGCGCTTGTCGACGACATGGGGCGCGTCGGGATCGAGCAGCATCAGATCGGCCGGCGCGCCGACCGCCAGCCGCCCGCAGGACAGGCCGATCAGCGCCGCCGGACGGGCCGATAGCGCCGACAGCAGCGCGGGCAGCCCGATCTGGCCGGCATGCACCATCCGCAGCGCCGCCGGCAGCAGGGTCTCGATGCCGAGCGCGCCATCGGCAGCTTCGGCGAAGGGCTGGCGCTTGGTCTCGACGTCCTGCGGATCGTGATCGGAGACGACCACGTCGATGACGCCCTCGGCCAGCGCCGCGATCATGGCGAGGCGCTCGTCCTCGTGCCGCAGCGGCGGCGAGACCTTGCAGAAGGTCCGGTACTCGCCGACATCGTTCTCGTTGAGGGTCAGGTTGTTGATCGAGACGCCGCAGGTGATGCGGACGCCATCGGCCTTGGCGCGGCGGACCAACTCGGCAGATTCCGCGCAGGAGATCATCGAGGCGTGGTAGCGCGCGCCCGTCGCCCGCGCGAGGCGGATGTCGCGCTCCAGCATCACCGTCTCGGCCTCGCGCGGAATGCCCGGCAGCCCCTTGCGGCTGGCGAATTCGCCCTCGTTCATCACGCCCGAGCCGCGCAGATCGGGATCCTCGACATGGTTCATCAACAGCGCGTCGAAATCGCGCGCGTAGATCATGGCGCGGCGCATGAGCTGCGGATTGCGCACCGCCTTCGCGCCGTCCCCGAACGCGACCGCGCCGGCCTCCAGCAGCAGCCCGAACTCGGTGATCTCCTTGCCCAGAATGCCCTTGGTGAGCGCCGCGCAGGGCAGCACGTTGACGACCGCCTTGTCGCGGGCGCGCCGCTTGATGAAGTCGATGATGGCGGGATCGTCGATCGGCGGATCGGTATCGGGACGGCAGACGATGGTGGTGACGCCACCGGCGGCGGCAGCCTGCGAGCCGGAGCCCAGCGTCTCGCGGAACTCCGCGCCGGGCTCGCCGAGGAAGGCGCGCAGATCGACGAGGCCGGGCGCGAGGACGAGGCCGCGCCCGTCGATGCGGCGCATGCCTTCGCCCAAGGCGGGAGCCGCGCCCCAGACGATGTCGGCGATCGCCCTGTCGCGGATCAGCACGGAGCCGCGTCCGTCCCGGCCTGTCGCCGGATCGACGAGGCGCGCGTCGATGATCGCGAGGTCGGTCGCTTCAGCCATGTCCGTTCCCGTCAGTGCCGCCACGGCCGTGCCTGCCCGCAAACACATGCGTCCAGAACGCGACCAGCGCCCAGAACAGCGCGCACAGCATCGCGCCCGCGACGATGATGAACCAGGTCCAGCCCGAGCGCGGCTCGGCGACGAGAAAGCCCGCCGCGACGATCAGATAGAGCGCCACGAAGACGAAGCGGGCCCGCCGCATCAGCCCCAGCAGCATGGCGACGAGGCTGTCCATGCCGCTCAGCCATTGGGCAGATGCTGCGAGAGCGCATCGAGCACGGCCATGCGAACCGCGACGCCCATCTCGACCTGCTCCCGGATCAGGGATTGCGCGCTGTCGGCCACCTCCGAGGAAATTTCGACGCCGCGGTTCATCGGGCCGGGATGCATCACCAGCGCATCGTCCGCCGCGAGATCGAGCTTGGCCCGGTCGAGGCCGTAATAGCGGAAATACTCCTTCGAGGAGGGCACGAAAGCGCCGTGCATGCGCTCGAGCTGGAGACGCAGCATCATCACGATGTCAGCGCCTTCCAACCCCTTCTTCATGTCGGTGAAGACGCTGACGCCCATGCGCTCGATGCCGGCCGGCAGCAATGTCGAGGGCGCGATCAGCCTTACCTTCGCGCCCAGCGCGTTGAGCAGGATGATGTTGGAGCGGGCGACGCGCGAATGCAGGATGTCGCCGCAGATCGCGACCGTCAGGCCCGCGATCCTGCCCTTGTTGCGCCGGATCGTCAGCGCGTCGAGGAGCGCCTGCGTCGGGTGCTCATGCGCGCCGTCGCCGGCGTTGACCACCGAGCAGCCGACCTTGCGGGCGAGCAGATTGACCGCGCCGGCGGCGTGATGGCGGACCACCAGAATGTCGGGGCGCATCGCGTAGAGCGTGGCGGCCGTATCGATCAGCGTCTCGCCCTTCTTCACCGAGGAGGACGCGACCGACATGTTCATGACGTCCGCCCCCAGACGCTTGCCGGCAAGCTCGAAGGAGGCCTGCGTCCGCGTCGAGGGCTCGAAGAACAGGTTGATCTGGGTGCGCCCGCGCAGGGTCGCGGTCTTCTTCTCGACCTGCCGGGAGAGCGCGACGTAAGCGTCGGCCCGGTCGAGCAGCGCCTCGATATCCAGATGCGACAACCCCTCGATGCCGAGGAGGTGGCGGTGCGGATAAAGCGGCGCTTGCGATGTCATGTGAAGACGGGTGTGTAGGCGCAGAGCGCGGCGGGCGCAAGGCGGTTCAGCGCTTGGAAGCGTCCTGCAACGATATGCAAGCTGCGCGCTGTTGGTCCGTTCCGAATCGCGCGAGCGCCTTGAAGAAACGACTATCCGCGGTGACGAAGCGAACGCCTTTAGCCAACGCAAGCGCGAGATAAAAGCAATCGTAAGCAGGATGTTTGATCGCCGCCGCAAGGCCGATCGCAGTTGTCATGAACCCCGCCGTCGCAGTGAGCTGGATTTCGACAGCGCCGATGAACTCCGCCGCCTCCTCCGCTTCCGAAAGGCTGAACTCTTCCAGCCTGATCTTAGTGGCTAGCGTGTTTGCAATTTCCGCGGTCAGCAGGTCGGGCGCGAGCAAACGGTGGTGGCGCATCAGGACTAGGGCTTGATCGGAATCGGCCTCCGTCGAGACCCACTTGATGACGACGCTCGCATCGACGACGAAGACCGTCACCGTGCCTCGTCTCGCGACATCTGCTGCAACACCTCGGAGGGCGTGTGCCGTCGATCGCTCGTCCGACTGCGAAACTCCGCCAGGCGTTGCTCGAAATCCGGATCGAGATCGGGCCCGAGCGCCTCCGACAAGATCGCACGGTGCTCCGCTTCGACTGACCGGTTGTTACTGGCGGCCCGGCGCTTGAGACGAGCAACAAGGCGTTGATCGAGATTGCGGACGTGAAGGCTGGTGACCATCCCGCTTCTCCTGGGTAATTGTGCTAGCAGTGCTAGCATGACCACGCGCGGCCGTCGACATCGACGCAACAGCCGCCGCCGTTTGACATCGCGCGTCGCTCTCCCCACTTTCGCCGCCGCGCCCTTCCCGCTATCACCTCGCACCGCGTCGGGTCGTATTCGGCCGGCACGCCATGTGCCTGCGCAGATTCTTGCCATATCGAGATTGAAACGCCCCATGAAGCTCCTCGTCGTCGAGTCGCCGGCCAAGGCCAAGACGATCAACAAGTATCTCGGCTCCGATTACGAGGTCATCGCCTCGTTCGGGCATATCCGCGACCTGCCGGCGAAGGACGGCTCGGTCGAGCCCGACAACGACTTCGCGATGAAGTGGGAGATCGAAGGGCGCGGGGCCAAGCAGGTCGGCGAGATCGTCAAGGCGCTAAAGGGTGCCGACAAGCTGATCCTGGCGACAGACCCGGATCGCGAAGGCGAGGCAATCTCCTGGCATGTGCTGGAGGCGCTGAACGCCAAGCGCGCGCTGAAGGGCATCCCGGTCGAGCGCGTCACCTTCAACGCCGTCACCAAGGATGCCGTGCAGACGGCGCTGGCCAATCCGCGCCAGGTCGATCAGGCGCTGGTCGATGCCTATCTGGCGCGCCGGGCGCTCGACTATCTCGTCGGCTTCACGCTCTCGCCCGTGCTCTGGCGCAAGCTGCCGGGGGCCCGCTCGGCCGGCCGGGTGCAGTCGGTGGCGCTGCGCATCGTCTGCGACCGCGAGCGCGAGATCGAGGCTTTCCGCGCCCGCGAATACTGGTCGCTGGTCGCCACGCTGGTCACCCGCGCCGGCGGCGTCTTCGAAGCGCGGCTCGTCGGAGCGGACGGCAGGAAGATCACGCGACTTGATATCGGCACCGGCGACGAGGCGCGCGCCTTCAAGGACGCGCTCGAATCGGCTTCCTTCACCGTCTCCGAGGTCGAGGCCAAGCCGGTCAAGCGCCACCCCTACCCACCCTTCCAGACCTCGACGCTGCAGCAGGAGGCCTCGCGCAAGCTCGGGCTGGCTCCGGCGCGGACCATGCAGCTGGCGCAGCGTCTCTACGAGGGCGTCGACATCGGCGGGGAGACGGTCGGTCTCATCACCTATATGCGAACGGATGGCGTCGATATGGACGGCTCGGCCATCGCGGCCGCACGCCGCGTCATCGGCCGGGATTTCGGCGAAGGGTACGTTCCCAGCGTCCCGCGCAAGTACACCGTCAAGGCCAAGAACGCGCAGGAGGCTCACGAGGCGATACGCCCGACCGATCTCGGCCGGCTCCCGGCCATGGTCGCGCGGCATCTCGAGCCTGAGCAGGCCAGGCTCTACGAGCTGATCTGGAAGCGCACCATCGCGAGCCAGATGGAGTCGGCCTCGCTGGAGCGCACCACGGTCGACATTGCCGCCACGGTCGGCGAACGCAAGCTGGAGCTTCGCGCGTCAGGCCAGGTGACGCTCTTCGACGGCTTCCTGAAGCTCTATCAGGAGAGCCGCGACGACGAGGAAGACGAGGATTCGCGCAAGCTGCCGGCGATGAAGGTCGACGATCGGCTGGAGAAGCAGGCCATCGCCGCCGATCAGCACTTCACCGAGCCGCCGCCGCGCTATTCGGAAGCCAGTCTCGTCAAGCGCATGGAAGAGCTCGGCATCGGCCGCCCCTCGACCTATGCCGCGACGCTCTCGACTCTGCGCGACCGCGAATATGTCCGCATCGACAAGAAGCGCCTCGTGCCCGAGGACAAGGGCATGCTGGTAACGGCGTTCCTGGAGAGCTTCTTCAAGCGCTATGTCGAGTTCGACTTCACGGCAAACCTCGAAGAGAAGCTCGACCGCGTCTCGAATGCCGAGATCGACTGGAAGGCGCTGCTGCGCGAGTTCTGGGACGAGTTCACGGCCGCGATCGGCGACACCAAGGATCTCCGCGTCACCGAGGTGCTGGAGGCGCTGAACGGTGTCCTTGGAGCGCATGTCTTCCCGGCGCGCGAGGATGGCGGCGATCCGCGCGCCTGCCAGGTCTGCGGCACGGGCACGCTCTCGCTCAAGCTCGGCAAGTTCGGCGCCTTCGTCGGCTGCTCGAACTACCCGGAATGCCGCTATACGCGCCCGCTCACGGTGCAGGCCACCGATGGCGAGGCCACGGCCGAGGGCGGCCAGGGCGCGCCAGGCGTGCGCATCCTCGGCAAGGACCCGGTAACCGAATCCGAGGTCACGCTGCGCGACGGGCGCTTCGGGCCTTACGTCCAGCTCGGCGACGGCGAAAAGCCGAAACGCTCCAGCCTGCCCAAGGGCATGAGCGCAGCGGGCGTCGACCTGGAGAAGGCGCTGCTCCTGCTTTCGCTGCCCAAGGAGGTCGCCAGGCATCCCGAAAGCGGCGAACCGATCCTGGCCGGCATCGGCCGCTACGGGCCTTACGTCCAGCACGGCAAAACCTACGCCAACATCGACAAGGACGACGACATCCTGCAGATCGGCGGCAACCGCGCCATCGACCTGATCGTCGCCAAGGAGAGCGGCGGCGGCGGCAGCCGCTTCGGGCGCGGCTCGACGACGCCGGGCCGCGAACTCGGCGAGCACCCGACCGGCGGCAAGCTCGTGGTGCGGGCCGGCAAATACGGTCCCTACGTCAACTGGGGCAAGGTCAACGCGACCCTGCCCAAAGCGCTGACGCAAGAGGCGATCACGCTCGAACAGGCGGTCGAGTTGGTCAACGCCAAGGCGGAATCCAGTGGGATCAAGGGCCCGGGCAAGGCGAAGGCCAAGGCTCCGGCGAAAGCCAAGGCGCCAGCCAAAGCAAAGTCCGCAAGCAAGCAGAAGGCGGCCGCCAAACCCAAAGCGGCAGCCAAGTCGAAAACCGCCGCCAAGGGCTAATCGACCCCGTCATTGCGAGCGCAGCGAAGCAATCCAGAGGGTGGCGCGAGACGCTGGATTGCTTCGCTGCGCTCGCAATGACGGCGTCGCGCTACAACACGCCGTGCCGCTCGAAGACCGAGCGCAGGCTCGCCCCGGCGAGCAGTTCGTCGCGTGTCGCATCCTCGGCATCGATCTTTTCAAGCGCCAGTGTGACGGCCCGTACCGCGAGCTTCCGGGGCACGATGACAACGCCGTCGACATCGCCGAAGACAAAATCACCCGCCTCGCAGCGCGCGCCCGCGACCTCGACCGGCTCGTCCACCGCCATCATCTCGGCGCGGCCCTTGGTGTCGAGTGGGCCGATGCCGCCATGGAAAACGGGGAACCCAACCTCGCGGATGCGGCGTACGTCGCGCACCAGCCCATCCATCAGGCAGCCCGCCGCGCCGCGCACCATTGCGGCCGTCGTCAGCAGCTCTCCCCAGGGCGCGATGCGGTCGGTCGGCCCGTCGCAGGCCAACACGGCGACCTCGCCGGGCTTGAGGCTGTCGATCATGTCCATCTCCAGCGCGTAGGGGTTGTGCCCCTCCGGCGTGTGATAGCGCTTCATGTAGAGCCCGGTCCGGGCGAAGCCGCACAGGATCGAGGCGTCGTCGAGCGGCCGCACGAAGGGCTTGACGGCCTGGTTCGGAAATCCGAGTTGGTCGAGCACATCGGATAGTACCGCCGAGTAGAGCTTCGACTTCAGGACATCGAGATCGGGCAGACCGTTGAGGGCTGACATGGCGGTTCCTCCGGAGCGGCAGGCAGAGTGTTGCCGCCCCGGATGCCGGTCAAGCGCCAGGCTCGCCTTATAGCGGCTTCAGCCCAGCCTCGATCTCGGCCCGTCTTTCCTCCAGGAAGGGCGGCAGCGCCAGCTTCTCCCCCATCGTCTCGGCCGGTTCGTCGGCTGAGAAACCGGGCTCGTCGGTCGCGATCTCGATCAGGATTCCGTTGGGCTCACGCAGGTAGAGCGAGCGGAAATAGAAGCGGTCGACCTTGCCGCTGTTGGGATAGCCGGCCGCTTTGAGCCTGTCGGCCCAGGCGTCGTAATCGGCAAAGGTCGGCGTGCGCAGCGCCAGATGATGGACGCCGCCCGCTCCTTCCCGCGCCTGCGGCAGGCCGGGCTCGACCGCGACATGGAGTTCGGCGGCAGGGCCGCCTGCGCCAATCTTGAAGACATGGATGTCGCCGGTCGCGTGCGCCGCATCGCGGTAGCTGCCGATCCGCTCCAGCCCGAGCAATTGCGTCAGCACGACCTCCGTCCGCTCCAGCGCCGGCACGGAGATGGTGACCGGGCCCAAGCCCCGGATCTGGTGCTCGGCGGGGACCTCGCTCTTCTCCCAGACCGTGAAGGGGATCGCGCCGCCATCGGTCAGCAAGGTGAGGCGCTGGCCTTCGGGGTCCTCGACATCGAGGCCCATGCGGCCATTGATCTCGCGGATTTCGGACGGCTTTGCGCCGGCCGTCAGCAAACGCGCGCGCCACCAGTTCAGCGAGGCCTCGTTTGCGACGCGCAGCGAGGTGCGGGTGATGGCGTGGGTGCCGCGCCGCGCCGGCTGGGCCGGCCAGTCGAAGAAGGTCAGGTCCGTGCCTGGCGAACCCGCGCCGTCGGCATAGAACAGGTGATAGGCCGAGACGTCGTCCTGGTTCACCGTCTTCTTGACCATGCGCATGCCAAGCACCTGCGTGTAGAAGCGGTGGTTCCCGGGGGCATTGGCGGTGATGGCGGTGACGTGGTGGATGCCGGTGAGGGTCATGATCTCGAGACTTTCGCTCTGGCGCGGCGGCGTCACGCCCCGCATTCGAGGCCACAGATAGCGTTCTCACGCGGCCATGACAGAGGCCGGCCGCCAAGCGGACCATTGCAATCCTGCAATGATCCGGCTGACGCAGACCCGTCGGCTCAGGGCTTGGGCGCGGATGTCGCCGGCGGGGCGGAGACGTCTGGAGCCGTGGCCTTGTCGGCCGGAGTCGCCGGGGTGGTGCAATCCTGCGGCTTGGCCTTGCAGTCGAACACCATGGTGGGCGCGGCCGAGGGGCCGGAACTGCCGGCCGAAGGCAGGATCATGTTCTGGCCCTTGTCGATCTGCGCCGGGCTGGTGGTCGTCGGACCCAGTCCCGTATTCGACTGCGGCGCGGCGGCGGGCGGCGATTGCGGCGGGGTCGGCGTCGCCTGGGCAAGCGCGCCGGTCGCGCCAAGCGACAGCGCAAGCGCCGCCAGCGAAGCGCGCAGGGGGGTCAGGGTGGTGGCGAGCGTCGGCATCGTTGAAACCTTTCGGCGGCGCATCGCTTGCGATGGCCCCATGAGGAACGGATGCCGGGGAAACAGGCAGGACGCCCGGTTGTTCCCGAGCGTGCCTTATCCCACCGCGTGGCGGCTGGGTTTCGCCTTGAGTTTCAGCGTCTCCAGTTCCTCGCGCTCGCGCGGCGTGTTGCGCATGAGCTGGTCCTTGCCGGGGCCGTACTGCACCGGCTGGGCGACATCGACGCCGTACCAGGCCGCCGCGCGCAGGACGAAGGACGGGTCGGCGAGATGAGGCCGGCCGAGCGCGACGAGATCGGCCCGGCCCGAGGCGACGATGGTATTGACCTGATCGGCCGAGGTGATGTTGCCGACGCACATCGTCGCGACCTGCGCCTCGTTCCTGATCTGGTCGGAGAACGGCGTCTGGAACATGCGGCCATAGACCGGGCGACTGTCGTTGACGGTCTGGCCGGTCGAGACGTCGATCATGTCGCAGCCCTCTTCGGCGAAGGCGCGCGAGATCGCGACCATATCGCCGGGCGTTACGCCGCCGGCCTTCCAGTCGGTTGCCGAGATGCGCACCGACATCGGCTTCTCGCGCGGCCAAGTTTCGCGCAGCGCCCTGAAGATTTCCAGCGGGTAGCGCAGGCGGTTCTCGACGGAGCCGCCATAGTCATCCGTGCGCCGGTTGGTCAGCGGCGAGAGGAAGCTCGCCAGCAGGTAGCCATGGGCGCAATGGAGTTCGAGCATGTCGAAGCCGGCGCGCTCGCCCCGCTCGGCCGCCTGAACGAACTCCGCCTTGACGCGGTCCATGTCGGCGCGGGTCATCTCGCGCGGCACCTGACTCTCCGGATAGTAGGGCAAGGCCGAGGCGGAGAGGATCGGCCACGCGCCCTGCTCCAGCGGCCGGTCCATGCCGTCCCACATCAGCTTCGTCGCCCCTTTTCGCCCGGCATGGCCGAGCTGGAGGCAGAATTTCGCCGCCGAATTGGCGTGGACGAAGTCGACGATGCGCCGCCAGGCCGCTTCCTGCGCGTCAGTGTACAGCCCGGCGCAGCCCGGCGTGATGCGGGCGTCCGGGGCGACGCAGGTCATTTCGGTGACGATCAGCCCGGGACCGCCGATGGCGCGCGAGCCGTAATGCATCAGGTGCCAGTCGCCGGGCAGGCCGGCTTCAGCCGAGTACTGGCACATCGGCGAGAGCACCATCCGGTTCTCGACCTTCATCTCCCTGAGCCGGAACGGCTGAAAGGCCGGCGGCACCGGCGAGCCGTCCTTGCGCGTCTTCGCCTCCGAGCCGAGATCGTCGGCGACGAGCCTGTCGACCGCGGCGACGAAGCCCGGCGCGCGCAAAGCCAGGTTGTCATAGGTGATCGCCTTGGAACGCGTCATCAGGCCGAAGGCGAAGCGCAGCGGATCGAAGTCCCAGAAGCGCCTGAGCTGCTCGAACCAGACCAGCGAGACATCGGCCGCATGCTGCGTCTTCTCGACCTCCTCGCGCCGCGTCCGCTCGAACAGGGCCAGCGCCTCGTCGACCTTGAGGCCCGCCTTGTGGAAGGCTTTATGCAGCGCGATCGCATCCTCCATGGCGAGCTTGGTGCCCGAGCCGATCGAGAAATGCGCAGTCGCCTTGGCGTCGCCGATCAGCACGACGTTATCGGCGACCCAGTTTGCGCAGCGGATCATCGGGAAATTGCGCCAGAGCGAGCGGTTGGTGACGAGCCCGTGACCTTGCAGTTCCTCGGAGAAGATGCCTTCGAGGAACGCGGCGGACTCAGCTTCGCTCATCGCGCCGAGGCCGGCCTTGGCAAATGTCTCCGGATCGGTTTCCAGCACCCAGGTCGAGCGGCCGGCTTCGTACTGGTAGCAATGGGCGATGAAGAGACCATACTCCGTCTCCTTGAAGAAGAATGTGAAGGCGTCGAACGGCCGGGTCGAGCCCATCCAGGTGAAGTGGTTGGGGCGCAGGTCAGTCTGCGGCCTGAACCGTTCGCGCCAGCCCTCGCGGATGCGGCTGTTGATGCCGTCGGCTGCGACGACGAGGTCGTACTCGGCCTTCAGGGCCTCGACATCCGGCGCCTCCTCGCTGAAACGCAGCGTGACGCCGAGTTCGCGGGCGCGGGCCTGCACCAGCAGCAGCAGCGAGCGCCGCGAGCAGCCGCAGAAGCCGTTGCCGGAGACGCGGTGGACTGAGTCCTTGAAATGGACCTCGACATCATCCCAATATGCGAAATTATCGCGGATCGCGGCGTAGCTCGCCTCGTCGGCGGCCTTGAAGGTGTCGAGCGTCTGGTCGGAGAAGACGACGCCGAAGCCGAACGTGTCGTCGGCCTGGTTGCGTTCGAAAACCGTGACGTCGAGCGCCGGCCAGTCGCGCTTCATCAGGAGCGCGAAATAGAGTCCGGCGGGCCCGCCGCCGACCACCGCGATGCGCATCTCGAACCTCCCGCCAAACCGTCACCGAATTATTTTAGGTCTGAAATAATTTTATCTCAAGTGGCGAGGGGCGGATTTGACGCCCCGAGCGAAGACGCCGCAGGAGGCCCGAATTTACGCGATTTCTCGGCTGTTTAAGCGATAGCCCCCATCGTGCCTGCAACGATCAAGACCGCTTGCCAAATGCTTTAGACCTAAAATATATTGCCGGCACCAGGGAGGCGAAGCGGCATGGTTCTGGCCGGGCGGCATGCGGTTGTAACGGGCGGCGGACGCGGTATCGGCCGCGCGGTCGCGGCCGCGTTGCGGAAAGCCGGCGCGCGGGTCAGCATCGTTGGCCGCGATGCCGGCGTGCTGGCGGAGGCGGTCGGCGACGGAGCGGCCGATGCAGCGGCCGCCTGCGACGTGCGCGATGAGACCGCGATGGCCACCTGCCTTTCCGAACTCGCAGCGGCCCAGCCGTTCGACATCGTCGTCGCCAACGCCGGCGCGGTCGAGACCGGGCCGTTCCAGCGCAGCGACGCCGAGCGCTTCCGGCGCATGCACGAGATCAACCTGATCGGCACGATCAACGCCTTCCATCCGGCCCTGCCCGGCATGGTCGCGCGCAGCCATGGCCGGCTGATCGCCATCGCCTCGACCGCGGGCCATCGCGGCTATCCTTACGTCTCGGCCTATGTCGCCGCCAAGCATGCGGTCGTCGGGCTCGTGCGCTCGCTGGCGCTGGAGACGGCGAAAAGCGGCGTTACCGTCAACGCCGTCTGCCCGGGCTACACGCAGACGGACATGGTGGCCGACAGCGTGGCGGCGATCACCGCCAAGACCGGCATCTCGCGCGAACAGGCGCTGGCCGAACTGGTCAAGGCCAATCCGCAAGGCAGGCTGATCGCGCCCGACGAGATCGCCCAGGCGGTCCTCCATCTGTGCGGTCCCAACAGCGGCTCGATCACCGGGCAGTCGCTGCTGATCAATGGCGGGGAGTTTTAGAGGATGGACACGCCCTCCCCCGCACTCGTCCTCGACCGCGAGACGAAGGCCAGCGAACGCCCCGGCGACCACAAGGACGAGCTCCGACTCTGGCTGCGGCTGCTGACCTGCTCGACGCTGATCGAGACGGAAATCCGCAACCGCCTGCGCGAGGAGTTCAGGACCACGCTGCCGCGCTTCGACCTGATGGCGCAGCTTGAAAAATCCACCACCGGCATGACGGTCGGCGAGGTCTCACAGCGGCTGATGGTGTCGAACGGCAACGTCACCGCCGTCGTCGCGGGGCTGCTGGCCGACGGGCTGGTCGACAAGCGCGCCGCGACGCAGGACCGGCGCGTGCAGGTGCTGACGCTGACGGCGCAGGGGCGGCGCGCCTTCAAGGCGATGGCCGAGCGCCACGAGGCCTGGATCGCCGAACTGTTCGCGGGCCTCAGCGGCGTCGACACCGTCCAGCTCTTTCGTCTGCTCGGCCAGACCAAGGCCTCGCTGCACTCAGCCATTTCGCAGCGCGCCGAAGACAGCCGTGGAGAGACGCCGTGAGCCTCCCGGTCCAGACCATCGCTAACCCGACCGCCCTGCCGCTTGCCGGCTTCACGCCGCAGCATTTCCAGCTCTCGGTTGCGGGCAAGGTCGCGACCGTCACCCTGAACCGGCCTGAGAAAAAGAACCCGCTGACGTTCGCCAGCTACCGGGAACTCACGGATTTCTTCCTCGCCGCGCAGAAGGAGGAGGCGGTCAAAGCGATCGTCATCACCGGCGCAGGCGGAAATTTTTCGTCGGGCGGCGACGTCTTCGAGATCATCGGGCCGCTGGTCGCGATGGAAACGAAGGACCTGCTGACATTCACCCGGATGACCGGCGACCTCGTCAAGGCGATCCGCGCCTGCCCGCAGCCGGTGATCGCCGCGATCGACGGCATCTGCGCCGGCGCGGGCGCGATCATGGCGATGGCGTCGGATCTGCGGCTGGGCACAGCAGGGACCAAGATCGCCTTCCTGTTCAACCGCGTCGGGCTGGCCGGCTGCGACATGGGCGCCTGCGCGATGCTGCCGCGCATCGTCGGCCAGGGGCGCGCAGCCGAACTGCTTTACACCGGCCGCATCCTCAAGGGCGAGGAGGCCGAACGCTGGGGCTTTTTGAATCGGCTCTGCGAACCGGAGGCGGTGCTGAGCGAAGCGCAGGCGCTCGCCACTGAGCTCGCGGACGGGCCGACCTTCGCCAACGCCATGACCAAGCGCATGCTGGAGATGGAGTGGGCTATGTCGGTCGAGAGCGCGATCGAGGCCGAGGCAGTGGCGCAGGCGCTGTGCATGCAGACCGAGGATTTCGCCCGCGCTTACCATGCCTTCGCAGCAAAGCAGAAACCGGTTTTCGAGGGCAACTGAGATGGCGGCCTCTCCTCCCCTCGGCCTTGCGATCCTCGGGGACACGCTCGCCTGGCCCTTCTTCGAGGAGCGCCATCGACGTTTCGCCGCCACGTTGACTGAATGGGCCGATGCGACCCTGATGGAGGGCGCGCATGACGATGTCGATCTCGCTTGCAAGGCTCGCGTCGCCGCGCTCGGTCAGGCCCGGTTTCTGCGCGCCGTCGTGCCCGCCGCCTATGGCGGCCTGAGCGAGCGGCTCGATGTCCGCACGCTCTGCCTCGCCCGCGAAATCCTCGCCGCCCGCGACGGGCTCGCCGATTTCGCCTTCGCCATGCAGGGTCTCGGGACAGGCTCGATCTCGATCGCAGGCTCCGAGGCGATGAAAGCGCGCATCCTGCCCGGCATCGGCGAGGGACGGCGGATCGCGGCCTTTGCGCTCTCGGAGAAGGAGGCTGGTTCCGACGTCGCCGCGATGGCCACCACCGCCGTGCCGGACGGCAGCGACCATGTCCGCATCGACGGTGAAAAAAGCTGGATCTCGAATGGCGGCATCGCCGACCATTACGTCGTCTTCGCCCGCTCCGGCGAGGCGCCCGGCGCACGCGGGCTTTCGGCCTATCTGGTCGAAGCCGATACGCCGGGCCTGAGCGTGACCGAGCGCATCGACGTGGTCGCGCCGCACCCGCTGGCGACGTTGCGCTTCGAGGCCTGCCGCATTCCCGCCGAGAACCGCATCGGCGGAGCCGGCGACGGCTTCAAGGTCGCGATGGCGACGCTCGACATCTTTCGCTCGACGGTCGGGGCGGCCGCGCTCGGTTTCGCCAGGCGGGCGCTGCATGAGACGGTCGCGCATGCCAACGCGCGAAAACTCTTCGGCGGCACGCTCGGCGATCTGCAGCTCAGCCAGGCCGCCATCGCCGACAGCGCAGCGGAGGTCGATGCGGCGGCGCTGCTGGTCTATCGGGCCGCCTGGACCAAGGACCGGGGCGCGGCGCGCGTCACCCGCGAGGCTGCGCTCGCAAAACTCGTCGCGACGGAGAACGCCCAGAAGGTCATCGACCGCGCAGTCCAGATGTTTGGCGGGCTCGGCGTGACCAAGGGCGTCAAGGTGGAGGAATTGTACCGGGAAATCAGGGCGCTGCGGATCTATGAGGGCGCCAGCGAAGTGCAGAAGGTCGTGATCGCACGCGACCTGCTGAAGGCGCAGGCCACAGGCGTCGGAGGCTGACGATGACGGGTTTTCTGCGCTCGGGCCACTCCGACAGCTTTTCCCGCGACAACCTGCCCCCGAGCGAAAGCTGGCCTACGCTCGATCTCGCGGCGGCCGGCCTCGCCTATCCCGAGCGTCTCAACGTCGTCACAGAACTGCTCGACCGGCATGTCGCGGAGGCCCGAGGCGAGCGGACGGCCATCATCTCCGGCGAGTTGCGCTGGAGCTATGCCGATCTGGCGGAGCGTGTGAGCCGCATCGCCAATGTGCTGGTGCGCGATCTCGGCCTCGTCCCCGGCAACCGGGTGCTGCTGCGCGCCGCCAACACGCCGATGATGGTCGCGGCCTATCTCGCCGTGCTCAAGGCCGGCGGCGTTGCGGTGGCGACAATGCCGATGCTGCGGGCCGGTGAACTCACTTATCCGATCCGCAAGGCGAAGATAGCGCTGGCGCTCTGCGACGCAGCGCTGATCGCTGATCTCGTAGCGGCGCAGGCACAGGCGCCCGAACTCGCCCGCATCGTCACCTGGGGCGGCGATGCGCCCGATAGCCTCGACCCCCTGATGCGTCAGCCCGGCTACGAGCGCTTCGACGCCGCCGACACCGCCGCAGACGATGTCTGCCTGATCGGCTTCACCTCCGGCACGACCGGCGAGCCGAAGGGCACGATGCATTTCCAGCGCGATCTGCTGGCGATCTGCGACTGCTATGGCGCGCGTGTCCTGAAGGCCGATCCCGACGACCGCTTCATCGGCTCGCCGCCGCTCGCCTTCACCTTCGGGCTCGGCGGCCTCGTGCTGTTCCCGATGCGCATCGGCGCAGCCATGGTGCTGCCGGAGAAGACCGCGCCGCCCGACCTGATCGACGCGATCGAGCGCTATCGCGCGACCGTCTGCTTCACCGCGCCGACCGCCTACCGCGCCATGCTCGACAAGCTCGACCGGCGCGACATCTCCAGCTTGCGCATCTGCGTCTCGGCCGGCGAGGCGCTTCCAAAGCCGACCTTCGACGCTTGGCTGGCGAAGACCGGCCTGCCGCTGATGGACGGCATCGGCGCGACCGAGATGCTGCACATCTTCATCGCCGCCCCGCGCGAGGCGATCCGCCCCGGCGCGACGGGCCTGCCGGTGCCGGGCTATCAGGCGAGGATCATCGACGAGGACGGTGAAGAGGTCCCCGACGGAACGCCTGGCCGGCTCGCCGTGCGCGGGCCGACCGGCTGCCGCTACCTCGCCGATCCGCGGCAGGCGAAATACGTCGCGGACGGCTGGAACGTCACCGGCGACACCTATCTGCGCGATCAGGACGGCTATTTCTGGTATCAGGCCCGCTCGGACGACATGATCATCTCCTCGGGCTATAACATCGCCGGACCCGAGGTCGAGATCTGCCTGCTGACCCATCCTGCGGTGGCCGAATGCGGGGTCGTCGCCGCGCCCTGCCCCGAGCGCGGCAACATCGTGAAGGCCTATGTCGTGCTGCGCGAGGGCCATCACGGCGATGCCGTTCTGGTCAAGGCGTTGCAGGATCACGTCAAGGCGGCTATCGCGCCCTACAAATATCCCCGCGCCATCGCGTTCGTCTCCGCCTTGCCGAAGACGCCGACCGGCAAGCTGCAGCGTTTCGCGCTCCGCCAGATGGCGCAAGGCGAGAGCTGAGTTTCAGACGAGCCGGAACGGCCAAACCGAGGCGACGCGATGTCGAACGACCCTTTGTCCCGCGCCATCAATCCCGAAGGCTGGCCCATCCCGCGCGGCTACGCCAATGGCATGGTCGCGCAAGGCCGCGTGCTGGTCACCGGCGGGCTCGTCGGCTGGAACGCCGACGGCGTGTTTCCGCAGGGCTTCCTGCCGCAACTCGGCCAGACCCTGTCCAACATCAAGGCGGTGGTCGAGGCCGGCGGCGGGCGCATCGAGGACATCGTCCGGCTGACCTGGTACGTCACCGATATCGACGCCTATCGCGCCAGCCTCAAGGAGATGGGCCCGGTCTACCGCGCGGTGATGGGCCGGCATTTCCCGGCCATGGCGGTGGTGCAGGTCGCGGGGCTGGTCGAGCGCGAGGCGCTGGTCGAGATCGAGGCGACGGCGGTGATCGCGGGCTGAGCGGTTGGTTCGGCAGCACGATTATGTATCGCGCTGTTTCCACTGTCGCCACCGATACATGACGCAACCAAATCGGCTTTGGCGCTTAAGCCTTTTGCCCGCGCCTGCCCACGATGCTCTCCTCGCCGCCAGTCCGGCGGCGGCCATCTGGCCGGTTCAGGAGGGTTCACATCATGTCCAGCATCGGAGGGGTCGGCGGTTTTCGCCCGTCCTCGAATTTCAAGCCGCCGAGCTTCGAAAAACTCGACGGCAACAGCGACGGCGCGTTGAGCCTCGACGAGTTCAAGAGCGGCGGGCCGAAAGGCGTCGACGACAAGAAGGCCGAGGCGCTGTTCAAAAAGATCGACGGCGACGGCGACGGTTCGATCACGAAGACGGAATCGGATTCTTTCAAGGCCGAGGCCGAGAAACAGCTTCAGTCCTTCCTTTTCAGCCTGCAGAGCGCCGGCGGCAAGGAGACGGAGGAGACCGACGAGGCGCAGGACATCTTCGACGTGCTGGACGCCAACTCGGACGGGACCATCGCCAAGGACGAGTTTCTCGCGGCGCTGTCGGAGCGGAGCGGGACATCCGCTTCGGACAAAAAAACCGATCTGCTCGACACGCTGTTCAAGGCGATCGATGGCGACAAGGACGGCGCGATCTCGCGCGAGGAGGACGAGAGCTTCCGCGCCCAGGCCGAGCAGCGCTTCAATCCCTCAGTGCGGTCGAGCCTCTCGCTGCAGGCGTCCGGCGCCTATGGCGCGGGCGCTCTGCTCGGAGAGGGCGATGCCAGCTCCGCCCTGTTCGGTCTCGCGCGCGCCGCCTGACCGCCATGCCCGGCCTCGTCGCCGGTCGGCAGGACGCCGGCCGGCGCTTTCAGCTCAGATGCCCGCGCCGTCCTGGAGTCGGTCGCGGTTCGGCGGACGCCAGAGCCGCGCATGCAGAGCGCGGAACGAGGGACGTAGCGCGATGTCGCCGAGCGCCAGAGCGGCGGCGAGGCCGACCCGTCCGGTCACCGCGAGCGCAGCGCAGAACAGCCCGGCCGTGCTCGCCAGCCGCCAGCTCACGCTCTCCCACCAGCGCCGGCGATCAGGCGTGCCGGGTCGGCCGACGATGCGCAGCGCGACGCGTCCGATCCGCGCCGAGATGCCTTCATCCACGGGCAGACCTGTGACGGCCCCTTCGCCCGGTTCGACGAATCCGAACGCCACCGTCTCGTTGCTGATCTTGTCGATCAGGATAAAGCCGCCGAGCTCGCGGCTTTGGGCATAGGGCAAGGCGACGAGCGGCCGGTCGAGCCGCAGCGTCGCGAGCCCGATGCCGTTCATTCGCAGGCTCTGGGCCGGCACCGGCCGGAAGCCTTCGATGTCGATGCTGTGATGCAGCGCATCAAGCTTCGCGGTGGCTGTCTGCGTCGCGAGCTTGACGAGAAACTGGCCGCCCGCGACCAGCGCACGCTCGGCCGTCCAGAGTAGGCGGGCGCGCAGCTCGCAGGTCGCCGCGATCCCGCTGTCGGCGGAGACGATCACGTCGCCGCGCGAGACATCGACCTCGTGCGCGAGCGTCAGCGTCACCGCCTGCCCGGCCACGGCCTGCCGCGCCTCGCCGCCTGAACCGACCACCCGTGCGATGGTGCTGGCGCGGCCCGATGGCAGCGCGATGACGGCGTCGCCGATGCGGGCGCGCCCAGTCGCCGGCGTGCCGGCGTAGCCGCGAAAGTCGAGATCGGGCCGGTTGACCCATTGCACCGGCATGGCGAAGACGGCGTCGTCACGCTCCGCATGTTCGACCGCAACCGCTTCCAGCAGCGGCAGCAGGGCCTCGCCGCCATACCACGGCATCGCGACCGAGCGGCGCATCACGTTTTCGCCGTCGCGGGCGCTGACCGGAACGAAGGCGATCGAGGCGAAGCCGAGGCCTGCGACCGCGGTGCGGTAGTCGGCCGCGATCGCCTCGAACACGGCTTCGTCGTAGCCAACCAGATCCATCTTGTTGATCGCGACCACGATATGGCGCACGCCGACCAGCGAGACGATGAAAGAGTGCCGCCGCGTCTGCGGCAGGAGGCCTTTTCGCGCATCGATCAGGATGATGGCGAGATCGGCGGTCGAGGCCCCCGTCGCCATGTTGCGGGTGTACTGCTCGTGGCCGGGCGTATCGGCGACGATGAAGCTGCGCTTCTCCGTCGCGAAATAGCGGTAGGCGACGTCGATGGTGATGCCCTGCTCGCGCTCGGCGGACAGCCCGTCGACCAGCAGCGCGAAATCGGGCTGCGTCCCTTGCGTGCCGAATTTGCGCGAGTCTGCGTCCAGCGTGGTGAGTTGATCGTCGAGGACCGCGCCGGCCTCGTAGAGCATGCGGCCGATCAGGGTCGACTTGCCGTCATCGACCGAGCCGCAGGTGATGAAGCGCAGCAGCGAGGGCTTAGCCAGCGAACCGGACTGCGTGCTGTCATTGGCGGGAGTGGCAGTGGCGGCCGGCCTGGGGCGCCGGTCTTCGGCTAAGGCCGTCATCAGAAATAGCCTTCCTGCTTCTTCTGCTCCATCGAGCCCGCGCCGTCATGGTCGATGACGCGGCCCTGGCGCTCCGACGAGCGCGAGGTCCTCATCTCGGCGATGATGTCGGTGAGGTTTTGCGCATTACTTTCGACCGCCCCGGTCAGCGGATAGCAGCCGAGCGTGCGGAAGCGGACCATCTTCATCTCGACGACCTCGCCCGGCAATAATTCCATGCGCTCGTCGTCGCGCATGATCCAGGCGCCGTCGCGCCGCACGACCGGGCGCGGAGCGGCGAAATAGAGCGGCACGACAGGGATGTTCTCCAGCGCGATGTAGTCCCAGACGTCGCGCTCGGTCCAGTTCGAGAGCGGAAACACGCGAAAGCTCTCGCCCTTATGCTTGCGCGTGTTGAATAATGCCCAGGGCTCCGGACGCTGGTTCTTCGGGTCCCAGCGATGCTGCGCCGAGCGCAGCGAGAAGACGCGCTCCTTGGAGCGGCTCTTCTCCTCGTCGCGTCGTGCGCCGCCAAAGGCCGCGTCAAAGCCGTGCAGATCGAGCGCCTGCTTCAGGCCTTGCGTCTTCATCACATCGGTATGGATCCGCGAGCCAGAGGCGAAGGGCGAGATGCCGGCCTTCACGCCCTCCTGGTTGATATGGACGATCAGATCGAGCCCGAGCCGCGCCGCCGTCTCGTCGCGGAAAGCGATCATCTCGCGGAACTTCCAGGTCGTATCGACATGGAGCAGCGGAAACGGCGGCTTCGCCGGACAGAACGCCTTCATGACGAGGTGCAGCAGGACGGCCGAATCCTTGCCGATCGAATAGAGCAGCACCGGCCTGTCGCAGGTGGCGACGACCTCGCGGATGATGAAGATCGCCTCGGCCTCGAGTTTCTGCAGATGGCTGAGCTGGATCATGCCTGGGCCTCCGCCAACGCAGCGCGCCCGAGCCTGCCGTCGGCTCCCACATGCAGCCCGCATTCCTTCGCCGCGTCGTCCTCCCACCACCAGCGCCCGGCCCGCTCGGGCTCGCCGGGCTGGATCGCCCGCGTGCAGGGCTGGCAGCCGATCGAGACGAAGCCGCGCTCGTGCAGCGGATTGAGTGGAACCGCGTTGGCTTTAGCGAAGGCGAGCGCGTCGTCGCGTGACCAGTCGAGCAGCGGATTGACCTTCACCAGCCCGCGCGCGGCATCATCCTCGGTGAGGGCCGCGCCGCCCCGCGCCGCCGACTGGTCGGCCCGCAGGCCGGTGATCCAGATGTCGGCGCCGGCCAGCGCACGTCCGAGCGGCTCGACCTTGCGGATGTCGCAGCAGCCTTTTCGCGCGTCGCGCGAGCCGTAAAAGCCGTTGATGCCGTTCTGGCGCACGAAGAGTTCGAGCGTCTCGTTGTGCGGATAGAACGGGCGGATGACGATGCCGTAGCGCTCTTCGGTCTCAGCCCAGAGGGCGTAGACCTCCGGAAACAACCGGCCCGTGTCGAGCGTGACGAATTCGACCGGCAGCCCGGCCGCGACGAGCAGATGCGTCAGCACCTGATCCTCCAGCCCGAAGCTGGTGGTGAAGACGATGCGGCCCGGCGCGGCGTCGCGCAGCACTTCGAGGCGGCCGGCGGCATCCGTTCCGGCGAACGCCCGCAGGAGCGTGGCGGCGTCCGGCCGGGGCGCTTTGGCGGGCCGAATGGAAGCCGAAATCCCTGCGGCCATGATCGCCTCGAACGTTCGGTAAATCGAACGCTTCAGCTATATCTGAAGGCCTTGATGATCAATTCACAGCCGATAGCGTGGTTTTTCTTATTTCACCGGCGTTGGAGAACAACCTTCCAAATCGGCCCAAACGGCCGACTAGGAAGTCAGAAATCGCGCAGTCGTGCGGATCAGACGCCCCGCGTAGCCCCACCGTCGATCCTGATTTTCGCGCCGGTGACGTAGCTCGCCCGCTCGCTGGCGAGGAAGGCGACGACATCGGCGAATTCCTGCGCGGTGCCGTAGCGGCCGGCGGGAATGGTGGCGCGCGAGGCCTTGGCGGCTTCCTCGGGCGTGGTGCCGGTGCGGTCGGCTGCGGCCTTGTCGAGCTGATCGACGCGCTCGGTGTGGATGCGGCCGGGCAGCACGACGTTGACGGTCACGCCCTGGCTCGCGACTTCCGCCGAGAGCGTCTTCGACCAGCCGATCACGGCCGAGCGGATGCCGTTGGAGAGCGCCAGCCGCGGGATCGGCTGCTCGACGCCCGACGAGGCTATGGTGATGATGCGGCCAAAACCGCGCTCCGTCATGCCGGGCAGCAGGCCCTGCGCCAGATGGAAGAGGTTCGCCGCCATCGCCTCGAAATGCCTGAGCCAGTCGTCGCGGCCGGCCTCGCGCGCCTCGGCGGGCGGCGGACCTCCGGAATTGCCGATCAGGATGTCGACGCCGCCGGCGTCCTTCAGAACGCCGATAAGCGAGTCGACCGAGGCGAGGTCCGACAGGTCGAGGCTGGCGGCGAAGACGCGGCCCCGCGCCTCCTCCGGGAGGTCTGACACCCAGGCGTCGGTGGCGGCGACATTGCGGGCGGCTGCGATCACGGTCGCGCCCTCGCTCGCCAATGTGCGGGCGATGGCCGCGCCGAGCCCGCGGCTCGCGCCGAGGACCAGAGCGCGCTTGTTGTGAAGACCGAGATCCATGCCTGCTCCGTTGCGGCTCGACAGCGGCGAGCGCCGCGCGACCCGCTGATAGCGGCTTGGGCGCATTGAGGGAACGGTCTTTCGTCCGGGCCTGGCATGCGGCGCACGATCCGGTCGCGCGCGGCGGCTGTCACCGCGGGAACAGCCGGGCTGGGGCTGGGGCGCTACGGTCGGACATCAGATCAACTTAGCGACACCCGGCGGCCGGGGCCTCGCCTCACCCGTCGATGCCCGGCGCCGCGCGACCACGGAAGGGGAATCGTCATGCCGTTTCAATGGAGCCGCGACCTGAGAAACCTGACGCCGGACGCGTCGGCGACGCCCCTGACGAGACGATTCCAGACCTTCACCATCGACCAGGCCTCGATCTTCGCCTTTCGCGAGGAAACCTTCGGCAACCCCACGCCCGGGACGCCTGCGGTCGCCGTCGCCGCCGCTCCGGCCGGGGCATGGAGCGCCGCTCGGCCATCCCCTCAGGCGAGACGCCCGCGGCCGCTGCCGCAACTGCCGACTGCCCGCAAGATCGGCTTCACCGGCGTCGTCGATCTCGTGCAAGGGCGTATACACCTCTGCCCGCTCGTCGAGGCGCGGGGCATGGCGCGCTATCGCGGCCTCGACCGCTACGGCCAGACGAACATGGTCCCGATCGACCATTATGCCGGGCAGGCCATGCAGACCGCGTTCGGCGCGGCGGTCGCCGCGAACATCGCGGCCGGCACGGCGGCCGATTCCCGGGTGCGCATTGCGCTCGGCCGGCCGGGAGCGCTCGCCGGTACGCACCGCATTCCCGGCACGCGAGCGAACAGCCAGGACGACCGGGCCCGCACCTTCGACGCCGGCATGAACGACCCGAATTTCCTCCACAGGAACTACTGGGACTCGGCCGGACATCAGCAACTCGTCCAACGCCTCCGGCTCGTGAAGGACAATTGCGCCGGCTTCGCCATCGTAAAGAACGGCATCGGGCCGAGCCATCACGAGTTGCTTTTCGTCTCTCGGCTCAACACCCCGCATTTCGGCGCGCGCGGCGTTTCGACCCAGATGAGCCTCGCCATCCTGCACAGCTTCATGCAGAGCATTCCCTGAAGCTTGGCACGGCATGGTATACCGAAACCCGCATTTGCTGCGCCGCAGCGACGATTTAATTTGACGATTTCGATTATCGCAGCATTCTCTGTATACCGAACGGAGGATCAAGCCATGGCCGACGCGCCCCGCTTCCCGATGAACGCGTGGTATGCCGCCGCCTGGGACGTCGAGATCAGGCGGGCGCTGTTCCCGCGCACCATCGCCGGCCGGCATATCGTGTTCTACCGCAAGGGCGACGGCGCGGTAGCGGCGCTGGAGGATGCCTGCTGGCACCGGCTGGTGCCGCTCTCGCGCGGCCGGCTCGACGGAGACACCGTCATCTGCGGCTATCACGGCCTGGCCTATAACGCGCAGGGCCGCTGCACCTTCATGCCCTCGCAGGAGACGATCAACCCGTCGGCCTGCGTGCGCGCCTACCCCGTCGCAGAGAAGCATCGTTTCATCTGGGTCTGGCCGGGCGATCCGGCGCTCGCCGATCCCGCCCTGATCCCCGATCTGCACTGGAACCAGGATCCCGACTGGGCCGGCGACGGCGGCACCATCCACGTCAAATGCGACTACCGGCTCGTGCTCGACAATCTGATGGACCTGACCCACGAGACCTATGTCCACGGCTCCAGCATCGGCAACAGCGCGGTCGCCGAGGCTCCGTTCGAGACGACCCATGGCGAGCGCACCGTCACGGTGACGCGCTGGATGGAGGGCATCGAGCCGCCGCCCTTCTGGGCCGCGCAGCTCGGCAAGCCCGGTCCGGTCGACCGCTGGCAGATCATCCGCTTCGAGCAGCCCTGCACCATCGCGATCGATGTCGGCGTCGCGCCCGCCGGCACGGGCGCGCCGGGCGGCGACCGTTCGCAGGGCGTCAACGGCTATGTGCTCAACACGATCACGCCCGAAACCGACGGGACCTGCCATTACTTCTGGGCCTTCGCCCGCAATTACCGGCTCGCCGACCAGGCGTTGACCACGCAATTGCGCGAGGGCGTCTCCAGCATCTTCAAGGAAGACGAAGAAATTCTGGAAGCGCAGCAGATCGCGATGGAGGCCAATCCGGGCCGCGTCTTCTACAACCTCAACATCGATTCGGGCTCGATGTGGGCGCGCCGGCTGATCGAGCGGGCGATCGCCGCCGAGGCCTCCCCGAGCCAACTCCAGGCGGCGGAGTAGGCCATGTCGTTCACGTTAGACCGTGATGCCGACAAGAGCGGCTCGCAGACCGTCAAGGCGCAGCTCGCTCTGCGCGAACTGGTGCTGAGTGGCGCGGTCTCGTCCGGCGAGCGCCTGACCGAGCAGGGCATGGTCGAGCGGCTCGGGGTCTCGCGAACGCCGATCCGCGCCGCGCTCCTGCTGCTGGCAGAGGAAGGCCTGCTTGAGCCGCTGCCGAATGGCGGGTTTTCGGCGCGTGCCTTCAGCGAGCGCGAGGTGCTGGATTCGATCGAGATGCGCGGCACGCTGGAGGGTCTGGCGGCGCGGCTCGCAGCCGAGCGCGGACCCAGTCCCCATGCGCTCGAACAGATCAGGCTTGGGCTCGACCGGATCGACGCCGTCGTCGAGCAGGCGACGACTTCGCTCGCAGCCTTCTCGGCCTATGTCGATCTCAACGCCGCCTTCCATCGTCAGGTCATCGCGCTGGCCGGCAGCGGCACGCTTGAGCGGCAGATCGAGCGGGTGATGACCCTGCCATTCGCCTCGCCCAGCGCTTTCGTGATGGCGCAGGCCGACATGCCCGGAGCCGGCACCGTGCTGATCGTGGCGCAGGACCAGCATCGCTGCATCCTGGAAGCGCTCGCGGCGCATGAGGGCGCGCGCGCCGAACAGGTGATGCGCGAGCATTCGCGGCTGGCCGGCCGCAATCTCAGCCGGGCCCTGCGTCACCGCGAGGCGCTGGCGCTGGTGCCGGGCGCGGCGCTGATCCGCACCTTGCTCGACGTCTGAGTGGCGGGACCGATGCGCTTCGCGACGATCTGGGGAGAGGCGGAGATCACGGCGGTGACCGACGTCGCCGAGGGCATCCGCGAAGTCGCGCTCGCCCCGCTCGGCCGACCCGTCGCGCGCTTCCGCACCGGCGCGCATCTCGATGTCGCGCTCGTCATCGGCGAGCGGCCCGACACCCGCTCCTATTCGCTGGTCGGCCGGCCGGGCGAGCCCTGCTACCGCATCGCGGTCAAGCGCCGCGCCGACGGTCGCGGCGGCTCGCAGGCGATGTGGCGCATGCAGCGCGGCGCGCGTCTGAGCATCTCCGAGCCGATTGACAACTTCTCGGTCGAGCCTGGCCGGAGCGCCTATCTGCTGGT
Source organism: Rhizobiales bacterium CCH3-A5 (assembly GCA_001556025.1). Lineage (GTDB taxonomy): Bacteria > Pseudomonadota > Alphaproteobacteria > Rhizobiales > Beijerinckiaceae > Allobosea. Next base: position 130,477 of record LSIB01000064.1, read on the forward strand.
CGCCGGCGGCATCGGCATCACGCCGCTGGTGGGCATGGCCGAGGAGCTTGTCGCGCGCGGCGCGGATGTCCGCCTGCTGCATGCGGTCCGCTATCCGCAGGAGGCCGCCTATGCGCAGCGGCTGAGCGCCTGCCTCGGCGCGCGCTACCGGCTCCACGCCTCGGTGCAGGGCGACCGGCTCGATCTGGCGGAGGCCTTCGCCGGACTTGCGCCCGGCGGACTTGCAGCAATCTGCGGGCCGATGCCGATGCTGGACGCCGCCAGACGGACATGGGCGGCGCAAGGCCGCCCCGCCGCCGATCTGCGCTGGGAAACCTTCGGCTCCAGCGGCAATCTCTCGACCGAACCCTTTTTGGTGAAACTGCCGCGCTTCGGCCGCGAGATCGCAGTGCCGGCCTCGCGCAGTCTTCTGGAAGCGCTCGAAGAGGCCGGGCTCGACGTGATCTCGGATTGCCGTCGCGGCGAATGCGGGCTCTGCGCGGTCGATGTCCTGGCCTGCGACGGCGAGATCGACCATCGCGACGTGTTCTTCAGCGCGCATCAGAAGGGGGAGAACCGCAAGCTCTGCGCCTGCGTCTCGCGGGCGCATGGCACGCTGACCATCGACACCGCCTATCGACCCGATTGACAGCAAAGGTCGCACAGCGAAAACTGTGCGAATTCAGAATAATAGTGCGATAATCGCACATTTTGGGAGGTTACCATGACGAAGACGACAACAGCGATTTCGCGCCGCACCGCGCTCTCCATCGGCGGCTCGGCCCTTGCGCTCGGTCTCGCAGGAATGCCGGCGCAGGCGCAGCAGGTGGTCAAGGTCGGGCTGATCCTGCCGATGACCGGACCCTTCGCCTCGACCGGCCGGCAGATCGAGGCCGCCGCCAAGCTCTACATGGCCCAGAAGGGCGCCAGCGTCGCCGGCAAGACGCTCGAGCTCGTGGTCAAGGACGACACCGGCACGCCTGACGTGACCCGCCGCATCGCCCAGGAGTTGATCCTCAACGACAAGGTCAGCGTCATCGCCGGCTTCGGCCTGACGCCGCTCGCCATGTCGACCGCGCCGATCGCGACTCAGGCCAAGGTGCCGATGGTGGTGATGGCGGCGGGAACCTCGATCATCACCGACGCCTCGCCCTTCATCGCCCGGACGAGCTTCACGCAAGCGCAGTCGGCCGCGACGATGGGCAACTGGGCGGCGAAGAACGGCGTCAAGAAGGTCGTGAGCCTCGTCTCCGACTATGCGCCCGGCCATGACAGCGAAAAGTTCTTCGCCGAGGCCTTCAAGGCCGATGGCGGCGAGGTCGTCCAGTCGCTGCGGGTGCCGCTGCAGAACCCCGATTTCGCGCCGTTTCTCCAGCGCGTGAAGGACGCTGCCCCCGACGCGCTCTTCGTCTTCGTGCCGTCTGGCGTCGGCGCGGTGCTGATGAAGCAGTTCATCGAGCGCGGGCTCGACAAATCCGGCATCAGGCTGATCGGCCCCGGCGATATCACCGATGACGACGTGCTCAACGGCTTCGGCGATGCAGCCGTCGGCACGATCACGGCGCATCTCTATTCGGCCGCCCATCCGAGCGCGCTGAACAAGGCCTATGTCGAGGCCTTCAAAAAGGCCAACAACAACATGCGCCCGAACTTCATGTCTGTGGGCGGCTATGACGGCATGCACCTGATCTACGAGGCGCTGAAGAAGACCAATGGCGCGACCGACGGCGCCGGCCTCGTCGAGGCGATGAAGGGCATGGCCTGGGAGAGCCCGCGCGGGCCGATCTCGATCGACGCCGCGACCCGCGAAATCGTCCAGAACATCTATATCCGCAAGGTCGAGAAGGTCGACGGCGAACTTTACAACGTCGAGTTCGCGACCGTCGAGAACGTCAAAGATCCGGTGAAGGCCGGCCGCAAGTAGCGGCCCGCTTCGGATTCGACGACCCCGATCGAAGCCGGGCCGCCGGCTTCGATCGGAATCTCCTCTCCTCGCCTCGCCTACGGGACCTCGCCCCTCATGGCCACCATCCTGTTCGACGGGATCGCTTATGGCATGCTGCTGTTCGTGCTGGCCTGCGGCCTGTCGATCACGCTCGGCCTGATGAACTTCGTCAACCTGGCCCACGGCGCCTTCGCCATGGCGGGCGGCTACGCCACCGTCATTCTGGTCAACCGGCTCGGCGTGCCGTTCCTGGCGGCGTTGCCGCTGGCGTTTCTCGCCAGCGCGGCGCTGGGGCTCCTGCTCGAACGCACCCTCTACAGCCGAATGTATGGTCGCGAGCACCTCGACCAGGTGCTGTTCTCGATCGGCCTCGTCTTCATGTCGATCGCGGCGATGGACTACATGATGGGCTCGCAGCAGCAGTTCCTGCGGCTGCCGGAGTATCTGAAGGGCCAGATCCAGGTTTTTGGCGTCGGAATCGGCCGCTATCGGCTGATGATCATGGCGATCTGCGGCCTGCTGGCGCTGGCGCTGCAATGGGTGCTGGCCTCGACGCGCTTCGGCAGCCAGCTGCGCGCCGCGGTCGATGACGGGCGCGTCGCGCGGGGTCTCGGCATTCCGGTGACGAGCGTCTTCGCCGTGACCTTCGCGGTCGGCTCGGGGCTGGCGGGGCTGGGCGGCGCGCTCGCCACCGAGATCGTCGGGCTAGACCCGACGTTTCCGCTCAAGTTCATGCTCTACTTCCTGATCGTGGTCACAGTCGGCGGCACGTCGAGCCTGACCGGGCCTTTGCTGGCCGCGCTGCTGCTCGGCGTGGCCGACGTGATGGGCAAGTATCTCGTGCCGCAGTTCGGCGCCTTCATCATCTACGTGACGATGATCACGGTGCTGATGCTGCGACCGCACGGCCTGTTCGCGAGGGGCCGCTGATGAACGCGCCCGTCAAGCCGGATGTGATCCAGAACGGCGCCAGCCTCTCGCCTGCCGAGTTCCTGCGCCGGAAGGCCGCCTGGCGCTGGCCGGAATTCCTGTTTTGGGGCAGCGCCTTCGCGCTGATTCTTCTGTTGCCGAACCGCCATCTCCTGCTCAACGAGATCGCGATCCTCGGGTTGTTTGCGCTCTCGCTCGACCTGATCCTCGGCTATGCCGGCATCGTCTCCCTCGGGCACGCCGCCTTCTTCGGCGTCGGGGCCTATGCGGCCGGGCTGCTCGCCAAGAACGGCATTTCGGAACCTGTGACCGGGCTTCTGCTCTCGGGCGCGATCGCCGGCTGCGTCGGATTTCTCGCGAGCTTCATGATCCTGCGCGGCACCGATCTGACCCGGCTGATGGTGACGCTCGGCGTCGCGCTGGTCATCCACGAACTCGCCAACCGGCTCGACTGGATCACCGGCGGTGCGGACGGGCTCCTGGGCATTTCGCTGGGGCCGATCCTCGGGCGCTTCGAATTCGATTTCACCGGCACGACGGCCTACAGCTACAGCCTGACCGTCACCTTCCTGCTGTTCCTGCTGGCGCGCCGGCTGGTGCATTCGCCCTTCGGCCTCTCGCTCAAGGCGCTGAAGGAGAACCCGCTGCGGGCCGCGACCATCGGCATCGCGCCGGCCCGCCGCATCGTCGCGATCTACACGGTCGCGGCGGTCTATGCCGGCATGGCCGGCGCGCTCCTGACCCAGACGACCCAGTTCGTCTCCCTCGAGGTGCTCGACTTCGCCCGCTCGGCCGACACGCTGCTCGTGCTCGTCATCGGCGGCTCGGGCTATCTCTATGGCGGGCTGATCGGCGCGATCGCGTTCAAGCTGATGAAGGACACGCTGTCGGCGATCACGCCGGCCTACTGGATCTTCTGGATGGGCGCGATCTTGGTGATCCTCGTGCTGATCGGCCGCGACCGGCTGGTCGAACAGCTCGCCCGCCCCTTCACGCCGCTGCTGCGCGCGCTCGGAGTGCGCAGGCCAGAAGAGCGCAAATCATGAGCGCTGCACTCCAGACCACTGCGCTGAGCAAATCCTTCGGCGGGTTCAAGGCCAACACCGAAGTGTCGCTGACTGTCCGGCCTGGTGCGCGCCACGCGCTGATCGGCCCCAACGGCGCAGGCAAGACGACCTTCATCAATCTGCTGACCGGGGTGCTGCCCGTGACCTCGGGCTCGATCGCGCTGCATGGCGAGGACGTCACGAGCCTCAGCCAGCAGGCACGGGTCCGGCGCGGCATGGCGCGGACCTACCAGATCAACCAGCTCTTCATGGAGCTGACGCCGATCGAGGCGGTCAGCCTCGCCATCGCCGAACGTCAGGGCTCCGGCGCGCGCTGGTGGAATCGCGTCGGCCGGGATTCCGGCGTGATCGACGAGGCCGAGGCGCTGCTGCGCCAGATGAAGCTCGGCGAGCTGATGACGCGGCGAACGCGGACCCTGCCCTATGGCAAGCAGCGCCTGCTCGAACTCGCGCTCGGCATGGCCTGCAAGCCGAAACTCCTGCTGCTCGACGAGCCGGCGGCCGGCGTGCCCGAGGACGAGCGGCACGACGTGCTCGACGCGGTCGCAGCCCTGCCGGACGACGTCACCGTGCTCCTGATCGAGCACGACATGGAGCTGGTCTTCTCCTTCGCCGACCGGATTTCGGTGCTGGTGCAGGGTCAGCTCTTCGCCGAGGGCTCCGTCGACGAAATCTCGACCGATCCGCGCGTGAAAGCCGTCTATCTCGGGGAGGACGCGCATGTCTGACCTGTTGGAGATCGAGGGGCTTGTGGCCGGCTATCGCGACGCCGTCGTCATCAACGGGCTGTCGCTGTCGCTCGCTCAGGGCCAGGCGCTCGCTCTGCTCGGACGCAACGGCGTCGGCAAGACCACGCTGATCGACACGATCATGGGGCTGACGCGCCATGTCGCGGGCGTGATCCGGTTCGACGGAGCCGTTATCACGCGGCTTCCGCCCGAAAAGCGCGCGGCGGCGGGCATTGGCTGGGTACCGCAGGAGCGCAACATTTTCCGCTCGCTCAGCGTCGAGGAGAACCTCACAGCGGTGCAGCGCGGCACGGGCTGGACCGTGGCGCGCGCCTACGAGCTGTTTCCGCGGCTGGCCGAACGGCGGCGCAATCTCGGCAACCAGCTCTCGGGCGGCGAGCAGCAGATGCTGGCCGTGGCGCGGGCCCTGATGCTCGACCCGAGGCTGCTGCTGCTCGACGAGCCGCTGGAGGGGCTGGCCCCGATCATCGTCGACGAATTGCTGGCGGCGATCGCCAGACTCAATCGCGAGGCCGGCCTCACCACCATCCTGGTCGAGCAGAAAGCGCGAAAGATCCTGCCCTTCACCGACCGCGCCATCATCCTGGAGCGTGGCGCGATCGTGCATGCGGCCGCCTCCGCAGCCCTGCTGGCTGACGAAGCGGCGATGGCGGCCCATCTCGCCGTCGCCGAGAGACCGTCTCGTACCCGGCGCGAACTGCCTTCTACCTCCCACGTCTGAACACGCCAAACGCCGAACAAGGATGCCGATCATGATGACCACCAAGCCCCCCTTCCGCGCCGACATGGTCGGCAGCTTGCTGCGCTCGCAGGCTGTCTCCGACGCCCGTGCGAAACGTGCGAAAGGCGAGATCGACGCGGCCGCGCTCAAGGCGGTCGAGGATGCGGAAATCCGCAAGCTGATCGCGAAGCAGGAAGCGGTCGGGCTGAAGGGTGTCACGGACGGCGAGTTCCGCCGCGCCTACTGGCACTTCGACTTCATGGAGGAGCTCGACGGGATCGACGCGATCACAGCCGATTCGGGCATGAACTTTCAGGGCGGCGTGACGATCTCGAAATCGCTGCGCATCACCGGCAAGGTCGGCTTTTCAGGTCATCCGATGATCGAGCACTTCACCTTCCTGCGCGACAACGTCCAGCCGGGCTCGACGCCGAAGATGACCATTCCCGGCCCGAGCATGCTGCACTACCGGGGCGGCCGGAAGATGATCAACATGGGCGTCTATCCGGAGATGGAGGCGTTCTATGCCGATGTCGGCTCCGCCTACAACAAGGCGGTGCATGCCTTCTACGACGCCGGCTGCCGCTATCTGCAGCTCGACGACATTTCTTTCGCCTATCTCTGCGATCCCGAGCAGCGCGAGATGCTGCGGGCCCGCGGCGACGACCCTGCCCGCCAGCCCGAGATCTATGCCGGCATGGTGCGCGAGGCGCTGAAGGACAAGCCGTCGGACCTCGCCATCACCATGCATCTCTGCCGCGGCAATTTCCGCTCGACCTTCATCGCCTCGGGCGGCTACGAGCCGGTCGCCGAGGTTCTGTTCAATTCGATGCCGGTCGACGGCTATTTCATGGAGTGGGACAATGACCGCTCGGGCGGCTTCGAGCCCCTGCGCTTCCTGCCCAAGGGCAAGCATGTCGTGCTCGGCCTCGTCACCTCCAAGACCGGCACGATCGAGAGCAAGGACGACCTCAAGCGCCGCATCGACGAAGCGTCGAAATTCGTCGCGCTCGACCAGCTCTGCCTGTCGCCGCAATGCGGCTTCGCCTCGACCGAGGAAGGCAACACGCTGGCCGAGGACGAGCAGTGGAAGAAGCTCGAACTGATCGTCGAGACCGCGCGCGAGGTCTGGGGCTGAGCAGCGCCGGCGCCGAATCCGGCCTGCCAAATCCAGCGCCGCCGCCGTGCCCGGCACGATGGCGGCGCTGTCGTGTTAAGGTAAACGCCATATGAATGGGCGTTTTGGCTGGAAAAGCGTCAAATGCGAACGATCGTTCGCATCGCATTCGCCCAGGGTTGCACATGGCGCGCAGGGCTTTGCTAAAGAGGCTGAGGTTTACCAATGGTGAAGTCAGGTTGCGCGGCCCATCTCGTTTCGTAACGCAGGCAGGCCTCGGAACCGGATTTTGGCGGGTGGACCGGCATTCCGGCTGCTGACGCCGGAGCCCGAAGGACCACGCCTTTGCCCAGCGCCCGTCGCCAGCAGGCCCGCCCGACGACAGGAGTGGCACGCGCCAAGCGTGCGCTGCCGACGCTTGCGCTTCTGCGGCGCCATCCCGACGCCCCTGCCCGCGCCCCCGGCGCGACGGTCTGGGCCTTGCGGAACCGCTGCCTTGTAGGCCAGGCGATGGCGCTGGCGCTGTGGAACGCGCCGGCCTTCGCGCAGAACGTCATCACCACGGATGGCCGGACGCAGACCGCGATCGCGGTCGAGGGCGCCACCACCACGATCACGACAAGGACGATCGCCGGCGGCGCGGGCTACAACTCGTTCAATCGCTTCGAGCAGGGCGCGGGCTCGACCGTCAACATGCACCTGCCGCAGAACACCGGCGCGTTGGTCAACATCGTCCGCAGCGGCCCGGTCGTCGTCAACGGCATCCTGAATTCCTACAAGAACGGCTCCATCGGCGGGCATGTCTACTTCTCGGATTCGTCGGGCTTCACCGTCGGCCCGTCCGGCGTGATCAACACTGGCCGGCTGACGGTCAACACACCGACGCGCGAGTTCCTCGAGGGCGTGATCAGCCCCGGCGGGGTGGTCAACGAGACGCTTGCCGCGCGGCTTCGCGCCAATGACGTGCCGATCTCGCCGGATGGCCACATCACGGTCGAGGGCCGCATCAACGCCAAGCGCGGCGTCACGCTGCACGGTCATTCGGTCAGCGTCAGCGGCCAGATCACCGCCAACGCCGCACCTGTCGATGTCGGCGAGCGCAGGCGGCGGCACCAGACCGCGTTCGCGGCCAGCGTCAATACCTCGGGCGTCCGCCATGGCGGTGCGATGGTGGCGCGCAAGGGCGGCGGCATCGAGATCGTCGCGGCCGGCACGGCGCGCATCTCCGGCACGCTCAGCGCAAACGCATCGGGACGGCGCTCGGCCGGCACGATCACCGTGCGCTCGGGCAAGGGCACGACGATCGCCGCGACCGCGACGCTGAGCGCGACGGGAGCGGCGCCTTCCGCCCGGACGGGCGTCGCGAGCGCAGGCCCCGCTCCGGCGGTCAATACCGGCGACGGCGGCAAGATCTCGATCACCTCGGATGCCGCCATCTCGATCGCGCGCGGAGCGCGTTTCGACGCCAGCGCGGCGCAAGGCGTCGCCGGCAAGGGCGGCGAGATCATCGTTTTTGCCGGCACGAATCTCGATGCAGCCGGCGGCTCGGTGTATCAGGCCAAGGGCGGACTGAGCGGCGACGGCGGATTTATCGAGCTCAGCGCGAAGGACACCGTCAGGCTGGGCGCGGTCGAGATCGACCTGTCGGCGCGTACGGGCAAGGCAGGTACCTTCCTGATCGATCCCGCCGACATCGTCATCACCGGGTCGAGCGATCTCTCGGTCGGCTCGACGGGAACCGCCAACATCTTCAGCCAGGGCGCCAATGTCCGGCTCGAGGCGACGAGCAGCATCACGATCGCCGCCGACGGCACCGTCGACAGCCGCCAGTTCAACCGCAACGCCAATAATGGCGAGCTGTCGGCGGCAAATCCGTCGACCGGAGATTCGGGCTCTATCACGCTCAAAGCCCCGCGCATCACCGTCTACGGTACGGTGCTTGCCGGCGTCAGCGCAGGCAGCGGCTTCACGGCCGGAAACGTCACGCTCGACGCGACGACATCCGACATCCGCATCGCCGGGATGGCGACCGCGACCTCGACCATCGACATCCACGGCAAGGTCACCGGCCACAATGTCGAGTTCAAGGCCGACGCCACCGCCGTCGCCTCCTATGCCGACGCCTCCCTGGGCTCGCTCGGGGCGCTGGCGGCGCAGAGCGTCGGCGGCATCCTCTTCGGCCTGAATGGCGGCTATGTCGGCAGCCGGGTGCTCAGCCGCATCAACGTCGTCGACGGCGCGACGGTCGAGGCCTCGGGAGACCTCACCATCTCCGCCAAGGCGCGCCAGGAAGCCACGATGCCGGCCGTCACGCTGAGCGGCGGCAATCCGTTCGCGGCAGCGGTCTCGATCGGCGAGATCTTCGGCACGGTCACCGCCAATGTCGCGTCAGGCGCGACGATCACCGTCGGGCGCGACCTCACGGTCAACGCCGAAAACGACGTCAAGCTCGCGGTTTCGGCGATCTCGCTCTCCGTCGGCACCGGCCTCGTCTCCGCGACCATGGCCTATGGCTTCGTCGATGTGACGACCGCGGCCAAGGTCCAGTCCGGCGCGACCGTCACCGCCGGGAGCGCAGCCGGCACCGGCTCGGTCAGCGTCACCGCCAAGAACACCAACTCCTTCTCGACCTCCTCGACGGCGGTCGCGGCCTCGGGCGGCGTCGCCAGCATCTCGGTCGCCTATTCGGACTACAAGGCGGAGGCCGACGCGCTGCTTGGCGTCTCGCTCGGCACCAGCGCCAACAAGGTCCAGCATGTCGGCGTCCAGGCCCTCTCGGACACGGTCAAGAACGCCACCAGCTCCAGCTCGACCACGGGCGACAACGTGCTGTTCAACGCCGGGCCAAGCGGCACGACCGTCTCCACCCTGTTGAGCCAGTTGCTCGGAAGCCTGTCGAACGCATCCTCCGGCGTGCCGATCAAGGTCGGCAGCGCCGTCACCATCGCCAACAGCAATCTCAGCGCCAGCGCCGCCATCGCCGCCGATCCGGGCGACACGGCTCCGACGATCCACGCCTCGGGCAACGTCGTCGTGGCGAGCCGGCAGCGCGACTTCGGCGTCCGCCTGCTCGCCGACTCCTCGACCAACTCGAACTCGAAGGATCCGACCGGGTCCAACCCCGAGGCGCAGATCTCGCTCTCCTTCGGCATCGCCGTGGGCAACTACCGTCACACATCGGAGGCCTCGATCGGCTCGGGCGTGACGATCAACGCCAACCGGATCGGCGTCGCGGGCCTCAGCGAAAACCCGATCTCGAACACCTGGACCAACTGGTCCGGGCTCGGCGAGGTCTTCTCGCACCTCAACGGCAATCTCGGCATCGTCAACAACATCCTGACGAGTTATGCCAACGCCTCCTCGTCATCGACCGATCTGGGCCTTGCCGGCGCGGTCGGCTATTTCCGCGTCAGCAACGATACCTCGGCCTATGTCGCCAGCGGCGCGACGCTGAACCAGACCTCGGGCATCGGGGCCTGGTCGACCACGCTCGCCGCCAACTACCTCCAGAACTGGAGCCAGGGCGTCAGCATCGTCGCCGACACCGACCAGCACTCGATCGATGTCGGCGGCAATTTCGGCTTCACCGGCGGCGTCAACGGCGGCACGGGCTCGGCGGCGGGGGGCTCGCTGCTCGATATCGGCCGCAGCAGCCGCACCGTCGCCGCCGTGGCGGCCGGCGCGATCATCACCGCGACAGACCTGTCGGTGACCGCCGACACCTCCGACAAGATGTTCGTGATCGCGACGACGTCGGGCCGCTCGGCCGGCACGATCGCGCTCAACGGCATGGTCTCGCTGTCGAGCATCCAGAACCAGACGCTGGCCTCGATCAGCAACAGGGCGACCGTCACCGCCAACACCGTCACGGTGAAGGCCGACCAGTTCGTCTCGGTCTTCGCGCTCAGCGGCGCGCTGGTGCTCGGCGGCGGCAACGGCATCGGCATCTCGCTCGCGGTGATGGACGCGGGCTCGCTGACGCGCGCCTATGTCGGCGACAATTCCGACGACCTGTCCGACGGCCGGCTCGCGGGCGTCGCGCCGCAGGGGCTGATCACCACCAGCGCGATCACGGTCGAGGCTTCGACGACCGGGCGCGTCACGGCTGCGTCCGTCGCTGCCGCCGCCGCCGACGGCGCGGTCGCCATCACCCTTCCGCCCGGGACCAGCAAGGTCGTCCGCGACATGGCCGCCGCCTTCGCCAAGACGTCGAGCAGCGGGCCGAGCCTGTCGGCCGCCGGCACTGCCGCCGTCGCGCTGACGACGATGGGCACTTCGGCCTGGATCGACGGGGCGCGGCTGCAGAACAAGGACAATGCCGGGCTGACGACCTCGGTCAGGGCGCTGAACTCGACCATCATCGAAGTCGGCTCCGGCGCTGCCGCCGCCAACCTCGCCGGCACCTCGGGCGCCAGCGGCGCGATCGCCGGCGCCGTCGCGATCGGCGTCCTCGACAACAGCACCGATTCCCGCATCTCCGGCGCGACCCTGACCGGCGCCTACGACACCTCGGTCCAGGCGATCGCCGGCGGCCGGGCGACGATCGTCGGCGTCGGCCTCGCCGTCTCGGCCGGCGGCAACGGCGCGGCGGCGATCTCGGCGGCGGTCGGGCTCGTCACCAACCGCGTCAACGCCTCGATCGCCAATTCCGCCATCACTGCGTCCACCACCACCTCGGTCTCGAAGATCGCCAGCGTCAACGCCTACCAGACCACCGATATCGGCATCGGCGGCGGCGCAGCCTATGGCGGCGCGCAATCGGGCGTCGGCCTGTCGCTGACCTATGCCAGCATCCTCGATCCCAGCGGCGAGGACGCGGTCAGCGCGACCATCCGCAATTCCAGCCTCGTCAATCTCAACGGCCTGAATGTGGTGGCCTCGAACCGCAGCCGCATCGTCTCGGGCGCGGTCAGCGCCGGGCTGGGCGGCAACGGCCTGTCGGGCGCCTTCGTGTTCAACAGGGTGAAGCCGACGACGCGCGCCGAGATCGCCGGAACGGCCGGCGCGGCCCCGACCATCACGGTCGGCGGCGATGTCGTCGTCGCGGCCGACGGCAGCCGCGAGACGGCCTTCGACGCCATCATCGCCGGCCGCCAGACCTTCTCTCAGGCCGACACGACGCAGGTCGATTTCAACGGCTCGGTCGCCAATGGCGGCGACGCCAACCCGACCGGCGCGGCGATCGTCGCGATCACCGGCGCGGTTCAGGTCGGGCGCAACAATGTCGGCATCTCCTTCCTCAGCAACGAGGTGGCGCAGGGCCACATCGCGACGCTCGACAACGTCATCCTGACCGCGACGGGCGACCTGTCGGTCAGGGCGCAGGACGGGGCGAGCATCACCGGCGTCGCCGTCGGCCTCGGCGGCGCGACCGGCCAGTTCGCCGGCGTCGCCTCGGTGGCGCTGCAGTCGATCGACAATGTCGTGCGCGCCGGCATCACCGGCACGAGCACGATCGTCACGGCCCGCGACATCCTTCTGAACGGCAGCGCGACCTCTAATGTGCGCGGCTCCGCCGGCTCGCTGGGCCTCGGTTTCGGGCAAGCGGCAGTCGGTCTCTCGGTCGTCGAGAACAACATCGCCAACACCGTAAGCTCAACGGTCGAGGACGCGCGTCTGCGCTCCTCGCGCGATATCGTTGTGCAGAGCCGCTCGGCCGGCACGATCTCGACACTCTCGATCGGCATCGCGATCTCGCGCAATGTCGGCCTAGCCGGCTCCGTCGCCAACAGCAGCGTCGCGACCGAGGTCGCGGCCACCGTTAAACGCGCCGACATCATCGCCGACAATAATCTCGGCGTGATCGCGACCAACAAGGACGGCATCGCGGTCTCGGCCGGCGCGCTCGGCGCGGCGGGCGGCTCGCCCAGCATCGCCGGCGGCCTCTCCATCGTCTCCAACAGCGTCGGCGGCAGCACGATCGCCTCGATCGGCGAGAACAGCGCGATCGACGCCCGCGTCAACGGGACCGGCTCGCTCAGTATCAGCAGCGGCGCGCTCGTCAGCCCGCCGAGCCTGACGACGCCGACCGGCCCGTCGACCACCCTGCCCGATTTGGCGATGGCGCAGCGCAATGTGCGCGGCCTCGTCGTGGTCGCGACCTCGCAGCAATCCGTGATGGCCAACGCCGTGACGGCGGGCGTCGCGGTCTACCCGATCAGCGGCGCGGTCGGCTATGTCACGATCCGCAACGACCTCGGCGGCACGACCTCGGCGAGCGTCGACCAGAGCCTGGTCGATACGCGGCTCGCGGGCGGCCAGAATGCCAGCGCGATCGTGATCGACGCGGCGAGCCACTCCTATGCCGGCAGCTACATCGTCGTCGGCGCGATTGGCGGCGTCGCCGGCGCGGGCGCCGACGCCAACACCACGATGAAGCGCCGCACCAGCGCTGCGCTGACCAATTCCACCACCGGCACGATCGCGACCAGCCAGGGCGGGCTCGGCGGCGTCGGCGCGGTCCAGGTCGCGGCCTCCTCCTCGCAGCTCTCGACCGGCCAGAGCATCGGCTTCACTTTCGGCCTCAACGGCGCGGCGGCGACGGGGCTGGTCAATAATTTCGAGGCGGTGACGACGGCAAGCCTCGACCAGGGCCTGCTCAACGCGGCCTCGCTCACGGTCAAGGCCGAGAGCAGCAACGGCTTCCACGGCACGGCCGGCGTCGGCTCCGGCGCGGCGGGCGCGGCGCTCGGCAGCGCCTTCGTGGTCGGGCGCAGCAAAACCACGACGCTGGCCACGGTCGGCGGCGGCGCGAACGCCACCACGCTGAACATCTTCGGCGCGCTGAACGTGCTGGCGACCAGCACCAACCGCTTCTCGGCGCTGGCGGCCGGCGGCACGGCGGGCGGCGCGGCCGCGATCGCCGGCATGGTCAACCTGATCGACATCGCCAACACCACGCGCGCCGGGCTCTACGGCGTCGCCTCGACGCAGACGACGCCGCCCTTCATGCAGCAGGTCGGCCAGAGCATCGACGGCTCGTTCAACATCATCGCGCGGGAAACCACGACGATCGCGGCGGAAACCGGCTCGGCCGCCTATAGCGGCGGCGGATACGGCGCGGGCGCTGCGGTCAACGTCGCCAGCATCGACGGCAGCGTGCTGGCCGATCTGTCCAACAGCACGGTCTCGACCCCGGGCGCGGTCGTCGTGCAGGCGACGAGCGACCGCAATGTCGATTCCGAGGCCTTCACGGTCGGAGCCGGCTCCACGGCGGGTCTCGCGGCGGCGGTCACCGTCATCTCGGTCGGCGCCAGCGCGCCCTCCGGCGCCGACCTCAACGCCGGCGGCGACGGCACGCTGTCGCGCGTCAACCAGCTCACGGCCGTCGATGCCGGCTTCACGCTCAGCACGAGCGGGCTCGCGACCTACCGCACCCTGCGCGGCGCGCTGGCTTCGGGCCAGACCGACGAGCAGTTGCGCACGGCGGCGAATGCCGAATATCTGGCGCTGCTGCAGAACGGCACGGTCGTCGCCGGCGTGCTGACGCTGACCGACAGCGGCGTGCAGGCGCTGCGCGCCAATAGCGCGACCGGTCTGCAGAGCACGGCGACCGACCAGCAGGTGCGCGACTATGCGGCGTCACGCTACACGGCGCTGAAGGCCGCCAACCTGCAATACGTCATCGGCGACGCCGGGCTGAACGCCTACCGCGACATCGTCCAGGCTGTCACCCCGAACGCGACCGACACGCAGGTCAAGATCGCGGCCGACGACGCCTATGCCAGGCTGCTCGCCAACGGCGTTCCGGTCAGCGGGCTCTATTCGCTGCGTCAGTCCGGCATCGCCGTCTATCAGGCGGCCGCCGACGCCGAACTCGGCCGCACCGCGACCGCTACCGAAGTGCGAGACTACGCCGCCTCGCAATATGCCTGGTTCACGACCAACCGCGCCCGCACGGCGACGCCGACCGCGATCAGCGCCACCGCCCTGCTCGATTCCAACGGCGCGCAGACGGGCGCGACCGCGCTCGGCGGCTCGATCACTGCGGCTTCGGTCTCGGTCACCTCGACCTCGAGGACCGCGACGGACAACACCGCGCTCGGCATCGGCATCGGCGGCGTCGGCGTCGGCGCGGCGCTCGGCTACACCACGGTCGCGGACGCGGTCAGCGCCCGGCTCGACCAGATGAGCGTCACCACCTCCTCGATCACCGTCAACGCCTCGGCGGTCGATGGCGCGGGCGGCATCGCCTCGCGCATAGCGGTCGAGGCGGGGGCCGGTTCGGGCACGGCAGCCGCCGGGGCGGCGGTGGCGCAAGGGTCGGTGTCCAACACGCTCACGGCAAGGCTCGGGGGCACGCTCACCGTCACCGGCGCGACCGCCGTCAGCGCCAGCACAACGCAAGGCTCGCGCGCGGACGCGCTCGGCGCGGCGGCGGCCGGCGGCGGCGCGCTCGGCGTCTCGCTGGCCAGCAGCAGCCTGAGCGGGGTCGCGACGGCCGATCTCGCAGCCAATGCGACCTTGTCCGGCGGAACCTCGCTCGGGGTCACAGCCAGCAGCAACGGCATCTCCTACGCCTCTGCCAGGGCCGGCGCGGGCGGCCTGCTCGTCGCCGGCGTCGGCGCCGATGCGCGCGCCACCGACACCTCCCGCGTCGAGGCTCATCTGCGCGACAATGCGAGCGTCAATGTCGGGGCCGGCGCGATCACTGTCTCGGCGACGGCGACGCCCGACGCGAAGGCCGCCGCCTACGGCGTCTCCGTCACCGGCGGCCTCGCGGTCGGTGTCGCGATCTCGCGCGCCACGGTGAACCAGACCGTGATCGCGGCGATGGACGGCGGGGCCGCAGCCCAGCGCGCGCTGACCGCCGGCACGCTCTCGATCCTCGCGACAAGCACGATCGCCGGAACGCCGGTCACCTCGATCGGCGGCTCGCCCGGCCAGACCCACCAGTTCGTACGCGGCGGCACGGGCGCGGCGGCGTGGTCCTTCGCCGGCTCGGGCTCCTATTACGCCAGCGCGGTGGGCTCGGACGCGGGCGCGTCCACGACCTCGACCGTGACCGCCTCGGCCGGCGCCAATGTCCGCCTGCCCAACGCCGTCGTCCGGATCGCCGCAGACAACACGACGCGGCAGATCGCGTCCTCGACCGGCTTCTCGATCGCCGGCAAATACTCGGTCGGCGCGGTGCTGGCCGACGCCCGCTCGACTTCGACCACAAGCGCGACGCTCGGCGACGACGCCCGCCTGCTGGGCGGCGCCGGAAGCAGCTTCAGCCTGACCGCGACCGGCCAGGACACGCAGATCGCCAAGGCCGTCTCCGGCAGCGGCGGCCTCGTCGCCGGCGCGGGCGCGCAGGCCGACACCGCCAACACGGCGACCGCGACGGCCCGGATTGGGGCGCGCGTCCAGATCGGCGCCAACACCATCCTGGTCAACGCCAAGCATACCGGCGAATACGCCAACCTCGTCGATGCCGTGCAGGCCGCCGCGCTGGGCGCCAGCGCCTCGCTCGCCAGCCACAACGCGCGCTCCGACGTGCTGGTCGATATCGGCGCCTCCGTGCTCTTCAGCGCGATCGGCAACGGCACGCAGGGCTGCTACGTCACGAGCTGCATCCAGGGCATCGAGCTCGAAAGCCGCAATATCTTCCGCCAGCTTGCGCTTGGCGACACGATCAGCGCCGGCGCGGGCGGCGGCATCAACGGCGTCGGCGCAAAATCGACGATCGGCATCGACGGCACGTCGAAGGTTGTCGTCGGCAACGACGCCAATTTCGCCAGCGGCGGCAACGCGCTCTCCTCACCCGGCCCGATCGCGATCCAGGCGATCACCGAACTCGCCGCCGACGACACGGTGACGCTGACCACCGGCGGCCTGCTGCAGGGCTCGGGCGTCACGTCCCAGTACCGCGCCGACGCCGACAACGAGGTCACGCTCGGGACGAACAACACGCTGACTTCGGCCGGCACGATCAATATCGGCACCTATACCGACGCGGTCGTGAAGACCAACGCGCTGGTGACGACTTATGGGCTGGCCGCTGTCGGCGTCTCCGAGGCGGACACCAACGTCATCACCGACCAGACCGTCACGATCGGCGCCAACAGCACGCTGACCGCGCTGGACAACATCAACGTCACCGCCGGACGCGACGCCTCGGGCATCGCCTCGACCCGCATCCTCGGCGACGCGTCCGCAGTCGGCTATGTGCGCGGCCTGATCGCTGTGCCCGACGCCGACGCCGCGACCGACCTGAAGAACCGGACCGTCCTCAACGTCCATACGGGATCGGCCCTGCTCAGCGCCCAGAACGTCACGCTCGGAGCCTATAACGGCACGGTGACGCCGAATGCGCGCGGCGCGGGCCATGGCTACCAGCTCTATTTCATCCCGGTGACCCAGCGCGACGAGAGCCCCGGCGCGCTCGCGACCTCGACAGTGGCGATGAACGGGCGCGCCGTCGGCGGCGTCTTCCGGGAGCAGGAGATCATCATCGGCTGCGGCGCGAGCGGTCTCACGATCTGCGACCTCAACGCTCTGCCAACCGTCTACGTCAAGGCCGGCGGCGCGCCGGTCACCGTCACCCGCGACGACGCCTTCGACGCGGTCGCCTATGTCCGCGCCAACTACACCACGACCAACGGCACGATCGACGACACGGCGGTCGCCGACACGCTGGTCGGCGGCATCGCCTCGGGACCCGTCAGGGCCTACCGGATCAGCCAGCTTTATGCGGCGGGCGGCAATGTCTACGTCAATGGCGACACGATCCAGGGCAGCGGCACGCTGACCGCCAATGGCGGCCCGACGATCAAGGTCGTCAACAACAGCTCGGCCTATCTGATCCTCGACGGCGGCGCCTATATCCCCGATCTCTCGACCGGGGACATCCTGTTCACCGGCGCGGCGCAGGGGCGAGCCGGTCTCACGCAAACCTCGGTCAACGCCAACGCCCAGCCCAGCGTCATCATCGACAACGCCTACACCCGCAGCGACATCGGCAATTTCGGCCCGGCTCTGCTGATCGGCGACGACATCACCAATCTCGGCGGGCTGGTCTCGATCAACAACACCAAGGGTTCGTTCGGCTTCTCGGGCCAGCGCATCGACTCGCTGCAGTTCAACGTCACGGTGCCCGAAGGCGCGGTCGCGATCGCCTCGAACGGCCCCAACGGCATGTACAATGCCGGCGCCTCACCGCAGGCGGAGTGGGGCCACGCGATCACCTATCCGGGCGCGACGCCGGGGGCGGCCTCCAGCACCTATGTGATCAACGACACCGTCAACGCCATCGCCAACACGCTCTATTTCGGGTCGGGCGCGAGCCTGAACTACAACCTCTACCACCGCATCGAGGATAGCGCGAACCCGGCGCTGCGCTTCAGCACCATCCTGTACGGCAACTGCATCGGCTATGGCTCGACCGGCTTCAACTGCGTCGGCGGCTATCATTTCGGCAACGGCATCAACTTCGCGCTGATCCCGATCGTGCCGAAATACCGCGAAAGCAGTTCCGTTCAGGCCCAGGGCGGCGGCTCGCAGATCTACGGCGCACAGGTCGCGATCAAGGCCTCGGTGATCAACATAAACGCCTCGATCGAGGCGGGCCGCGCGACGAACCAGTCGGTCGTGCTCGGCGCGGGTCTCGCGGCCGGGCTGCAGGGCTTCCGCTCGAACTATCAGGCGCTGTCGCAGTATACCTATGTCGATCCGGTCATCGACGTCAGCCAGTATTTCCTGACGAGCGCCCATGTCTCGAAGCAGAACAGCGGCGATCGGGCGATCAAGGTCTTCTACGACTACCGAAGCGGCGAACTCTCCGTTTCGGACGTGAACGCCTCCTCCGGCGGCGGCTCGGTGCTGCTCGACGGCCAGATCATCAGCACGAACCAGGCCGGCAGGATCAAGATCAATGGCGGCTTCGGCCATGTAAACATCGTCAACAACAGCGGCGTCGCGCTCGTCACCAACCGGATCAACACCGGCACGGCGGCAGGCGCGAACGCCAGCACGAGCAAGATCACCATCGTCGACCGGCTCATCACCTCGGGCAACAACACCACCGTCTATGCCTATACGCCGGGCGCCGGCATCGCGGTCTACAAGAGCATGAACGGCGCGCAGCCGATCCTGAGCGGGGCCAACGCCACGGCGCGCTTCGCCACGATCGCCGGCGACACGACGAGTTACGACGTCAAGGACGGCACGCGTTACGAGTGGACGCAGCAATTGTTCGTCTACAAGGACAATCTGGTCAGCGGCGATCCAAACCAGCAGGGAGTCTGGCGCTACAGCTCGGGCTCGGCCAACAACCCCTGGATGTATGTGGCAGGGCCGGCGAGCGGCATCTGGGGCGACAACACCTCATCGGGTCCGGACTACTGGAACCAGTCGACCACGCCGCAGGGCCGGGTGACCCATAATCCGTTTCACGCCGTCAGCAACCCTGTCTTCTTCCAGACCCTGCAGGGCGGCGTCATCGAGGTATCGAACGCGCAGCAGTTCTATGAGGGCTGCAATGGTCAAAATCCAAGCTTCTGCAGCCGCGACTTCCAGCAGGTTCCGGGCTCGACCGCCAACACCTACTGGAACTACAATCACGTCAGGTCCGCCTGGCTTCAGGTCACGGCGTCGGTCAGGGCGGACTACGATTTCGGCATCAGCTTCGAAGGCAACGCGTCCGGCCTGATCAACATCACCTCGAACGCGAATATCGGCCAGCGCGGCAACATCATCAATCCGACCGGCGCGACCACCATCACCGCCTCCTCCGGCAGCTTCAGCCAGGCATCGCAGGTCTCGATCCTGAGCAACCATTTGACCATCACCGGCCGTGACTCGGTCGGCGCGGTCGGCTCCGAGATCAAGGCGACGCTGACCGACGGTGCGGCGATCGCGGCCTATTCCGGAGCCGGCGGCATCCATCTCAACATCGATTCCGCCGCAAAAGTCTGGCACTTCAACGCCGATCTCGATGCCGGCTCGGGCCGCTATGGCGACATCAGGGTCCGTGCCACCGGCGGGCTCGAAGTCGCGAACTGGGCCCCGGCCGACTTCACCCATGCGCTCGGCAACAACATCACGATCACCAGCCGCGACGGCGCGGTCGGCGGCATCAACACGCCGCTGCGCATGCAGGCTATGGCGACGACCTTGGCCAATGGCAGCCAGACCGGCGGCGTGGTCAACATTTCGGCCCAGGGCGACATCGGCGTCCGCCAGCTCTCCGGCAATCTCCGCGTCGGCCAGATCGCCAGCACCGGCGGCAATGTCCGCGTCGATGTGGTCAGCGGCACGCTAAAGGCTGCCAACGCCCAGACGGCGGCGCAGTCGCTCTCGACCGAGCAGCTCTCGGCGATCTCCAGCAAGCTGAAACTGACGCAGGCCGACGGGGCGGACGCGGCAGCGCAGGCCAGCGTGGCCGCTTTCGAGCGCAACGTAACCGAGACCTACGGGCTCTATTCCAGCCTGATCGGCAACGGCACGGTCACGAACGGCGTCTTCACGCTGAACGCCAGCGCGATCCCGCTGTACCAGGCGCTGGCCGATGCGGCGCTGGGCAGGACCGCGGACGCTGGCGAAGTCGCCGCCTATGCGGCCGGCCGCTACGCCGCCTACGCCACCGTCTTCGACAAGGCCTATGGCGGGAACTGGAGCAGCCAGGCGCGCTTCGACCCCAACACGCTGGAAAGCAACTACAGCTTCACCACCGCCTCACCGGGCGCGGCGAGCGGCCTCGCCGCGAGCATCACCGCCAATTCCGTCTGGCAGACCGGACAGCTTATCGCGGCGATCGATCAGGCGGCTTTGCAGCCGGCTTCCGGCGTCGTCGGCAACGGCACGCCGATCATCGTCGGCCGCGATGTCACGCTGAACATCGGCGGCAGCATCGGCTCGCTTGCGGCCGACGTCACGGTCAACCTCGACGCCATCCGCAACGGCACGCTCTCCAACACCGAATTGCAGGCGCTCGCGGTCGCGACGACGCCGGGCTCGGTCAAGCTCATCGGCACGAACGGCTCGGGCCAGCGCGTCGCCGTCACCAGCCTCGGCACGGTGCCCAACGGCGTCACCCTGACCTCGGTCGACATCGCCCAGACCGCGCCGCTCTTCATCAGCGCGACCGGAACCTTCTCGGGTTCGGCGCAGGGCGACATTTACCTTCAGGCGACGACGGCCGGGCAAGCCGGCAGCGGCTCGCTCAGGCTCGGCGCCGTCACCGCGACCGGCCAGATCAACCTTCAGGCGCCGCAGGCGATCACGGTCGCGACCGCACCCAGCAGCACGACGCCGCTCAACGCCGTGCAGATTCAGGCCGGGACGGACCTGACCTTGTCCGCCGCAGGCGGCGGCATCGGCTCGGCGGCGACGCCCCTCACCTATCAGATCGGCGGCCGGCTGATCTCTGCCTCGGCCGGCGCGGGCGACGCGTATCTGGTCAAGCCGACCGGCAATGTCGAGATCGGCCGCATTTTCGCGCAGGGCACGGTCTCGCTGACCGCGACCGCCGGCTCGATCTCGGGCTACCTGCCCGGCGTGGCGATCTCGGCGCAGAACGTCGTCCTCAACGCCTCGGGCAATGTCGGCAGCGCCTCGACCGCCTTCGCGGTGCAGTCGGCCGATGATGGCGAGATTTCCGGCCAGATCGGCGGCTCGGCCTGGATCTCGACCCCGACGCTGGCGAGCCAGACGGCCGTCGCCCAGCGCATCGGCGCGCTGACGGCAAATGGCAGCCTGACGCTGACGGCCGACGCCGAGCTGCGCGTGCTGCGCAGTCTGACCGCTACGACCGGCGCGCTCAGCGCCACCGCCGGCGCGATCGTGATGGAAACGAGCGCGACAGCGACGGCGGCGGGCCGCGTCACACTCGCTTCCGCCACCGACGTCACGCTCGGCCGCGTCAGCAGCGCGCTCGCCGCGCCGCAGGGCACGGCTTCGATCGCGGTGACGGCGGCGGGCGCGATCTTCGGCAATGCCGGCGTGGTCAATCTCGGAGCGGCGCAGGCGGGCGGTGTGATCGCGCTTAATGCCGGCACGGGCATCGGCACGACGCTCGACGCCGTCAGCTTCGCAGCGCCCAGCCTCTCGGCCCGCAGCCTGCAGGGCAATATCAACCTGCGCACGGCTTCGACCACCCGCGTCACCGCGCTGACGGCCGATCTCGGCGCAGCCGCGATCGCAGCCGACGGCGCGGTCACGATCGACGCGCTGACCAGCGGCGGCGCAGCCAGCGCGATCTCGACCGCGAGCACGCTGACCGTCACGACGCTGAATGCGGGCGGGAGCACGACGCTCTCGGCTGCCGGCCTCGTCACCATCGACAGCGCGACGACGACGCTGGGCGATCTCTCCATAGCCTCGACCAATGGCGGCATCACGGCGTCGACGCTCAACTCCGCCGGCGCGCTGTCCTTGACCGCGCAGGGCGCGATCGCGGCGACGACCGCGACCAGCGGGACGACGACGCAGGCGACCTCGTCGGGCGACACGCTCTCGATCACGAGCTTGAGTTCCGGCGCGACCGCGACGCTCGCCGGCCGCAACGGCGTGACGCTCGGCAGCGCGACCACGACGCTGGGCGACCTGACGGTCTCCTCCAGCCATGCCGGCATCACGGCCACGACCCTGACCGCAGGCAGCGCGACCAGGCTGACGGCGCAAGGCGCGATCTCGGTCACAACGTCGATGGCCAGCGGTAGCGGCGCGACCGCGGCCTCGAACGGGAGCACGCTGAACATTGTCGCGCTGACCGCCGGCGGCACGACCGCCCTCTCCGGCTCCGGCGCTGTCACGATCGGTAGCGCCCGCACCACCGGAGGCGACCTGTCGATCACCTCGCTCACCGCCGGCATCGGCGCGACGACGCTCGACGCTGCGGGTGCCCTGTCCGTCAATGCGCCCGGCGCGATCACCGTGACGACCGCGACCAGCGGAACCACCACACAGGCGACCTCCTCGGGCGATACGCTCTCGATCACGACGCTGACCTCGGGCAGCGCGGCGACGATGGCCGGTCGCAACGGCGTCACGATCGGCAGCGCTATGTCTATGACTGGCGAGCTGTCGGTTGCCTCCAGCCACGCTGGCATCATGGCGGCGACGCTCAGCGCCGCCGGCGCTGCGACCCTCACCGCGCAAGGCGCCATTTCGGTGACGACGTCGCTCATCGCCACCGGCGGCGGCGCGACTGCCACCTCGACCGGCGGCACGCTCGACCTCGTCGCGCTCACGGCGGGCGGGACCTCGACCCTGTCCGGTTCCGGAGCCGTCACGCTGGGAACGGCCCGCACCACAAGCGGCGATCTCTCGGTTGTCTCGCTCACGGCCGGAATCACGGCGACGACGCTCGACCCGGCAGGCTCATTGTCGCTGGCGGCGCCCGGCGCGATCACCATCGCGACCGCAACCGGCGGCACGACCACGCAGGCCACATCGTCGGCCGGCACGCTCGCGATCACGACGCTGACATCGGGCGGAACTGCGACGCTGGCTGGTCGCGACGGCGTGACGCTTGGCGACGTCACGACGACGCTCGGCGATCTCGCGATCGGCTCCAGCCAAGCCGGCATCACGGCCGCGACGCTGAGTGCGGCCGGCGCGGCCACCCTCTCCGCGGCGCAGGCGATCACCATCGCCAGCCTCGGCAGCGGCGAGACCAGCCTCGTCCAGACCTCGGCCGGCCCGATCGACATCACGACGCTAAATGCCGGCGGCACCGCGCAGGTGATCGGCGCGACGACCGTGTCGCTCGGCACGGCGACGACCACGGCCGGCGACCTGCGTGTGATCTCGGCCGGCGGCGCGATCATGGCGACGCGGCTGACCAGCGCCGGCGGCGTCGAGGCGACCGCGCCCGGCGCGGTCACGATCGGCACACTGGCCAGCGGTGGCGCGGTCGATGCGACCTCGAGCGGCGGCGCACTGCGCATCGACACGCTCTCGTCGGGACAGATCGCAACGCTCGTCGGCGCGGCCGGCATCACGCTCGACAGCGCCAGGACGCTGGCCGGGTCGCTGGTCGCCACGGCATCGGCCGGCGGCATCCAGGCGCGGTCGCTGAACACCGCCGACCGCCTCACGCTCTCCGCGCGCGACCTGATCGCGCTGACCGAAGCGGCAAGCGCCAACGAAACCGCGATCGTCTCGACGAGCGGCATCGTTCGCGCGACGACGTTGCGCGCCGGAGCGGCGCTGACGGTGGATGGCGCCGGCGGCGTCGATCTGCAATCGGCACTGACGACGCTGGGCGATGTCGTGCTGCGCTCGTCCAATGCCGGCCTCGCGCTCGGGGCCGTCACGGCCGCGCGCGACATCGCGCTGCTGGCGCAGGGCACAATTGCTGCGAATTCGCTGGTGGCGGGCCGCGATCTGAGCGCGAGCTCGCTAGGCTCGACGCTCGCCATCCAGGCCTTCTCGGCCGGTCGCGACATCTCGCTCGTCGCCAATGGCGCGATCGGGCTCGACGCCGCCGAAGCCGGCCGCAACCTTTCCGTCACCTCCAGCGCGGCGGGTGTCACGCTTCGGTCGGCCCGCGCCGGCGCAGCGATCGGGCTCGATGCGGCCGGCCTCCTCACTGTCACCTCTTTGCGCTCCGGCGGAGCCGCGACGCTTTCAGGCGGCGCGATGTCGATCGGCGAGCTCGTCGCCGGGGACACGGCGACGGTGCGCGGCGTGGGCACCGTCAGCCTCGGCAGCGTCTCCACGCTGATCGGCGACATCGCCGTCGCCTCGACCGCTGGCCTTATCGATGCGACGAGCCTCGACGCGGCCGGCGCGCTGGCGCTGCAGGCGGCAGCTACCGTCCAGGTCGGGACCGCGCGCAGCGCCGGCGCGGCCGGCTTCGTGTCGACGGCCGCCGACGTCGCCGTCGCGCGTCTGATCGCCGGGCGCGACGCCCGCTTCGTTTCGGACGGCGCGGTGCGCCTCGTTGATGGCGTCAGCGGCGGCGTGCTGACGCTCGCCTCGGCCAACAGCCTCGTCTTGGTCGGGACCGCGAGCGCCGGCAGCGACATCGCGGTCACGGCCCAGCGCATCGTCTTCGGCGCGCTCGACGCCGGCCGCGACGCCAGGCTTGCTAGCGCAGGCGCGATCGACGGGGACAGCATCGTCGCGACCGATGCGCTGACCGCGCGCGCGGGTGGGAGCGGAGCCGGTTCGATCAACATCGCGGTCGGAGCGGCACGCAACAGCGCCTTCACCGCGCCCGACGATGTGCGGCTCGGCCGCTACGGCGCGGGCGACAGCATCGTCATTCTCGGCAACACGATCGTCTCCAACATCGTGCAGCTCGCCGGGGCCTCCGGCGGGCCGCTCGATCTGACCATCGCCGGCTCGCGCGGACGGACCGCGGAGCAGGTCGCGCTTTCCGTCGACGCGGCCTCGTTCCGGACCACGCGGTTCGAGACGGTGGACGGCGCGGTGACGACGACCTCGCGCCGCTTCGACCTGCTCCAGGCCTTCGTGCCTGGCGCGCTCCGGCTCGATGCGCCGGGTCTACGGGTCTTCGCCAACAACCGCAGCCCCGCCCCGCTGACCGGCTTCGATGTCCAGCTCTATCAGCGCGACCGGCCTTTCTTCGTCTCGCTCAACGGTGGTAGCCTCAGCACCAACGCCATGATCATCCGGTTCGACTCCGATCAGATCAGCATTCCTGGCGGCAATGGTGGGGAACCGGAGGTCTCGATGGCGCGCGACATGCCACGCCTGGGAGCGTCGATGCTGACCGGCCCGAGCTTCGGCGAGACGGCCCGCAGCTTCGTGCTGGACGAAACCGGCCGCTGGCGCAGCAACGATCCCGAGACCACCGCCAGCATTGGCGGCGGCGTCGCCACGCGGGTCAATCTCGCCGGAGGCGGGGAGCAGCCTTGAGCGCCGGCATGCGCCTGCGGGACCGCCTCGACGCGGGCCCGATCGCCTTGACGTTCGCGGCCGCCCTGCTCCTGTCAGGCGCAGCGCCCGCTCTCGCGCAACTGACGACGCGCACGCTCGAAACCGAAGCCGAGCGCCAGCGCCTCGACCTCGAACGGCAGGCGACGCCGCCGCGCCAGCGCGGCCCGGCCGTGATCGCGCCCGACCGGCCGCCGCCGCTGACCTTTCCCGCCGGCGGCGCGACTGTGCTGCTGAAACAGATCGAGTTCGGCCCCTCGGCCTTTCTGAGCGAGGCCGAGCTCGATGCGATCCGCCAGCGCTATCTCGGCAGGACGGTCGATCTCGCCGCGATCGGCGAACTCGTGCAGGCGGTCAACGATCTCTATGCCGGCAAGGGCCAGGTCACGGCGAGCGCGCTCCTGCCACCACAGAAGCTCGAGGGCGGGACGCTCAAGGTCAGCCTGATCGAGGGCAAGGTCGGCGCGATCAGCGTCACTGGCGCGGTACAGTCATGGCCCTGGTACCTGCAGTCGCAGATCCCGGCGCGCCCCGGCGAGGTCGTCGATGCGCCGGCGCTCAACCGCTCGGTCTCGATCTTCAACCGGATCAACGAGGTGCAGCTCAGGGCGCAGTTGCGCGCCGGCGCGAGCTTCGGGCTGACCGATCTCGAACTCGCCGCGACAGAGCCGCCGCGCAACCTCGCGCAGATCTCCTGGGACAATCAGGGCGTGACATCGACGGGGCGCTATCAGGGCGTGCTCTTCCTGAAGCATCACGGCCTGCTCGGCATCGACGACCGGCTGATCTTCTACGGCTCGCGCTCGCGCGGCGGCATCCTCGGCAGCCTGAGCTACGGCATCCCGGTCTCGCCCTTCGGCACCCGGCTCGGCGTCAGCTACACGCGCTCGGCCTTCAACATCGTCACCGGCCCGAGCCGGGAACTCCGGCCGGAGGGCATCTCCGAGAGCGGCGCGATCAATCTGACGCAGCCTGTCTTCGCAACCGACAGCGTGCTCCTGCAGGCGATGGCGAGCCTCGGCAAAGGCCTGAGCCACAGCAAGCTGCTCGACATCGAGACGGCAAACAGCCGCAACACAAAGGTCAGCGGGGGGCTGTCGCTGAACGTCACCCTGCCCGGCTTCGTCCAGATGCTGACGCCGACGCTGACGCGGATCAATTTCGAGGATCGGATCGCCCAGCAGAAGCGCGATTTCACGCTCTTCACCGGCACGAGCACGACGATCCTGCGCATCAGCGACGACATCTACGCCTCGATGGTCGGCGCCTGGCAGTACTCGCGCATCACGCAGCTACCCGGCGATCAGGTCTTCCAAATCGGCGGGCCGACCACGATCCGCGGCTATCCGATCGGCGCGGCCTTCGGCGATTCCGGTTATTATGGCCAGGCCGAGCTGCACTATGCCCTGCCCGAACCGCTGAAGAGCCTCGACGCCTTCATCTTCCTCGACCATGGCGCGACCTTCGCGACCTTTCCCTCGGTCAGGCGCGCCACGGCCGTCGGCGCGGGCCTCGCCTGGCGGCCGGTCGACTGGGCGACGCTGGAGGGCGGCGTCGCCCGCCCGCTCCAGCGCGTCACCGCGAGCCAGCGCGACCACGAACTCTATTTCCGGTTGACCCTGCGAAAGACCCTGTAAAAGGTCGCTATCGCCCAAGAGGACTTCAGCACGATCATGGCGCCGCTTCCCCTGTTCTATTCCAGCATCATCGTTCTCGACCGGAACACCAATCGCGACCTGCGCATCGCGACCCCGGAGCAGCCTTTCGCGTTCGCGGCCGGCAGCCATGTGATTCCGGCGCTAATGGCCGAGTTCGTGCTCGGCTGCCGCGACATGCCGATCCTGTTCATCGAGGAGGCGGGCCAGGTCTCGCCGCTGTTCATGGTCGGGATGCGCAGCGGCCGGAACGATTTCATTGACGCTGCCGGCCGCTGGGCCGGGCAGCATGCGCCAGCCTATGTCAGGCGCTATCCCTTCATCGGCGGCGACGTCTCGCAGGAACAGCAGGTGATCTGCCTCGATGGCGGCTTTTCCGGGATCAGCGAAAGCGAGGGGGACCGCCTCTTCACCGAAGACGGAGAGCCGAGCCCGGCGCTGCAGCAGGCGATCACCTTCGTCGCCGACTATGCCGCCGCCGCGAGCGCCACGGCCGCCTTCACGGCCGCACTGAAAGAACTCGACCTGTTCCAGACGGTAACGATCGACATTCGCACGCCGACCGGCGCCAGCTCGAATTTCCACGGTTTTTCAGCGGTTTCCGAGGAACGACTCAACGCGCTTCCGGACGAGGCGCTGCTCGATCTCAAGCGCAAGGGCTATCTCGCGCCGATCTACGCGCATCTGATCAGCATGACCAATTTCTCCGCGCTCGGAAACCGCGCGCCGGAGGCGCTGGCGGCCTGAACTCCTGACCCGCGATCGTTCTGCATCTCGGTTGTCAGTCAAAAATGGAACCCGGCCCCGCTTGCGCGGGACCGGGCCGATGAGCCGACGAAGGTGCGGTCAGGCCGCCTTGCGGTTGACACCGCCGGTAGCGAGCCGGCTCAGCTTCTCGTCTGTAGCAGCTTCCTCGTCGAGATTCTGCTTGAGCAGGGCCGCGCAGTCGTCCCGGCCGAGCTGCTTCGCCCAGGCGACGAGCGTGCCGTAGCGCGTGATCTCGTAGTGCTCGACCGCCTGCGCGGCGGCGATCAGGGCCGCATCGAGAACGTGCTTGTCGTCGATTTCGCCAGCGATCTCGTCAGCCTCCTTCAGGATGCCGTCGATCGCCGGGCAGGTGACGCCCTTCTCCTCGACGCCATGCTGCTTGAAGACCTGCTTCAGGCGCGTGATGTGGCCTTCCGTCTCCTGCAGATGTGTCTGGAACCCTTGCTTCAGCTCAGGGCTGGTGGCCTTCGCGATCATCTCGGGAAGCGCCTTCTTGATCTGGTTTTCGGCGTAGTAGATGTCCTGGAGCGTGTGGACGAAGAGATCGTCCATCGTCGCGATGTCCTTGGTGAACCAACCCATCGGGGCCTCCTGTCTCGGTTTGCCCCAGCCGTATGGCGAAGGAACACACGCCGTCCCGGGAGGTTCCCGGCGGCCGGCCGCCTGCGACGAAAAAAGCCCGGTCTCGCAGGAACGGGACCGGGCCGATAGCCGAGTGGTCTTGCAGTGGGTTCGGCGCTCAGGCGACGGCGGCCCTGCGCGCATTGGAAGCATCGCCCTCCTCGAACATCGCCATCGCGGCGGCGACGCCGCCGCTGCGATGCGGCACGCCGGCCGCCGCCAGCCCCATCTCGACGCCTGACAGCGCGCCCAGCAGCATGAGCTCGTTGCACTCGCCGAGATGGCCGATGCGGAAGACCTTGTCGGCGACCTTGCCCAGCCCGGAACCGAGAGAAATATTGTATTTCTCCAGCGTGATCTTGCGATAGCGGTCGGCGCTGTGACTTGGCGGCATCACCACGGTGGTCAGCACCGGCGAGTGCTCGGCCTCATTCTGGCAAAGGACTTCAAGTCCCCACGCCCGGACGGCTGCGCGACAAGCGGCTGCAAGGCGCTTGTGGCGGGCGAAAACATTGTCCAGCCCCTCCTCCTGCAGCATGGCGAGCGCTTCCTTCAGCCCGTAGAGCAGGTTCGTCGCCGGCGTGTAGGGGAAAAACCCGCCGGCGTTGATCTTGACCATCTCCTGCCAGTCCCAGAACGAGCGCGGCAGCCTGTTGCTTTTCGAGGCCGCCATGGCCTTCTCGGAAACGGCGTTGAAGCTCAGGCCCGGCGGCAGCATCAACCCCTTCTGCGAACCCGAGACGGTGACGTCGACCTGCCATTCGTCATGGCGAAAATCGGCCGAGCCCAGACCCGAGATCGTGTCGACCATGAACAGCGCCGGATGACCGGCGGCGTCTATCGCTTTGCGGATCTCGGCGATGCGGCTGGTCGAGCCCGTCGAGGTCTCGTTGTGGACGACCATCACGGCCTTGATTTTTTGCGTTTTGTCCTCGGCGAGCCTCGCCTCGATCGCGGACGGATCCGCCCCGCGCCGCCAGTCGCCGGGAATGAACTCGACCTCGATCCCGAAGCGGGTGGCGATCTGCTTCCACAGCGTGGCGAAATGGCCGGTTTCGGCCATCAGCACGGTGTCGCCGGGCGAGAGCGTGTTGACGATCGCGGCCTCCCACGCGCCGGTGCCCGACGCGGGGTAAATCACGACGGGCTGCTTCGTCTTGAAGATGGTCTTGCAGCCCTCCAGAACCTCCTTGCCGAGCACGGCGAATTCGGCGCTGCGATGGTCGATGATCGGCATGGCGACCGCCCGCAGGATCCGGTCAGGGATCGGGCTCGGCCCGGGGATGTGCAGAAAATGCCGGCCTTGCTGAGCGCTCATCGCGTATCCTCTCCGTTTCGGGCATCGTCGGGCCCGTTGCGGGCGAGTGTTGGCGATCAGGAGACGCGTGCCAAGTGCCGAGTTTCGACAAGCGCTCTTTCCCGGAGATGCTGTTGCCGCACGCGCCGCCGGCGTTACGGTAGCGTCGGCTGAAGCAGGAATCGAAGAACCGACCATGCATGGCGCGCAATCGGCCCAGCTCTCGTCCCGCAATCTCGGCCTCGAGCGCCGGCTGGGGCAGGCCCTAGAAGGCGAGGTCCGCTTCGACGCCTTTACACGCGGGCGTTACGCCACCGACGCCTCGATCTACCAGATCATGCCCCAGGGCGTGGTCTTTCCGAAATCGGAAGCCGATATCGCGGCTGCGCTGACGATCGCGGCCGAGCATGGCGTGCCCGTGATCGCGCGCGGCGGCGGCACCTCGCAGAACGGCCAGCCGATCGGCGACGCGCTCATCCTCGACATGAGCCGGCATTTCAACGGCGTGCGCGACTACGATCCGGCGTCGCGGACGATCTCCGTCGCGCCCGGCCTCGTGCTGGAGGCGCTGAATGCCCATGTCCGGAAGGACGGGCTGTTCTTCCCCGTCGAGCCCTCCACCGCGAGCCGCTGCACCATCGGCGGCATGACCGGCAACAACTCGTCCGGAGCGCGCTCGTTGCGCTACGGCAAGACCGTCGACAACGTCATCGCCATGAAGGCGATGTTCCATGACGGCGAGCCGTTCGCGCTGGGCGACGGCCCGGTCGGAGACAACGCCTCGGCCCGCGCGCGCGATCTGATGACCCGCATGCTCAGGCTGGCGGACGACAACCGCGCCGAGATCGAGGCGATCTTTCCAAAGGTGCAGCGTCGCGTCGGCGGCTACAATCTCGACGAATTGCTGCCGGCCAATCCAAACCTGTCGCATCTGCTGGTCGGCTCGGAGGGGACGCTCGCCATCACGACGGAGGCGACGCTCAAACTCTCGACGCTTCCCGCCCATCGCGTCATGGGCGTCTGTCACTTCCCGGATTTCCGCTCGGCGATGGAGACGACGCGGCACATCGTCGATCTCGGTCCCGTTGCGGTCGAGCTCGTCGACAACAACGTGCTGGTGCTGGGCGCCGACATCCCGCTCTTCGTGCGCACGCTCGCCGACATCACGCGCGGACAGCCGAACTGTCTGCTGCTGGTCGAGTTCGCCGGCGACGATCTCGGTGCGCTCAAGCATGACCTGAAACGGCTCGACCAGTGCATGGCCGATCACGGCTTCCCCGACGCCGTCGTCGAGGTGGTCGAGCCTGCCCGCCAAAAGCCGGTCTGGGAGGTGCGCGAGGCCTGCCTCAACATCATGATGTCGATGAAGGGCGACGGGAAGCCTGTCTCCTTCATCGAGGACTGCGCGGTGCCGCTCGAACACCTCGCCGACTACACCGACGCCGTCACCGCCCTGTTCGAGAAGCACGGCACGCGCGGCACCTGGTACGCCCATGCCTCGGTCGGCTGCCTGCATGTCCGCCCGATCCTGAACATGAAGGACGAGGCCGGGGTGAAGGCGATGCGCGCCATCGCGGAGGAAGCCTGCGCGCTGGTGCGCCAGTTCAAGGGTTCGTTCTCGGGCGAGCATGGCGACGGCATCTCGCGCTCGGATTTCGTCGAGCCGATGTTCGGCTCACCCCTCACCCGCGCCTTCGAGCAGGTCAAGGACGGCTTCGATCCCGACAACCGGCTCAATCCGGCCAAGATCGTCCGGCCCTACCACATGGACGATCGCTCGCTGATGCGCTTCGCGCCGGGCTACGCCACGCCGATCCCGGCGAAGACCGCGCTCGACTGGTCCGACTGGGGCGGGTTCGGCGGCGCGGTCGAGATGTGCAACAACAACGGCACCTGCCGGAAGATGAGCGGCGGGACCATGTGCCCCTCCTATCGCGCGACCCGCGAGGAGCAGCACGTCACGCGCGGGCGGGCGAACACACTCAGGCTCGCCATCTCCGGCCAACTCGGCCCGGACGCCTTCACCTCGCCCGAGATGAAGCAGACGCTCGATCTCTGCGTCTCCTGCAAGGGCTGCAAGCGCGACTGCCCCACCGGTGTGGACATGGCCCGGATGAAGGTCGAGTTCCTGCATCATTACCATGGCAGGCACGGCCTGCCGCTGAAGGAGCGGCTGATCGCCTATCTGCCGCGCTACGCGCCATGGGCGGCGCGCCTCAGCCCGCTGATGAACCTGCGCGACAAAATTCCGCTGCTGGCGCGTCTGAGCGAGCGGATCGCCGGCTTCAGCGCGCGCCGCTCGCTGCCGGTCTGGCGCAAGCCATGGGCGCAGGGCGGTGAGCGTGCGAAGGTCGCCGACGTGCTGGGCGACGGGCGCGACGTCATCCTCTTCGGCGACACCTTCAACCGCTATTTCGAGCGCGAGAATCTGGAAGCCGCCGACAAGGTACTGGCTGCCGGCGGCTACCGCATCCACAAGGTCGAGCCGGCGGATGGCGGCCGACCGCTCTGCTGCGGGCGCACCTTCCTGTCGGCCGGGCTCGTCGACGAGGCACGCGCCGAGGCGCGCCGGACGCTGGATGCGCTCGCGCCCTACGTCGCCAGCGGCGCGCGCATCGTCGGACTGGAGCCGTCCTGCCTGATGACCTTCCGCGACGAGTTCTCGGCGCTTCTGCCCAAGGCCGAGGTCGAGCCGGTGGCGAAGGCCGCGCTGCTGCTGGAGGAACTGCTCGCCGCCGACATCAAGGCGGGCGCGACCACCCTGCCCTTCGCCCCGCAGGCGGGCCGCGTCGCCCATCTGCACGGCCACTGCCATCAGAAAGCGTTCGATGCAATGGGCGCGGTTGAGGCGACGTTACGTGCTGTTCCAGGGCTGGAGGTCCGGCCGATCGAATCGAGCTGCTGCGGCATGTCCGGGGCCTTCGGCTACGCCGCCGAGACCATCGACGTCTCGCTCGCCATGGGCGAGCTTTCACTGCTGCCGGCGGTGCGCAGGGCTCAACCCGGCGACATCATCGTCGCCGATGGAACGAGCTGCCGCCACCAGATTCATGACGGCGCGGGGCGCGAGGCTTTGCATGTCGCGCGCGTGCTGGCTGACGCGCTGCAGGCTTGACGCCGCTTCAGCCCTCCGGCCGCGCCAGCCGCTCCTGATCGAGCGAGATGGTGACGACGAGACCGTCGCGGTCCCAGGCCTTGTGCAGCCGCCCGCCGAGCTGCTGGACGACGCTGATCTCGGCCAGCCGCGTGCCGAACCCGGTCTTGCCCGGCGGCTCTGCGATGAGCGGGCCGCCGGTCTCGCGCCAGACCACGAGAACGCCGCTCTCGGCGCTCTGGATCGAGATTGTCACCATCCCCGACAGCGATGACAGCGAGCCGTATTTGACCGCATTGGTCGCCAGTTCGTGGAAGAGCAGCGCGAGCGGGGTTGCGCCGCGGTCGTCGATCGCGACATCGGTACCCTCGATGGCGATCCGGCCGTCGTCGAAGGCCAGATAGGGCCGGAACAGATCCGCCATCATCGCCCGCAGGGTGGTGCGGCCGGGAACGGGTCCACCCTCCTCGGTGTTGGGCCGCACCAGTTCGTGCGCGCGCCCCAGCGCCGCGATGCGTTCGCGCAGGTCGGCGGCAAAACCCTTCGCCTCGGGATGCTGCCGGGCCGAGAGCGCGATCAGCCCCGAGACCACGGCGAAGATGTTCTTGATGCGGTGGCTCAGTTCGCGGCCGAGCAGGTCCTTCTGCTCGGCGGTGCGCTTGGCCTCGTCGATATCGGTGCAGGTGCCGATCCAGCGGACGATGCGGCCATCTGCGTCTCGCACGGGCTGGGCGCGGCCGAGCGTCCAGCGATAGGCCCCGGAGCGGTGCCGCAGCCGGTATTCGATCTCGTAGGGCTCGCCGGTCGCCAGGCTGTGGCGCCAGCGCGCCCAGGCGCGCTCCTGATCCTCGGGATGGAACATGCCGTTCCACGCCTCGCCATCGGTGGAGCCCGCCGGCACGCCGGTGAACTCGTACCACTGGTCGTTGTAGTAGTCGTGATAGCCGTCCGGCAGCGTCGACCAGACCATCTGCGGCATCGCATTGGTCAGGACCTTGAACTGCGCCTCGCTCTCCAAGAGCGCCCTCCCGGCGGGGTCCGTCGCATCGTTATCAGTCAAGCCGTCCTCGCCGCTCAGGTCACGCGTCGTGCCCTAAGTCACTGCGGCGGCGTGTCAATGTCAAAAGCTAAGTGCGATGCAGTCGATCCGCAGAACGATTAGCATCGGTCACCGCGCCCGACGACATGGCCGAACGCGCCCAGACCTACACAGATCCAGCGATTTTCGAACGAGCCACGCGAGTGGCTGGGGGACTAGGATTCGAACCTAGACAACCAGAGTCAGAGTCTGGGGTCCTACCGTTAGACGATCCCCCAACGGCGCAGAGGCGCTGGTATCCGGCGCTCGCGTTGGTGAGCCGGGGGTCTAATCAATGACGGCGCGGATGGCAAGCGCAGAATGCGCCTGCTGAACGGCATGGCCGCCGGTTCGCGACGTCGATGCGCTCACGTCCCGCTCAGCGTGCGCCTGACGCTGTCGCGCCAGCCCGCGACCTTGCGATGGCGCTCGCTGGCGGCCATGCCCGGCATGAAGCGGCGCTCCAGACGCCATTGATCGGCAAAGCGCCCGGGCTCCGGCAGCAGGCCGGCGTCGAGCCCGGCCAGATAGGCCGCGCCCAGCGCCGTCGTCTCCAGTACGGTCGGCCGGTCGACCGGGAGATCGAGAAGGTCGGCGAGGCGCTGCATCGTCCAGTCGGAGGCGACCATGCCGCCATCGACACGCAGCACCGCCTCGCCCTGCCCGGCGGCGGGCCAGTCGGCCCGCATCGCCTCGACGAGATCCAGCGTCTGGTAGCAGACGCTCTCCAGCGCCGCGCGGGCGAATTCGCGCGGGCCGGTGCCGCGCGTCAGGCCGAAGATCGCGCCGCGCGCGGCGGCGTCCCAATGCGGCGCGCCCAGACCCACGAAGGCCGGCACGAGATAGACGTCCTGCGCAGGATCGGCGGCTTCGGCCAGCGGGCCGGTTTCGCCGGCGCTTTCGATCAGGCGCAAGCCGTCGCGTAGCCATTGCACGGCGGCGCCGGCGATGAAGATCGAGCCCTCGAGCGCGAAGGTGCGCTTGCCGCCGAGTTGATAGGCCACCGTCGAAAGCAGCCGATGCTGCGAAACCACGGGCTCCGGACCCGTGTTGAGCAGCGCGAAACAGCCCGTGCCATAGGTCGACTTGACCATGCCGGGCGAGAAACAGGCCTGGCCGATCGTCGCCGCCTGCTGATCGCCGGCGATGCCGCGCACCGCGATCGCCGCCCCGAAATGCTCCGGCAGCGTCTCGCCGAAATCGGCGGCGCAGTCGCGCACATCGGGGAGCATCGCGGCCGGCACCCGAAACAGCGCCAGCAGCTCCTCGTCCCAGACGCCGCGGCGGATATCGAACAGCATCGTGCGTGCGGCGTTCGTCGCGTCGGTCGCATGCGTCTTGCCCCCCGTCAGCCGCCAGAGCAGGAAGGAATCGACCGTGCCGAAGGCGAGTTCGCCCGCCTCGGCGCGGCGACGGGCGCCGGGCACATTGTCGAGCATCCAGCCTATCTTGGTGGCGGAGAAATAGGGGTCGAGCCGCAGGCCCGTACGCTGCGCCACCAGCGCCTCGTGGCCGGCCGCCGCCAGTTCGGCGCAGATCTGCGCCGTGCGGCGGTCCTGCCAGACGATGGCGCGGTGGATGGCGCGGCCGGTCTTGCGGTCCCAGACCAGCGTCGTCTCGCGCTGGTTGGTGATGCCGATCGC
Source organism: Rhizobiales bacterium CCH3-A5 (assembly GCA_001556025.1). Classification (GTDB taxonomy): domain Bacteria; phylum Pseudomonadota; class Alphaproteobacteria; order Rhizobiales; family Beijerinckiaceae; genus Allobosea. Next base: position 165,972 of record LSIB01000064.1, read on the forward strand.
GGCGATGTCGCCGCCTGAGAGCCCGGCCTTGGCCAGCGCCGCTCGGCAGGTTGCCAGCACCGTGTCCCACAGGTCTTCGGCCTCGTGCTCGACCCAGCCCGAGGCCGGGAAATGCTGGGCGAACTCCTGCTGCGCACTGGCAGCGACATGCAGGTTCGCGTCGAAGACGATGGCGCGCGAGGAGGTCGTGCCCTGGTCGATGGCGAGGATGTGGCGTGCGGCGGCCATGGCGGCGGCGTCTCCCTGCGGCCGGCTTGCGATGCGGCCCTGCCGGCAGATGTGCCGGAAGCCGCGGCCTCGGGCAAGACGGGCAGGCCACGAGGTTGCGAGCCTGGCGAAGGTTCCGCTTGGCACCGGCGCGTCGCAGGCGCTACGCTCGCTCCCGAAGCAAGCAGCCGGGCCTTTCGCCCGGCTCCCGCCGCAAAGCGTAGGCGTTTCAGGCCTTGGCGCTTTCGGCCGGTATAGGGATTTGGGAACGTGGCGGTCGAGGACCGGCAGGAGCGGGGCGTCGCCGTTGCGGCGTCGGTGCAGATCAGTGGCGTCGATGCGCTTGGCGTCGGCACGCTGTTCCACGTGCCGCGCCCGCATCCGGTGACCTATGCCGCGCTCGATCTCGGCACCAACAACTGTCGGCTGCTGATCGCGCGGCCCGCGCAGCACGGCTTTCGCGTCGTGGATGCGTTCTCGCGCATCGTACGCCTTGGCGAGGGGCTCGCCGCCAGCGGCAGGCTCGCGGACGCCGCCATGGACCGGGCCGTCGAGGCGCTCAAGATCTGCCGCTCGAAAATGACCAATCGCGGCGTCACGCGGGCGCGCCTGGTCACCACCGAAGCCTGCCGGGCCGCGACCAACGGGCTCGATTTCGTGCGCCGCGTCACGCAGGAGGCCGAGCTCGACCTCGAGATCGTCGATCAGCGCACCGAGGCCTCGCTGGCGGTCTCGGGCTGCGCCGCGCTGGCCGATCCCGCCGCCGAGGGCGTCATCGTCTTCGATATCGGCGGCGGCTCCACCGAGATCATCTGGATGGGCGGGCGGGCGCAATCGCGCGATCCGGCCGGGCGCATCAGGGAATGGGCTTCCCTGCCGATCGGCGTCGTCACCGTCGCCGAGCGTTATGGCGGCGTCGATGTCGGGCGCGAATTGTTCGAGCGCATGGTCGAGGATTGCACGCTGGCGCTGGCCCCCTTCGCGGCGAAGGCGGCGAAGGCGCGCGACGCGAGGCATTTCCACCTGCTTGGGACGTCGGGAACCGTCACCACGGTCGCCGGCATCCATCTCGGATTGCCGCGCTACGACCGGCGCATGGTCGACGGCCTGTGGATGCAGCAGCGCGACATCCTCGCCGTCATCGACCGGCTCGTCGCGATGGACTATGCGCAACGGGCGGCGAATGCCTGCATCGGGCGCGAGCGTGCCGATCTGGTGCTCGCGGGCTGCGCGATCTTCGAGGCGATCCGGCGGGCTTTTCCGAGCGAGCGCGTCCGGATCGCCGATCGCGGCCTGCGAGAGGGCATCCTGCTGCGCATGATGCATGAAGACCGCGCCTGGCAGCGGCGGAGACACCCATGAGCACCGGAAAAGCCGGCGGCAAATCCAGTGTGGCCGGCGCAAGAGACCTGCGCGTCAAGGTCAAGAAGGCCGGCAAGCTGAAGCATTCCTCGCAGCTCTGGCTCGAGCGCCAGCTCAACGACCCTTATGTGAAGCGGGCACGCGAGCTCGGCCACCGCTCGCGCGCCGCCTTCAAGATCGAGGAGATGGACGAGCGCTACAAGTTTCTCAAAACCGGCCAGAAGCTGATCGACCTCGGCTGCGCGCCGGGCGGCTGGTGCCAGATCGCTGCGAAGAAGATCGGGCTGGAACACGGCAAGGGCCGCATCGTCGGCATCGACCTGCTGCCGGTCGATCCGATCCCCGGCGTCGAACTGATCCAGATGGACTTCATGGCCGACGAAGCCCCTGCCCTGCTGACCGAGCGCCTCGGCGGCCGCGCCGACGGGGTGATGTCCGACATGGCGGCCAACACCACCGGCCACAAGAAAACCGACCATCTCAAGATCATCGCGCTGGCGGAAGCGGCGCTCGACTTCGCCAACGAAATCCTGGCGCCGGGCGGCTTCTTCCTCGCCAAACTATTCCAAGGCGGCGAGAGCGCGGAGCTGCTGGCCCAGCTCAAGCGCGACTTCACCACGGTGCGCAATGTGAAGCCCGCCGCGAGCCGGCCGGATTCCTCGGAGCTTTATGTGCTGGCGACAGGCTTCCGGCGCAAGGAACCGGCGGCGGACGCCGCGGCCTGAATCCGGTGGTTCGTCACATCGCCGACATGCATCGGCTGGAGCCGGACCGGAATGCTGCGTGACCTGCAATCGGAGGCCGGCTTCGTCTGGGCCTATCGCTTCGATGGCGAGGGGAAGGCCGAGCTCTTGCCTCGCGACATCATGCCCGGCCTCGCAGAGGAGAATGCGAGTTTCGTCTGGCTGCATCTCGATCTCGTCCACAGCCGCGCCAAGCAGTGGATCGCCGGCTGCAGCGGCCTGCCGCCCGATGCGCTGGCGCTCTTCGTGGCGCAGGACGAACACCAGCGCCTGTTTCACAATGCCGAATTCGCCTGGGGAATCACCTTCGACCAGATCCGCGAGGTCGACAGCCTCGCCGACGACACCGGTATGTTGCACTGGATCGTCGGCGAGCGCGTGCTGATCACGGGGCGCCGCGCCGCCCTTCAGGCCACGCGGCTGACGCGCGATGCGCTGGAAGCCGGCTTCCGCGCCACCTCGCCCGTGATGCTGTTCGAGCGGCTGATCGAATACGTCATCGAGGATGTCGCCGAGGACGTGATGCGCCTGACCGACGACACCGACTCGATCGAAGACCACGTCATCGACGACCGCATCGGCAATGATGCACGCCGGCTCGGACAGATCCGTCGGCGCACGGTGAAGCTGCATCGGCAGCTCAACGGCCTCCACCAGCTCTTTCGGCGCTTCGCCGACACCGCCTCGGCACGCATGGCGCCCGAAACGGTCAAGAGCGCCGCCTCGCGGCTTCTGGGGCGCGTCGACACGATGCTGACCGACGTGCAGATCGTCCAGCAGCGCGCGCGGCTGCTGCAGGACGAGATCGCGGCGCGGCTGACGGCGCAGACCAACCGCCAACTCTACGTGCTCTCGATCCTCACCGCCACGCTGATGCCGGCGACGCTGGTCACCGGGCTGTTCGGCGTCAACACAAAGGGCCTGCCCTTCCTCGAGAACGAGTGGGGCTTCGTCTATGTCGTGATCTTCAGCCTGACGGCGGCGCTGGGCGTCTACTGGCTGCTGCGCCGCCGCGACATGATCAACTGAACGCTGCGTGCGCCCGCGCAGTCACTTCTCCAGGAACGCCCGGATCGCGCCCTCGGCCTGCTTCATCGAGATGACGCCGTCGAGATGGCCGCGCGTGCCCTGCAGGAAGATTTGGGTGACGTCGCCGCCGCCTTTCTTCAGCCCGTCCGCCGTGCGCTCGATCATATCGGGCGTAAAGACGAGGTCCTTGGGCTGCGTGATCAGCAGCACCGGGGCCTTGATCCTGCCGACCGCGTCCGCGAGCGAGACCCCGCCGGCGGCGAAGAGCTGGTTGGCCTTGACCAGATAGAGGAAGTGATTGGCGTCGGAGACCTTCGCACGCGCCTCGCCGGCATTGTCGAGCACGCTCTGGACCTGGAACTTGTTCGCCAGCGCCTTCGCCGGGGCCTCGCTCTCCTTGGCAGCGCGGCGGCCGAAGGTGGCGTTGGCCCATTCGGCATGGTTTGCCTGCAGCGTCACCACGGTCAGCGCCTTGGCGAGGCCGGCATTGGGCGGCGTCCTGCCGTAGTAGTCGCCCTTGTTCCAGTTCGGATCGACCAGGATCGGCGCGGCCCAGACATCGAGCCAGGCGATGAGCTGCGCATCGGCCTCGGCCGCGCCGATGACCGGCATCGCCTTCGCCACCATGTCGGGGTGACTCGTCGCCCATTCATAGGTCTGGAGCGCGCCCATCGAGGGGCCGGCGACCAGCGCCAGCTTCCTGATGCCGAGACTTTCGACCAGCGCCTTCTGGACATTGACGAAATCCCCGACCGTCACGACGGGGAAATCCAGCGCGTAGGGCTTGCCGGTGTCGGGATCGGTCGAGGCCGGGCCGGTCGTGGTGGTCTTCGGGTCGCCGGTGTTGAGGTTCACCAGCGTGTCGGAGGAGAGAACGAAATACTTGTTGGTGTCGATCGCCTTGCCGGGGCCGATGATGGCGTCCCAATACCCCGGCGCGGCGTCGGCGGCGGCATATTTGCCGGCCGCATGCGAATTGCCCGAGAAGAAATGGCAGATCAGGATCGCGTTCGACCTGTCGGCGTTGAGCGTGCCGTAGCTCTCCCAGCCGACCCTGACGTTCTTGAGCGTGCGGCCGCCCTGCGTGGTGAAGCTCGGCAGTTCGAAGATCTTCTTCTCGACGATCAGCTCCTGCGCCTCTGCGCCACCCGTCATGCTCATCCCCGACATCGCCATCAAGGCGGCGCCTGCGGCGGCCGCGATCCAGTGTTTCATGCTCAGGCTCCCTTCCCACAGCGACCGTCATGCGGCCTTGGACGGATCAGAGCGGATTTTGTGACGAACGGAAGGGAGCTACACCGTCTCCAGCAGCGCCTTTATCAGCGCCCGGCGCGGCGCGATCGAGGAGATCAGCGCGTATTCCTGCAAGGTGTGCGCGCCGTCGCCGTCGATGCCGAGACCGTCCAGCGTCGGCACGCCGAGTGCGGCGGTGAAGTTGCCGTCCGAGCCGCCGCCGGTCATCGGCACGTCCTCGAGATCGATGCCGATGCGGGCCGCCAGTTTTTGCGCATGCTGGAACAGCCCGGCGACGGCGGTCGATTTCTCGTAGGGCGGCCGGTTCATGCCGCCGGTGATCTTCATCGCCACATCCCTGTCGCGCGGTTCGAGCGAGAGGATGCGGCGCTCCATCTCGATGCCGTCCGCGACCGTGGTGACGCGCAGGTCGATGCTGAACCAGGCGTGCTGTGGGATGACGTTGGCTGCCGTGCCGCCGCCGACAAGCGCGACAGATGTGGTGACGCCGCGCGCGTAGTCCGTCATCGCCTCCACATTGAGGATCTGGTGCGCCGCCTCGCGGATGGCGCTGCGGCCATCGGCATGGCGCGTGCCGGAATGAGCCGGCCGACCCTCCAGCCTGACGTCGAAACGGCCCACGCCCTTGCGCGCGGTGACCACCGCACCGCCCGGGCGCGCCGGCTCCGTCACCAGAACGGCTGAGCAGCCCCGGCCGATCTCCTCGATCACGCCGCGCGTCGTCGGCGAGCCGATTTCCTCGTCGGGCGTGAACAGGAAGACCAGCGGCCGCTTCGCCGTCCCAGCCACAGCCACGTCCATGAAGGCCTGCAAAGCGAGCCAGGCGCCGCCCTTCATGTCGAAGACGCCCGGCCCGTAGAGCCTGTCGCCTTCGACGCGGACGGGCAGATCGGCCGCGGCCGTGCCGAGCGGATGCACGGTGTCGAGATGCGACATTACCGCGATGGCGGGCTGGCCGGTCTGCGGCCCCGCGCGCAGGATCAGGCTGTCGCCGAGCCCGTCGCGCCCCGGAAGCCGCTCGACCGAGATCGGCAGGCCTGCGACCTCGGCCGAGACGAGGTCCATCATCGCATTGACGCCGGGCGCATGAGTCGTGGGGCTCTCGCAGGCAAGCCAGTCTGAGAGGGCCGAGATGTCGGTGCTGGAATCAGTCATGCGCCAGCTTCGCCAAGAAGAGTGGCGCGAGCAAGGATGCACTCCACATCCGTTGTCATTCCGGGGCGGCGCACGGGAGGGGATGAAACCGGGCACCGCTATGTAATTGTGAGCGCTATATAATCAGCAGCTGCAAACCCTATCCGATGAGGGCTTGCCGCAGAGCCGGAATATCGTCCAGCACACAATCGACAAACGCCGCGATGCGCGGGGTCCTGCGCAGGTCTGGCGGAGTGAGCACATACCAACTGCGGGTCAGTTCCTCGACCGTGGGCAAGACTTGAACCAATGTATTCTCTGCATCTCCCAGCGTCGTTGGCAACGGTGCGATGCCGAACCCGGCCTTCACCGACGATACGATGCCCAGCATGCTGGAACTGCGGCTGACGATACGGGCGTCGGGGACCGCCGCCGGCAGCCATTTGGCGACGCGATGGTTCTGCATGATGCCGTCGAAACCGATCAGCGCATGCGCAGACAGGTCCGTGATGCTCCGGGGCCGGCCGTGCCGTTGAATGTAGCTCTTGCTGGCATAGACGGCCCATATCGAGTCACAAATCTTACGACCCACGAGGCTTTCGTCGACTGGCTCGCCGGAGCGGAAGGCGACATCGGCCTCTCCCCTGGTGAGGTCCAGATAGCGGTCGCTGGTGATGAACTCGACGGCAAGTCCGGGGTAGCGGGCATGGAAACGGTCGAGCAAGCCGGATGCGGCAATGCGGGGAACCGTCGGCTCTGGGCAAGTCAGGCGAATGGTTCCCTTCAGGTCGAGCTTCAGCGCGCCAATCTTGCGTTCGAGGTGTTCGGCAGCGGTCTCGACGGCCATGACTTCGTCAATCAAAGCCCCGCCCATTTCGGACAGGCGATATCCGGCCGGCTGCCGCTTCACAAGACTCAGGCCGATGCGCCGCTCAAGCTCCAGCAGCCTCCGATGGACCGTCGACTGATTGACGCCAAGCGCCTTTGCCGCGGCAAGCGTGCTCCCGTGCCGCGAAACGGCAATGAGGTGGCGCAGATCGTTCCAGTCGAACATGGCTGCCACTATGCACTTTTGCGCGGCATCTTGGCAGACTTGCTGCTGCCGCCAGAATGCTGAAGGCGCTAGCCTTCCTGAAGGAGCAAAGGGGAAGGCCATGCACGAACAATCAGATGTCGGTACGATGACGGCCGCCTTGACAGTCGGTGTCACACGCAGCGCGCAGGACAGCGGAATGGCAAAACTCACGCCGCTGCACCGCGAAACGGTGCGGGGGATGCCAGTGCTGCAGCATCAGGAAATCAGGGTGCTGGTCGCGGCGCTGCTGCCGGGCGACGTTACCCCCTATCATTCGCACCGCCATCCCGTGACGGTCTACATGCTGGAGGGAACCTTCACGCTTGAACTGGATGATCGGAATCCCGTCGACATCGAAGCGGGGCAGGTCTTCGTCGAGCCGTCGGGCGTCAACATGACCGGTCGCAACAAGGGCGACGTGCCCGCGCGGATGGCTCTGTTCTACGTCTGCGAGCCGGACGAGCCATTTGCCGATCCGGCTGGTTCACGCTGAGAAAGCCTCGCAGATCGTGGTTGAGTTCTCAGTTCTGATCTGTTGAAGGAGGTAAATAGATTAGAAGACAATGTTTAAGACTGGAGCACCGCGCCGAGCCTGGAACTCGCGACCGGGCGAGAGCGACTGGCCGGATATCAAGGGCCGGCCCGGTCGTGGGTTCCGGGTTTGCTGCTGCGCAGCGCCCCGGAATGACATGAGGGCTTCGCGCCCCCTAGAACGGAATGTCGTCGTCGAGATGCGTCGAGGTCGAGCGGCCGCCGCCCGCCATCGCCGGCTGGCGCGAACCGCCGCCGCCGCCACCCATCGGCGAGGAGCGCCCGAAGGAGCCGCCGCCCGAGGAGCGATCCTCCATCGCGCCGCCGCCCTCGCCATATTCGTCGGAGCCGCCCTGGCCGCGCGTATCGAGCAGGGTCAGTTCGCCGCGATAGCGCTGCAGCACGATCTCGGTGGTGTATTTCTCGACGCCGGACTGGTCCTGCCACTTCCGCGTCTGGAGCTGGCCCTCGATATAGACCTTCGAGCCCTTCCTGAGATACTGCTCGGCGACCTTGGCGAGGTTCTCGTTGAAGATCACCACCTGGTGCCACTCGGTCTTCTCCTTGCGCTCGCCCGACTGCTTGTCGCGCCAGTTCTCGGAGGTCGCGATGCGCAGCGACACGACCGGCTCGCCGGAGTTCAGACGCCGCACCTCCGGGTCCTTGCCCAGATTGCCGACCAGAATGACCTTGTTGACGCTACCAGCCATGAGAGGCTCCATTTCCTGCGCACATCTGAACACCGGCCCGCGACCGGAAGCGGACCGTACCGGCCCATCGCTGCACTATCAATGATGTTCCCGTTTTGTTCAAGGGCGAAAACGCGGGTTGTCCCCGGCTTTCGGCGTTCCCTCGGCAGCTTCGCATCGGAGGCTCTCAGCGCTCGCGCCAGATCGCGGCCTCGCTGAAGCCGAGCGCAGCGAACTCGTCGGCCCGCAGCGGGGCCTCGCCTTCGGAGAAGAACTCGTCGAGTTGCGGCGGCCCGACGGATGTCCCACTCAGCATCGCGTGCGCCTGACCGCGATGGTGGGTCTGGTGCTGGAAAAGATGCAGCAGCAGCCTGTCCATCCGCTCGCGCTGGATGCGCCCGGTGCGATGCACCTCGACGATCCTTTCAAGCCCGGCCGCGTCCAGCCGTTCGACCGCCGCGATGAGCCGGCGGTCGACGGCCGCTTGCGCCTCCTGCAAGGCCGCAACCGTGGCGCAGGGCTCGGGCACCGCCCATGCCGCCGGGCCGAGCGTGCCCCCCTCCAGCGCATCCACGTAGAAGCGGTCGATGATCAGGATGTGGTTCAGCGTCGCGCGAATGCTTGGGAAAAAGCCGGTGCGCGGCGCGGCGAAGGCCTCCTGCGAGAGTCCGGCGCAGGCGGCGAGCAGGCGGTGGTTCGCCCAGGCGTTGTTGTGAGCCATTGCCCGATACGCCAGTCCGGCATCCATGCGGTCTCTCCTGTCCTGCGATCGAAACGCCGTTCCATCACCGATACAAGAGCGTGTGACCACAAAGTGAGGTTTCACCTTTCTTGCTTCGTGTTCTAAGCCGGCGCGGCAAGCGCGGTCGAAAGCCGGTTTCCAAAGGCCGCTTCAAGACATCGAGGGGTTCGTCAGATGAGCGTCGCAAACGGCCGGGCCTTCCTGGCGACCCCGGGCCCGACCAACATCCCCGACCGCGTGCTGCAGGCGATGATGCGCCCGGCCGAGGAACTGAGCTCGGCGCCGATCGTCGATATGACCGAGTCGGTGCTCGCCGACCTGAAGACGATCTTCCGCACCAGGGGCGAAACCTTCGTCTATTCGGCCAACGGCCATGGCGGCTGGGAGGCGGCGCTGACGAACGTGCTCTCGCGCGGCGACAAGGTTCTCGTGCTGGCGAGCGGGCGCTTCGCCATCGGCTGGGGCGAGATGGCGGCGTTCATGGGCGCGGATGTCGAGGTGCTGCCGGGAAGCTGGCGAGCCGCGATCGACCCCGCCGCCGTCGAGGCCCGCCTGCGCGCGGATGCCGGCCATGCGATCAAGGCCGTGCTGATGGTGCAGATCGACACGGCGTCGGGCGTCGTCAACGACGTTCAGGCCGTGCGCAAGGCGCTGGACGCCGCCGGCCACCCTGCCCTGTTCATGGTCGATGGCGTCGCCTCGGTCGGCTGCATGCGCTTCGAGATGGATGAATGGGGCGTCGACGTCGCGATGTCGGCCTCGCAGAAAGGGCTGATGACCTCGCCGGGGCTGGCTTTCGTCGCCGCCAACGACAAGGCGCTCGCGGCCCACAGGCGCGCCGACATGAAGACGCTCTATTGGGACTGGTCGTCCCGGATGAACACGGTCGCCTATATGAAGCATTGCGGAACCGCGCCCGAGCATCTGCTCTTCGGCCTGCGCGCCGCGCTCGACATGATTTTGGAGGAAGGGCTGGAAGCCGTCTGGACGCGCCACGCCCTGCTCGCCGGCGCGACCCATGCGGCCGTGGCGAAATGGTCGGAGGGCCAGGCGCTCTCCTTCAACGTCGTCGAACCGTCTCAGCGCGCGGCGTCCGTCACGCCGATCCTGGTGCAAGGCGTCGAGACGACGGCGATCACCGATTTCGCCCGTGACATCTGCGGCGTGACGTTGGGACTGGGCATCGGCGATCTCGGCGGAAAAGCCTTCCGCATCGCCCATATGGGCCATGTCAACGCTCCGATGGTGCTGGGCGCGCTGGGCGCGGTCGAGATGGCGCTACAGGCAAAGGCGATCCCCCATGGCGCGGGCGGGGTGGCGGCCGCGGTCGATTTCCTCTCGGGCGCGGTGCGGTAAGCGCGTCGCGTTAGCCTCACAGCGCGTGGGCGGGCGCGCTCGTGGTGTCGAACAGGTCCGGGAAGCGCTCGGCCAGGCGCGGCAGGGCGCTGAGAATCTCGCGCAGATGGATGCGCATCGCGGTCTCCGCCTGCTGCGGATCGCGGGCGCGCAGCCCTGCGAGGATGGCCTCGTGCTGGCTGATCAGCAGTGAGAGCGGCGAAGCCTCGGGCAGGCTGAGATAGCGCACGCGGTCGGTCTGGGCGCGGGCGCTCTCGACCACGCGCAGCGCGTAGTCGCACTCGACGCAATCGGCGATGGCGCGGTGGAAGGCCTCGTCCAGCGCGTAGAAGCGGCTGAAATCGCCGGCGCTGGCGGCCGCCTTCTGCGCCGCGATCAGTCGCTCGATCCGGCCGACGCCATCGTCGTCGATCAGGCCCGCCGCCGCGCGGACCAGCGCGCATTCGATCGCCTCGCGGACGAAGCGGGCATTCAGCACCTCGCGCACCGAGATCTTGACGACATAGGTGCCGCGGCTCGGCAGCACCTGCAGCAGGCCCTGCTCGGCCAGCTTGATGAAGGCCTCGCGCACCGGCTGGCGGCTGACGCCGTAGCGCAGCGCGACCTCCTTCTCCGACAGCCCTTCGCCCGGCCGCAACCGCATCTCGATGATCGCCTGGCGCAGGCGCTGGATGATCTGGGGCACGATCGGATCGGCGATCTTGAGGGCGGCGGCGCTGGCGGCAGGCGGTGTCATGCGTCTTGCGTTCCTTGAAAGCTGAGCTATCATACCGGTATGGTGCCATACTTCAAGCGTCACAGAGACGTGCGAGCGCCAATCGGGAGGATAGCAGATGTTCACTCTTGCAAGACGCCACCTTTGCGTTCTGGCGCTCGGCCTCGCATCCACGATCGCGCTGCCGCTGGCGGCCGGCGCGCAGCAGCAGCTCAACGTCAACACCGCGCTCACCCGTGACGATCCGATCTACAAGGGTCTCGAGCGGCTGCGCGACAAGGTCGCCGAGCGTTCCAAGGGGCAGCTCACCATCCGCATCTTCCCCGGCTCGCAGCTCGGCAAGGATGAGGACGTGCTGGAGCAGGCCCGCGCCGGCGCCAATGTCGCCGTGGTCGTCGATGGCGGGCGGCTTGCCGTCTTCGTCAAGGAATTCGGCGTGCTGAGCGCGCCCTATCTCGCCGACGGTTTCCAGGGCATCCGCAAGGTCGTGACCTCGCCGCTGTTCGAAACCTGGGTCGCCAAGCTCAAGACCACGTCGGGCCATCAGGTGCTCTCCTTCAACTGGTGGCAGGGCGACCGCCACCTGATCACCAACAAGCCGGTCAAGGTACCGGCCGATCTCGCGGGCGTGCGCATGCGCACGCCGGGCGCGCCGGTCTGGATGGAGACGATCCGCGCCATGGGCGCGACGCCGACGCCGATGGGCTGGGGCGAGGTCTATCCCGCCATGCAGCAGAAGGTGATCGACGCCGTCGAGGCCCAGCACCCCGCGACCGTCGGCTCCAAGCTCTATGAGGTGGCCAAGACCGTCACGAAGACGAGCCATTTCAACCTGATCACCGGCATCGTCACCAGCGCCGGCTGGTTCGACAAGCTCTCGCCAGAGCTGCAGACGATTCTGCGCGAGGAATCGCTGGCCGCCGGCGATTTCGCGTCAAAGCTGACCGAGGAGTCGCTCGCAGGCTTCGAGGAGACGATGAAGAAGAACGGCATGACCGTCGTCGAGGTCGACAAGAAGCCCTTCATCGACGCGACCAGCGGCGTCTACGAGAAGCTCGGCTACGGCGAATTGCGCGCCGAGGTGCTCAAGCTCCTGAAGTAACTGCAAGGCCCCCCGCTGCCTTCCGCCGCGCTGACGCAGGCGGAAGGCCAGGGCCAACCCTCGCCCGCTCCCTCCGCACAGACCGGCAAGGGCCGCCATGTCGCACGCCATCATGTCGCTTGAATTCCTCGTCGCGAAGCTGCTGCTGGCGTCGATCGTCGTTCTCGTCTTTCTCGCGGCGGTCGGCCGTTCGCTCGGCTATCCGCTGATCTGGTCGATCGACGTGGCCCAGCTGATGTTCATCTGGCTCTGCTTCCTCGGGGCAAACCGGGCCATGCGGCTGCGGACCCATATCGGCGTCGATTACTTCGTGAGGAAGCTGCCGCGTACGCCGCGCGGGCTCATCGAGATCGGGCTGGCGCTGCTGGCGCTGGCCTTCCTGATCGCGCTCGTCGTCTCGGGCTACCGGCTGACCGTGCTGAACTGGCAGCGCGTCTATGGCGACAGCGGCATTGCCTATGCCTGGGTGACCGCCGCCGTTCCGGTCGGGGCGGGCCTGCTCGCCATCACGATCGCCGCCAATCTCGTCTCGGCGCTGCGCAACCGCACGCTCGTCTTCTATGCCGAACGGAGCCTCGACCGCTCCGAGAGCCAGTTGGGTTGAGCCCATGATCACGCTCTGGTGCCTGTTCTTCGTCCTGATGTTCCTCGGCATGCCCGTGGCGCTCGCCATCGGCCTGTCGGGCTTCAGCTTCTTCGTGCTGTCCGGCTCGGTACCGCTCGGCATCGGCGTGCAGCAGATCGCGACCGCGTCGCAGAGCTTCCCGCTTCTGGCGGTGCCGTTCTTCGTGCTTGCGGGCCACATGATGAACAAGACCGGCATCACGACGCGGCTGGTCGCCTGCTCCAATGTGCTGGTGTCGTGGATGGCCGGCGGCATGGCGCAGGTCTGCATCCTGCTCTCGACGCTGATGGGCGGCGTCTCAGGTTCGGCCGTGGCCGATGCGGCGATGGAGGCGCGCATCCTCGGGCCGGACATGATCCGACGCGGCTATTCCAAGGGCTTCACCTGCGCGGCGATCGCGGTCGGCTCGCTGATCACCGCGACGATCCCGCCCAGCCTCGGGCTGATCCTTTACGGCTTCGTCGGCAACGTCTCGATCGGCCGGCTGTTCCTGGCCGGCGTCATTCCCGGTCTGATGATGATGGCTGCGCTGATGGTCGTGGTCTATCTCGTGGCCAGGAAGCGCGGCTATCACTCGGCCACCAAGGAACTGCCGACGGCGCGCGCCGTCTGGCGCGCCGTCGTCGATGCAAAATGGGCGCTGCTGTTCCCGGTCGCGCTGCTGGTCGGCATTCGCGGCGGCATCTTCACCCCATCCGAGATCGGCGCCTTCGCCGTGGTCTATGCCGTCGTGGTCGGCGTCTTCCTGCATCGGGAACTGACCTTTGAAGGCTTCATGGAGGCGCTCGGCGAAGGCGTGCTCGATGTCGGCGTGATCATGCTCATCATCCTGCTCTCGGGCATGGTCGGCTACGCGCTGATCTTCGAGCAGGCTCCGCAGGAGGTGGCCGAGTGGATGCTGGGTCTCAGCCAGAATCCGGTCGCGATCGTCTTCCTGATCCTGATCTTCCTGCTGATCGCCGGCTGCTTCGTCGAGAGCACGGTGCTGGTGCTGCTGCTGACCCCGATCTTCGTGCCGATCGTCACCAAGCTCGGCGTCGATCCGGTCCATTTCGGCATCCTGATGATGTCGATCGTCACGCTGGGCTCGATGACGCCGCCTGTCGGCGTCGCGATGTATACGGTCTGCTCGATCCTCGACACGACGATCGAGGAGTACTTTGTCGAGTCCTTGCCCTTCATCGCCGCCATCCTCGCCGTGGTGGCGTTGCTGGCCTTCGTGCCGGGCATCGTGCTGTTCCTGCCCAACCTTCTGATGTGAGGAGGCGGGCATGAAACAGAGCTGGCGCTGGTTTGGCCCCGACGACGCCGTGACGCTTGCCGCCGCCCGCCAGGCGGGCGCAAGCGGCATCGTCACCGCCCTTCACCAGATTCCCTATGGCGAGGTCTGGAGCGTGGCTGCGATCGAGACACGCAAAGCGCAGATCGCCGTGCCCGGCTTCGGCCTGCACTGGGCCGTGGTCGAGAGCCTGCCGGTGCATGAGCGCATCAAGCTCGGCGAGGGCGATCTCGAACCGCTCTTCGCCAGCTACCGGCAGTCGCTGCACAACCTCGCCGCCTGCGGGCTGACGACGGTCTGCTACAACTTCATGCCGGTGCTGGACTGGACCCGCACCCAACTCGACGCCCCCGTTCCGGGTGGAGCGCGGGCGCTGCGCTTCAACATCCACGAATACGTCGCCTTCGACTGGCTGATGCTGGAGCGGCCGGGGGCTGACGAGGGCCATCCGACGGAGGTTCTGGACCGCGCCAAAGCGTGGTTCAGCGCCTCGACGCAAGGCGACCGCGACCGCCTCCTCGCTAATATCATGGCCGGGCTGCCCGGCGCCTATGACCGCTATGACGTGCCCAGCCTGCGCGCCATGCTGGCGCGCTATGACGGCGTCGATGCGGCCGCGCTGCAGGCCAACCTCGAGCGCTTCCTCGAAGCGGTGATCCCGACGGCGGCCGAACTCGGCATCAATCTCTGCATCCACCCGGACGATCCGCCGCGCCCGCTCTTCGGCCTGCCGCGCATCGTCTCGACGGAAAACCACATCGCCGCCATCCTGGCGATGGTCGATCATCCCGCCAATGGGCTGACCCTGTGCTCGGGCTCGCTCGGGGCCCATCCCGACAACGACGTGCCGGCGATCGCGCGGCGTTTCGCCGACCGGATCTGGTTCGCGCATCTGCGCAATGTCGCGAAGGACCCGGACGGCTCCTTCATGGAGGCCGAGCATCTCGGCGGCGACACCGACATGGTCGCGCTGGTCGAGGCGCTGCTGGCCGAGGAGCGCCGCCGCAAGGCGGCCGGACGCACCGACTGGGAGATCCCGATGCGGCCCGACCATGGCCACGAGATCCTGGACGATATCGGTCGGGGGAGCTTCCCGGGCTACCCGGCGATCGGCCGGCTGCGCGGCCTCGCCGAACTGCGCGGCGTGATGGCGGCGCTGGAGCATCGCCACCGGCCGGAGTGAGCCCGCCCGCGTCGCCGGCTCCTGCCATATCCTGTCAGCAACCGCGCCCTGTCGCTGCAGCACGTTCGGCCCCGCGTGATAAACATCCCTGCCGCCCGGACGCCGGGCTGGCATGGCCCGGCTTTTGCCCTATCTCTAGCGCTTCAGCCCAACCGGACGCCCCCATGGCCCGCAAACCGTCTTCCGCCGGCAAATCGCCTGTCGGCAAATCCTCGTCTGCCGGCAGGGACTCGCTGGCCGACCAGGCCGCCTCGCTTGAGCTGATGTTCGACGAGGCACGGAAAACGGATTCGCGCGTCATCTCGGTGCGCGGCGCGCGCGAGCACAACCTCAAGAACATCGACCTCGCCATCCCGCGCGACAAGCTCGTCGTCTTCACCGGGCTGTCGGGCTCGGGCAAGTCGTCACTGGCCTTCGACACGATCTATGCCGAGGGCCAGCGCCGCTATGTCGAGTCGCTCTCGGCCTATGCGCGCCAGTTCCTCGAGATGATGAGCAAGCCCGATGTCGACCAGATCGACGGGCTCTCGCCGGCGATCTCGATCGAGCAGAAGACGACCTCGAAGAACCCGCGCTCGACGGTCGGCACCGTCACCGAGATCCACGACTATATGCGCCTGCTCTGGGCGCGCGCCGGCATCCCCTATTCGCCCGCGACCGGCCTGCCGATCGAGAGCCAGACCGTGCAGCAGATGGTGGATCGCCTCACGGAGCTGCCGGAGAAGACGCGCGGCTATCTGCTTGCGCCGGTGGTGCGTGGCCGCAAGGGCGAGTTCCGCAAGGAGATGGCCGAGTGGCTGAAGCGCGGTTTCCAGCGCGTCAAGGTCAATGGCGAGTTCGTCGAGATTCCCGACGCGCCGGCGCTGGACAAGAAGTTCAAGCACGACATCGACGTTGTGGTGGACCGCATCGTGATCCGCCCCGATCTGGGCAGCCGGCTCGCCGACTCGTTGGAGCAGGCGCTGGAGCTGGCCGACGGCATCGCCGTGTTCGAATATGCCGACGAGAAGGAGGAGGACGGCTCGGCCCGCCGCATCACCTTCTCGCAGAAATTCGCCTGCCCGGTGTCGGGCTTCACCATCCCCGAGATCGAGCCCCGGCTGTTCTCGTTCAACAATCCGTTCGGCGCCTGCCCGGCCTGCGACGGGCTCGGCCACGAGATGCGCATCGACCCGGACATGATCGTGCCCGACGCCTCGCTCTCGCTGAAGAAGGGCGCGATCGCACCCTGGGCCAAATCGACCTCGCCCTATTACGGCCAGACGCTGGAAGGGCTCGCCCGGCACTACGGCTTCTCGATGACGAAGCCCTGGAGCGACCTGCCCGAAAGCGCCAGAAAGGCGATCCTGTTCGGCACCGGCTCCGAGGCCGTGCGCATGGCCTACAACGACGGCCTGCGCGCCTATGAGGTGAAAAAACCCTTCGAGGGCGTGATCACCAATATGGAGCGGCGCTGGAAGGAGACCGAATCCGACTGGGCCCGCGAGGAGATCGGCCGCTTCATGTCGGAGACGCCGTGCAAGGCCTGCGACGGCTTTCGCCTGAAGCCCGAGGCGCTGGCGGTGAAGATCGACGGCCGCCATATCGGCGAGGTCTCGCGGCTTTCGGTGAGGGACGCGCTCGCCTGGGTCAGCGCGCTGCCGTCAAAGCTCAGCCAGAAGCAGAACGAGATCGCTCAGCGCATCCTCAAGGAAATCCGCGACCGGCTGACTTTCCTGCTCGATGTCGGGCTGGAATACCTGACGCTCGCCCGCGCGTCGGGCACGCTCTCGGGCGGCGAGAGCCAGCGCATCCGCCTCGCCAGCCAGATCGGCTCGGGGCTGACCGGCGTGCTCTATGTGCTGGACGAGCCCTCGATCGGCCTGCACCAGCGCGACAATGAGCGCCTGCTCGGCACGCTGCGCCGCCTGCGCGACCTCGGCAACACCGTGATCGTGGTCGAGCATGACGAGGACGCGATCCTCACCGCCGATTATGTCGTCGATGTCGGCCCCGGCGCCGGCATCCATGGCGGCCGCATCGTGGCGAAAGGCACGCCGCAGGACATTCTGGACGACCCCAACTCGCTGACCGGAAAGTATCTCACCGGCGAGATGTCGGTCGCAGTCCCCGCCAAGCGCCGCAAGGTGCAGAAGGGCCGCAGCCTGAAGATCGTCGGCGCGCGCGGCAACAATCTCAAGGATGTCTCGGTCGAGATCCCGCTCGGCCTGTTCACCTGCATCACCGGCGTCTCCGGCGGCGGCAAGTCGACGCTCGTCATCGACACGCTCTACAAGGCCGTGGCGCGAAAACTCAACGGCTCGATCGAACACCCTGCCCCGCATGAGCGCATCGAGGGCATCGAGCAGCTCGACAAGGTCATCGACATCGACCAGTCGCCGATCGGCCGCACGCCGCGCTCCAACCCCGCGACCTATACCGGCGCCTTCACGCCGATCCGCGAATGGTTCGCCGGCCTGCCCGAGGCCAAGGCGCGCGGCTACCAGCCCGGCCGCTTCTCCTTCAACGTCAAGGGCGGCCGCTGCGAGGCCTGCCAGGGCGACGGCGTCATCAAGATCGAGATGCACTTTTTGCCCGACGTCTACGTCACCTGCGACGTCTGCAAGGGCAAACGCTACGACCGCGAGACGCTGGAGGTGAAGTACCGCGACAAGTCGATCGCCGACGTGCTCGACATGTCGGTCGAGGAGGCCAAGGGCCTGTTCAAGGCCGTGCCCTCGATCCGCGAGAAGATGGAGACGCTGCAGCGCGTCGGCCTCGACTACGTCAAGGTCGGCCAGCAGGCGACGACGCTCTCAGGGGGAGAGGCCCAGCGCGTGAAACTCTCCAAGGAGCTCAGCAAGCGCGCCACCGGCCGCACGCTCTACATTCTCGACGAGCCGACGACGGGCCTGCATTTCCACGACGTCGCCAAGCTGATGGAGGTGCTGCACGAGCTGGTCGATCAGGGCAATTCGGTCGTCGTCATCGAGCACAACCTCGAAGTGGTGAAGACCGCCGACTGGGTGATCGACATGGGCCCCGAAGGCGGCGACGGCGGCGGCGAGGTCGTGGCGCAAGGCACGCCGGAGGAGATCGTGCGGGTCGGCAAGGGGCACACCGCGCGGTTTTTGCGCGAGGTGCTGGCGCGGCGGCCGATCAAGGGGGCGAAGGGGGTGCGACAGGCGGCGGAGTAGAACATAACCATTTCAAACCCGCCAAGCCTGTCTCTCATATATTGAGTGGCATTTGCTGCCAACCAAGCTGTAAAGGCACGCGCTCAACTTCGAAATCTCTTAGATCGCCGATATTAGAGATCACTTGTGTGAGATGATGAACTGTGTTGGCTCGCCGCCAATTTGTCGCTTGGCCAATCGCTCGACCTTGAGAAACATCGAAAATGTAACGATCGCCAAGCGAAAAAGCTGGCCCGGCAAAAAAGCCAGACGAAACAATCCGATTAGCGACTTTCGGCATTTCAACCGACAGCTTTCTGTCTTTTGCTCCGCGTGAAACCAACCACTTTTCGGCTGTGCTATATCGAAAATGCGGAATAGCAGGAATGCCCGCTTTCGATCCAAAGTTAAATTTGGCACTGTCGGCAGCATAATCACCAAACATCAAATTTTGTTTGACTGCTGTCTCAAGATGCCAAGCCTTTCGGAAAGCTAACCATTCACCGCGCGCGATCACCACAGAGCTCGCTGCCGGGGACGGGTTAACTTCTGGAAAGCTAGTCGCCTGCCAAATGACTTGTGACCACAGGCCAATCGCTAGCACCCGCTGCAACGTAACGACCATAACTTCGGCAGCTTCGCTAGTATCAGAGAAATCAATACTGTTGCCAAAATCTAGAACTAGAATCGCGTCGGAAGGCTTACGGGCCAACGAGATAAGGACGCGATGAATCCGACTAGGGAGCGCATCATCTTCGAGATCTTCGGGCTTCAGGCGTAAAGCAAAAGGCGACGCCTTAAGCCGAAGCACTTCTAAAACCGCCTTTTGCAGAAAACTTTCGATGTCACTGAGACTAGCCACAAGCCAAGGCATCGCTGAATAACGTCGCGAGAGCCTGAACAAATCGGGTAGCCAAATGTGTGCAGATTCTCGCTTAAGCTCGTCGAAGAGAAATCTTGCATCAAGTAAGCAAGGACGCAGGGGCCAAGTTCGTCCAAGTCGTTGCGCGGTAACTGCGACAAGCTCAGAACCTTCTAGGTGACGCCCCATTTCAGCATCGTGCTCACTGGGAGGTGGAGCAACAAAGGAAGGCAAAATGCGTTGGCGAACTCCCTGAACTAATTCAGGCATCGCTCCGCGCTCGCCTGACTTAAGGCGCAGTATTGGGCTGTACGACTGCGTATCGATACTTTCCACCGCGCGCCTCCTACATTGAAATAAGTCGCTGTCTAACCTGTCCTGCGCCTACCCGATCATAGAATAATTTGTAGTCATTCCGTTCACGGCGAATTCTTCCAAAGACAATCGCCGGGTTTATTTCCAACTGCCTAGCAAATTGATCAACTGACGCTGCCGAGCGAGTGACTCTCACGGTCGACTGCCGCCATCGTTCTGGAGGGATCAGCATACTCGAAGCAAACTGATCTGCTTCTAATTCCAATTCGTCAACCGCCTTGAGATCGGTTTCCTCGTCAAAAAAACCAGATGCAAGCCCAGCGTTATAATGCAAAATAGTGTGGCCTATCTCATGAAGAAGGGTAAACCAGAAATTATCGAGCCTATCTTGCCTAATCGTTAATCCAATAACTGGCGTGCTGCCCAGAAGAAATGCTGCGCCATCAAGTTTTAATCCCGTGATCTGCGGTTCAATTAAAACAAGCACGCCATTGGTTTTACACCATTCAACTGCACGAGACGGTCCATCATCATAAATACTAAGCCTAACTAAATTGGCAACCCAACTTAGATTAACTTGGTCAAATACTCCTGAGATTTCTTTTGCCGATCGCTCAGCCCTTTGTAAAATGCGCGCTCGCCAAGCGGCGAGCATCGCATCGTCCTGCAAATCTAGGCTTCGCAAACCAGTGCGGAGCAAACCTGGACTACCTAGGCTTGCACTGCTTTCGTCTATGAAATCTAAGATTTTTTGGCGGGCCGCAACCTCATCGTCTGGGGTATCAAACCATCCGGATCGTCGTGCATGCAGAGCAATCGCCTTCATCTGGCGATCATCAATTTCTGTTTTTGGAGGGGATTTGAGCGCTATCAGACTAGCATCTAACCCTTCTACAATTCTGGCTTCGATCTGTACGCCTAGCACACCAGCGATACGACGAAATGCTTGGAGGCTTATTGAGCGATAGCGCTCGCTCTCATATCGCTGAATTTGCTGCTCGCGGAGGTTTAGCCGTTGAGCCAATTCAGACTGCGACATGTTGCGAGCAATTCGCGCGATTATCAACAAAACCCCAGGGTCGTGCCGCCACTTCAGAGACAGCCCGTCGGAATCCCCGCTTCGAACCGCTTCGTATGCATCGAGCATGGCTTGCGATATGCGGCGTGTCGCTTGCAACGCTCGTTCATGCAGGTCCCATACGTCGGCCGGAACTCGGTATCGTTCGGGGTCCGCGATGAAGTCGGCGGATCGGTTGTCGTCGATACGCGCCAGTAGCGATCTCGTTCGACGAGCTTCGCGCTCATTGAGGATGACTGGTGACTCCGGCATGCTCCGGTTATTACCACAACGAATTTGTTGTGTCGATACCAATGGCGGATTGAGCCGTCGTGCCCTCCCGTCGACCGGCGGGCCCTCATCCGGCCCTCCGGGCCACCTTCTCCCATCCGGAAGAAGGAGGAGGCGTCGCGGCTCCTCGCCTCGTCGTCTTGCCGAAAGCGCCTCTCTCACGCTACGGGATCGCCCCCACCGAAAGGCGATGGAGGCTGCCATGACCCGCAACACCCATACTCTCACCGACCAGCCGTCCTTTTGAGGTCACGAGCAAGCGTCGCAAATCCTATCCGTCCGAAACCCGCGTGAAGCGCGGCGTCCGCATCGTCCATGGCGATGTCGAACTGCAGGAAAAGCTCGGCCGCAACGACCTCTGCGTCTGCGGCTCCGGGCGCAGATTTCAAAAACTGCTGCATGAGGAGCGGCCAGTTCGATTGCTCGCAGCGGGATGACTACTTTCAGGGAGTGATGGCCCCTCGATGATCAGGCGCGGGGAACCCCTCTCCTGTAAGGAGAGGGGCAGGGGTGAGGTGACGGCTGCTTGACCAGCGAGGCATCGGTCCTATCCGGTGCTGCGGTTAGGCCGTGCCATATGCGGAGAACGTCCGACCCCTCACCCCTGCCCCTCTCCCTCCGGGAGAGGGGTTCCTCGCGCTCGTCCGACATGTGGCGCGACAATCCCCCTGCCATCCGCCGTCAACACGCTAATCCCCACCCCCACAGACCCGTGCCACACTGCCCTCGCCCATCACCCAAAGGGGGCGGCCATCCGGAGGTGCGCCATTGGTCGGGTGACGGGTCGGCGCCTGCGGGTGGAGTCACGATCCGCTCCCGGGAGGCTTCGGGGCACCGCCCTGGGGGTACTATGGCCCCTGTGCGAGGAGCTCGCTGGAACGGCCGATGGCATCACGCCTTCGTCCCATGCCCGACTAGACGCGACAAGGCGATGAGCCGCACTGGCGTCGAAAGGGCTCGCGGCGATGGCTGGCTTTCGACCTAACAAGCGCGGCCCGGAGCCCAAAATCGCCGAAGGCGGAGCGCCACGGGGCGTGCGACGGGTGGCTCAATCCCGCCGCGCCGCGTCCTGGCTCAACGGATGCGGATTGTCTCTCGCGCCTCGCGGCGCTCCGCCAGCCC
>LSIB01000065.1 GCA_001556025.1 Rhizobiales bacterium CCH3-A5
CCCTCACCCCTGCCCCTCACCCCTGCCCCTCTCCCTCCGGGAGAGGGGTTCCCCGCGTCTCACTGGATAAAGGGCATCATCTCACGAACTTCAGATCCAGCCCCTTATAAAGCCCGCAGCCATAGATGTTGTGCGCCTTGAACGGAGCCAGCCGCGCCGAGGCCGCGATCTTCATCGGCTCGTGATAGAGCGGCAACCAGACGGCGGCCTCGTGAACCTGCGTCAGCACCTCGCCATAGGCCGAGGCGCGGTCGGCGTCGGTCAGCGCGGAGGAGCCCTTGGTCAAAAGCTCGTCGGTCCTTGCATCCTTCCAGTTCATCCGGTTGGGCGTCGGCGCGTTGGTCGAGCGGAAATAGAGGTTCAGCGCATCACCGGCCGAGATGTAGGGGAAGCTCATCCCGAACATGTCGAATTCCTGCGTGGCGAGCTTGCCCCAGGCGATGGTGGCGTCGAACAACTGGATGCGCAGATCGACGCCGATCTTGCGCAAATCGCCCTGGATCGCCTCCATCAGCTTTTGCCAGGTTGAGCCGGTGAAGCCGTAGACGATCGGCGAGAGCTTCTTGCCGTCCTTCATCCGGAAGCCGTCGGCGCCCTTCGTCCAACCGGCCGCGTCGAGCACCTTGTTGGCCTCGGCCACGTCCGTCTTGATCAGCTTGGAGGTCAGCGCCTTGTTCCAGTCCAGCGCCTCGGTCGAGATGTAGGAATAGGCCGGCTCGACCTCGCCGAAATAGAGATTGTCGGCGATCGCCTTCTGGTCGACGGCCATCACGATGGCGCGGCGGACGGCGGGATCATTGACGCCCTCCTTGTCGATCTTGAAGCCGACAAAGTAAGTCCAGAACGCCTCTTTCGACTCGATCACCTTGAGGTTCCGGTTGGCCCGCAGCTGCGCCATGCCGGAATAGGGCACGTATTGCGTGACCTGGCTCTGGTTGGTCATCACGGCGGCGAGCCGCGTGTTCTCCTCGGGCACGATGCGCCAGACGATCTCCTCGATCTGCGCCGCTCCCTTGTTCTCGTAGATCGGCGGGCCCCATTTATAGGCTGCGTGCTTCTTCAGCCGGAACTCGTTGCGCGGCTTCCAGTCGCCCCAGCAATAGGGCCCGGTGCCGTTGAAACCCTTGACGCCGAAATCGGCCCCCAGCGCCTCGACATTGGCCTTGTCGATGATGACGGCAAAACTCTGGGTGAGCTGGTAGAGCAGCTCCGAGAACGGCGCCTTCAGCTTGTACTCGATCGTCGTGTCGTCGGTGGCGACGATGTCCTCGACCTGCCCGGCGCGCCAGGCGACCGGCGAACGCGTGGCGGGGTCGATCCAGCGCTTGATCGAATAGACCACGTCCTGCGCCGTCAGCTTCTTGCCGTCGCAGAAGGAGACGTCGTTGCGCAGCTTGAAGGTGTAGGTCTTGCCATCGGGCGAGGTCGTCCAGCTCGTGGCGATGCCGGGCTTGATCGTCGACATGTCGTGGTCGAGCGAGACCAGCGTGTCGCCCATCATGAACAGGATTTCGGACGCCGCCCGCGCCGTCGAGCGATGCGGGTCATAGCGGTCGGAATCGACCTCGCGGACGATGGTGAGCGAAGCGTTCGAGCCTTGGGCAAGGGCTGGGCCGGAGAGGGCGGCGAGCCCGAGCAACGCCCCGGCGGCGATGGAAGTGAGATGTTTCACGCGCAGTCTCCCCTTTTTTGTTTCGTCGATGGTGGTCAGGTGTTCCGCAGGCGCGGATCGAGCAGGTCTCGCAGCGCGTCGCCCAGCACATTGGCGCAGAGCACGATCATCACGATCATCAGGCTCGGCAGCATCGCGATGTGCGGCGCGAAGAACAAGGCGTCGCGCCCGAGCGACGCCATCATGCCGAGCTCGGCCTCCGGCGGACGCACGCCGAGGCCCAGAAACGACAGCGCCGCCCCGATCAGGATAATCTGACCGAAGCGCAAGGTCAGGAAGACGAAAACCGAGGAGAGGCAGTTCAGCGCCAGATAGCGCCAGATCAGCGTCCGGTCCGACAGCCCGACCGCGCGGCCGGCCTCCATATAGTCCTGCCCCATCACCACGATGGCGGCCGAGCGGGTGATGCGCGCGACGTCCGGAATGGTCGCGATCGAGAGCGCGATCACGATCGCGGTCAGGCCCGGCCCGACGACGGCCGCCAGCGCCAGACCCAGCAGGATCGCCGGGAAGGAGAGCAGGATGTCGGCGAAGCGCATCACATAGGGGTCGATGCGGCGATAATAGGCGCTGAGCAGCCCGAACAGCGCGCCGATGCCGCCGCCGACGATGACCGAGGCGAGCCCCATCACCAGCGTCAGCCGCGTGCCGTAGAGCAGGCGCGAAAGCATGTCACGGCCCTGCCCGTCCGTGCCGAGCCAGTATTGCGGCAGCGAGCCCTCGCTCCAGCGCGGCGGCACGAAGGGCCGGCGGGTGGTGTTGTAGGGATCGAAAGGCGCAAGCCAGGGCGCGAGGATCGCGGCGAGGCAGATCAGACCGAGCAGGATCGCGGCCGCCAGCGCCAGCCGGTCGCGCAGGATGCGCCGCAGCATCGGCGAGGCGATGCGGCGGCTTTTGGCCGGGGCTGCCGGGAGGGTCGCGTCAGCCATGCTTCTGCACCCTGGGATCGAGCGCGGCATAGAGCATGTCGACGATCAGGTTGATGCTGAGGAAGGCCAACGCCAGCACCAGGATCGCGCCCTGAGCCAGCGGGAAATCGCTCGCCAGGATCGCGCCGACGGCGAGCCGCCCGACGCCCGGCCATGAATAGATCGTCTCCGTGACGACCGCGCCGCCGAGCAGATAGCCCGCCTGCAGCCCGATCAGCGTGACGACCGGAATCAGCGCGTTGCGCAGCACGTGTTTCAGGATCACGACACGCTCCGACAGCCCCTTGGCGCGGGCGGTGCGGACATGATCGGCGTTCATCACCTCGAGCGCGGCGGTGCGCGTCATCCGCGCGATCGGCCCGATGAAGATGAGGCCGAGCGTCAGCGCCGGCAGCGCGATCGAGGCCAGCCCCGACAGGCTCCAGAGCGGCCCGCCGCGCCCGATGAAGGGCAGCAGCTCCCACTGGTAGCCGACATATTGCATCAGGATCAGCCCGATGAAGAACACCGGCGTCGAGACGCCGGCGACCGAGATCGCGATCACCAGCCTGTCGAGGAAACGGCCGCGATTGACGGCGGCGATGGTGCCGAGCGCGATGCCCACGGGAATGGCCCAGACGAGGCAGGCGAACATCAGTTCGACTGTCGGGCCGATCGCCTCGCCCAGATCCTCGGTGACGCGGGTGTTGGAGATCAGCGAGACGCCGAGATCGCCCTGCAGCACGCGGGCCATGTACCAGAAGAATTGCACCACGACCGGCCGGTCGAGGCCGAGATCCTTGCGGATTTCCGCGATTAGTTCGGGGCTCGCGGTGGGGCCCGCGATGATCGCGGCAGGATCGGCCGGAACGAGTTGAAGCAAAAGAAAGCCGAACAGAAGCACGCCGAACAGCACCGGCACCGACAGCGCGAGGCGCGAGGCGACGTGGTTCAGCATCTACGCGCGCTCCCCGTCATTGCGAGCGCAGCGAAGCAATCCAGGGCGTTCGCGCAATCCCTCTGGATTGCTTCGTCGGCTTCGCCTCCTCGCAATGACGGCTTCATCACGCCTCCGCCTCGAAAACGATCTTCCCGTCGAGGATCGTCATGTCGCAGCGGGTCTCGTGCAAGAGCTGTTCCGGCGTCGCCTGCGACAGGTCGCGCGAGAACACGGCGACGTCCGCCGCCATGCCCGGCAGCAGCCTGCCGCGATGGTTTTCGCAGCGGTTCACAAACGCCCCGAACTCGGTATAGGCGCAGATCGCCTCATCGATGGTGAGCGTCTGGTCGGGGCCGATCACCGTGCCGCGCGCGGTCTTGCGGGTCATCATGGTGTAGATGTTGGGCCAGATGTTCGCGTCGCAGACCGGCGCGTCGGAGGAGGCTGCCGGTTTCAGTCCGGCCGCGATCCAGTCGCGCATCGGATAGGCCGGATGGACGCGCTCCGGCTCGAGCACCGCCAGATAGAGATCGCCGAAATCATAGTGGAAGATCGGCTGCGGCACGGGCTCGATGCCGAGGCGAACCATACGGGCGATCTGCTCCTTCGTGTTGAATCCGCAATGCTCGATGCGGTGGCGACGCTTCGGATCGGGGTGGTCGTGCAGCGCCTTCTCCATGGCGTTCAGCGTCTGCTCGATCGCGGCGTCGCCGATGGCGTGAACGGCGAGCTGATAGCCCATGGCGTGGTAGTCGCGGGTCAGGCCGTCCATTTCGCTGTCTTCCAGACAGAAGATGCCGTTCGTCTCCGGTTCGCCGAGATAGGGCTCGCTCATCGCCGCCGTCCGCCCGCCGGCCGAGCCGTCGGTGAAGATTTTCACCGGCCCGACGCTGAGCCAGGCGTCACCCGCGCCGGTGACCAGCCCGTCGGCATAGGCTTGGGAGACGATGCCGTTATGGCCGCCGAGCAGGCACATATTGGTGCGCACGGGCAGGCGGCCGGTGCGCTTGGCGGTGCGATAGGCCGCGACCTCGCGATACTGCGAACGCATGCCCACGGCGGCGTCCATCACGCTGGTGATGCCGAACTGGTTGCAATAAAGTCCGGCCCGCTCGATCGCCGCGACGAGCTCCTCGTCGGTCGGGTCGGGGATCACCTTCTTGATCGGATCGCGGCCATTCTCGGCCATCAGCCCGGTTAGCGAGCCGTTGACCTGCTCAATCGCGCCGCCGGGCGGAACCGGCGTGGTCTCGTCGACGCCGGCCAGCTTCAAGGCCAGCGAATTGGCGACCGAAAGATGGCCGCAGGCGCGCACGATGTAGACCGGATTGTTCGGGGCGGCGCGGTCGAGTTCCGTGCGGTGCGGATGGCGCTTCACATCGAGCTCGAAATGGTCGTAGCCGCGCGCCAGAACCCATTCGCCGGGCTTCGCCTTGGCTGCGGCCGCCGCGATCATCTCGAGCAGCCCGTCGAGCGTGCGCACGAAGCGCGGCCGGATATCCAGCTCCTTCATCGTCAGCCCGAGCGGCAGCAGATGCAGATGCGCTTCGTAGAGCCCCGGCGTCGCCATGCGCCCGGCGAGGTCGATCACCCTGGTGTTGGGGCCGATCAGCGGTTCGAGTTCGGCGGCCGACCCTGTCGCCAGCACCTTTCCGGCCCAGAGCGCGACCGCCGTGGCATAGCCCTCCTTCAGCCCGAGATAGACGGGGCCGTTGCGGAGAACGATATCGGCCTTGGGCAGAGCGACCATGGGTTTGGTTCCTTCCGGAACGAAATCATGGCCCGATTGCGACAGGGCGGCAATCCGCGCGCTGCGCTAATTTTCGGCGGGGCGGCGCAAGATTCTGCTGGCGGCCGCGTCGGCGTTCCCACGACGGTGACGAACACCCTGAACCGTCATCCCGGGCTTGCCCCGGGATCCATTCCAAAGCGCCGTCGAGCCTTTTGATGGATCCCGGAGCTGCGCTGCTGCGCGGCTTGTCCGGGATGACGGCGAGGCTATGGCTTCGACAGTGAATCGAGGCCGAAAACTCAGGCCAGCTCGAACCTGATATCCTGCGCGCCTTCCCAAAGCGTCTTGCGGCCGAGCGGGTAGATGTTCTCCAGCCCCGAGGTCAGGGTGATGAAGTGGTTGCCGGCGAGCTGGCCCATCTTGCTGGCGAAATGCACGCCGCCATAGGCGAGCAGTATCTCTGTCTCGCTGATGCCGCCGGGATAGAGGATGATCTGGCCGGGCGCGGGATAGCTCGTATGGTTTTCGTAACCGACACCGAAATCGAGCTCGCCGAGCGGCATCCAGACGCCCTCGCCAGACCAGCGCACATGCACGATCTTCGAGACGAACGGCATATGGCGCAGGAAGGCGGCGCATGTCTTGGGCGCGGCCTCCAGCTCAAGCCTGGCGTCGAAGGTGAAGGGGCCGGCGGTGACGATCAGCTTGCTCATGAGGTCGGACTTTCGCGGTTCTGGAGGTTTCGGCAATGACATTGGCGGCGTCGTTCGGCAATCGCCGGTCGGCGTGATTTTTCAGCAGCAGCCCAGCCGCATCGCATAGTGGCCGGCGATAGCGCGCTCCAGCGCCGGCAAGGCCGCCTGCAAGCCGGCGCGGTCCTTCAGGCCGGCGCGGTAATGCGCCCGCAACTCGCGATGTGCCGCGTCGAGGTCGACGCCCAAAACCTTGCCGTCGGCGACGATGCTGCGGCCCGCGACGATCAGCTCGCGGATATGGCTGCGGCTGGCGCGGGCGAAGAGCAGGTCGAGCGGATCGACCTCGGTCAAGGCGTCCTCGTCGAGCGCTGCGCGATCGACGACCAGCAGGTCGGCGGCCATGCCGGGCTCAAGTTTTCCGCCGGCCGGCGCGCTCAGGGCCTCGCGCCCGTTTTCCAGCGCGATCCTTAGCATGCGCTCAGGCCCGCCTGCGCTGTCAAAACCCCAGCCGCCATGCAGCGCCCAGAGCAGGCGAACCTCCCGCAGCGCATCGTCATCCTCGTCGAAGGCCTGCCCGTCGACGCCCATCGCAACCTTGCAGCCGGCCTTCAGCATCGCCTCGACCGGCGCGATGCCGGAGCGCAGATGGAAGTTCGACGAGGAATTGACGACGATGGTGCAGCCGGCTTCGGCGATCATCTCCAGTTCGTCGGGTTTTGCCCAGACGCAATGGGCCAGCGTCAGCCGGGGCGACAGCAGGCCGATGTCGCGCCAGTGCCGCACCAGACCTTGGCGGTATTCGCGGTCGGCCCATTGGCGCTGGTATTGTGTCTCGAAGAGATGCGTGGTGACGCGCCGCCCACTCAGCGCCGAGGCCTCGGCGATGGCGCGCCAGAACGGCTCTGACACCCATTGCGGCCCGTTGGGCGCATATTGCACATCGACCATCGGGCCCCGCACGGCGGCCGCGACCTCGTCGACCAGCGCGAGCTGGTCGCGGAAAGGCGTCATCGGTCCGAGGAAGCGTCGGCCGATCTCGGCTGCGATCTCCGGCTCCAGCGCCGCCACGACCGGATCGGCCGGGCCGTAGACCAGCGGGTTCTGGTCCCGCATGCCGACGCCGAAGGCGATGCGGACGCCGATATCGCGGGCGGCGCGCGCGACCTCGCCTGCCTCGGTGACGAGGTCGGTCAGTCCCTGCGGCCGCACGCAATGGACCATCACGGCCCCTTGCCCGCCGAGCGCGGCGCGGCCGAGCGGCGCGAGCGCGGCGAGGTAGGCGTCGGCGGGGGCCAGCAGCGCCAGCCGGTGCAGCCAGATCTCCAGCGGCTTGCCGAAGCCGCCGACCGATGAGTTGCGCATCGGTCGGGCGTGGTCGTGCGCGTTGACCAGCGCCGGCATCAGGATGGTGTCGGGGAAATCGCCTGCGCCGTCGTCGGCTATCGATGAGATCACGCCACCAGCGATCGTCAGCGCCAGCTCGCCCCGGCTGCCGCGCGCATCGAGGCCCGAACGACTCTTCAATATGCGGTTCTGCGTCATGGCGAGACCCTATCCGTCATTGCGAGCGCAGCGAAGCAATCCAGCGTCTCGCCCTACGTTTCCTGGATTGCTTCGCTGCGCTCGCAATGACGGGACAGGCGGGACCTCACGAGATCGCCTCCTTCAGATCGAGCGTGCCGACCTTGCCGATCGCCTCGTAATTGCGCTTGAGCCAGCGTTTGGCGGCGCTGCGGCCCATGTCGCGCAGGCGCAGAAGGAAATCCCAGTCGGAGTTCAGTCGCGAGGACGAGGTCAATTGCGCGAGCGGCGCGCCGCCGTCGATCCGGTGCATCAGCACGCGCTTGTACTCATCGGTCGGCAGCTTGCCGGCATCGACCAGCCGGTTGACGAAATCGATCGCGCGCAGTTCGCGCAGCAGCGAAGCGTTGAAGGTGATCTCGTTCAGCCGGTCCTGGATCTCGCGCGCCTTGGTCGGCAGAGCCTTTCGCTGCAGCGGATTGATCTGCACCAGCATGATGTCGTCGCAATGAGCCTCGTAGAACAGCGGGAACAGCGCCGGATTACCCATATAGCCGCCGTCCCAATAGGCCTGCCCGCCGATCTTCACCGCCTGGAACAGCAGCGGCAGGCAGGCCGAGGCCATCAGATGATCGGGCGTCAGCTCTTGCCCATTGAAGACCTTGATCTTGCCGGTGCGGACGTTCGTCGCCGCGATGAACAGCTTGACCGCGGTGCAGCCACGCACCTTGTCGAAGTCGATCAACTCCGAGATCACCCCGCGCAGCGGATTGATGTTGAGCGGATTGATGTCGTAGGGGCTCGCCACCTTCGAGAACATCTCGAACCAGATCAGGCCGGGCGGCGTGCCGCTGCTGCCCCAGGCCCCGAGCAGCGTGTCGATCAGCGAGCGCTGCGAGCCGCCATATTTGCCGTCGACGCTGATCGCCCGCCAGAACGTCTCCAGCTTGGCGCGCGCGCCGTCAGCGCCGCCCTCGATCCAGCCTTCCGCGACCACGACGGCGTTCATCGCGCCGGCGCTGGTGCCCGACAGCGCCTCGATGGCGAGCCGGCCATCTTCCAGGATCGCGTCGAGCACGCCCCAGGTGAAGGCGCCATGCGCGCCGCCGCCCTGCAGCGCGAGCGACACCGTCTTCTGCGCCTTGGGGCCGGCGAGTCCGTTGACCTGCGCCGAACTGGGCTTGCGCCGGCCGGTCACGCGGCGGTCCAGCCGCCATCCATCGGCAGCGTCGTGCCGGTGATCGACTTCGCCGCGTCCGAGCACAGGAACAGCGCCAGCGCCGCCACCTGCTCGACCGTGACGAACTCCTTGGTCGGCTGCGCCGTCAGCAGCACGTCGTTGATGACCTGCTCCTTGGTCAGCCCGCGCGCCTTCATCGTGTCGGGGATCTGCTTCTCGACCAGCGGCGTCCAGACATAACCCGGCGCGATCGCGTTGACCGTGATGCCCTTGGTCGCGACTTCGAGCGCCACCGTCTTGGTGAAGCCGGCGATGCCATGCTTGGCCGCGACATAGGCCGACTTGAACGGCGAGGCGACGAAGGCATGCGCGGACGCGGTGTTGATGATCCGGCCCCAGCCCTTCTGCTTCATCTTCGGCAGGGCGGCGCGGGTGGCGTGAAAAGCCGAGGACAGGTTGATCGCGATGATCATGTCCCATTTCTCAATCGGGAACTCGTCGACGGGGGCGACATGCTGGATGCCGGCATTGTTGATCAGGATGTCGACCGCGCCGAATTTGTCTTCGGCCAGCGCGACGAAGCCGGCGATCTCGGCAGGCTTGGTCATGTCGGCCGGCGAGAACAGCACCTCCACCCCGAACTCCTTGGCGAGCCCGGCGCGCAGGACCTCGGCCTCGGCCGGCGGCAGGATGCCGTTGAGGACGATGTTCGCGCCCTCGGCGGCGAGCGCGCGGGCATAGGCGAGCCCGATGCCGGAGGTGGAGCCGGTGATGGCGGCGCAGCGGTCTTTGAGGAACATGAGTGTTCAAGCCTCCTGACAAGGGGGATAAAAATGCTTAGGTTGCGCATCGGGCGGGCGCTTGCGCCGGCAGCCCAAGAAAGATCGCGGCACGTTGCCCGATGTCCTTTTGCAACGCAACACGGCCGAAATGCAGCCAGACGCCCAAGCCCGCAAGCATGACGGCCATGACCATGACCGTGACCATGCCCCGCATGATCATGGCCCTGAAAACGGCGGCTGCCGCCACGCACACGAGCACCGTCACCACGCCGCCCACGCGCTCGAGCGTGCCGAGCGCCTCTGCCGCGAGCGCGGCCTGCGCCTGACGCCGATCCGCCGCAAGGCGCTGGAGGCGCTGCATGCCGACCACAAGCCGGTCGGGGCCTATGATCTCGCCGACCGCATCTCGCCCGAAGGCGGACGCCGGCTCGCGCCGATCTCGATCTACCGCGCGCTCGACTTCCTCGTGGAGCAGGGCTTCGTCCACCGGCTCTCCTCGAAGAACGCTTATCTCGCCTGCCTGCACGGCCATGGCGCGAACGAGGTCGTCGCCTTTTTGATCTGCGAGGCCTGCGGCGGCGTCGATGAGGATGCCTCGCCCGCGATGAAGAAGGCGGTCGCCGCGATCACAAGCGGACGGCAGTTCTCGCCGTCGCATCAGGTCGTCGAGATCGTCGGCCGCTGCGAGCATTGCCGGGATTCAGCTCAGACCGCGAGGATGGCATGAACGAGCGCGTCTCCCTCGATTGCCTGCCCGACCGGGCCGGGCCGCAACCCCGCCGCATGACCGTTCCGGTCATGGTCGGCAACATCGCTGTGGGCGGCGGCGCGCCGATCGTCGTGCAGTCGATGACCAACACGGACACCGCCGATGTCACCGGCACGGTAGCGCAGGTGGCGGCGCTCGCAAGGCAGGGCTCGGAACTGGTCCGCATCACCGTCGATCGCGACGAGGCCGCCGCCGCCGTGCCCCATATCCGCGAGCGGCTGGACAGGATCGGCTGCGACGTGCCGCTCGTCGGCGACTTCCACTATATCGGCCACAAGCTGCTGGCCGAGCATCCCGCCTGCGCGGAGGCGCTCGCGAAGTACCGGATCAACCCCGGCAATGTCGGTTTCAAGGACAAGAAGGACCGCCAGTTCGGCCAGATCGTCGAGCTCGCGGCCAGGCACGGCAAGGCGGTGCGGATCGGCGCGAACTGGGGCTCGCTCGATCAGGAACTGCTGACAGCGCTGATGGACGAGAACGCGCTCTCGCCGCAGCCGATCGAGGCGCGCGCGGTGATGCGCGAGGCGATGGTGCGCTCAGCCCTGCTCTCGGCCCAGCGTGCCGAGGAAATCGGGCTCGGTCGGGACCGCATCATCCTGTCGGCGAAGGTCTCGGGCGTGCAGGATCTGATCGCGGTCTACCGGACGCTCGCCTCGCGCGCCGACTACGCCATCCATCTCGGCCTCACCGAGGCCGGCATGGGCTCGAAGGGCATCGTCGCCTCCTCCGCCGCGCTCGGCATCCTGCTGCAGGAGGGCATCGGCGACACGATCCGCTTCTCGCTGACGCCCGAGCCCGGCGGCGACCGGACGCTCGAGGTCAAGGCGGCGCAGGAGCTGCTGCAGACCATGGGTTTCCGCGCTTTCGTGCCGCTGGTCGCCGCCTGCCCCGGCTGCGGGCGCACCACCTCGACCGTCTTCCAGGAGCTCGCCCGCGACATCCAGAGCTGGATTTCCACCTCCATGCCGGAGTGGAAGACGCGCTATCCCGGCGTAGAGGCGCTGAACGTCGCGGTGATGGGCTGTATCGTCAACGGACCCGGCGAGTCCAAGCACGCCGATATCGGCATCTCCCTGCCGGGCACCGGCGAGGAGCCGACGGCCCCCGTCTTCGTCGACGGACGCAAAGTCGCGACCTTGCGCGGCCCCGCCATCGCCGCCGAGTTCAAGACCATGGTCGACGACTATGTGGCGCGGCGTTATGGCGGGCGGGTCGATGCGGCGGAATAGGTTGGCGAAGGGGAACGTGCGGCGGCGCGCACGCCTTTGCGCTTCCTGTGCATCGTGCTAGAGCGCCCCGCCATTTGCTGCACCGCAGCGCGCGGAGATCCCTGATGGGGAATGACAAGCCGAATCCGCCGACCGCCCGGCCGGAGGATTCCCGTTTCGGACTCGATGACGGGCACGGCGAACCCGGCAAGCAGCCGCATTCGACCAGCAGCTTCGCCGTCCTGGCGCTCGGTGCGCTCGGCGTCGTCTATGGCGACATCGGCACGAGCCCGCTCTACGCGCTGCGCGAGACGGTGCTCGCCGCCACGGGCGCGGCCTCCGGCGGCCATGGCGGCGCGGCCTCCGTCGCTCTCGCCGCGCCGGTTCCGCGCGAGGTCATCATCGGCGTGCTCTCGCTGATCCTGTGGTCGCTCGTCATCGTGGTGACGCTGAAATACGTCGTGCTGCTGCTCACCGCCGACAACAACGGCGAGGGCGGCACGCTGACGCTGGTGGCGCTGGCGCAACGCGCGCTCGGGCGCATGCGCGGCGGCGTCGTGCTGTTCCTCGGCATGGCGGGCGCGGCCTTGTTCTATGGCGACGCCGTGATCACGCCGGCCATCTCGGTGCTCTCGGCGGTCGAGGGCATCAAGCTCGTGACGCCGGCGCTGAACGACTATGTCGTCATGATCGCCTCGGGCATCCTGATCGCGCTGTTTCTGGTCCAGAGCCGCGGCACCGAAAAGGTGGCCAATTTCTTCGGGCCGGTCATGATGATCTGGTTCCTGACGCTGGCGGGACTTGGTATCTACCACATCGCCGACGATCTCGGCGTCTTCGCCTCGATCAACCCCTATTGGGGCCTGCATTTCTTCATCAACAATCCCGGCGTCTCGCTGGCCGTGCTCGGCTCGGTCTGTCTCGCCGTGACGGGAGCCGAGGCGCTCTACGCCGATATGGGCCATTTCGGGCGGGGGCCGATCCGCGGCGCCTGGATCTGGCTGGTCTTCCCGGCGCTTTGGCTGAACTATCTCGGTCAGGGCGCGCTGATCCTCTCGGACCCGAGCGCGATCGACAACCCGTTCTACAAGCTCGCTCCGGACGGGTTCATCCTGCCGCTGGTGGTCATGGCGACGATCGCCACGATCATCGCCAGCCAGGCGGTGATCACCGGCGCCTTTTCGCTGACGCGGCAGGCGATCCAGCTCGGCCTGCTGCCGCGCCTCGAGATCCGCCACACCTCGGAACAGACCTCGGGGCAGATCTACATTCCGCGCATC
Source organism: Rhizobiales bacterium CCH3-A5 (assembly GCA_001556025.1). Classification (GTDB taxonomy): domain Bacteria; phylum Pseudomonadota; class Alphaproteobacteria; order Rhizobiales; family Beijerinckiaceae; genus Allobosea. Next base: position 12,688 of record LSIB01000065.1, read on the forward strand.
AACATCATGCTGCTGATCGTGGTGCTGATGCTGGTCTGGACCTTCCGCTCGTCGTCCAACCTGTCGCATGCCTACGGCATCTCGGTCTTCGGCGCGATGATGGTCGATTCGCTGCTGGCCTTCATCGTGATCTGGAAGGGCTGGCGCTGGTCGCTGGCCGCCACCATCGCGGTGGTGACGCCCTTCCTCGTCATCGACGTCGCCTTCTTCTCGGCCAACATGCTCAAGCTGTTCAGCGGCGGCTATGTCCCGGTGCTGCTCGCCATCGTGCTCGTGGTGCTGATGTGGACCTGGGTGCGCGGCACCAAGATCCTGTTCGACAAGACGCGCAAGACCGACGTTCCGCTGCTCGAACTCGTCGGCATGCTCAGCAAGAGCCCGCCCTACCGCGTCAAGGGCATGGCGGTGTTCCTGACCAGCGACCCGGAGACCGCACCGGCCTCGATGCTGCACAATCTCAAGCACAACAAGGTGCTGCACGAGCGCAACGTCATCCTGACCGTGCGCTCGGCCGACACGCCGCGCGTCAGCGAGGACGAGCGCGTGCGCCTCTCCCGCATCACCGACGATTTCTGGCGGGTCGAGATGACCTATGGCTACATGGAGAGCCCCAACGTGCCCAAGGGGCTCGCCATGCTGCGCAAGCAGGGCTTCAAGTTCGACATCATGTCGACCTCGTTCTTCCTGTCGCGGCGCTCGATCAAGGCCTCGCCGCAATCGGGCATGCCGGTCTGGCAGGACAAGCTCTACATCTCGCTGACCAAGAGCGCGACCGACGCGACGAGCTTCTTCCAGATCCCGACCGGACGTGTCGTGGAGGTGGGGACGCAGGTGACGGTGTAGGCTGGTGATGTCGCACGAAAACACGTCCGTCATCCCGGGCTTGACCCGGATCCATTCTCGAGCGCCATCGATCCCCTATGATGGATCCCGGATCGGCGCCGCTGCGCGGCTTGTCCGGGATGACGGTTTGGCTCCGGGGAAACCTGGATGCGTCGGGCAGGCGGTCAATCCAACCGCGCTGACCCCTCCGGCACCGCCCTGACACGCTCGCGATAGAGCAGATAAAGCCCCGACGCGATGACGATGCCGGCCCCGACGAACGTCCAGCGATCGGGGAACTGGCCGAAGACGAACCAGCCGAGCGCGATCATCCAGATGATCTGCGAATAGATGAAGGGCGCGAGCACGGTGGCGGGCGCGAGCCTGTGCGCCAGGATCAGCAGCCAGTGGCCGAACCCGCCGAAGACGCCTGTCGCCAGCATCAGGACCCAGGGCAGCCAACCGTCCGGCGTCGTCCAGATCCAGGGCAGCAGCGGCAGCATGGCGAACGTGCCGGCGACGCCGGAATAGACCATCGTCGTCTCCGGTGGATCGAAGGCCGAGAGCACGCGCGTCGCCAGCGAATAGAAGCCGTAGCACAGGCAGCCGAAGACGATCAGGATCGCGGCCGGGTGCATGCTGCCCATGCCCGGCCTGGTGATCACCAGCACGCCGATGAAGCCGATCCCGATCGCGATCAGCCGGCGCGGGCCGGGCCATTCGCCGAGCAGCGGCCCGGAGACGAGCGCGACCAGCAGCGGCGTCGCGAACATGATCGAGACAGTCTCGGCCAGTTGCAGATATTTGAGCGCCACGAAATTGAGCGCCGTCGAGCCCAGCAGCAAAAGCGAGCGCACGCCCTGCAGCCAGGGCCGCTTCGTCCTCAGAATGCCGGGCCGGCTCCACGGATTGAGGAATGCCAGCACCAGCGCCATGCTGCCGGCATAGCGCGCGAACACGACCTGCAGCGGATCGACGACGCCGGAGAGCCATTTGGCGCTGGCGTCGAGCAGCGCGAAGCACAAGACCGCGCCGCACATCAGGCCGATGGCGACAAGGCGCGAGCGGCCGGTCTCGGGAACATGCGTGTAAGCGGCGGGCAAGCGGCGTCCCGTCATGCATAATGGGAATGACGAGTGCAGGATTAACCGATTTAGGCGTGTAGACCAGTGGAATTACGCATGGGCCGCATGCGCAAATCAGGCGTCGCTATCGGCTTCGTCGGCGTCCGCCTCGGCTTCGTCGATCTCGACGCCGGCCTTGGACAGGCCCTTGGCCGCCTTGCGCAGCAGCTTGCGGAGCTGCTTTCTCTCCTTCGCGTCGAGCCGCTCCAGCAACTCGTCCTCGACCTGGTTCCAGACCGCGTCGAGCGTCGAGGCGGTTTTCTGGCCGGCGTCCGTCAGCGCGACCTGGACCAGCCGACCGTCGCGGCCGCCGCCCTCGCGGGTCACCAGCCCCTGCACCGAAAGCCGTCCGATCGTCTTCGACACCGTCGGCGGCTTGACGCGCAACAGCGTGGCGAGTTCGCCCATCGTCATCGGGGCGGCCTGCAGCGCCTTCAGCGCCTGTTCCTGTCCGGGAAACAGCCCGAGCGCGTTCAGCCGCTCGCCCATGCGCGCGCGGTGGAGCCGCGCGGTGACGAGCAGGGCGCGCCCGACGCTTTTCTCGAGAGACTTAGTCATGGCAGTTCTCGGTCATGGCAGATCTTGGTCATGAGCCAGTCCTTGATGCCGGCGAGCAAAACGTTTCGCCGGCTGCCAGTTCGCTTGCCATGATGACAGCCTGATGACGCATTGCCAGCATGCGCCTAGAGCCGGCGGATTTTTTGGGCGACATCCGCCAGGAAAGCGGCCCGGCTCTGCGGCGTCGCCCGGTTCATATCGTAATGGGCGAGATAGAGCGGTCGCGCCGCCGGGTGGCAGACCGCCCGCAGCACGCGGCAGACCGCTTTGCGCGGCGGATCGCCCATCAGCAGGGCCCGCCAGCGCGTTCCGCCATAACTCGTCACGGCGACAAGCCGGCGAATGTTCCAGAGATTGGGCCGGACCTTGCCATCGACCAGTTTGAACGAGACGCCGGGCAGGAAAACGCGGTCGAAAAAGCCCTTCAGGATAGCTGGATAGCCGAAATTCCAGACCGGAAAGCACAGCACCAGCGCCTCGGCGGCCTGCAGCCGTTCGACATAGCCGGCAACGGGACGCGTGTTGCCCGAGAGGTCGTGATAGCCGGCTCGCTCTTCGCGACTGAGCACGGCGTCGAAGCCCTCTGCGTAGAGATCGCATGCATCGACCTCGTGTCCGGCCGCACCCAGACCCTCGACGACCGTCCGGTAGAGCGCCGCGTTGAAGCTCTCTGGCACGGGATGGGCGTGGAGGACGAGGACGCGCATACTCAGCCGGCGGCCCCGGCCTGAGACAGGCTGCGGAACAGGAAGGTCTTGCCCGAGGCGTAGTCGTAATCCGGGTCTTCCCAGGCGATCATCTTGCCGGGGTTGAGCAAACCTTGCGGATCGGCCTGGCGCTTGAAGGCGAGCTGGGCCTCGTCGGTCTGCTTCATGCCGCCCTCCTCCAGCGTGTAGCGGTGCGGATTGAAGATCGGAGCGCCCATCTCCTCATGGATCGCCATGATCTCCTCCAGCCGCTCTTCCGTGGTGAAGCGGACCAGCGGCAGGCCGAAGCAGGTGACCTTGCCGTCGAAGCGGACGAATTCGAGATGGCACAGCACCTCGTCGCCGAAGCGTTCGTGGATGCGCGTCACCAGCTCGACCTGATTGGGGAACGGGTAGAGCACCTGAAGATAGGTGATGGCCGAATCGACGCGCAGCGCCCGCAGAGTGGTGTGGTTCCAGCCGAGCTCGTAGCCCGGCGGCAGACCTTTCGCCTCCTCGGGGGAAAGCCGGTCCGAGCGCATCAACAGGTCGCAGCCGCTGGTGCGGCGCGCATAGGCGAGCAGCGATTCCACCGCGAAATCTGCGGCCATGACGATCACCAGATGGCTCTCGCGCGGCAGGAATTTTCGGTGGCGCAGGAAATAGTCGTGGCCGATCGGGCCCGCGACCACGGCAAGGTTCTTCAGCGCCAGCCCGTCCTGTTCGCCCAGCGCATTGGCGAATTCGGTGGCGGCGCGCAAATCCGCGAAGCCGAGGATGACGTCGATCCAGTTGTAGGCCGGAGCCAGCGGCATCTCGACCTGCGTGATGATGCCGTTTGTGCCATAGGCATGGGCGACCTTGTGCAGATCCTCGCCGGCAAGTTCGAGGATGCGGGGCTCGGCCTCCATCGTCGCGACCCTGAGCGAGATGATGTTGCCCCAGTCGCGCAATCCTCCCCATTTGATCGAGCCGACGCCGCCCGAGCCACCGGCGATGAAGCCGCCGATCGAAGCGGTCTGGTAGGTCGAGGGGTGGAGCCTCAGCTCCTGCCCGGAATGGGCGCGCGTCTTCTCGTCGATCCGGGCCATGATCGCGCCGGGCTGCGCGACATAGCGGCCGGGCTGGATGTCGAGCACCTGATCGAAGCCCGAGAGATCGAGCAGCACGCCCCCCGAGAGCGGCATGGCCTGGCCGTAATTGCCGGTGCCGGTCCCGCGCGGTGTCACCGGGATGCCGAGCGCGTGGCAGGCGGCCAGCGTCTCCAGCACCTGCGCCTCGCTCTTGGGCGACACCACGAGGTCGGCCGTGACATGGTCGAGCTGGCGCTTCAGCGTCGGCGAGTACCAGAAGAAGTCGCGGCTCTTCTGCTTCACCAGCGCCGGATTGTCCTCGATGCGGATGCCGGCGAGGTAAATCTTCAGGGCCGCGATGTCGTAGCGTGGGGTCATGGTTGCGCCCCCATCAGATGATCCAGCTCGCGATGGTCCGGAAGCGTCGTATCGATCGCCTTGCCCGCCCCCAGCACCGTCCGGTCGGACTGCGGCCTTGCGAAGAACTCCGTCCAGTCGCGCGCCCGCGTCAGGATCACGTCGGCCGGGCCGCCGGGCGAAAGACGCCCGGCCTCGGGCAGTCCCATGACGTCGGCGGGCGTGCGGGCAACCGCGTTGCCCCAGTCGGTCCCGGAATGATCGAGCTGGAGGATACGCGTGCCTTCCCGCAGGACCTCGACCAGGTCGAGGTCGCCATAGGCGTAGAACGGGTCGCGTGTGTTGTCCGAGGCGATCATCACCGGCACGCCGGCCGCCTTCAGCTCGTGCAGCGCAGTGACCCCGCGCCAGCGCGGCGTACGGCCGGCCTGTCTGTCTTGCAGATACATGTTGCACATCGGCAGGGAGACCACGGCGATGCCGGCCTCCTTCACCTTGGCGATGATGGAGGCCTCGTCCTGCGGCTGCTGCAGCGCCAGCGAGCAGCAATGCCCGCACAGAATCTTGCCGGCAAAACGATGCCTCAGCGCGGCATCGGCGATGTGCTCCAGCGCGCGCGCCTCCGGGTCGTTGGTCTCGTCGACATGGAAATCGAGGTCGAAGCCATGGTCGATCGCATTGCGAAAGACGATGTCGAGCGCCTGGTCGATCTCGGGGATCATATAGGTGACGCAGCCGAACAGGCCGTCGCCATGCGCCAGCACCGCCTTGGTCACGGCGTGCATATGGGCGGCGTCGAGCGCAAATTGCAGCCCGAACAGCGGCGAGGCCTGCAGCGTGATCCGCCCGGCCCATTCCGCCCGCAGCTCGGCGAGCACCGGCCAGGAGATGCCGATCTGCTTGCCGAGCGAATCGATATGCGTCCGCATCGCCGCCGTGCCATGGGCAAAAGCGCAGCGCAGGCCGAATTCCATCCGGGCGCGGACATCGTCGGCTGACCAGTTCGCCTCGCGGTCGGCCAGCACATTCTCCAGCGCGCCCTTGAAGCTGCCGTCGGGATTGCGCCGGCGCGGCCAGATATGGCCCTTGTCGAGATGGACATGAGCGTCGACGAGGCGCGGCAGCACGATGCCGCCGTCGAGATCGACGGGCGGGTGATCGGCGTCTATGCCGTCAGTGCCGGCCGGCAGGATGGAGGCGATGCGCCCGTCGTCGATCGCGATATCGGCGAGCGCGAGGCCGTCGCGATCCCCGGCGAGAGCCGCGCCATCGACGAGGCAGAGCGGGATGCGGGTGCGGATCAGGCGATAGCGGTTGGTGGCGGGAATGGACGCAAATCCGGTGGTCACGCTGCTCGCCTCTTCAAACCGCTCGCTAGATCGATAACCGCGCCAGCGGACGCTCGCAAGGCATGGGCCAACACAGCGCGCGCCCGTCGCATTCGGACTTGTCGCGCCCTGGCCGATCGCGCATGAGGGCGGCTCGCGGACAAGACGGAGACGCATTCATGGCCGGGCAGGCACGCATCATCGACGGCAAGGCGGCGGCCGCGGCTCTGCGGGCCGAGATCGGGAGCGAGATCGCCGCGATCAAAACGCAAAGCGGCCTCGTGCCCGGCCTCGACGTGGTGCTGGTCGGCGACGATCCGGCGAGCCGCGTCTATGTCGCCTCCAAGGAAAAACTCGCCGCCGAGATCGGCATGAAGTCGAGGGCGCACCGCCTGCCGACCGAGACGAGCGAGGCGGAACTGCTGGCGAAGCTGGCCGAACTCAACGCCGATGACGCGGTCGACGGCATCCTCGTGCAACTGCCGTTGCCGAAACACATCGACACCGGCGTCATCATCGACGCGATCGACCCCGCCAAGGACGTCGACGGGCTGCATCCGGTCAATGCCGGCCGGCTGGCGAGCGGCAAGGCCAGCGCCGCGACGCTGCTCGTGCCCTGCACGCCGCTCGGCTCCATGCTGCTGCTTCGCCAGACGCTGCCGACGCTGGCCGGTCTGGAGGCCGTGGTGATAGGCCGCTCGGAACTCGTCGGCCGCCCGGTGGCGCAGCTCCTGCTGCAGGCGGACTGCACCGTGACGATCGCGCATTCGCGCACGCGCGCCCTAGCCAGCGTGGTCAGGCGCGCCGACATCGTCGTGGCAGCGGTGGGCCGTCCCCATTTCGTGAAGGGCGACTGGATCAAGCCGGGCGCGACCGTGATCGACGTCGGCATCAACCGCCTGCCCGACGGCAAGCTGGTGGGCGATGTCCACTATGCGGAAGCGCTGGCCGTGGCGGGGGGGATTACCCCGGTGCCGGGTGGGGTCGGGCCGATGACGATCGCCTGCCTATTGCGGAACACGATGACGGCGTTCAAGGCGCGGCGAGGCTGAGCGCCGCCGGACCGTCCCCTCACATATGGATCTGGCGCTTCTCGACCGCCATCGCTGCTTCCTTCACCGCTTCCGACAGCGTCGGATGGGCATGGCAGGTGCGGGCGAGGTCTTCCGAGGAGCCGCCGAACTCCATCAGCACCGCCACCTCGGCGATCAGGTCGCCGGCATGGGGCCCGATGATGTGGCAGCCGAGCACGCGGTCGGTCGCAGCGTCCGCCAGCACCTTCACGAAGCCGTCGGTGTGGCGGATCGCGCGGGCGCGGCCATTGGCCGTGAACGGGAACTTGCCGACCTTATAGGCGACGCCCGCGGCCTTCAGCTCTTCCTCGGTCCTGCCGATCGCGGCGACTTCCGGCGCGGTGTAGATGATGCCGGGGATAACGTCGTAATTCACATGGCCGTGCTTGCCCGCGATGATCTCGGCGACCGCCACGCCCTCATCCTCGGCCTTGTGCGCCAGCATCGGGCCGCGCACCACGTCGCCGATGGCGTAGATGCCGGCGACATTGGTCTTGAAGTGGTCGTCGATGACGACGCGGCCGCGCTCGGTCGCGACGCCGGCCGCCTCAAGCCCAAGCCCTTCGGTATTGGGACGCCGGCCGATCGCGACCAGCACGATGTCGGCAGACAGCGTCTTGCCCTCGCCGCCTGCCGCGGGTTCGACCGTGACGGTCGCGCCGCCCTTCTTGCCCGTCTCGACCTTCGTGACCTTGGAGCCGAGATGGAACTCGAAGCCCTGCTTCTGCAGGATGCGCTGGAACTGTTTGGCGATCTCGTCGTCCATGCCGGGAAGGATGCGGTCGAGATATTCGACGACCGTGACCTTGGCGCCGAGCCGGCTCCAGACCGAGCCGATCTCAAGCCCGATCACGCCTGCGCCGACGACCAGCAACTCCTTGGGAACCGCAGTCAGTTCGATCGCGCCGGTCGAGGTCACCACCGTCTTCTCGTCGATGGCGACGCCAGGCAGCGCCGTCGATTCCGAGCCTGTCGCGATGACGATGCTCTTGGTTTCGAGCTCCTGCGTCTTGCCGTCATCGCCGGTCACGACGACCTTGCCGGTAGCAGGGATGCTCGCCGTGCCGTGGAACGGCTCGATCTTGTTCTTCTTCAGCAGGAAGGCGACGCCGTTGACGTTGGCGTCGACCGTCTCCTGCTTGTGGACCATCATCTGCGCCAGATCGAGTTTCGGCTTGCCCACGGAGATGCCGAGGCTGGCGAAGGTGTGGCCGGCCTCCTCGAACATCTCCGAGGCATGCAGCAGCGCCTTGGACGGGATGCAGCCGACATTCAGGCAGGTGCCGCCATGGCTCTTGCGCTTTTCGACGACCGCGACCTTGAGGCCGAGCTGGGCCGCGCGAATGGCGCAGACATAGCCGCCGGGGCCGGTTCCGATGACGACGAGATCGTAGGACATCACTAAAGCCTCTCAGCACCCGTCATGGTCGGGCTTGTCCCGACCATCCACGTCTTTGGCGGCGGGAGTAAAGTCGTGGATGCTCGGGACAAGCCCGAGCATGACGGCGAAGCAGCCGCCTGAACGCGTCGCTCACAGATCCAGCACCAGCCGCGCCGGATCCTCCAGCGCCTCCTTGATCCGCACCAGGAAGGTCACCGCCTCCTTGCCGTCGATGATGCGGTGGTCGTAGCTGACGGCGAGGTACATCATCGGACGCACCACGATCTGGCCGCCGACAACCATCGGGCGCTCCTGGATCTTGTGCATGCCGAGGATCGCCGACTGTGGCGCGTTCAGGATCGGCGTCGACATCAGCGAGCCGTAGACGCCGCCATTCGAGATGGTGAAGGTGCCGCCCTGCATGTCCTCGATCTTGAGCGCGCCGTCGCGGGCCTTCTTGCCGAGTTCGCCGATCTTCTTCTCGACGCCGGCGATGGAGAGCTGGTCGGCGTCGCGCACTACCGGCACGACGAGGCCCTTGTCGGTGCCGACGGCGACGGCGACATGATAGTAGTTCTTGTAGACGATGTCGGTGCCGTCGATCTCGGCGTTGACCGAGGGGATCTCCTTCAGCGCCTGCACGCAGGCCTTCACGAAGAAGCCCATGAAGCCGAGCTTCACGCCGTGCTTCTTCTCGAAGACGTCCTTGTACTGGTTGCGCAGCGCCATGACGTTGGTCATGTCGACCTCGTTGAAGGTCGTCAGCATCGCGGCGGTGGCCTGCGCCTCCTTGAGGCGGCGCGCGATGGTCTGGCGCAGCTTGGTCATCTTGACCCGCTCTTCGCGCGAGGCGTCGTCGGGAGCCGATGGCGCGCGGACCTGGACCGGAGCGGGAGCCGCCACAGGCGCGGCCTGGCTGCCGGTCGCGATCGCCGCCAGCATGTCGCCCTTGGTGACACGGCCATCCTTGCCCGAGGCGCTGACGCCAGCCGGATCGACGCCGCTTTCGGCCGCGAGACGGCCGACGGCGGGACCGGAATCGCCAGCCTTGGTCGCGGGCTTGATCTGCGTGTCGCCGGCGACCTCGCCTGACTTCTTCTCGGCGGCGGCGCTCGTGGTCTCGCCGGCCTTGCCCGCGGCCTGCGCCACCGCTGCGTCGGCCTTCGGCGCGGGCGCCGCGGCCTTGCCGTCGCCGGCCTGGATCATTCCGAGCAGCGCGCTGACGCCGACGGTCTCGCCTTCCTTGGCGACGATTTCGCCGAGCACGCCGGCGGCCGGCGCGTTGACCTCGAGCGTCACCTTGTCGGTCTCGAGCTCGACCAGCGGCTCGTCGGCCTTCACCGCGTCGCCTGGCTTCTTGAACCACTTGCCGATGGTCGCTTCGGAGACGGATTCGCCGAGGGTGGGAACGCGGATTTCGGTCGCCATGTCAGGCCTCTTTTCGGGTCTCTTGGTATCGTCAGCGGTCAGGCCGCGCGGATCAGGCCGCGAAAGCCTCGTCGAGGAACGCGTTGAGCTGGGCGAGGTGTTTCGACATCAGGCCGGTCGCGGTCGCGGCAGAGGCCGGGCGGCCGACATAGCGCGGCCGCTTCGACTTCGAGCCGGCATGGCCGAGCACCCATTCGAGATAGGGTTCGACGAAGGTCCAGGAACCCATGTTCTTGGGCTCCTCCTGGCACCAGACCACGTCCGCGCCCTTGAAACGCGACAGCTCATGCGCCAGCGACTTCAGCGGGAAGGGATAGAGCTGCTCGACGCGCATCAGGTAGACATCGTCCAGCCCGCGCTTCTCGCGCTCCTCCAGCAGGTCGAAATAGACCTTGCCCGAGCACAGCACGACGCGGCGGATCTTGGAATCCTTGACCAGCTTGGTGGTCGAGTTGCCGCGTTCGGCGTCATCATGCAGCACGCGGTGGAAGCTCGAACCTTCGGCCAGCTCGTCGAGCGTCGAAACGCAGCGCTTGTGGCGCAGCAGCGATTTCGGCGTCATCAGGATCAGCGGCTTGCGGAAGTCGCGCTTGAGCTGCCGGCGCAGGATGTGGAAATAGCTCGCTGGCGTCGAGCAGTTGGCGACCTGCATGTTGTCCTCGGCGCACATCTGCAGGAAGCGCTCCAGGCGGGCCGAGGAGTGCTCGGGTCCCTGCCCTTCATAGCCATGCGGCAGCAGGCAGACGAGGCCCGACATGCGCAGCCATTTGCGCTCGCCCGACGAGATGAACTGGTCGAACACGACCTGCGCGCCATTGGCGAAATCGCCGAACTGCGCCTCCCAGCAGGTCAGGGCGTTGGGCTCCGACAGGGTGTAGCCGTATTCGAATCCGAGCACGGCTTCTTCCGAGAGCATCGAGTTGATGACCTCGTAGCGCGACTGGCCCTCGCGAATATGGTTCAGCGAGGTATGGCGGGCCTCCGTCTCCTGGTCGATCAGCACCGAATGACGCTGCGAGAAGGTGCCGCGCTCGCAATCCTGCCCCGAGAGCCGGACCGGGTGCCCATCAAGCAGGAGCGAGCCGAAGGCCAGCGATTCCGCCGTCGCCCAGTCGATGCCCTGGCCTGATTCGACCGCCTTCTTGCGGTTGTCGAGGAAGCGCTGGATCGTCTTGTGGACGTTGAAGCCGGCCGGAACAGCCGTGATCTTCTCGGTGATGTCCCGGAGCACGGCGGCAGGAACGCCGGTCGCGCCACGGCGCGGGTCGTCCTCGTCGGCGCGGATCGCCTTCATGCCGGCCCAGCGACCGTCGAGCCAGTCGGCCTTGTTGGGCTTGAAGGCCTGGCCGGCCTCGAATTCGATCTCGAGCTTCGCCTTCCAGGCGGCCCGCATCTCGTCGACCTCGCCGGGCGCGATCACGCCCTCGGCCTCGAGCTTGGCGGAGTAGAGTTCGAGCGTCGATTTGTGGCCGCGGATCTTGCGGTACATCAGCGGCTGGGTGAAGCCCGGCTCATCGCCCTCGTTATGGCCGAAGCGGCGATAGCAAAACATGTCGACCACGACCGGCTTGTGGAATTTCTGCCGGAACTCGATCGCGACCTTCGCGGCGAAGACGACCGCCTCGGGATCGTCGCCGTTCACATGGAAGACCGGAGCCTCGACCATCTTCGCCACGTCCGACGGATAGGGCGAGGAGCGCGAATAGCGCGGATAGGTGGTGAAGCCGATCTGGTTGTTGACGATGAAATGGATCGAGCCGCCGGTCTTGTGGCCTTTCAGCCCCGACAGGCCGAGGCACTCGGCGACCACGCCCTGCCCGGCGAAGGCCGCGTCGCCATGCAACAGCAGCGGCAGCACCTTGGAGCGCTCGACGATGTCGCCGAACTGGTCCTGCTTGGCGCGGACCTTTCCGAGCACGACCGGATCGACGATCTCGAGATGCGACGGGTTGGCGGTGAGCGAGACGTGGACGTTGTTGCCGTCGAACTCGCGGTCGGCTGAGGCGCCGAGATGATACTTGACGTCGCCCGAGCCCTCGACGTCGTCGGGCGCGAACGAGCCGCCCTTGAACTCGTGGAACAGCGCACGGTGCGGCTTGCCGAGCACCTGGGTGAGCACGTTGAGGCGGCCGCGATGGGCCATGCCGAAGACGATGTCGCGCACGCCGAGCGCGCCGCCGCGCTTGATGATCTGCTCCAGCGCCGGGATCAGCGCCTCGCCGCCATCGAGGCCGAAGCGCTTGGTGCCGGTGTATTTCAGGTCGATGAATTTCTCGAAGCCTTCGGCCTCGACGAGCTTGTTCAGGATCGCCTTCTTGCCCTCGCGCGTGAAGGCGATCTCCTTGTCGGGGCCCTCGATCCGCTCCTGCAGCCATGCCTTCTGCTCCGGATCGGAGATGTGCATGAACTCGATGCCGATGGTGTTGCAATAGGTCCGCTGCAGGATCGCGACCATCTCGCGGATCGTGGCGAATTCCATGCCGAGCACGTTGTCGATGAAGATCTTGCGGTCGAGATCGGCCTCGCCGAAGCCGAAGGCCGCCGGCGCCAGTTCCTCGGAATCGGTGCGGCTCTCGATGCCGAGCGGATCGAGCTTGGCGTGGAGATGGCCGCGCATGCGGTAGGCGCGGATCAGCATGATGGCGCGCACGGAATCGCGCGTGGCCTGCTGGACGTCGGAGGCTGACAGGGTCGCGCCGGCCGCCTTGGCCTTGCCGTTCAGCTTGTCGGAAACGACCTTCTCGACCACGGCCCAGTTGCCGTCGAGCGCCGAGACGAGCTCGCCATTGGCGTGGACGGGCCAGTTCGGCTTGGTCCAGGACGCGCCCCTGGCGTTCTCGACGATGGCGGAACCCTCGTCCTTCAGCCCGGCAAAGAAGCCCTGCCACTGCTCGTCGACCGATTTGGGATCGGCCTGGTAGCGGGCGTAGAGATCCTCGATATAGGCCGCGTTGCCGCCATAGAGGAAACCCGTCTGGGCGAGAGCCTCGTTGATGTCCTGGCGAGCCATGGTCGTTTTCCGCCTTTTCCTGCCTGCCTAACCGTCATGGTCGGCCTTGAGCCGACTATCTCTTCTGGAGTCTCGCGCGTCACGAGATGGTCGGGCCGAGCCCGACCATGACGGACGAAATCGTCAGCCCTTCAACACGTCCACCAAGGTCTTTCCAAGGCGCGCCGGCGAGGGCGAGACCCGGATGCCGGCGGCTTCCATCGCCGCGATCTTGTCTTCCGCGCCGCCCTTGCCGCCGGAGATGATCGCGCCGGCATGGCCCATGCGGCGGCCGGGAGGGGCCGTGCGGCCGGCGATGAAGCCGACCATCGGCTTCTTGCGGCCGCGCTTCGCCTCGTCGGCGAGGAACTGCGCCGCGTCCTCCTCGGCCGAGCCGCCGATCTCGCCGATCATCACGATCGACTCGGTCTTGTCGTCGGCGAGGAACATCTCCAGCATGTCGATGAATTCGGTGCCCTTGACCGGATCGCCGCCGATGCCGACGGCCGTGGTCTGGCCCAGCCCCTCGCGCGTCGTCTGGAACACCGCCTCATAGGTCAGCGTGCCCGAACGCGAGACGATTCCGACCGAGCCGGGCTTGAAGATGTTGGCCGGCATGATGCCGATCTTGCTCTCGCCGGCCGTGACGACGCCAGGGCAGTTCGGGCCGATCAGGCGCGACTTGGAGCCGATCAGCGAGCGCTTGACCTTGACCATGTCGAGCACCGGGATGCCCTCGGTGATGCAGATGATCAGCGGAATCTCGGCGTCGATCGCCTCGCAGATCGCGTCCGCCGCGCCTGGTGGCGGGACATAGACGACGGACGCCGTCGCGCCGGTCTTGTCGCGCGCCTCGACGACGCTGTCGAAGACCGGCAGGCCGAGATGAAGCGAACCGCCCTTCCCCGGCGAGGTGCCGCCGACCATCTGCGTGCCGTAGGCGATGGCCTGCTCGGAATGGAAGGTGCCGTTCTTGCCGGTAAAACCCTGGCAGATGACCTTGGTGTTCTTGTCGATCAGGATGGACATGGTTTTTCCTCAGGCCTTCTTGATCGCGGCAACGATCTTCTGGGCGGCGTCGTCGAGATCGTCGGCGGAGATGACGTTCAGGCCCGAGGACGAGATGATGTCCTTGCCTTCCTGGACGTTGGTGCCTTCGAGGCGCACCACCAGCGGCACTTCCAGCCCGACTGCCTTCACCGCGGCGATGACGCCGCGCGCGATGACGTCGCACTTCATGATGCCGCCGAAGATGTTGACCAGGATGCCCCTCACCTTCGGGTCGGCGGTGATGATCTTGAATGCCGCCGTCACCTTCTCTTCCGTCGCGCCGCCGCCGACATCGAGGAAGTTCGCGGGGGATTCGCCGTAGAGCTGGATGATGTCGAGCGTCGCCATGGCGAGGCCCGCGCCGTTGACCATGCAGCCGATCGTGCCGTCGAGCGCGATATAGGCGAGGTCGTATTTGGAGGCCTCGATCTCCTTGTCGTCTTCCTCGGTGGTGTCGCGCAGGGCAACGATCTCGGGGTGACGGTAGAGCGCGTTGGAATCGAACGAGATCTTGGCGTCGAGGCACTTGATCTGGCCCTGCGTCGTCACGATCAGCGGGTTGATCTCCAGCATGTCCATGTCCTTGGACACGAAGGCGGTGTAGATCTGGCCCAGCACCGTGCCGGCCTGCTTGGCCTGGTCGCCGGTCAGCCCGAGGATGCGGGCCATGGCCCGGCCGTGATGGGGCATGATGCCGGTCGCGGGATCGACCGAGAAGGTTTCGATCTTCTCCGGCGTGTCGTGGGCGACGGCCTCGATGTCCATGCCGCCTTCGGTCGAGACGACGAAGGCGACGCGCGATGTCTCGCGGTCGACCAGCGCCGAGAGATAGAACTCCTTGGCGATGTCGGAGCCGTCCTCGATATAGAGCCGGTTGACCTGCTTGCCGGCAGGGCCGGTCTGGGCGGTCACCAGCGTGTTGCCGAGCATCTCCTTGGCATGGGCTTCGACCTCCTCGACCGATTTGGCCAGGCGCACGCCGCCCTTGGCGTCGGGGCCGAGTTCCTTGAACTTGCCCTTGCCGCGGCCGCCGGCATGGATCTGGCTCTTCACGACATAAAGCGGCCCCGGCAGCTTGCGCGCGCCCTCGACGGCTTCGGCGACGGTCAGCGCCGGAAAGCCGGCGGAGACCGGCGCGCCGAACTCCTTGAGGACGGCCTTGCCCTGGTATTCGTGGATGTTCATGCCTGTGGTTCCTTGAAAGAAGATCGGCAGTAGGCAGCTGTGGGCAGGCGGTTGGATCGGCAGGTCGGCGCGGCCTCAAACCTGCCGGCCGGCCGTCGCCGACTGCACCTTATCTCACGCCAATGACGGATCGACGGTCTTGCAGGCGTCGATCAGGGTCTGGACCGAGGCGACGGACTTGGCGAGCATCGCCTTCTCTTCGCCGTCGAGGCCGATCTCCACGACCTTCTCGACGCCGCTGGCGCCGATCACGACCGGCACGCCGACGAACATGTCCTTGACGCCATACTGGCCGGTCAGCGCCGCCGCGCAGGGCAGGACGCGCTTCTGGTCCTTGAGATAGCTCTCGGCCATCGCGATCGCCGATGCGGCGGGCGCATAGAAGGCCGAGCCGGTCTTGAGCAGATTGACGATCTCGCCGCCGCCCTTGCGGGTGCGCTCGACGATGGCGTCGAGCTTGGCCTGCGTGGTCCAGCCCATGGTGACGAGGTCGGGCAGCGGGATGCCGGCGACGCCGGAATAGCGCACCAGCGGCACCATGTCGTCGCCATGGCCGCCGAGCACGAAAGCCGAGACGTCCTTGACCGAGACCTTGAACTCGTCGGCGAGAAAATGGCGGAAGCGGGCCGAATCCAGCACGCCGGCCATGCCGCAGATCATGTTGGGCTTCAGGCCGGAGAACTTCTGCAGCGCCCAGACCATCGCGTCGAGCGGGTTGGTGATGCAGATCACGAAGGCGTTCGGCGCATGCGCCTTGATGCCCTCGCCGACCGCCTTCATCACCTTGAGGTTGATGCCGATCAGGTCGTCGCGGCTCATGCCGGGCTTGCGCGGCACGCCGGCGGTGACGATGACGACGTCGGCGCCGGCGATGTCGGCATAGGACTGGGTGCCGGTGTAGCTCGCGTCGAACCCGTCGACCGGAGCCGATTCGGCGATGTCGAGGCCCTTGCCCTGCGGGATGCCCTCGGCGATGTCG
Source organism: Rhizobiales bacterium CCH3-A5 (assembly GCA_001556025.1). Lineage (GTDB taxonomy): Bacteria > Pseudomonadota > Alphaproteobacteria > Rhizobiales > Beijerinckiaceae > Allobosea. Next base: position 28,721 of record LSIB01000065.1, read on the forward strand.
AACAGGACGACGTCGCCCAGTTCCTTCAGGCCGGCGAGGTGAGCGAGCGTGCCGCCGATCTGGCCGGCGCCGATGAGGGCGATCTTCTTGCGGGCCATTGCCTAGTCCTTGTGCTTAGCGCTGCGAGAGGCCGGCGAGCCGGCGAAACCGTGCGTTCCTTTGACTCAAACCGGGGATTTGCCGCAACCCTCGCGGGTTCGACGCGAGCGCGGCCGCACCCCGCTCTCGATTATCGACACTCGGCCGGTGAGTGCCGCGATTTCAATGGTTTGCAGCAGTCATCCAGTCAGACTAGCGGCCGAATGCGGCAAAAGATTTCAGTTACAATTTACAAAGATCGTAACTTGTTGCGAAAATTTCAGATGATTCCGGCCTCCAGAACGCGCAGCGCCACCCGGATCAGCGTCGCCAGCCGGGCATCGACGGAGGCTTGCGGCACGTCCGCCTCCAGCGCCAGAGCGGCCGGGTGGATGAAGCGGTGGGTGGCGTCGATGACGAAGGCGATCGCCCTGTCGCGGTCGCGCGGCTCGAAGGCGCCGGACGCGATGCCCTCGTCGATGACGCGCTCGAACAGGGCGCGGACGCGCGTCCGGTTGCGCCGGCTGATGGCGTGGCGCTTCGCCACCGCCTGCGACAGCGCCGCAAACAGATGCGGATCGTCGACGAGCAGGTCGCGGTTGCCTTTAGCGAGCGCCAGGATGAGCCGTTCCAGCTTGTCGCTGGCGGGGTCGGGCCCATCGGCGATGTCGGCCAGCCGGCGCTCGGTCGCCTTGAGCCAGACATCGACGACGGCGTCGACAAGCGCCGCGCGCGACGGGAAGTAGCGATAGACATTGGCATGCGTCATGCCGGCTTCTTCGGCGACGGCGACCACGGTGAAGCGCTTGAGGCCGAACTGGCGCAGATGCTCGCTGGCGACCGAGAGGATGCGGGTCTCGCTCGGCTCGCGCTGCGCCATGGCTCAGGTCTCGACCAGTCCGCCGCTGTCGCCGCTGGCGGCGGAATCGGGCCGGCCATGCGGCAGCGCCAGATAATCCTGCGAACGCATCTCGATCAGCCGCGAGACCGTGCGGTCGAACTCGAAGGCCTCGCGGCCCTGGCTCGCGGTGTAGAGATGCTGCGGCTCGGCTTCCGCCGAGACGACGAGCTTCACATGGTGCTCGTAGAGCGTGTCGATCAGGATGATGAAGCGCCTGGCCTCGTTGCGTCGGTCAAGCGTCATGACCGGCACGCCATCGAGCACCAGCGTGTGGAAGCGCTGCGCCAAGGCGATGTAGTCCGACGCGCCATAGGCCTGCGCGCAGAAATCCTCAAAGGACGCCCGCGCGACGCCGCCCGCTCCCTGCGGAACGACGAAGTCGTGGCCCTTGACGTCGAGCGTCACGCGCTGGCCCTGCGCGGCGCCCGAAAGCCGCCTGAAAGCCGTGTCGAGCGCGGTGCTCGCCGCCGCGTCGGCCGGGACATGATAGGTCGGCGCGCCGCCCAGTTTTTCCAGCCGGAAATCGGTGCGCGCGTCGAGCCTCACCACCTCGACCTTCTCGGTCAGGAGATCGATGAAGGGCAGGAACAGCGCCCGGTTGAGCCCGCCCTCATAGAGCCGCGAGGGCTCGACATTGGAGGTGGCGACCACGACGACGCCGGCCGAAAACAGCGCCGTGAACAGCCGCCCGAGGATCATCGCATCGGCGATGTCGGTGACCGTGAACTCGTCGAAGCAGAGCAGGCTCGCCTCCTCGGCAAGCTGCGCGGCAACAGGCGCGATCGGGTCCGGCTCCCTGACCTCGCCCGCCTTGAGGCGCTGGCGATAGGCGTGGATGCGGCCATGCACATCGGCCAGAAATTCGTGGAAATGCACGCGCCGGCGCTTCTCGATTGGGGAAGCGTCGTAGAACAGGTCCATCAGCATGGTCTTGCCGCGCCCGACCGAGCCCCAGATGTAGAGCCCCTTCGGCGGCTCAGTCGTCGCCTTGCCGCGCCCGAGCAGCCAGCCGAGCGCGCTGCTCTTGCGGGCGAGCCTGCGGGCTGCGAGCGCCTCCTCGAGTGCGGCCAGCCGCCTGACCACTGCGACCTGCGCCGGGTCGCGTTCGATGGCCCCCGTCTCGACGAGGGCGGCATAGCGGTCGGTGATCGAGGCGGACATGGAGGCAGGTTCGTGGCTGGACGAACCCCGGGTTACGGGAGCGCCCGCACAGGCGCAAGTCTCCGACCGGACAAGTCGTCGCCCGGCGAACTTTCTACGGCCTCAGCCGACGATCGCGCCCAGCGTCCCGAGATCGACATTGGCCCCGCAGACCAGCACGCCCAGCCGCTCGCCGGCCCTGGGCGTGTAGGCTCCCGACAGCAGCGCACCCAGCGCAGCCGCGCCGCCGGGCTCGACCGCGAGCCGGAAATCGCGCCAGAGCACACCCTGCGCCTTCGTGATCCATTCGTCATCGACCAGCGCGACATGGTCGACCGCATCCTTGCAGACCTCATGCACCAGCGGGCCGACATTGCGGGCGCCCAGCGAATCGGCGGCGACGGATTTGACCGTGACCTCGACCGGGCCCTTCGCCTCCAGCGCCGCCTGCAGGGCGCGCGAGCCTGAAGGCTCGACGCCGACGACCTTGACGTTCGAGCCCGCGAACCAGGCGGCGATGCCCGAGATCAGCCCGCCCCCGCCGACCGCGACCAGCACGGTGTCGAGATCTGGCTCCTGGCCATCCCATTCGCGCCCGAGCGTACCCTGGCCGGCGATGGTCTCCTTCGCCGCGAAGGGGTGGATCTTCAGCGCGCCAGTGTCCGCCACGAAGGCGTCGCAGGCAGCCTGTGCGTCGTCATATTGCGCGCCGCCGATCCTGACATCGGCCCCGAAACGCCTGATCGCCTCGATTTTGGCGGCGGGCGAGATTTCGGGAACGAAGATCGTCGCCTTCACGCCGCGCTGGCGCGCCGCATAGGCGACGGCCGCGCCGTGATTGCCGCCGGACGCAGCCGAGACGCCGGCCGCCGGCACGGGCAGCGAGAGCAGGTTGTTGAACGCGCCGCGCGTCTTGAAGGAGCCGGCATGCTGCAGGCATTCGAGCTTCAGCGAGATGTCCGCCTCGCTGCCGAACGCGCCGGTCCCGAGCCGCATCACCGGCGTGACGCGGGCATGGCCGACGATGCGCTGGGCGGCGGCCTCGATCATGGCGCGGGGAACGGGGCGGTCGGTCATGGCGGTGTTCTCTAAACTTACTTTCACGGGTTCGAAGCCCCATATCGCGATCGGGATGTCGAAGCGATCTTTATCGCCGTCTTCTCCGAAAGGCTTACCGCGTCCTGCTTGGATTTCTGAGGCAGCTACCATGGCCGCCAAGGCATCCAGCACGTCATCAACGGCAGCATGTTGCGGCGGCTTGCCCCAAGCGACTTCTTCTGGCACGCCAGCGTCGATCAAAAGTTTCCGACGATATACGAGTCCATCAGCCTCATGTTTGCTGTTCGTCAAAGGCTGATTGTTCAGCAGACAAAATATTAGCTCTGGGTGGACCTCAAATACCTTGTCAATCAACTCCGGGCGCTGACGAAGCAGCGCATCAACCTGTCGGATACGAGGCATAATGGCATTGGCGACAGGGGACGGAGCGAACGGCTGCGTTTCAGCTCGGCGCGAGAGCGCAATCGCAGTGGTGTAGTCGGGCGCGTAGACGACATCTCGACAGGATGTAGAGAATACAGCAGCCTGAAGGCGTGCTCCAATGATCTTTCTGACCATTTGCTCAGGCGGCCGGCCGAAGCGCCCGACTTTGTCGGGCAGCCCCATCGGCATATCGATTGTGACGACCTGCGGTCGTTCAGGGCTATCAACAATCTCAGCTAGCGAGTCCACCACCCTGATTATCAGAGACATTGGATCACCGAAGCGCATCAGAGCTCCGATCCACTTACCCCGCTTGCACCCGTCCACCCCCGCGACCCAGACCATCCTCGCTCCTCCTGTCATCCGCCTTTCGCAGCACTGACGTTGCATCGCATCTCAGTCTAGTGTGCGGTGCAGCGAAGAGCCGTCAGGAGACAGCCATGACCCCGATCCGTCCGCGCCGCAGCGTCCTCTACATGCCCGGCTCCAATGCCCGCGCGCTCGAAAAGGCCCGCGAGATCGCGGCCGACGCGCTGATCCTCGATCTCGAGGACGCCGTCGCGCCCGACGCCAAGGAGATGGCGCGCGAGCAGGTCTGCGCGGCGGTCAAGGCCGGCGGTTATGGCCGGCGCGAGCTGGTCATCCGCACCAACGGTCTCGGAACCCCCTGGTTCGCGGCCGATCTCGCCGCCGCCTCCGATGCGAAACCCGACGCGATCCTGATCCCGAAGGTCTCGAGCCCCGAGACTTTGATCGAGATCGGCCACACGCTGACGAGCCGCTGGGCCGATCCCGCGATCCGCGTCTGGGCGATGATCGAGACGCCGCTCGCCATCCTCGACGTCGAGAAGATCGCGCGGGCCGCGCGCGCGCCCACAAGCCGGCTCGCCTGCTTCGTCATAGGCACCAACGACCTCGCCAAGGAGACTCGCGCCAGGTTCGTGCCAGGCCGCGCGCCGATGCTGCCCTGGCTGACGAGCGCCATCCTCGCCGCCCGTGCCCATGGCATCGACATCGTCGACGGCGTCTACAACGAGATCAAGGACGAAGCCGGCTTTCTCGCCGAATGCGAGCAGGGCCGCGATCTCGGCTTCGACGGCAAGACGCTGATCCACCCATCGCAGGTCGCAGCCGCCAATACGGTCTTCGCGCCAGACGAGGCGGAACTGGCCCGGGCGCGCGCCATCATCGCGGCCTTCGACGAGCCGGAGAACGCCGGCAAGGGCGCGATCCAGCTCGACGGCCGTATGGTCGAGCGGCTCCACGCCGAGATGGCCGCGCGCGTCGTGGCGCTGGCCGAGGCGATCGCGGCTTGAAACCCGCCGCGGCGAAGACGGCCGTCAGCGCCTACGCGGCTTTCGCCTTCGCCAGGAACGCGCCCATCCGCTCCAGCGCACGCTCGATGTTCGGCAGCGAGTTGGCGTAGGACAGCCTGATATAGCCCTCGCCATGGACGCCGAAATCGGGCCCGCCGATGGTGGCCACCCCGGCGTCCTCCAGCAGGGCCGAGGCCAGCTTTTTGGCCTTCCAGCCGGTCTGCGAGACGTTCGGGAAAGCGTAGAACGCGCCCTTGGGCACAATGCAGGAGACGCCGGGCAGCGCGTTCAGCCCCTTCACCACGGCCTGCCGGCGGCGGTCGAACTCGGCCAGCATCATGCCGACGGCGTCCTGGGGGCCGGTCAGCGCTGCCAGCCCCGCCCACTGCGCTGGCGCGTTCACGCAGGAATGCGAATTGACCGCGAGCTTACGCGCATTCTCGTAGAGCGGCTTCGGCCAGACCGAAAAGCCCATGCGCCAGCCGGTCATGGCATAGGTCTTCGACCAGCCATTGAGCAGGACCAGCCGGTCGCGGATCTCGGGGTAGGACAAAAGGCAGACATGCTTTTCGCCGTCATAGAGCATCTGGTCGTAGATTTCGTCGGACATGATGGCCACGTCCGGAAAGCGCGCGAGGCCCGCGACCAGCTTATCGACCTCGGCCTTGGGCGTGACGCCACCGGTCGGATTGGCGGGCGAGTTGACGATCAGCAGCCGCGTCTTCGGCGTGATCAGCGACAGCGTCTCCTCCGCCGAGAAGGCAAAGCCGTTCTCCTCGCGGATCGGCACCGGGATCGGCGTCGCCCCGGTGTACTCGATCATCGAGCGATAGATCGGGAAACCGGGATCGGGATAGAGGATTTCGGCCCCGGGCTCCCCGAACATCAGGATCGCCATGAACATGGTGACCTTGCCGCCGGGCACGATCATCACGCTTTCGGGCGAGACCTCGACCTGGAAGCGCTTGTGCAGGTCGGCCGCGACCGCCTCGCGCAGCGGCAGGATGCCGTTGGCGGGCGTATAGCCGTGATGGCCATCCCTCAAGGCTTTCACGGCGGCCTCGACGATGTGGTCGGGCGTCGGGAAATCCGGCTGGCCGATGCCGAGATTGATGATGTCCTTGCCCTGGCGCTGCAGCTCGGTGGCGCGCGCCAGCACGGCGAAGGCATTCTCCTCGCCGATGCGGGCGAAGGACGGGACGACATGCAGCGTCATGGCGGCGTTTCCTAGGGGGTTGCGTCGGTGCGGCCCGCTGTCACCGGGGCCTTGGCGCTGTTCTTGGCTCCAAAACCGGTCGCGTTGCAAGCCTTGCCCACTTGGCCACAATAACTGCATGCTGTATGCAGCGCGCGTAATCAGTATGACTATCGGCTATTTCATCGCTTGCCGAGGCAGGCCTGATCGGCATGATGGCATGCTTACAATCGTTTGAATAAAGATCGGCAAGCGGCCGTCAGCGCCGCGCCGCGCGAGAGGAAACGACATGGCCAAGGCTCCCAATGGCAAGGCTCCTACAGGCAAAAAGCCCGCGCGCCGGATCAAGCCCGAGCAGCTTCGCTCCAAGGCCTGGTTCGACAATCCGGCCAACGCCGACATGACCGCGCTCTATATCGAGCGCACGATGAATTTCGGCCTGTCGCGCGAGGAACTGCAGTCGGGCCGGCCGATCATCGGCATCGCCCAGACCGGCTCCGACATCGCGCCCTGCAACCGCCACCACCTCGAACTCGCGCCGCGCATCCGCGACGGCATCCGTGAGATGGGCGGCGTGCCCTTCGAATTTCCGATCCATCCAATCCAGGAAACCTGCAAGCGCCCGACCGCGAGCCTCGACCGCAACCTGCAATATCTCTCGCTCGTCGAGATCCTCTACGGCTACCCGCTCGACGGCGTCGTGCTGACGACGGGCTGCGACAAGACCACGCCGGCCCAGATCATGGCCGCCGCCACCGTCGACATTCCGGCGATCGCTCTGCCGGGCGGCCCGATGCTGAACGGCGATTTCCGCGGTGAGCGCACGGGCTCCGGCACCATTGTCTGGAAGGCGCGCCAGATGATGGCAGCCGGCGAGATCGACTATCGCGGCTTCGTCGACCTCGTCGCCTCCTCCGCTCCCTCGGCCGGCCACTGCAACACGATGGGGACCGCCTCGACCATGAACGCGCTCGCCGAAGCGATGGGCATGACCCTGCCCGGAGCGGCCGCGATTCCCGCGCCCTATCGCGACCGCTACGAGATGGCCTATCTTACGGGAAAGCGCATCGTCGAGATGGTCTGGGAGAACCTGATCCCGTCGAAGATCCTGACCCGCGAGGCCTTCGAAAACACCATCGTCATCAATTCGGCGATCGGCGGCTCGACCAATGCGCCGGTTCACGTCAACGCCATCGCCAGACATATCGGCGTACCCCTCGACAATGAGGACTGGACGAAGATCGGCTACGACACGCCGCTGCTGGTCAACATGCAGCCGGCCGGCGAATATCTCGGCGAGGACTATTACCGCGCCGGCGGCCTGCCGGCGGTCATTGCGGAACTGCTCGAGAAGGGCAAACTCAAGCCGGCCATCACGGCCAATGGCCGGACGCATGAGGAGAACTGCAAGGGTTTCTTCGCGCTCAACCGCAAGGTCATCAAGAGCTATGACGAGCCCATGAAGAAGGAGGCCGGTTTCCTCAACCTCTCCGGTAATCTCTTCGACTCCGCCATCATGAAGACCAGCGTGATCACGCCGGAATTTCGCAAGCGCTATCTCGAAAACCCGAAGGACCCCAACGCCTTCGAGGGCCGCGCCATCGTCTTCGACGGTCCGGAGGACTATCACCACCGTATCGACGATCCCGCGCTGGCGATCGACGAGCACTGCATCCTCTTCATCCGCGGTGTCGGCCCGATCGGATATCCCGGCGCGGCCGAGGTCGTGAACATGCGCCCGCCGGACTATCTCATCAAGAAGGGCGTCACCGCGCTGGCCTGCGTCGGCGACGGGCGCCAGTCCGGCACCTCGGGCTCGCCCTCGATCCTGAACGCATCCCCGGAAGCGGCGACCGGTGGTGGCCTGGCCCTGCTGAAGACCGGCGACAGGGTCCGCATCGACCTGACGAAGCGCTCGGCCAACATCCTGATCTCGGACGATGAACTGGCGCAGCGCAAGGCCGCGCTGAAAGCCGCCGGCGGCTACAAGTACCCCAAGAGCCAGACGCCCTGGCAGGAGATCCAGCGCAAGATCGTCGGCGAACTGTCCGAGGGCATGGTGCTGAAACCGGCGGTCAAGTACCAGAAGATCCACAAGAAGTTCGGCATCCCGCGCGACAACCACTGAGGTCGCGCTGCTTACCCGCTTCTCGTCATGGTCGCCCTTGTGGCGACCATTCACCCCTTCGCTCGTTATGCCCTGTCCAGGACGTGGATGTTCGGGACAAGCCTGAGCATGACGGCAGTGGGGGCCTGTCCGATCCTCTCGGCATTCCCGGTGCGCATTGGCGTCTTTCGCATTGCGCGCGCCTTCGGGGCTGACAAAGCCGCCTCGCCCCGACACTATGCCGCTCCACTGCAACAGCGGTTTGAAACGATTTAAAATGACCTTCTCCTCGCAGGTCGATGGTTTCCGCAAGCTCCACGAGAGCGGCTGCTTCGTCATGCCCAACCCGTGGGATGTCGGCTCGGCCCGCTGGCTGCGCGGCCAGGGCTTTCAAGCATTGGCCTCGACCAGCGCCGGATTCGCCTTCACGCAAGGCCGCGCCGACCAGGACGTGCCGCGCGACATGATGCTGGCCCACCTCGCCGAGCTGGTGAAAGCGGTGCCGGACTTGCCTCTCAACGCCGATTTTGAGAACGGCTATGCCGATACGCCCGACGGCGTCGCGGCCAACGTCAAGCTCTGCATCGCCACCGGCGTCGCCGGCCTCTCGATCGAGGACGCCACTGCTCGGCCCGAGGAACCGCTCTACGACTTCGATCTCGCGGTCGCCCGGATCAGGGCGGCGCGGCGCGCCATCGACGAGACGGGATCGGGCGTCGTGCTCACCGCGCGAGCCGAATGTTTCCTGACCGGCCATCCCGACGCGCTGGCCGAGTCGGTCAGGCGCATATCCGCTTATGCCGAGGCCGGGGCCGACGTGCTCTATGCGCCGGGGCCGAAGACACCCGAGCAGATCGGCCAGATCGTTGCGGCAGCCGGGGGCAAGCCGGTGAATCAGTTGATCTACGCCGATTTCGGCCTAAGCGTCGCCGATATCGCAGGCCTCGGCGTGCGCCGCATCTCGATCGGCGGGGCGCTGGCGCGCGCCGCCTGGGCCGCCTTCATCGAGGCGACGAGGCTGATCCGGGACGAGGGCAGTTTCCGGGGCTTTGCAGGTAACGGCAACTCATCGCCGCTGAACCCCTTCTTCACGGACGACCTGAAGGCGCGCGATCCGCAGGCCAAGTCATGAGCGACATGACATGAGCGGACGCCTCCTGATCGCGCCGGCATGGCTCGGCCTCAGCGGCCTGTGGACGCTGGACGCCAAGGGCCGGCGGAAAGCCGTCGACGCCGAGGATATCGGCCTGTCCGAGGACCTCGCCGACCGGCTTGAGTCCTGGATGGACACGTTCGACGCGATCTACGAGGAGGACAACGAGGCGCGCTCGCGCTTTCCCGACGCTGTCGAGCAGATGGCGTGGGAGGCGGAAGGGGCGGCGCTCGCTGTCGCGATCGCTGACGAACTTGGACCGGACTGGACGGTTGAGACGGATCTGAACGGCTGGCGGGAAGGTGCGAAACCATGACCGCCCTGCTCGACTGGACGCCGCCGCCCTTCCCGCCAGCGAAGGTTCTGGAAGGCCGGTATTGCCGGCTGGAGCCGATCGACCCCGGCCGCCATCTCGACGACATCTGGTCGGCGATGCAGGGCCATGACCATCTTTGGGAGTGGATGCCGGCTGAGCCGCCGCAGACGAAGGAGGCCTATCGCGCGCTGCTGGAGATGATGGCGGCCAAGGCCGGCATCGTGCCCTTCGCCATCATCGACAGCGCCGACGGCCGGGCCAAGGGCCATCTTTGGCTGATGGAGATCAGGCCCGAGCAGGGCGTCTTCGAGGTCGGCTATATCACCTATTCGCCGAGCCTCCAGAGAACCCGCGCCGCCACGGAGGCGATCTTCCTCTGCGGCGAGTACGGCTTCTCGCTCGGCTACCGGCGCTTCGAATGGAAGTGCAACAACCTCAACGAACCCTCCAGGCGGGCCGCGCTGCGGTTCGGCTTCCAGTATGAGGGCCTGTTCCGCCAGCACATGGTGGTGAAGGGCAGGAACCGCGACACGGCCTGGTTCTCGATCCTCGACGGCGAATGGCCGCAACGCGCGCTGACTTTCCGGCGCTGGCTGGCTCCGGAGAACTTCGATGCCGACGGCCAGCAGCGGAATTCCCTGACGGCGCTCTACCATCATGCGCCCGGGAAACCTGATGCCGTGCCGCTGCGTCGTGCGACACGGAGCGATATTCCGGCGATCACCGCCTTGAAGCATCAGGCCTATCTGCCGAACGAAGCGATCATCGGCGTGCCTTCGCTGCCACGGGTCGCCGACTACGAGCAGGTTCTGGGCGAGCACGAGATCTGGGTTCTCGATGGCGCGGATGGGGCCCTGGCGGCAGCGCTCGTGATCGAAGTGCAACTCGCCAAGTTTTCGATCTGGAGCATCGCCGTCGCATCCGAGGCTGCCGGCCGGGGCCTCGGCGGCGCGCTGATGCGCTTCGCGGAGGAGCGCGCCGCAGCGCTTAATCACGACGCCGTTCATCTCTATACCAACGCGCTGCTGACCGAGCGCGTCGGCTGGTATGAGCGGCTTGGCTATCGTCTAACCCATCACGAGGACAGGGCCGACCGGCGGCTCGTCCATATGCGAAAAACACTCAACAAAGCCGGCTGACAGGGGCGAAACATCATGGCAGGACGTTTGAAGGGCAAGATCGCGGTCGTCACTGCGGCTGGACAGGGCATCGGCCGCGCCATCGCGGAGGCTTTTGTCGCGGAGGGCGCGACCGTCTACGCGACCGACAAGGACGTCGCCCTGCTGGAGGGCATCCCCAAGGCCAAGAAGCGCAAGCTCGACGTCCTCTCCAACAAGGCGGTCGAAGCCTTCGCAGCCAAGGTCGGCGCGATCGACATCCTCGTCAACGCCGCTGGCTACGTCCATCACGGCACGGTGCTGGAGTGCGACGACAAGGCCTGGGCCTTCTCCTTCGACCTCAACGTCCAGTCGATGCACCGCACGATCAAGGCCTTTCTGCCCGGCATGCTGGAGAAGGGCTCGGGCTCCATCGTCAACATCGCGTCGGGTGCCGGTTCGGTGCGTGGCATCCCCAACCGCTATGTCTACGGCGCATCGAAGGCCGCCGTGATCGGCCTGACCAAGGCGGTCGCGGCCGATTTCATCAAGAAGGGCGTGCGCGCCAACGCGATCTGCCCCGGCACGATCCAGTCGCCCTCGCTCGACCAGCGCATCAGTGATCTCGCCAAGCTGACCAAGACGACGGAAGCGGCCGCCCGCCAGGCCTTCATCGACCGCCAGCCCATGGGCCGGCTCGGCACGGCCGAGGAAATCGCCTGGCTCGCGGTCTATCTCGCCTCCGACGAGGCGAGCTACACCACGGGCCAGATCCATCTTGCTGATGGCGGTTTTGCGCTCTGAGGCGCAGCTAACATTTCGAGGACACCCCCATGCACATCCTGATTCTCGGCGGCGCCGGCATGGTCGGCCGCAAATTCATCGAACGGCTGGCCCATACCGGCGAACTCGGCGGCAGAACGATCGACAAGGTCACGGCGCAGGACGTCGTCGCCCCGAGCGCGCCCGCGGCCTGCCCCTTCACCTTCGACGCGGTCGTCTCCGACGTCTCGATCGAAGGTCAGGCCGAGGCGCTGGTCGCCTCCAGGCCGGATCTGATCGTGCATCTGGCGGCCATCGTCTCCGGCGAGGCGGAGGCCAATTTCGATCTCGGCTACCGCATCAACCTCGACGGCACCCGCTTCCTGTTCGAGGCGATCCGCAAGATCGGCGGCGGCTACAAGCCGCGCCTGATCTTCACCTCCTCGATCGCGGTGTTCGGTGCCCCGTTCCACGACAAGATCGGCGACGAGTTCTTCACCACGCCGCTGACGAGCTACGGCACGCAGAAGGCGATCGGCGAATTGCTGCTCAGCGACTATTCGCGCCGGGGCATCTTCGACGGCGTCGGCATCCGCCTGCCGACGATCTGCGTGAGGCCCGGCGCGCCCAACAAGGCGGCGTCGGGCTTCTTCTCAAACATCATCCGCGAGCCGCTGAACGGCATCGAGGCCGTGCTGCCGGTGTCCGATCAGGTCCGCCACTGGCACGCCTCGCCGCGTTCGGCCGTCGGCTTCCTCGTCCATGCCGCGACGATGGATACGGGCGCGATCGGTCCGCGCCGCGCGCTGACGATGCCGGGCTATTCCTGCACCGTCGCCGAGCAGATCGAGGCGCTGCGCAAGGTCGCCGGCGAGAGCGTCGTCGCCCGCATCAGGCGCGTGCCGGACCCGGTGATCGACGGCATCGTCGCCGGCTGGCCACGCGATTTCGAGGCCAAGCGCGCTCCCGCCCTCGGCTTCAGGGCGGAATCGAGCTTCGAGGAAATCATCCGCGTCCATATTGACGACGAACTGGGCGGGAACTTTGTGAAGTAGCGGGACGGGATCGCGTCCCCTTTTCCGTCATGGTCGGGCTTGTCCCGACCATCTGCGTCTTCGTTCGTCGAGCCCTGTGCTCAAGACGTGGATGCTCGGGACAAGCCCGAGCATGACGATGCTGGCGCGCTGGCGCTACCTCAACGGCCGCCGCGAAAACACCAGATCGACGTCCCCGATCGGTACGCCGAGCTTGGAAACGATCGCCCGGTTGACGATGACGCCGTCGCCATTGCGTTCGATCACGTCCTCGAAATGCACCCTGACCGGACCAGCGCCGGTCGGCAGGTCGACATCGTAGGACAGGCGCACGCCGTTTCCTTCCGTCGTGATCGCAGCCTCGCCGACGACATCCTCGCGCGTGCCGGCATAACGTCCCGGCCCGGTTCTGCGGAAGACCCAGGTCTTCACGTCTTTCTCCCCGTCGGAATAGGTGAAGGCCTCGCGCAGCGTCAGCGTATCGCCGCGCACGCGACCGTCGAGCACCACGGTCAGACCGCGCTTCGCGCCCGTCACCCGGTTCGTGAAGACGCCTTTCGCATAGCTGCGGCCGGCGAAATCGCGCTCCAGCACGATGCCGCGCGGACCCTGCATGGCGGAAAACTGCGGAGCCGTGGCGCAGGCGGAGACGGATGTCGCCAGAGCCAGAACGAGGAGGGAGCGACGCGACAGCATGAGCGGACCTTCCAAAGATCGAAGGCCCCGGATCGCTCCGGGGCCTGTCTCTTTACGCCGGGCAGCACTCGCCGGATGCCTCCGCCGCGACATCGGGCACGATCTTGCGCTCCAGATCGGGCTCCCGGTCGGGTGCATGCGCCCAGCCGCTCGAACCCCAGCTCTTCAGCGCCGCCCAGGTCGAGCGGTCGAGCCGGTACTGCTCGCAGGGGAACAGCCCGCCCCGCGCCGGAAGCGACTTCAGGAAGGAGCCCTCGGCCCGGAAGCCCGACTTCTCCAGCACACGGCGCGAGGCCGGATTGATGACACGGGTGTCGGCCTCGATCGCAGGGATCTCGACGAGCGAGAACAGCGTGTCGGTCAGGGCCTGCACGGCCTCGGTGGCCAGGCCCTTGCCCCAATGCGGCGTGCCGAGCCAGTAGCCGAGGAAGGGCGTGCCCGTCGCCTGCCGATGCGCGCCGATCATGCCGATCAGCTCGCCCGGCTTTGCGCGCGGCGTGATCGCAAGCACAAGATGCTCGCCCAGCGCATTGCCCTTGCGCATCGCGAATATGAAGGGCTCGACCGCATCAGCCGGATAGGGATGCGGGATCGAGGCCGTCATCTCGGCAACGGCTTTCTCGCCGGCCAACTTCAGGATGGCCGTGGCGTCGGCCATGCGGGGCCAGCGCAGCCAGAGACGGCGGGTCTCGAGCCGGAAGACGTCGTCGCGGGTCAGTTCGGGGAACATGGTCGTCTCTCCGTCGGCGAAAACGAAAAAGGGAGCTGGGATTTCGCCCCACCTCCCCTTCGCTGACCTTCGGGAAACCCGCTGAGGGTCTCGGCCCCTTGATCCGTCTCGGTTCGGTGGAACCGGCGGACCTGGGGAGAACCCTATCCGCCGTCTTATTCTGCGGCCTCTTGGGCCGGGACTACGTTCACGAAAGCTCGGCCGAGTTTCGTCGTGAATTGGACGCGGCCGGCCGTCGTCGCAAAGAGGGTATGGTCTTTGCCCATGCCGACATTGACGCCGGGATGCCAGGTGGTCCCGCGCTGCCGAATGATGATGTTGCCCGGAATCACGGCCTGATCGCCGAACTTCTTGACCCCGAGGCGCCTGCCTGCGGAATCGCGACCGTTGCGGGACGAGCCGCCTGCTTTTTTGTGAGCCATAACGCCCTACCTCGAAAACCTGATCACTGTGCCTAACCCGAATCGGCGCAAAAAGCCAGCCGATCCGGAGACGAAATCGAATCCTGACTGACGGAAGCCGTCAGTAGTCCTCGCCGGAGGCCTGTTCGGCCTGGTCGGCCTTGGCCCGGGGGGGCTTGCCGGCCAGGAGTTCCTTGGCCTGCTCGACCCACTCCTCGCGGGTCGCGCGGCCGCGGAGCTTGAGCTCCTCATCCCACTTCGCCACGTCGTCCTCGCTCCAGCCGGCGATGTCGTTCCACGAGGCGATGCCGGCCGCGCGCAGCTTCTTCTCGATGGTCGGGCCGATGCCGGAGATCAGCGAGAGGTTAGAGGCGTCGATCGCGGGCGCGTCGGCCTTGGCGGCTTTCGCAGCCTTTGGCGCGGCAGTCTTGCCCTTGGTCTCGGCGGAGGCCGCCTTGAGAGCGACCGGGGAGGCCTCGCCCTTCTCCATCTCCGGCTTCTTGCCGCCGGTGAGGATGTCGGTGATCCGGATCACGGTCAGCTCGGCGCGGAAGCCGCGCTTGCGCTTGGAGTTCTGGCGGCGGCGCTTCTTGAAGGCGATGACCTTCTCGCCGCGCGCCTGCTCGACGATCTCGGCCGCGACCGTGATCTCGGAGAGCGCCTTGGCGTCGAGCGTGGTCTTGTCGCCATCGGTGAGCATCAGCACGGTGCCGAAGGCGACGGTGTCGCCCGGATTGCCCTCGATCTTGGCGGTGGTGATCTTGTCGTTGGCGGCGACGCGGAACTGCTTCCCGCCGGTCTTGATGACTGCGAACATTTTATCCTCCATGTTCGGCCCTGCCCTGTCATGGCCTCGGGTTGCGAGGCGCACGCGGGACAGCTTTTTGGCAGTCGTTGCGTGGATGGGTTTGCTCTCGCAGGCATCGGCCGAGCGTGTCGGAACCATCATGCCAAAAGAGATCGGCCGCGGGTTTCCCCACGCGCGATGGAGGCTCGATAGTCGCAAGGCTCCCGCAGGTCAAGCACAAGCTGCCTCCGACGCGCCGGGCGCACGCTTTCAGGCCGGTTTATGACAAGGACAAGACTTGTCTCCGCCGCACTCGGCGTGTATTGACCAGCCCGCTTCGACCAAGACGACGCGACCGCGGACAGGTGGCAGAGTGGTTGAATGCACCGCACTCGAAATGCGGCATACCCGCAAGGGTATCGGGGGTTCAAATCCCTCCCTGTCCGCCAGCCTCGTCACCAGAACATTGATTTCGCATATGAACTTCGCGAAAAGCCAGCGATGGCTCAAGGAATGGTCTGCATATGTCCGAGCGATCCAAACCCACCTCCATGCATCGTGGCAACCGGCAGGAACCGGTCATGAGCGGACCTATCAAAAGTGACCATTTTGGCGGTTTCTGCAAAGTGGCACTTGCAACTTGAGCGGATCGGCAGAGCAATGACTACCTGAAAATGTGTTTACTTTTGGAAAAATAAGCGGCGCATATCACTTTTATTGCGTTCTCGGATTAAAAATCCTACACTAGAGCGATAATTATGAACATTGCAATGGTCGGAAATGTTGGGAATGCATCATTTCTATTGGCAGAAGGCCTGCGAGAGATTGGGCATGACGTTCGTCTCGTGCTGACTCGCAAAGAAAAATTACACCATCCTGTTCTTTCTGGAATGATCGACAGTGTTCCAGACTGGATTTATGACGCATCGGATCTGGGCAGCACCGCGTTTGAGAATCAGGACGCGGCGATCGGCCCTGCACTTTCTTTTGCGACACATAAAGCCGATCTGGCCATACTGAACGACGTTGGACCATCTCTGCACAATATTATCGCGGTTCCCACAGTCTGTTTTTTGACAGGCTCCGACCTGACATACTACGCGTCTACCTCGTCTGGACTAGCACGACGCCAGAGTTGGTCGCCCGGTTTCGCTTCATCGGCTCATGGCGTCATGTCCATCGAGGCGTGGGAGCAGATCGTCTTTCGCCAGAGAGCGGGCATCAGAAATGCGTTGCTGGTGATCTACCCTCCACGTGGCGCCATGCCTTCCAGCGACCTTCTTCTCGACGAGATTGGCTCCGAGAGCGGCAAGAGGGTTTTCCTGCCGGCCATCGACATCAAGCGGCTCCATGCATCGCCGCTGCCGCCCGGGCGTGGCCTCAAGATATTGAACGGGGCCAGACTGAACTGGGTCGAGCCGATGCCGCCAGGATTTGCGGATCAGGACCACAAGGGGACCGACAAGCTGCTGAAGGGCTTCTCGGAGTTCCTGCACAAAGGCGGCGAAGGGCAGCTCACGCTCGTCGAGAAGGGGCTTCACGTCAACGAAACGCGCCTGCTGGCGCAACAGCTCGGAATCGACCGTCATATCCTCTGGAAATCCGAACTGACGCAGTCGGAGTTCTACATGGAGATGAAAGCGTCACATATTGTCTGTTGCAACCTTGGAAAGTCGGTGCCTGGGCTCGCCGGCTTGAGCGGGATGGCGGCCGGCCGGCCCGTGCTCGCCAACTTTCTCCCTTACGCAAATCATTTCGAGAGGCCATGGCCCGTCTGCGACGCGAGAACGCCCGGCGAGATCGCGGACCATCTCTGGCGTCTCTACCGGGAGCCTGCGGCGCGGCAGACGATCGGCGACGAGGCGCGGCGTTTTGCTGAGGATTATCTCTCGCCGGCCAGCCTGGCGCGAGTTCTAGAGCGGCGGCTTGCGGACTGCCTGCGCGTCGCAAAACTCGAGCTCGAGATCGCAGAGCTGAGGGCCAAGAATGTGTGAATCGTTTAAAGCCTCGGCCACGAGCGCGCCTTCATGTCAGGTGCCTTGTGCGCTCCATAACGCTCGTGTAGGGCTTTGGCTGTGGCGAGATTTTAAGTCGTTAACCGATTGATCAGACGACGAGAGCGAGCGAAAGCAGGGTAGGATCGATAGTTATGCCCTCTCGCGGATCGCCATCCCCAGGCAACGGGGCACAGTCGGATTGGCGACCTGTTGTTGCGCACTACGAGAAGACCTTTGCTCGCCATGGGGCTAATCCAAAAGGCGTCGATTGGCCCGATGGTCGTGATCTTGAGGCGCGATTCGCGGTCCAGCTCGAAGTGGCGGCCCGTATCACACCCGGACGCCCCGTCCGCCTTCTGGACGTCGGCTGTGGCCCAGGCCTCCTGATTGACTATCTCAAGCAAGTCGATCGAGCGCATGCATTCGAATACGTCGGGATCGATCTGTCGCCGACCATGATCGAAGCGGCACGCACACGGTGGCCCGAGCACGCGTTCCACGTCCATGATCTGACGTCGGACCCGGTTGCGTTTGGTCTATTCGACATCGCAATCATGAACGGTGTGCTCACAGAGCGCGTCAGCTTAACCGAGTCGCAGATGGGTGAGCTTGCGAGGCGGATCGTGCGATCTGCTTATGCAGCGACAACGGTCGGTCTGGCGTTCAACGTTATGAGCAAGCATGTGGACTTCGAGAGAGACGATCTGTTTCACTGGGGATTTGATGAGGTTGCGGGCTTCCTCAAGAAAGAAGTCACGCGGCATTTCGACTTCCGGTCCGCCTACGGACTTTATGAGTATACGGTCCACGCTTGGCATGAATTTCAACGTCCGCCGCCGCTCGGACGGCAAGAGTGGTGGAGTCGATGAAAAGAAGGCTCATAATATTCGGGACGCGGCAAATCGCGGAAGTGATCGCCTATTTTTTTGATCACGACAGTGATTATCAAGTTGTCGCATTCACAGTCGACGGTGATTATATCACTGAATCCCATTTTAGTGGGCGCCCCGTAGTGCCGTTCGAAGATATTTCGACCCGCTATTCTCCGGAAGATACTGCCTTATTCGTTGCCGTCGGCTACCAGAAACTCAATGCGGTTCGGCGCGAGAAGATGGCCGCCGCGCGCCGAGCCGGATTTGAGCTCGCCTCGTATGTCAGTTCAAAAGCCTCCACGTGGCCGGACTTGAAGGTCGGCGCGAACAGCGTCGTCATGGAAGCGAACGTCATTCAGCCATTCGTCCAGATCGGTTCAGGCGCCATACTGTGGTCTGGTAACCATATCGGGCACCATTCTGTCATCGGAGATTACAACTTCGTCGCATCCCACGTTGTCGTGTCCGGCAATGTCGTCATCGGAGACAGCTGTTTCGTGGGCGTCAATTCGACAATCCGCGACGGCGTTCGCGTGGGCGACCGCTGTATCATCGGAGCAGGCAGTCTCCTATTGGGCGACACGAAGGATGATGAGGTTAGAGCTGGCTCGGGAAATCTGGACAGCGGGCGTAGGTGGATTTTCGGCCTGAACGCGGCATGATTGCCGTGAACAGGAGCGGATATGACGAGACGTGTGCGCCGGAACCACAGCCCGGCTTTCAAGGCGAAGGTCGCGTTGGCGGCGATCAAGGGCGAGAAGACGCTGGCCGACCTGGCGCAGCAGTTCGACGTCCACCCCAACCAGATCACGCAGTGGCGCAGCCAGCTTCTTGAAGGGGCTGCAGGCGTCTTCGGCTCCGAGGCGAAGTCGGAAGCCAGCGCGCCCTCGATCGACGTGAAGACGCTGCATGCGAAGATCGGGGAGCTGGCGCTGGAGAATGATTTTTTGTCCGGCGCGCTCGGCAAGGCCGGCCTTCTGAGCGCAAAGCGATGAT
>LSIB01000066.1 GCA_001556025.1 Rhizobiales bacterium CCH3-A5
GGGACTGTCAGGATTTCCGTGTGCGGGCGGCGGGTTGAACATCAGGCCGCCATGGCCCTTGTGAAGCGCTCGCCGAAGATGACGGCGAATTGAGCCTTGGCCATGACCCACTCACGAGGTCCCATCTTCCACTCCTTTTCGGAGCGGTTCAAGACGAGGAAGAGGAGCTTCATCGCAGCCTCGTCGGTCGGGAAGTGGCCTCGGGCGCGCACGGCCCGGCGCAGCTTGGCGTTCAGCGCCTCGATCGCGTTGGTGGTGTAGAGGATGCGACGAACGTCGGCGGGGAAGGCGTAGAACGGCACGACCTCGCTCCAGGCGCGTCGCCAGCTCTGGGCGATCGCCGGATAGCGGCGGCCCCAATGCCCCTCCTCGAAGGCGCTGAGCGCTGCCTCGCCGGCGGCGGCATCAATGGCGCGATAGATGCCCTTCAACGCCGCGGCGACGAGCTTGCGATCCTTGTAGGAGACGAAGTCCAGGCTGTGGCGCAACAGGTGGACGATGCAGGTCTGAACCATGGCCTCGGGGAACACCGCCCGGATCGCGTCGGGGAAGCCCTTCAGGCCATCGACGACGGCGAGCAGGATGTCCTCGACGCCGCGGTTGCGCAGTTCGTTCATGACGCGCAGCCAGAACTTCGCGCCCTCGTTCTGCTCCAGCCAGAGGCCCAGAATCTCCTTGGCGCCGTCGGCACGGACGCCGAGCGCGATGTGGACGGCCTTGTTGCGGACGACGCCCTCGTCGCGGATCTTGACGCGCAGGGCATCGAAGAAGACCAGCGGATAGACCGGCTCCAGCGGCC
>LSIB01000067.1 GCA_001556025.1 Rhizobiales bacterium CCH3-A5
TCGATCCGGCGCTGGTCGCGGCGTGCGACCTCGCGCTCGCAAAACAGCGTCAGCGCCTCCCGGATCGTGAGTTCGCGGCGGCCGGCCTCGTCAATGAGGCTGTCGAGCTGATCGCGCAGCGCCGTCAGCTTCAACCGGCCGAGCAAGGCGGTCAGGTGATCATGGTCGTTCATCAGAAGCCTCCCCCGACAACCGCCTCATACTCCGCCAGCGGACGCAGCAACGCAGCCGGCGCGGGCGGCGATCTCGGCGGCGCCAGGTGAACCGGCCGCTCGCGCGTGCCCACGAGCCCGGCCAGATGGGCATCGTCGACGATCCGGCCATGGCGCCCCTTCAACTCGGCATGGACGGCCACCTCGCGCCCGCCATGGTGGACGCGCACGATCTCGTTGCCGACGGTGACCCGGACGCGCTCGCCGATCAGCCGCCACGGCACCGAATAGGCATTGCCGTCGATCGCCACCGCGCAATCGGCGCCGACGCTGCGCATCAGCTCGCGATGCGTCGTGAACGGCGGAATGCCCCTCACGGGTCTGAGGGCCCCGGCCTCCTCGCGCAGGAAGCGATCGATCGGTGCCTCGCCGGTCGTGCCATGGACACGCAGATCGGCGATGTCGCGCGTCCAGGCGTCCAGATGCGCCTCCATCGCGGCCCAGCTGGCGAAGCGTCGGCCGGCGATGGCGTTCCTCTTCACATAGCCGACCCCGCGCTCGTCCTTGCCCTTCGTGCGCGCCCGATACGGCGCACAGGCTCTGATACGAAAACCCCAATGCTTCGCGAAGGCATGCAGCCTGGGATGGAGAACGACCTCCCGGCTCGATGGATCATGGTGCAAGACGAGCGCGCGGGCGTTGTCGAGCAGCACCTCGCGCGCAATCCCGCCGAAGGCCTGGAACGTGCTCTCCATCCCGGCAAACCAGCTCTCCTGCTTCTCGTGTCCGAAAGCGCGGACATGCAGGCGGCGCGAATAGCCCAGCGTCGCGACAAAGAAGAAAACCTTGGTCGCGACACCGGCGATCTCGACCCG
>LSIB01000068.1 GCA_001556025.1 Rhizobiales bacterium CCH3-A5
GGGGCGGCTTCAACGCCCTGCGGAGTGGGGCATCCACCCCATCAGTTCACTGTGGCCCGACAGCCACGGTCGGCGTGCTGTGGGTCCCTGTCATCATAGTGTCGTCTAATCTTGCGACCTATTTCATGAAGTCCTGTTTCTTCGAGACATTATAATTGGGTTGGAGCTTAGGATGCCGAAAGTAACATTTTCGTCCGTAGGGGCGCGTGTCCGATCAATTCGAGGTGCCATGGCGCTCGGGCTCGTCATTCTCGCCAACCCGGCGGCCGCGCAGAAGGACGGCGAAATTCAAGCGATGAAGCAGGAGATCCGAACGCTTCAGCAACAGCTAAACGCCATGCAGCGCCGGGTTGCCGCTAGGCCGGAGCCGGCGCGAAAGGGCGGGAGCGTCGCAAAAGGCGCAGAGGGAGCAGTCGTCGCGGCTCCACCTAGTCTTGGCGGCGTCACGTTCCCGAACGGACGGCCGACCCTCACCAGTGCCGACGGCAATTTCTCCCTCGGCATCTACGGCCGCGTTCAGAGCGATGTGGGCACTTATTTTGACGAGGTTGGCAGAGACTTCAACGACGGCTGGAACTTTCGGCGCGCCCGGCTCGGGGCTGTCGGCAGCATCTGGAAGGACTTCACATACTCTCTCATTTACGATTTCGGCGGCTCGCCCGACGGTGCCGGCAGCCTGTACGAAGCGAGCCTCGGCTACACCGGTGTGAAGCGCTTTAACTTTCGGATTGGAGCCTACAAGCCCTTCTTCTCCCTAGAAGATTCGATCAGTTCTGCCGATCTCCTATTTCACGAGCGGGCGTCTATTGTCGAAATCGCTCGAAGTGTAGCCGCAGGTACTGCAAGGATGTCGGCGGGCGGCAGTGTCGCTGACGAGGGCTACTTCGTGTCCGCCTACTTGACGGGCCCGACGGTAGGCGTTGAGGCGAACGACGAGCAAGTCGGCGGCGTCGCGCGCGTCGCCTTTCAGCCGTTCAGGGGGCCGAACTACCTCGTCCACGTGGGTGCCTCCGGAGCGGCGGCCTTCGCGCCGACCCAGAACGCCGGCGGCGTTATCGGAATCAGCCGGCGACAGATACAGCTGCGCGACCGGCCGGAAATCCGCATAGACTCGACCCGCCTCATCGACACGGGGCTGCTATCGTACCGCGATGCCTATACCGTCGGCTTCGAGCTTGCCGGCCACGTTAATAATTTTTCGCTGCAGGGAGAGTACTACGCCATTAATATCAACCAGGATCGGGCTCCAGGACTTTCGTCGCCGAACCTAACCTTCGACGGGTACTATGTGCAAGGGAGCTGGATCATCACCGGTGAGAGCCGGCGTTACAACACCAATAGCGCCGCATATGCGGCACCGCGGGTCGCCAATCCCGTCCACGCCGGCGGTTGGGGGGCATGGGAGTTGGTCGGACGCTACAGCTACGCCAATCTCAACGATAAGGACGTTCCGGGCCGGTCCGTCACAACGACGGGCAGTGTTCGCGGTGGTGAGCAAACAACGTACACAGTTGGTCTGAATTGGTATCCAAACCAAAACGTGCGCTTCATGCTTAACTATGTCAACGGTAACGTTGACCGCGTGAACGCGGCCGGCACAGCCCAGATCGGGCAAAGCTTCCAGGCCTTGGCGCTGCGATCACAGTTCTCCTTTTAGGGCTCGGACCCATAAAATGGTTGGCTTCGCCGGTTTGGTGTGATTCACGGCTTCCGGGAGGAAGTTCGGATGAATCGGGATCAATTCTGGTTCACGGATGCGCAGTTTGCGCGGATCGAGCCGCATTTGCCGACGGACACGCGCGGCAAGCCGCGTGTCGATGATCGCCGCGGGATCAGCGGCATCGTCCATGTCCTGAAGTCCGGCGGGCGCTGGATCGACGCGCCGCCCGACTACGGGCTACGCAAGACGCTCTACAACCGCTACGTTCGCTGGGCCGCCAAAGGCGTCTGGGTCGATCTCTTCCACGCTCTGGCGAACGCCGGCGGTCCCCCGGCCCAGGTGCTCATCGACTCGTCGGCCGTGAAGGCGCACCGCTCGGCCTCGGGCGGAAAAGGGGGGAGCGCAATCAGGCCATCGGCCGCTCGCGCGGTGGGCGCACGACCAAGATCCACGCGCTGACCGACCGCGACTGCCGGCCGATCGCCTTCCTGCTCAACGCGGCGTGTTGGCGTAGCCGGTAGCTGGATCCCTCGATCTGGAAGACGACGGCGTGGTGTAGAAGGCGATCGAGCAGCGCGGTCGGGACGACAGAAGAAGCGCAAGCGTTCCCGAAGGCGGCCTTCTCGTTCGGCCTGGGCGAGCCCGGCGATGAGTTCGGCGAGCGTGCAGAAGTAGACACTCCGTCCTGCTTTGACGGCCTCGACGCCGAGAGCGATGGCCAGGTGGCTTTTGCCGGTTCCTGGCGGTCCGAGGAAGTGGACGACTTCTCCACGGGTGACGAAGCCGAGTTGGGCGAGCGCCAGGATTCGATCGCGGTCGAGCGAGGGCTGGAAGGAGAAGTCGAAGCCGGCGAGGGTTTTGATGGTAGCGAGGCGTCCCATGCACAGCGCGGTCTTGATCCTGCTGTTCTCGCGAAGGGTGTCCTGGATCGTGCTGCGCGGGGCCTGTCAGTAATTTTGTGCGCGAGGCCATAAGATGGAACAGGAAGGACCATCGATATGGCAATCGACAAGGACGTGCTGGACCAGTTGCTGGCTGGTCGTGATCCGGGTGAGCTGTTCGCAAAGGACGGCAGTGTCTCAGTTTGAAATTCAGGGCGATTGACGCCTGCCACACGACGGCCGAATCCCATGCTATGCTAACCGGCAAGCATGGGGAGAGAAGTCGTGGTTGAAAAAATTGATAGGGCCGTATGGGACCGCGCGAAACAAATCTTTGAGGGCGGAGGTCGCAAGGATCGCGTGTGGGGCACGGCTACCAACGACGGTCGGAACGCTTTCACGTTTACAGAGCGGACCAGCCCAGATTCTCCGACCATGGTCCCCCTGAATCCGGAGGAGCGGAAGCCATATATCGAAATGGCAAAGGCGGAGTTGAAGGATAAAGGTGATGCCTAAAGGCCCCAAAGGCGAGAAGCGCCCCGCCGACGTGATCGGCAACGCCGTCCACATCATGCAGATCGCGACGGGCGAGGTCGAGGACACCACACCCGACGACGGCAAGGATAAGGCTGCGCAGGCGCTCGGCGCTAAGGGCGGGCGCAAGCGCGCCGATAGCATGAGCCCCGAACGCCGCGCCGAGATCGCAAAGGTGGTGGCGGCGAAGCGGTAGG
>LSIB01000069.1 GCA_001556025.1 Rhizobiales bacterium CCH3-A5
GAATCCCGGCCGGTCAATTATCGGAATGATGGCCGGTCGGAATCGGAATCCGCATCGAAGGACAGCGAGGCGACCACGGAGGGGTTGCACCAGTTCGACGAGAAGCGGCCGCCGGCATTGCCGCGCGCGACGCCGCGCGGGTCGGCCGTCAACAGGAAGCAATCGGTCTTCGACAGGTTGGTGTCGTGATAGCGGATGTCGGCGGTCAGGTTCTTATAGGTGTAGGAGAGGCCGACATTCCAGTAGGCGTAGTCGGGCAGGTTGGTCGGCGGGTTGGTCGACCAGATGGCGAGGTTCGTCCGCCCGAGCCAGTAATGGCCGAGCTCGCCGGAGATCGCCAGGCCCTCGACCTGCGGAATGTTCACCTTGGCCGTAACCGAGGCGTAGGTCGCGCTCGCGCCGACCCCGAGCCAGTCCCAGGCATAGAAGACGTTCGCTCCGACGGTGAACATGTCGTTCGAATAGCTCACCTTGCCGACGGCTTCGGTGTAGTCGGTGTTTTTCGGCGTCCAGAACACGCCGAGATTGTCGATGAACTGCTTTTCGCCAGGGTAGTAATACTGGATCACGCCGATATCGAAGGTGACCGGGCCGAATTTCGGCCTGATGCCGGCGAAGAAGTCGATCTCGGCGGGAGGGCTCGTCGCCAGATCGACATTGGAGCCGAAGACGCCGACATAAAACAGGTTGTTGTAGAATTGCAGTTCGACGGAGCCCTGGATGGCGGGCTTGCGGTCGGTCTGCGAGATGCCGCGGAAATTGTAGTCCGTCAGCGCCTTGACGCTGATCGCAGCGTCGATCCAGGTGATGGCTGGCGGCAGCGGAGCGATCGGCGCGCCCTTGCGGCTCGGCAGATCGGAGGCCTGGGCCGCGCCTGCGAGAACGCTCAGCGAAACAGCGAGGCCGGCAACCGACGAACGGGACAATTCAAAAGCCATCTTCAGCTCCGTGACATGACCGAATCCGCGCGAAGATCGCCGCGCTTTCGCCATGATGAAGCCGGCCAAAGACCAAAATCGGCAAGAACAGGTTTTTTGCAGATCGCCCAGAGAATAGGCAAAAAGGTCTATCGGACCGAGTTTTCATGCCCCCGAAACAGGCGCGGCCGACAAAGCATGCGTATGTTGCATTTGCGTCACGCCCGCGCGCGCGACGACCGATCGCTCAACCTATCAGCGTGTCGCTGACTGGCTCGCATAGGCGGCGGCTGGCTGGTCGAGCCGGGTCGTGCGCAACCCGTCGGCACGCCGCGGCGGCAACGGAGCCAGGATGCTGGTCGGAGAAGACGGCACGACGGATGCGACCGGAGCGGACACAGCAGGCTGCGGTTGCGAACCGCCGCCGATCAGCGGCACGAAGCTGAGAGCGCGCTGATAGAAAGGCGCGCTCGTCTCAGGCTGCGCGGCCTCGGGCTGGGCAACGGCGACCGGAGCCGCCTGCGCCGCACCCGGCGACACTTTGGCGACCTGGCTTGCGGCCGAGGCGACAGCCGGCCTGGCGGGCTCCGGCTTGCTCGCTTCGACCTTTGCGGGTTCGGCAGCGGCGGCGACGGCGGCAAGCACAGCCTCGTTATCGGCCGATTCGGCCCGGACGGTGGTGCGGGCCTTGCCGCTGTTGTCGAGTACGACGACGCGCGGGCCGGTGCTGATCGCGTCCGGCCGGCTGACGCCGACATCGCGCGAGCCCCAGGCAGCGCTGCGGTTCAGCGAATCCGAGCCATTTGCCGCCAGCGCGCGCTTGAACGAGGAATGGCTGTCGCCATCGTCATAGATCAGCTTGACCGCCGGCGTGCCCTTGGCGACCAGCGCCGCGACCTGCGTCTCGTCCTGCTGGCGCTTGCGCTGCACGGCCTCGACCACCGATGGGCTGGCGAGCGTCTGGCCGCTGGCGTCGCGGTTGAAGACGTAACGTCCGCCCGCCACCGAAACCTGCGGCTCGTCGCGGGCGACCTCGAAATAGTCCGCGCCCTCCTTCAGGTTCTTCCAGAAGGCGATGTTGGGGTCCATCCGGTGCTTGGCGAGATTCTCCGGCGTCATCCGGAACGGCAGCGCCTGCATCTGCACGCTCTTCTGCCCGCCATTATGGGCCTCGCGCACCAGCGCGTAGATCTCGCCCATCTGGTCGTCGGTCATCGAATAGCAACCGGCCGAGGAGCAGGCGCCATGCACCATCAGATGCGCGCCGGTGCGGCCATAGGAGCGATCATAGGCGTTGGGATAGCCCATGTTGAACGAGACGTAGAAGGACGAGTTCGGGTTCATCTGCGCCGGGCTGATGGCGTAGAAGCCCTCCGGCGCCATCCGGTCGCCCTCGCGGATCTTCGGGCCGAGCTGCCCCGACCAGCGGCACATCGGATAGGTCTTCAACAGCGCGTATTCGCCGGTGGCCTTGCGCTTCCAGATTTCGAGCTCCGACTCCTTCTTGTAGGAGCGGATCAGGATCGGCTGGTCCTTGCTCATGCCCTTCTCGGACATCAGCGTGTAGGTGGCGGAGGGGATCGGAATGTGATGCCGGGCGGAGCCGCGATAGCGATCCTCCTCGCAGGCGCCGAGGGTCAATGCAACAAAAGCCACGACCGCGAGTTGCTTGAATGCCGAGTTCCTGGATACCACGTCGTCGATCCCATCGAACGGCCAGCCGAAGCTGCGACCTCTGGCGGTGCAAGACGGCTAAATTGTGCCGTCGTGACTCTTGTAGAAGCGTTAGCCTTGAGCGTTCCTTACCACAATGGCTTTTGACATGGCTACATGGTCAAGAAAGCGCTAACCGGCGCGATCACGACCATGCGTCACAGACTTCGCCCGATCGCGAGGAATTTCTCGGCGCGGCGGCTGACGATGTCGTCGCCGCTCATCCCCGCGAAATCGGCCAGGGACGAGGTCAGCGCATCGCCGGCACGGGCCAGCGCCGCCTGCGGATCGCGATGCGCGCCGCCGACGGGCTCTGTGATGATCCGGTCGATGATCCCGAATTTGAGCAGGTCCTGCGCCGTGATCTTCATGCCGGTCGCCGCATCCTGCGCGCGGCCGGTGTCGCGCCACAGGATCGAGGCCGCGCCTTCCGGCGAGATCACGGAATAGATCGCATGCTCCAGCATCATGACCTTCGAGGCGGCGGCGATCGCGATCGCGCCGCCCGAGCCGCCCTCGCCGATGACGAGCGCGACGCTGGGCGTGCGCAGGCCGAGGCACGCCTCGGTCGAACGCGCGATCGCCTCGGCTTGCCCGCGCTCTTCGGCTTCGATGCCGGGATAGGCGCCGGCAGTATCGATGAAGCTCAGAACGGGGAGCCCGAAGCGGTCGGCCAGTTCCATCAGGCGCACCGCCTTGCGGTATCCTTCGGGCTTGGGCATACCGAAATTGTGCCGGATCCGGGTCTCGGTCGAATCGCCCTTCTCCTGGCCGATGACGCAGACTGCCTCGCCCCGGAACCGCCCGAACCCGCCGACGATCGCCTCGTCCTCCCCGAAGGCGCGGTCGCCGGCCAGCGGCGTGAACTCCGTGATCAGGGCGGCGCAGTAATCCTTGAAATGGGGCCGCTGCGGATGGCGCGCGACCAGCGTCTTCTGCCAGGGCGAAAGCTGGGCGTAGAGATCCTTGAGCGCCTGGCTCGCTTTTGCGTCGAGCTTGCCGATCTCCTCGGCCAGCGAATAGCCCTCGCCCTTGGCCTCCAGCGCGCGCAACTCGTCAGCCCTCGCCTCGACTTCGGCGACCGGCTTCTCGAAATCCAGATAGCTTCGCATCGTGATCCAGTTCGGGGTCCGCGCCGGGTGGGCCGGCAGGGTTGGCATGAGGGCGGACCGGGTTGCCGAAAAGCGGCGGACCTTGGCCGCGCGAAACCGCGCTTGTCAACCCGGCGGCGGCTTGTCCGCCTCGGTTGCGTGACGGGGCGCGGCGGAGGGCTGCGGCAGCAGGATGGGCCGGAAGGCGAAGCTGCGCCGCGTCGCCCTGAGCGGAATGCGCCGGTAGAACTGCTTTGTCGCGTCGATGACATGCACGCCCGCGAAAGGCAGCGACAGCCCGGCCCCAACCCGCTCCCAGGCCGCCGACGAGCGCATCAGCAGCCTGCGTTTCAGCGGCGGCACATAAAGCGCCTCGCTCCAGTTCTCGGGCGAAAACTCCGCCCCGCGCATCAGCGCCTCCAGTTGCGAGCGGCTGAACGGACGGCCATGGCCGAAGGGCGTGCCGTCCATGCGCGCCCACAGGCCGCGCCGGTTGGGCACGACGACGAGCAAACGGCCTCCGGGTGAGAGCACGCGCGAGACCTCGTCGAGCAGGTCGTCTGGGCTTTCGGTCTCTTCCAGCGCGTGCACGAGCACGACGCGGTCGACCGACGCCGTCGGCAAGGGCAGCAGCGTCGGCTCCACCAGTGCCGAGGCCGATAGGCCGTCCGACGGCCAATGCACCACGCCCTGCGCCGCCGGCATGAAGGCCATGGTGCGTTCCGCGCCGACGCCGAGCACGGAGAGATAAGGCGTCGCGAACCCTAAACCCAGCACGCGCTGCTTCGCGCAATCGGGCCAGAAGCGCAGCATCGCCCGTCCGACGAAACGCCGCGCCACATGCCCGAGCGGGCTGGCATAGAAGGCGCGCAGGTCGACGACATCGATTGGCATGGCCGCGCAAGATGTGGTGGCGCGGGACGAGGCGCAAGAGTGCGGGGGATAGGCAGTCGGCAACGCGCAGTCGGGAAACGTGCCAAGACTTGATCCCGTCGAGACCGTGCCCCACTAAAGGCCGACTGCCCTCCGGAGCCTCCCATGCTCGACATCCACATCTTCCGCACGCTCAGCGACAATGCCGGTGCGCTGATCCTCGACCCTGCGACAAAGGCCTGCGCGGCGGTCGATGCGCCCGACGCCCGCCAGGTTCTGGCGGCGGCGCGCGAAAAGGGCTGGACGATCAGCGACATCTTCGTGACCCACGCCCATGCCGACCACACGCAAGGGGTCGCTGAGCTGAAGGCTGCGACCGGCGCGAAGGTCTGCGGCCCCGCAGACGCCGCCGGTTCGGCCCCGCTCGACCGCATCCTGAAGGACGGCGACAGAGTCTCGCTCGGCGGTTGCAGCTTCGAGATCTGGCACACGCCAGGCCATTCCGACGGCCACCTGACCTTCGCCAGCACGGCCTCGAAGCTGGCGCTGGTCGGCGACGTCGTCTTCGTGATGGGCTGCGGCCGCGTCCAGCCCGGCCAGATGGGCGCGATGTGGACCTCGTTCAGCCGCGTCATGACCCTGCCCGATGATGTCAGGCTGATCGCCGGCCACGACTACACGCTCTCCAACGCCCGCTTCGCCGCCGCGATGGACAAGGCGAATCCGGCGGTGGCGGCGCGGCTCGCCGAGGCGGAAGCCGCAAAGGCGGAAGGTCGGTTCTGGGCACTGACGACCATCGGCGAGGAGAGGGCGACGAACCCGTTCTTCCGGGCCGGTGAGCCGGCGCTGGCGGCGGCGGTCAACCTGCCGGGCGCGTCGGCCGGCGAGGTTTTTGCCGCGCTGCGCGAAGCCAAGAACCGCTTCTGAACCGCGATGAGTTCGCTGAATGGATTGAGCGCAGCCGAAGTGATCGCGCTGCTGGAACTGAAGCCCCATCCCGAGGGCGGCCATTACCGCGAGACCTTTCGCGACGCGGCCGGTCCCGAAGGACGCGGCCATTCCACTGCTATCTATTATCTGCTCGATGTCGGCGAGACCTCGGAGTGGCACCGCGTCGACGCCGCCGAGATCTGGCACCATTATGCCGGCGCGCCGCTCGTCATCAGTGTCTCCCCCAACGGTCACGACGCCTCGGCCCATCATCTGGGAACCGACCTCGCCGCAGGGCAGCGCCCGCAATTCGTCGTGCCGGCCGGCTGGTGGCAGAGCGCGACCTCGCTCGGCGCATGGACGCTGGTCGGCTGCACCGTCGCGCCGGGCTTCGATTTTGCTGGCTTCGAGATGGCGCCGCCCGGCTGGCGGCCGACGCCGCGAAAGGCCGGAAGCCCATGACGACCCCGATCGGCGAGAGCGACCTCGCGCTTGCGCTCGAATGCGAGCGCCGCATCGTCAACGCCTGGCCCGCAGTCTCGACGCTGGTGATGGGCGACTGGGTGATCCGCTTCGCCAATGGATACTCCGGCCGCGCCAACGCCGCGACGCCACTGAGACCGGGCGCGGAGCTGGACGAGGCGACGCTCGACCTGATCGCGGAGCTCTACCGCGCCGACGGCCTGCCGCCCTGCATCCGCCTGACCCCGCTGACCGGAGCGACGACGCGCGAGGCGGTGCTGGCTCGCGGCTACCGCCTGAAGGACGCCTCCTTCGGCCTAATCGCGCCGCTCGAGCCCTTGACGCCGGAGTTCCACCCCGCACTGCTGATGGAGACCGGGCCGAGCGCCGAATGGATCGCCGGGGTCGCGGCGCGCCAGAGCGGCAACAAGACCAACGCCGAACATCTCGCGGCCATCGTCGGCAAGGTGCGCCTGCCGGCCGTTTTTGCAACGTTTCTGCTCAACGGCGAGCCGGTCGCCTACGGCATGAGTGTCGCCGAGCGCGGCATGGCCGAGATCGGCTTGATCGTGGTCGATGACGCTCATCGCGGGCGCGGCCTCGGCCGCCGCCTCGTCGAGGGGCTTATGTCCTGGGCGAGGGTGCAGGGCTGCGGACAGGCCTATCTGCAGGTCGACCAGACCAACGCGGTCGCGATCGCGCTCTATGAAAGCCTCGGTTTTCGCCGGCTCTACGCCTATGAGACGCGTATCCTCGACCTGTGAGAATGACGGACTTCGGTCGAGCCCTTACCGTCATTGCGAGCGCAGCGAAGCAATCCAGCGTCTCGCACCGCCCCCTGGGTTGCTTCGCTGCGCTCGCAAAGACGAAGGGTGGATGTCTCATACCAACGGCCCTTATTCTTGACCGATATGCGCCCATTCGCGCATTCCGATGGATGTGATTGTCTTGGGCTGCTCGACGAGGCGGTTCCATGCGTCGCAGGCGGCGTCGATGATGTCGTTGTAGCTGTCGAAGATGCGGTTTGAGAGCCAGTTGGCGCGCAGATACTGCCAGATGTTCTCGACCGGGTTCAGTTCGGGCGAGCGCGAGGGCAGGAAGATCAGCGAGATGTTTTTCGGCACGGCGAGCCTGGCGGTCGTGTGCCAGCCGGCGCGGTCGAGCAGCAGGACGGCATGGGCGCCCTTTGCGACCGTCCTGGCGATCTCGTCGAGATGGGCCTGCATGGCGTGGGTATCGGCGAAGGGCATGGCGAGCGCCGCGCCGACGCCCCGTGCCGGGCAGATCGCCCCGAACAGATAGGCGCTCTCGTAGCGCTGATCGGCGGGCTGGCGCGGCCTGGTTCCGCGCCTGGCCCATTGCCGGACCAGGCCGTTCTTCTGGCCGATGCGGGCCTCGTCCTTACATGACGGTTCTCCTGTCAACGGTGTGGCGCAATGTTGGCCTT
>LSIB01000007.1 GCA_001556025.1 Rhizobiales bacterium CCH3-A5
TCGGGCGCTGGCTCCAGCCCGGCGGGCATTGGGAGGAGGCCGAAACCTTCCACGAATCGGCCGCGCGCGAGGCGGTCGAGGAGACCGGCGTGCAGGGGCTGCGCCTGCACCCCTGGCACAAGGGAGGAGACCTGCCCTTCGCCGTCGACAGCCACGACGTGCCGGGCAAGGCGGCGCGGGGCGAGCCGGCCCATATCCACCACGACCTGCAATATCTCTTCCTCGCCGACCCGGCCCTGCCGCTGGTGGCGCAGATCGAGGAGGTCCATGCCGCCGCCTGGAAGCCGGTCGCCGAACTGGCGGAAATCGCGCCGGTCGCCGCGGCGCGGCTGGCCGGCCTGTCGCCGCCGGGACGGTCGTGACCGCGCCGCAACAGCGCGCGAGATCGCGGCGGCGCGCAGCGGCCGCCTCTCGCCAGCCAAAACCGGATCGGGCATCGTCGCAGTCAGGTCCCGCCGAGATTCTTGTTGCGATTCATTCGCATTTGCATAAGATCGGCGGGCGTCGTGCTGGGGAATCCGCCATGTCTCATCATCGTCGCGGCCTGAGCGTCGCCCTTGTCGCGGGCGGCGGCCTGTTCGCGGCCTCGCTCGCCTCCGCCGCCGATCTTGCCTCGCGCAAAGGCCTTGCCGCCCTCGCGCCGCCGCCCTCGGTCTGCTCAGAGAGCGAGGGCATCCCGACCGACGCCTTCGGCTTCACCACGGGGTCCGACGTGGCCGAAAAAGGCTCGTTCGGCCCGAGCCTGACCTATCTCGGCAGCTATGGCGCGCGTGGCGGCCGCTTCCACGGTCATGTCGGCCAGTTGCAGGGCTCGTACGGGCTCCTGCCCTGCCTCGAAATCGGGCCGTATCTGCTCGGCGGTTACGCCGATGGCTCCATTCTCGGCTTCGATTATCACGCGCGCGGCTGGGGCGCGGGCGTCGAGACCAAATACAAGCTGCTGGGCCGCGACGTTCACGGCATCGGCCTGACCGTCGTGATCGACCCGAGCGTCACCCGCACCGACCCATCCTTCGGCGGCCCCTTCACCGGCTACAATACGGGCCTGCGCATCTTCGCCGACACGACGCTGGTGCCCGGCAAGCTCTATGCGGCGCTGAACGTCTCGCAGGACCTGACCTGGACCGGCCCGACGCCTTATGCGCGCTCCTCGACGCTCACCATCGGAGGCTCGCTCGCCTGGCAGGTCGTCGAGGGCATCTACCTCTCGGGCGAGGTCCGGCACCAGCGCAGCTACGATACGCTCGGCTTCAGCAAGGAGGCGGGCTATGCCACCTTCGCCGGTCCGGGCGTCTACTGGCAGGCGACGAAACAGCTCGCGCTTTCGGCCGCCTACAATGTCCAGCTCGCCGGCAAGGCCAAGGGCCAGCCGGGCGATCTCGACCTCGTCAATTTCAGCCAGCATCTGGTGAAGGTGAAGGCGGCGTACAGTTTCTGACGCTCTGTCGTTCCGGTTTCAGGCCTTTGGCCTTGCCCCGGAATGACAATGTGTTCCGTTGACAAGACGGTTGCCGACCGGCCCTGATGCGGCGGCCGACGCTCAGTCTCGGCCGCTCATGCCGAGGATCAAGACCATGAAGACACGCGCCGCCGTCGCCTGGGAGGCTGGCAAGCCGCTGACCATCGAGACCATCGAGATCGGCGGGCCCAAGCCCGGCGAGGTTCTGGTCGAGGTGATGGCGACCGGCATCTGCCACACCGACGCCTACACGCTGTCGGGGCTCGATTCGGAGGGCAAATTCCCGGCGATCCTCGGCCATGAGGGCGCGGGCATCGTGCGCGAGGTCGGCGCGGGCGTGACCTCGCTCAAGCCCGGCGACCACGTCATCCCGCTCTACACGCCCGAATGCCGCGCCTGCAAAAGCTGCCTTTCGCGCCGGACCAACCTCTGCACCTCGATCCGCTCGACGCAAGGGCAAGGCGTAATGCCCGACGGCACCTCGCGCTTCTCCTGCGACAGCGGCGAGATCTTCCACTACATGGGCTGCTCGACCTTCGCGAACTTCACCATTCTGCCCGAGATCGCGCTGGCCAAGGTCCGCGAGGACGCGCCCTTCGACAAGATCTGCTATATCGGCTGCGGCGTGACGACCGGCATCGGCGCGGTGATCTACACGGCGAAAGTCTGGCCGGGCGCGAACGTGGTCGTCTTCGGCCTCGGCGGCATCGGCCTCAACGTCATCCAGGGCGCGCGCATGGTCGGCGCGGACCGGATCATCGGCGTCGACATCAATCCGGCCAAGCAGGAGATGGCGCGCAAGTTCGGCATGACCGACTTCGTCAACCCCAAGGAGGTCGGCAACGACAAGGTCGTGCAGGCGATCGTCGATCTGACCGGCGGCGGGGCCGACTTCTCCTTCGATGCGACCGGCAACGTCAATGTGATGCGTCAGGCGCTGGAATGCTGCCATCGCGGCTGGGGCGAATCGATCGTCATCGGCGTCGCCGAGGCCGGCAAGGAGATTGCGACCCGTCCGTTCCAGCTCGTCACCGGTCGCGTCTGGAAGGGCACGGCGTTCGGAGGCGCGCGCGGGCGCACCGATGTGCCCAAGATCGTCGACTGGTACATGGAGGGCAAGATCAACATCGACGACCTGATCACGCACAAGCTTGCCCTCGACGAGATCAACCACGGCTTCGACCTGATGCATGAGGGCAAGTCGATCAGGAGCGTGGTGGTGTATTGAGCGGTCTCTTTCTGGCCGCATCGGCCGGTCATCAAGCACGCCGGCATCCCGGACAAGCGGCGTCAGCCGCGCAGATCCGGGATCCATCATCGGGCGTCTCGGCACTCTATGATGGATCCCGGAGCTCCGCTTCGCTGCGTCCGGGATGACGGCGGAGGGTGCGATGAGCACCCAGCAAAAAGGACACCCGATGGATCTCCTCTCCTCCTCAAAGGCCTTCGGCGGCTCGCAGCGGGTCTATCGCCACCAGAGCGAGACCTGCGCCTGCCCGATGACCTTCGCGATCTTTCTGCCGCCGCAGAGCGAGGAGCGGCCGGTTCCGGTTCTGTGGTACCTCTCGGGCCTGACCTGCTCGCACCAGAACGTCATGGACAAGGGCGAGTACCGCGCGGCCGCGGCCGCCAATGGCGTCGCCATCATCTGCCCCGACACCTCGCCGCGCGGGGACGGCGTGCCCGACGAGCCGGAGAACTGGCAGTTCGGCTCGGGCGCGGGCTTCTATCTCGACGCGACGCAGGAGCCCTGGGCGAAAAACTATCGCATGGAGAGCTATATCCGCGACGAGCTGCCGTCGCTGGTCTCGGAGCACTTCCCGCTCGACATGGGTCGCCAGGGCATTTTTGGCCATTCCATGGGCGGCCATGGCGCGATCACGCTCGCGCTGAAGAACCCGCACCGTTATGGCTCGGTTTCCGCCTTCGCGCCGATCAGCCAGCCTTCGACCGCCGGCTGGTCGCGGCCCGCGCTGGAAAAATATCTCGGCCCGGATGAGGCGGCCTGGCGCGCTTACGACTCGACGCTGCTGATCGCCGACGGCCATCGCATTCCCGATCTTCTGGTCGATCAGGGCACGGCGGACGGCTTTCTGGAGGAAGGCCTGCGCCCGCAACTCTTGGAGGTGGCTTGCGCCGCAGCCGGCATCCCGCTGACGCTGACGATGCGGGAAGGCTATGACCACTCCTACAATTTCGTCTCGACCTTCATGGCCCAGCACATCGCCTGGCACGCGGAGAAGCTGAAGGCGTGAGCGCCACCCCGTCATTGCGAGCGTAGCGAAACAATCCAGCGTCTCGCGCAAACTTCTGGATTGCTTCGCTTACGCTCGCAATGACGGAATGGGCCTCGCAGATTTTTTGACGCGCATGTCGAAATCGCACGGGACTGGACGTCATCATGGCAGCCGGGGGATGGTTCTCCGGCATCCATGACGAGGCCAAGCCATGCAGTACATGCTGATCTTCCGCGAGAACGCGGCCGAATTCGACCTGCGCGACGATCCCGAGAAGGCTCCGGCCTATTGGGGCTCCTGGATGGCCTATATCGGCGCGCTGAATCAGGCGGGCGTCGTCGTCAGCGGCAACGGCCTGCAGCCGCCGTCGACCGCGACCATGGTGCGCATCCGCGACGGGAAGCGCCAGGTCCAGGATGGCCCCTATGCCGACACCAAGGAGCAGCTCGGCGGCTATTTCATCATCGAGGTGCCGGGGCTCGACGAGGCGCTGGACTGGGCGGCGCGCAGTCCTTCGGCGGCCTATGGCTCGACCGAGGTCCGCCCGGTGCTGCCGCCTACACCGCAACCGCCGGCCTGATGGCGCCGACGGCCAACCATGACCAGGAAGCGCGCGCGGCGGCCGCGTTCGCTGCCCGCGCCTCCTACGGCCGGCTCGTCGCGCTGCTGGCGCGGCAATGGCGCGATCTCGCGGCTGCCGAGGACGCGCTCGCCGACGCGTTCCGTGCCGCGCTGGAACATTGGCCGATCTCCGGCGTGCCGGCGCGGCCGGAGGCCTGGCTGCTGACCACGGCGCGGCGCGTCCTGATCGACCGCGCGCGCGCGCAGACCGTCCGCGCCGACGCCGAGCCGACGCTCACACTCCTCTCGGACCAGTTCGCCATGGCGGAACCCGCGCTTTTTCCCGATGATCGGCTGAAGCTGCTCTTCGTCTGCGCCCATCCCGCGATCGACGCGTCGGCTCGGACGCCGCTGATGCTGCAGACGGTGCTGGGGCTCGATGCTGCCCGCATCGCGGCCGCCTTCCTGACCTCGCCTGCGGCGCTGGGCCAGCGTCTGGTCCGGGCCAAGGCCAAAATCAGGGACGCCGGCATCGCCTTCGCGGTGCCCGAGCAGAGCGAACTCGCGCCTCGCCTCGATGCCGTGCTGCAGGCGGTCTATGCCACCTATGGCAGCGGCTGGGAGGATGTCGCAGGTGCAGACCCGAAGCGTCGCGGCCTCGCGGAGGAGGCGATCTGGCTCGGCCGCCTGGTCGCCGGCCTGCTGCCGCGCGAACCCGAAACGCATGGACTGCTCGCGCTGATGCTGCATTGCCAGGCGCGGCGCGCAGCAAGGCGCGACGCAGCGGGCGCGTTCGTACCCCTCGCCGAACAGGATGTGACGCTCTGGTCGCGTGCGATGATCGGGCAGGCCGAAACCACGCTCGGCGAGGCCGCGAAGCTCGGCCGCATCGGCCCTTTCCAGCTCGAGGCCGCGATCCAGTCGGTCCATGCCGCGCGCGCGGTCTCGGGCCGCACCGACTGGCAGGCGCTGGCGCAACTGCACGAAGGGCTTGCCCGGTTCGCGCCCACGACAGGCGTGCTGGTCAGCCGCGCCGCGGCCTTCGCAGAGGCCTTCGGGCCAGAGCGCGGACTTGCGCTGCTGACGGAGCTGCCCGAGGCGGAGATCGCGTCCTATCAGCCGTTCTGGGCGTTGAGGGCCCATTTGATGCAGCGGCTTGGTCTGGAGGCCGAGGCCCGCCTGGCGTTCGACCGCGCGATCGGGCTGGCCGACGACCCGGCGGTACGGGCCTTTCTGGGGCGGCGCCGCGACGCTCCCGCCGGTTGATATCTGCCGGCGCAAGGCGCGATAGTCGCGCGGCCTCGTCACGGATATCGCGCCATGCCCTCGCCGACCGACCCGATCACCGACCGATCGCTCTTCACACGGATGTCTCAGGCCACGGCGCGTTGGGCAGGCAAGCCGCAAACCTTCTTCGTCGCAGTCGCGATCATCGTGATCTGGGCCTTGTCGGGGCCGTTCTTCGGCTTCGGCGACACCTGGCAGCTGGTGATCAACACCTCGACCACCATCGTCACCTTCCTGATGGTGTTCATCATCCAGAACAGCCAGAACCGCGACACTGCGGCGATGCAGATCAAGCTCGACGAACTCTTGTCCAAGATCGAGGGCGCGCGCGAGGAACTGATGGATCTAGAGGAACTCGACGAGGACAAGATCGAGGCGATCCGCGCCGAATTCGAGGCGCGCGCCCGCAAGGCGCGCGAGGGCCGCGCCTGAGCGCTCAGACCACCGCCGTCATGCCGCCATCAACCATCAGCAGATGGCCGTTGACGTAGTCCGAGGCCGCCGAGGACAGGAAGATCGCGGCGCCGACCAGCTCCTTCGTCTCGCCCCAGCGCCCGGCCGGCGTACGGCTCGCGACCCAGGCGGTGAAGGCCTCGTCGGCGAGCAGTGCCTTGTTGATCTCGGTCGCGAAATAGCCGGGGCCGATCGCATTGGCCTGGATGTTGTGCTTGCCGAGTTCGGCGGCGAGCCCGCGCGTCATCAGCTTCACCGCGCCCTTGCTGGCGGTGTAGGGCACGATGGTCGGCCGGCCGAGTTCACTCATCACCGAGCCGATATTGACGATCTTGCCGCGCTTGCGCGGAACCATGCGCTTCGTGACGGCCTGCGTGACGTAGAACACCGAATGCAGGTTCGTCGCCATCACCTGGTGCCAGTCCTCGGCCGGGAACTCGGTGAAGGCCCCGCGCTTCTGCATGCCGGCATTGTTGATCAGGATGTCGATCGGTCCGGCCTCGGCTTCCACCGCCGCCACGCCGGCCTCGACGGCCGCCTGGTCGGTGACGTCGAAGGCCGCGATCGAGACCTTGCGGCCCGCCACCGCGATCGCTTTCTGCGCCGCTTCCAGCTTGGCCCGGTCGCGCCCGTTCAGCACGACATGCGCGCCTGCCTGCGAGAGGCCTTCGGCGATGGCAAGCCCAATGCCCTGCCCCGAACCCGTGACCAGTGCGACCTTGCCTTCGAGACTGAACAGGGAGAGCGACATCGGCATATCCTCGCTTTTTATCTGACCGGACGGTTTTGGTTTGCCCGGTCGGGGTCGGTTTCGCTAAGCATCATTCAAACGATTAGACAATCGCAAGGGCGGGCTATGCCGCCAAGCCTTGCGCCGGGAGAACCGCCATGCGCGCCGTCGTCATCCACGCCGAGAAGGACCTGCGCGTCGAAGCGACGAGCGCGCCCGAGCCCGGTCCGCTGGATGTCCGCGTCCGGATCGAGGCCGGCGGCATCTGCGGCTCGGACCTGCATTACTACCTGCATGGCGGCTTCGGGACGATCCGCGTGCGCGAGCCGATGATCCTCGGCCACGAGATCGCCGGCGTCGTCGAGGCGGTCGGCGGCGAGGTCTCGCGCGTGAAACCCGGCGATCGCGTCGCGGTCAATCCGAGCCGCGCCTGCGGGCGCTGCCGCTACTGCCAGAGCGGCCAGCAGCAGCATTGCACGGACATGCTGTTCTACGGCTCGGCGATGCGCTTCCCCCATGTCCAGGGCGGCTTTCGCGACGTGCTGGTCTGCGAGGAACGGCAGGCCGTGAAGGTCGCAGCCGGCGTCAGCGCCGCGATGGCGGCCTTCGCCGAGCCGCTTTCGGTTTGCCTCCACGCCGCCAAGCGCGCCGGCCCGCTGCTCGGCAAGCGCGTGCTCGTCACTGGCTCCGGCCCGATCGGCATTCTCGCCATGGTCGCGGCCAAGGCCGCCGGCGCCGCCGAGATCGTCGCGACCGACGTGGTCGACGGGCCGCTGCCGACGGCGCTGACCATGGGCGCGACCGCCGCGATCAACACGATGGCGCAGCCGGATCGGCTCAAGGCCGAATACGGCGCGGAA
Organism: Rhizobiales bacterium CCH3-A5; assembly: GCA_001556025.1. Taxonomy (GTDB): domain Bacteria; phylum Pseudomonadota; class Alphaproteobacteria; order Rhizobiales; family Beijerinckiaceae; genus Allobosea. The sequence goes on from LSIB01000007.1 coordinate 7,588, forward strand.
AAAGGCGCGTTCGACGTGATGTTCGAGGCCTCGGGCAACCAGCATGCGCTGACCGGCGCTTTCGACGTGGTGCGGCCGGGCGGCGTGATCGTGCAGATCGGCGTCGGCGGCAATTTCACCCTGCCGATGAACGTGCTCGTCGCCAAGGAGTTCGACCTGCGCGGCTCGTTCCGATTCCACGAGGAGTTCGACTGGGCGGTGGCGATGATCGGCTCCGGCGACATCGACCTCGCGCCACTGCTGACAGCCTCGATCCCGGTCGAGCGCGCGGTCGAGGCTTTCGACCTCGCCGCCGACAAGAGCCGGGCCATGAAGGTGCAGCTGGCGTTCGGGTGACGCCGCCGCCGTCATTCCGGGCTCAGGCCTGCGGCCTGCTCCGGAATGACGGGAAGAGATGGTCCGTCAGAACAGCCCCTCGATCCGCCCCTGCGCATCGATATGGATCCGCTCCGCCGCCGGCGCTCGCGGCAGGCCGGGCATGGTCATGATGTCCCCGCAGATCGCGACGACGAAGCCCGCCCCGGCCGAGAGGCGCAACTCGCGGACGTTGACGATGTGGCCGCTCGGCGCGCCACGAAGGGTCGGGTCGGCCGAGAAGGAATACTGCGTCTTCGCCACGCAGACCGGCAGATCGCCATGGCCGGCGGCCTCCAGTTCGGCGAAGCGGGCGCTGACCTTGGCGTCGGCGGCGACGCCGGCCGCTCCGTAGATCTCGCGCGCGATCGCGCCGAGTTTTTCACGCAATGGCATCGCGTCCGGGTAGAGCGGTGCGAAATCGGCCTCGCCGCTCTCGGCCAGCGCCACGACCTTGTGCGCCAGTTCTTCGGTGCCGGCCCCGCCTTCGGCCCAGTGCCGGCAAATCACCGCCTCGACGCCGAGATGGTTGCGGCAGAAGCTCGCGATCAGCGCATGCTCGGCGGCCGTGTCGCTGGTGAAGTTGTTGATCGCCACGATCGGCGGCACGCCGAACTTGCGGATGTTCTCGACATGGCGGGCGAGATTGGCGAGCCCGGCTTCGAGCGCTGTCAGGTCTTCCTTGCCGAGCGCGTCCTTGGCCAGGCCGCCATGCATCTTCAGCGCCCGCACCGTCGCGACGATGACGGCGGCCGCCGGCTTCAGGCCGGCCTTGCGACACTTGATGTCGAAGAATTTCTCCGCGCCGAGATCGGCCCCGAATCCGGCTTCAGTGACGACGTAGTCGGCGAGTTTCAGCGCCGCCTTGGTCGCGATCACCGAATTGCAGCCATGGGCGATGTTGGCGAAGGGGCCGCCATGGACGAAGGCCGGCGTGCCCTCGAGCGTCTGCACGAGATTGGGCATGACCGCGTCCTTGAGCAGCACGCTCATCGCGCCCGTGGCCTTCAGGTCGGCGGCGGTGACGGGCTGCTTGTCGCGGGTCCGGCCGACGACGATCTTGCCGAGCCTCGCCTCCAGATCGGCCATGTCGGTGGCGAGGCAGAAAATCGCCATCACCTCCGACGCCACCGTGATGTCGAAGCCGTCCTCGCGCGGGAAGCCGTTGCTCGCCCCGCCGAGCGAGGAGACGGTCTGGCGCAATGCCCGGTCGTTCATGTCCATCACGCGCCGCCAGGCGATGTGACGGGTGTCGAGCCCCAGCGCGTTGCCCCAGTAGACATGGTTGTCGATCAGCGCCGCGAGCAGGTTGTGGGCCGAGGTGATGGCGTGGAAATCGCCGGTGAAATGCAGATTGATCTGCTCCATCGGCACGATCTGGGCGTGGCCACCGCCCGCCGCGCCGCCCTTCACTCCGAAGCAGGGACCGAGCGAGGGCTCGCGCAGCGCGATCATGCAGCGTTTGCCGATGCGCGAGAGCCCGTCGCCGAGCCCGACCGTCGTGGTGGTCTTGCCCTCTCCGGCCGGCGTCGGGTTGATCGCGGTGACCAGGATCAGCCGCCCGTCGGGCCTGTCCGCGAAGCCGGGGATCGCCGAGGTGTCGACCTTGGCGATGTGCTTGCCATAGGGATTGAGAGCGTCCTGCGCGATGCCGGCCTTCCCGGCGATGGCGGCGATCGGCTGAAGCGTCGCGGCGCGCGCGATCTCGATATCGGTCGGCATTCCTCTCCCCTGGCATGGTCCGGACGGTGGGCGTCACTGTCCGGATCGAACCATGCTCAAATAGTGCTCCGACGCCTTTGGCCGGGATGGCAGGCGCGGATTCGTTGTCGCGACATTGCCGCGAAACCGCAGCTGCTGCCACTGCTTTCCCGACGACGATCAGAGCCCGGAATGTCTTTTGATCGGTCTGGCGAGCGGCGCGGCTGCTATGCAGGCGGAAACGGCGGTCCACGGCTTGCGAAAGCCTTCGCATTTTGTCACGGACCTTGTCGCTGGCTTGCCTCGTCGCGGCCGGAAGATCACGGGCGCAGGGGATAGCGGCCATGAAGGAAACGAACTGGCCGGTGGCCGGCGGCGAGGTCGGCGCCATGCTGCGCCGCTGGAGCGGGGGAGAATGTCCGCTCGGTATGCCGGCGACCTGGCCTGCGCCACTCAAGGCCTCGCTGCAGCTCGTCCTGGCCTCGCCCGCTCCGATGGTGATGTTCTGGGGCGAGACCGGCATCCTGCTCTATAACGACGCCTATGCCGTGATCGCCGGCGCCAAGCACCCGCTGATCCTCGGCCGCAGCCTGTTCGACGCCTGGCCTGAGGTGACCGAGCTGCACCATACGGTGATGGCCACGGTCTATCGCGGCGGCGAGCCGCTCTCATATCGCGATCTCTCGGTGGTGCTGCATCGCAATGGCATTGCCGAGGATGTCTGGCTGAACGTGGACTACAGTCCGATCTTCGCCGAGGACGGCAAGGTGCTCGGCGTGCTCGCGGTCGTCTTCGAGACGACCGGCGTCATCAATGCGCGGCAGGCGCGCGATGCGGCGGAGCAGGCCCTGCGCCGCCGCGAGCAGGAACTGGCCCAGGCGCAGAAGATCGGCAGGGTCGGCGGGCTCGAAGTCGATCTGCGCGACGGCTTCCGCAACCGGCGCTCGCCGGAGTACCTGCTGATCCATGGATTGCCGCCCGATGCGGTGCAGGAAAGCCATGAGGACTGGGTCGCGCGCATCCATCCACAGGACCGCGCCGCGACGGAGGCGCATTTTCGCGAAACGGTGCTGGGGACATCGCGTGACTACCAGGCCGAGTATCGCATCATCCGCCCCAGCGACGGGCAGTTGCGCTGGATCTCGGCGCTGGCGCAGATCGAGCGCGACGAGACCGGCAAGGCGATACGCCTGATCGGCGCCCATCTCGACGTAACCGAGCGCAAGGAGGCCGAGGCGCGCCAGGCCCTGCTGATGCAGGAGCTGGCGCATCGCGTGAAGAACTCGCTGGCGATGGTGCAGGCCATCGCCTCTCAGACGCTGCGCAATGCACCGTCACTCGAACTGGCCCGCGAGACCTTTGGCGCCCGCCTGGCCGCGCTATCTCGCGCGCACGACCTCCTCGTGGGCGGCGATTGGGCCAATGCCTCGCTCGCGGGGATCGTCGAGAGCGTGATCGGCATCCAGGGCGAGCCTGAGCGCTTCACGACAGCGGGCCCCGAGATCGCGCTTGGCCCCAAGGCTGCGCTCGGGCTGACGCTGATCCTGCATGAACTGGCGACCAACGCCGTGAAATATGGCGCGCTCTCGAACGCTACGGGCCGGGTCCGGCTGAACTGGCGGATCGACGAAATCGACGGCGAGAAGCAGTTCAGGCTGCGCTGGCAGGAGAGCGGCGGACCGACGGTTCAGGCCCCGACGCGGCGCGGCTTCGGCTCGCGGCTCATCGAGCGCTCGTTCCCCTCGACCCTTTGCCTGATCGAGACCGCCTATCTGACGGACGGTGTGCTGTTCACGCTGGACGCCCCGCTCGCCACGCTGCGCGAGCGCGAGGCGGAAAGCCATGCCTGAGTCGGTCGGCGATACGCTGCGAAACGAAAAAGGCCTCCGCCGAAGCGGAGGCCTGACGACAACGTCCGAGACGGAGGGTCTCAGAAGGTGCTGAAGCGGTAGTTCAGGCCGACGCGGACGATGTGGCCGTCATTGTCGAAGCGCGAGACATAGGATCCGGGAGCGAGCGCAAGGTTCTGCTGCACGACCGGGACCTTCTTGGTGCCGAGATCGTAATAGAGGTACTCGGCCTTGAGAGAGAGGTTGTTGGTGAAGGCATATTCGAGGCCGGCGCCGACAGTGTAGCCGACTTCGACGTCGCTCGAGCGGCCGATATAGTCGACCTGCGTCGGGACGGCGGCGTTGAAGAAGGTGGCGCGGTTCGAGACGTCGCCATAGGCGAGACCGCCGGTGGCGTAGACCATGAAGCGGTCCATCGCATAGCCGACCTTCAGGCGGACCGTGCCGAGATAGTCCATCTCCTGGTTGAAGACGGAGTTGGCGCCGCTGGTGCCGACGCGCGAGGTGCGCGAGTTGATGTCGGTGTACTGGATGTCGGCCTCGGCGCCGATGACGAGCGCGCCCATCTGATAGTTGTAGCCGATCTGAGCGCCGCCGATGAAGCCGACCTCATCGTTGCCGATAGAGGACGGGCGGCGCTCGGCCAGAACGTTGCCGATGGTGAAGGGCGCGGTGCCTTCGGTGCGGATGGTGTTGTCGGTGAAGACGGCGCCTGCGTTCACGCCGACATAGAAACCGGTCCAGGTGAAGATAGGGGCGACGGGGGCGTAGACCGGGCCCTTGCGCGACGGCAGGTCGGCCGCGAAGGCGGTGCCGCCGAGAGCAACGAGCGCCAGGGTGGCGAGGATACCTTTGGTCATGGGAACTCCGAAGAACTGCTGGCGCTTGTCAGGCGGTGGTTGTCGCGTGCCAATCTGATGACGCAGACCGTGTCCGGGCGCTATCGCATTCGTGCAACACCCGCAGGCAAATGCGTCGATTTTGAGCTATTGCGCGAGATCACGCATCCGTGATCGTCCCAGAAATGGACTATTCACGGCAGTTCCTAAGAACTGTTAAGTTATTCGGACAGATCTCGCCACGATTTTGACATATTTCGGCCTGCGCCAGGCCATGGCCTGATCGTCGGGATGTTAACGAACTCTTGCGGACCGCGCAGCGACGACGGGCCGGTTTCACGAATCCGACGTGGAGAGCTTGACCATGGCAAAGGACGACCCCGACCGCAGGCACTTGATCGCCAGCCTCTCGGCCGCCGGGCTGGCGGCGCTGGCTTTGCCGCGCGATGCGAGCGCGCAAGCCGAGCCGCTGCCGCTGACCCCGTCCTGCGGCGCTCCCGCCGCCGCGACGAAGCGCCAGACGGAAGGGCCGTTCTTCACGCCGGCCTCCCCGGCGAAGGCCGATCTGCGCGGCGACGGACCGGGCGACCTGCTGGTGCTTTCGGGTTTCGTGCTGACGCGGACATGCCGGCCGGTGCCGGGCGCGCTGCTCGATCTCTGGCATGCCGACAGCGCCGGGGAGTACGACAATGCCGGCTTCCGCTTTCGCGGTCACCAGTTCAGCGACGCGCAGGGGCGCTATCAGTTCGTCACCCGCGTGCCGGGGCTCTATCCGGGTCGGACACGCCATTTCCACGTCAAGGTCAGGGCCGGCAACGGGCCGGTCCTGACGACGCAGCTCTATTTTCCCGACGAGGCTGCCAATGCGCGCGACGGCATCTTCGACCGCAGCCTGCTGATGCGGCTGAGCCCGGCGCAAGGGGGCCGGCTCGGCCGCTTCGATTTCGTTATCGCCGCCTGACGCAAGGAGCTTGCGACCGGCGGCGACCGGAATGACGTCTCAGGCGACGAGATGCGCGTTCTGCGGAAAGAGGATTCGTCGCGCCTCGTCGTCGAATTCCGTCTTGAACGCGAAACGGTCCTTCAGCGCCACCGCGCGCTGCGCCGCCGGCCGCGCCGAAATCTCGTCGAGATGGCGCTTCACATGCGGGAACATCGCAGCCCAGTCATCGCCGATAGCAAAGGCCAGCCGCGTCGCCCAGCCCCACACCGACATGTCGATCAGCGTATAAGCGTCACCCAGCATGTAGCGGCGCTTGGCCAGTTGCGCATCGATGATGCCCCAGTGGCGCTCGGCCTCGCGGGCGTAGCGGTTGATCGCGTAGGGCAGTTTCTCCGGTGCGAAGCGGGAGAAATGCACCGCCTGCCCGCAATAGGGCCCGATGCCGGTGGCGACGAACATCAGCCAGGACAGCATCTCGCCACGGGCCTTGGGCGTGTTCTCCGGCAGGAACTGGCCGGTCTTTTCGGCGAGGTAGAGCAGGATCGCGTTGCTGTCGAAGATGGTCGCGTCGCCATCGGTCAGCACGGGCGTCTTGGCGTTGGGGTTGAGCGCCACGAACTCCGGCTTGAACTGATCGCCCTTGCGGGTATCGACCGGCACGAGTTCGTAAGGCGTGCCCGTCTCCTCGAGGAACAGGGCGACCTTCGCGGGGTTCGGCGAGGGGTGGTAATAGAGTTTTATCACGAGCGTCGTCTCCCAGACCCGGCGCCATCCGGCCGGTTCGGCGCGCAGCATAGGCAGCGGCCGATGCTTGCGCCCATCAAGAATGCGTTGCCGGCCATGCCGGCGGCGCAAGGCGCGTCTGTCTCGCATGCGCGGGATGCCTGTGCTATCGCGCGGCTGTTCCGGAATGCCATGCCCTGAAGGTCCACCATGCCGATCCGCCCCGTGATGCTGATGATCCTCGATGGCTGGGGGTGGCGCGAGGAAGCCGAGAACAATGCGGTCAGGCTGGCCCATACGCCGCATTTCGACCGGCTCTGGGCCTCGTCTCCACATGCCTTCCTGAAGACGTCGGGGCTCGATGTCGGCCTGCCTGACGGGCAGATGGGCAATTCCGAGGTCGGCCACCTCAATCTCGGGGCCGGCCGCGTCGTGATGCAGGACCTGCCCCGGATCAACGCCGCGATCGCCGATGGCTCGATCGCGGCGCGCGTGGACGCCTCCGGGCTGATCGACGCGCTGCGCGCCAGCGGCGGAACCTGCCATCTGATCGGGCTGGTCTCTCCCGGCGGCGTCCATGCGCATCAGGACCACGCGCTGGCATTGGCCCGCGTGCTGACGCAGGCCGGCATCCCGGTCGCAGTGCATGTCTTTACCGACGGGCGCGATACGCCGCCCCAATCGGCCGCCGGCTTTCTCGCGAGCTTCGAACCCGGACTGCCGGAAGGAGCGCGCATCGCCACCGTCAGTGGCCGCTATTTCGCGATGGACCGCGACCATCGCTGGGAGCGCGTAGAAAAGGCCTGGGCTGCGATCACGCTCGGCGAGGGCCGTCGCTTCGCCGATGCGCAGTCGGCGATCGCCAGCGCCTATGCGGAGGGAACGACCGACGAGTTCGTCATCCCGGCCGCGATCGGCGGCTATTCAGGCGTTCGGGACGGCGACGGGCTGCTCTCGTTCAATTTCCGCTCCGACCGCATCCGCGAGATCCTCTCGCCCCTGCTGGAGCCGGATTTCGCCGCCTTTGCGCGCCCTCGCATGCCCAAACTCGCCGGCGCGGTCAGCATGACCTCCTATGGCGCAGAGCTCGACGCGCTGATGCCGCAGCTCTTTTCGCCGCAGAGCCTGGCCCACGGGCTCGGCGAAACTGTCGCCAGCGCCGGGCTGCGCCAGATCAGGCTGGCCGAGACCGAGAAGTATCCCCATGTCACCTACTTCTTCAACGGCGGCGACGAGGTTCCCAATCCTGACGAGGAGCGCGTCATGGCGCCCTCCCCGAAGGTTGCGACCTATGACCTGAAGCCGGAGATGTCGGCGGTGGCCTTGACCGACCGCGCCGTCGAGGCGATCGAGTCAGGCCGCTTCGACCTGATCGTGCTGAACTTCGCCAATCCCGACATGGTCGGCCATACCGGCGTGCTGCCGGCCGCGATTGCGGCCTGCGAGACGGTCGATGCCGGGCTCGGCCGTATCGCGAAGGCGATCAAGCAGGCCGGCGGGGCACTCCTGGTCACCGCCGACCACGGCAATGCCGAGTTGATGGTCGATCCGCTCACCGGCTCAGCCCACACCGCCCATACCACCAATCCTGTGCCGGTAATGCTGATCGGCGGACCGTCCCAGGCGCTGGCCGACGGCAGGCTCGCCGATGTCGCGCCGACGCTGCTGGCGCTGCTGGGTGTGATGCAGCCGGCCGAGATGACCGGACGATCGCTGCTGCGCTGAGCGGGTGAAACGAAAACGGCGCGGGCTTTAGCCCGCGCCGTCATGGTCATCAGCGTCCAGAAGGATCAGTATTTGCGGACCACATGCGGGGCCGGCGCGTAGGCGACCGGGCGCTCGACCGGGCCGCAGCACTCCGGCTCGCCGAAATTCCAGCGCATGCCGATCTTGATATCGTGGCTGTCGATTTCCTTGGCCTTGAGCGGCCCGTAGCTCTCGTTGCGGAAGGCGTTGCGGATCGGGCCCGACTGCGCGTCGCCGAGATTGAGGTAGCGATAGCCGACTTCGAGGGTGAGGTTCTTGTTCACCTCGTAGCCGACGCCGGCCATCAGCGCCCAGGCCACGCCCGACTTGTCGCCCTTCGAGGCGGTGCCCAGCGTCGGCTGGATGACCGAGGAGAACGCGCCGGTCGGATCAGGGTAGTTGATACCCTGGTCGGTCAGGCCGGAGATGGTGTTGCTGGCATAACCGATACCGGCGCCGATATAGGGCGTCAGGCAGTTCCAGGTGCCGAGATCGACATAGGCGTTGAACAGGGCGACCATCGAGGTCAGGTTGCCCTTATAGGTGTTGGTCAGCCGGCCGGGCCGGCCGAAGCTGTTGGTGAAGTCGATGCTGTCGCTGACGCCGACGGTCGAGCCGCCGCGATACTCGAACGTGCCGTCGACGCGGAACCAGTTGTTGAAGCGATAGCCGACGCCCGCCCCGCCGAAGAAGGCGCTGCCGCGCTCCTCCTTGCCGAAGAAGGTGGCGTTGGCCTGACGCGCCTCCTGCTGGTCGTATTTGCCAACGGTGACGGCGCTGACGCCGACATCGCCACGCAGATACCAGCCGCCGCCGATCGAGCCCTTCAGGCCAAGCGGTTCATGCGGCGGGGGCGGAGGCGGAGGCGCATAAGGGTAATCGGCAGCGTTGGCGAGCGCGGACGCGCTGACGGCCATCGCGCCTGCCAAAGCGAGGGTTTTCAGGCTGCCCATGGCAGTGTCCTTCGTGTTTGCGCAGCGCAAGAAACGCAAGCCCGCGCGAGTTACCGACGAGAAGGACGATGCCAGTGATTTCTTAAACGAGACTTAACCCTAACGCTTAACCTCAAAAAAGCGTTGACGGCTGCGTTATACTTAACGAGCGGTGAAGACGGCGCTGTGGTCAACGTATTCGGCGCGGGGCATCTGGTCCGGCAGCCGCCTCTCAAGCCGCCGCCTTCGTCACCGCATCGACGACATCGTCCACCGCGCGCTCGACGAGGTCACGGTCGTCGCCCTCGGCCATCACGCGGATCACCGGCTCGGTGCCCGATGGGCGGATGACGAGGCGGCCCGCCGCTCCGAGCATCTGGGTCGCGGCCTCGATGGCGTTGACGACCGGCTGCTCCTTGAGCGGCTGCCCCCGGCCGTAGCGGACGTTCTTGAGGATCTGCGGCAGCGGCTCGAAGCAGTGGCAGACCTCCGAGACCGGCTTGTCCTGCCGCTTCACCACGGCGAGCAGTTGCAGCGCCGCGACCAGCCCGTCGCCCGTGGTGGCGTAGTCGGACAGGATGATATGGCCCGACTGTTCGCCGCCGAGATTGAAGCCATGCGCCCGCATGTGCTCCAGCACATAGCGGTCGCCGACCGCCGTGCGCGCCATGCTTAGCCCCAGCCCCGCGAGATAGCGCTCGAGGCCGAGATTGGACATCACGGTCGCGACGATGCCGGGCTGCGAGAGGCGGCCATCCTCCTGCCAGGAGCGCGCGATCACCGCCATGAGTTGGTCGCCATCGACGGCCTGGCCCTGCTCGTCGACGATCAGAACGCGGTCCGCGTCGCCGTCGAGCGCGATGCCGACATCGGCGCGCAACTCGCGCACTTTCTGCGCCAAGGCCTCCGGATGCGTCGAGCCGACATCCTTGTTGATGTTGAAGCCGTCCGGCTCGACGCCGATGGCGATCACCTCCGCGCCGAGCTCCCAGAGGGCCTCGGGCGCCACCTTGTAGGCCGCGCCATTTGCGCAATCGACGACGATGCGCAGGCCTTCGAGGCTCATATTGCGCGGCAGAGTGCGCTTTGCGAACTCGATGTAGCGGGCATGGACCGAATCGATGCGCTTGGCCCGGCCCAGCGTCGGCGAGGTCGAGAGCTTCTTCGACAGGTCGGAATCGAGCAGCGCCGAAATCTCGGCCTCGACTTCGTCGCTGAGCTTGTAGCCGTCCGGCCCGAACAGCTTGATGCCGTTATCCTCGTAAGGATTATGCGAGGCCGAGATCATCACGCCGAGATCGGCGCGCATCGAGCGCGTCAGCATGGCGACCGCCGGCGTCGGCATCGGGCCGAGCAGCATCACATCCATGCCGACCGAGGTGAAACCGGCGACCATGGCGTATTCGATCATGTAGCCCGAGAGCCGGGTATCCTTGCCAATGACGACGCGGTGGCGATGCTCGCCCCGGCGGAAGGCGATGCCGGTGGCCTGGCCGACCTTGAGGGCGAGATCGGCGGTGATGACGCCGTTGGCGCGGCCGCGAATGCCGTCGGTTCCAAAGTATTTGCGTGTCATGCTCGTCTGGTCCGGGCGCGGGAAACCGCGTGATTTGCGCCCGTTCTATAGCCGGAATTGGTTTCCGCCTTCTCACGAATTGTGACGAAGCGTATCGTGGCGCCGCACGAGGGGCGGACATGGTCAATGCAAATGTAAACGGCCGGCGCGCGGTGCGGCTCGCCGCGGCCATCGCCGTAACGGCAGCGAGCTGGCTTTGGGCCGCACTGCCCGCCGCCGCGCAGGCCGACGACAAGGCGCGCGCCTTCCCGAAGAACGAACAACGCTGCTTCCGCCGCGTCTACGATTCCGACCACCTCGCCCGCAACCGGGGCCAGGGCGTCGCGGAGCTGAACCTGCTGCGCGGCAACGCCGAGTTGGCCCGCGAGGCTATCGATGGGCCCGAAGCGCCGGAAACCGGCCTGCGCCTCACCCTGCGCCTCAGAAGTGGTGCGCGCGCCGGCCCGGAGACGTTCGACTGCAACTCCCGCGACGCCGACGAGGGCGGCCACGACAAGGCCTTCCTGCAATGCGCCTCGGTCTGCGGCCGGGGCTCGATCGACGTCGTGCCCGGCGGCGACGGCCGGCTGACGATCCGAATCGGCGGGCCGGTCGATGGCCGCTTCGTCCCCGACGCTGCCGGGATCGGCCGGCGCTGCGACAGCGATGCCGGCGTCTACTGGCTCGGCGATGCGACAGGCGACAGGCTCTTTGTGCTCGATAGGGCGCCGGTGAAGGAGTGCCGCTGATGCACAGGCCCGTCTGGCTCGCGGCAGCGCCGCTTCTCCTCGCTGCGTTTGGGTCCGTGCGCGCGCAGCCCGCTACCGGCCCACTCGACCAGGTCTTTCCGCCGGGAGAACCGCTCTGCTACGCCCGTCGCTATGACGCGGCGTATCTGCGCGCCAACCCGCGCCAGAGCGTGACCTCGGTCAGGCTTCTGCGCGACTTTCCGAGCCTGCGGCTCGATGCTGGCTGGAACCGGCTCCATCAGGCCAAGGACGGCCGCACCGCCTATGCGACGCTGATCGTGACCTATCGCGATAGCGGAGCGAGGCGCTTCGTCGGCGGGCCGAATTGCACGATCCGCGACGGCGGCGACATCTACTGCTCGGCCGGAAGCTGCGATGGCGGCGGCTTCACCCTCACCCGCGAGGAAGCCGACACCATCCTGATCGGCAAGAAGGGCGGCAACCAGCATTTCACCGTCTCGGGCGGATGCGCCGGCGGCCCCGACCGCAGTCTCAACCGGGGCGCTGGCGACGACGTCTTCCGGCTGAAGCGGATGCCGATCAAGGACTGTCGCTGACCGCAGACGCAGTCCCGACGGCAAAAGGAAAAGGCGGCCCCTGCGGGCCGCCTTCATCCTGTAAATCGACCGGATCGGTCACGCCTGCGGCTGCGGCTCCAGCGGCGCATCGGGCTCGCCGCGCTTTCGGCCTCGGCCGGCGCTGGGAACCGCCGAGCCGCGCGGCGTCGAGGGCGTGTCGGCGTCGTCGCGCACCGGGCGCTTGCCCGCGATCAGGTCTCGAATCTCGTCGCCGGTCAGCGTCTCGAACTCGAGCAGCGCCTCGGCCACCGCGACGAACTGGTCGTGATGCTCGGTCAGGATCGCCTGGGCGTCGAGATAGCCCTGATGGACGAGCTTGCGCACTTCCGAATCGATCTTCTGTGCTGTCGCTTCCGAGATCGCCTGGCTGCGGCCCATCGACATGCCCAGGAACACCTCCTCCTGATTGTCGCCATAAGCGACCATGCCAAGTTCCTTGGAGTAGCCCATCTGCGTGACCATGGCCTTGGCCATCTTGGTCGCCTGCTGGATGTCTCCCGTCGCGCCGGAGGTGACGTTCTCCATGCCGAAGGTCATCTCCTCCGCCACGCGACCGCCCATGGCCACCGCGAGCTGCGAGGTGAACTCCTTGAACTTCATCGAGTAGCGGTCGCCCTCCGGCAGGAACTTGACCATGCCGAGCGCGCGCCCGCGCGGGATGATCGTCGCCTTGTGGACCGGGATGCCGGCCGGCACATACAGGCCGACGATGGCATGTCCGGCCTCGTGATAGGCGGTCAGCTTCTTTTCTTCCTCGGACATCGCCATGGATTTGCGCTCGGCGCCCATCATGACCTTGTCCTTGGCGTCCTCGAACTCGGCATGGGTGACCATGCGCTTGGCGCGCCGCGCCGCCAGCAGCGCCGCCTCGTTGACGAGGTTCATCAGATCCGCGCCGGAGAAGCCGGGCGTGCCGCGCGCCAGGACCTTGAGATCGACGTCGGGCGCCAGCGGCACCTTGCGGACATGGACGCGCAGGATCTTCTCGCGGCCGGCGACATCCGGGTTCGGGACCACGATCTGGCGGTCGAAGCGGCCCGGGCGCAGCAGCGCGGGGTCGAGCACGTCGGGCCGGTTGGTCGCGGCGATGATGATCACGCCCTCATTCGGCTCGAAGCCGTCCATCTCGACCAGCAACTGGTTCAGCGTCTGCTCGCGCTCGTCATTGCCGCCGCCTAATCCGGCGCCGCGATGGCGGCCAACGGCGTCGATCTCGTCGATGAAGATGATGCAGGGCGCGTTCTTCTTGGCCTGCTCGAACATGTCGCGCACGCGGCTCGCGCCGACGCCGACGAACATTTCGACGAAATCAGAACCCGAAATCGTAAAGAACGGCACGTTCGCCTCGCCAGCGACGGCGCGCGCGGTCAGGGTCTTGCCCGTGCCCGGAGGGCCGACCAGGAGCACGCCGCGCGGAATGCGCCCGCCCAGCCGCTGGAACTTCTGCGGATCGCGCAGGAACTCGACGATCTCCTGCAGGTCCTCCTTGGCCTCGTCGATGCCCGCGACATCCTCGAACGTCACGCGGCCATGCGCCTCGGTCAGGAGCTTGGCCTTGGACTTGCCGAACCCCATTGCCCGGCCCGCGCCGTTCTGCATCTGGCGGGACATGAAGATCCACAAGCCTATGAAGATGACGAAGGGCAGCGAATTGACCAGCAGCGCCATGAACCAGGGCGTGCCCTCCGACGGGGCGCGGGCCGAAACCTGAACGCCCTTCATCGCCAGCGTCTTGAGCAATTGCGGATCGCCATAGGGCGCGTAGGTCACGAAGCTGCGGCCATCCGAGAAGGTGCCCGTGATCTCCTGCCCCGCCACCACGACATTGGCGATCCGCCCGGCCTCCGACTCGTTGATGAGCTGGCTGTAGGGAATCTCGTTCGTGCTCGCCCGCTGGCTCGGCGACTGGAACAGCGTCACGAGCGCCAGAACCAGCAGGAAGATCACCACCCAGAGGGCGAAATTGCGGAAGTTCGGATTCATCACCAGTCCGATCGGGCCTGCCGAAAATACGGGAGAGGCCAAAGGTTTGCAGAGTGCAATCTATGTGCGGCACGCCCCCTTGCCAAGGGAAACAGGCCGCCTCGTCGCGCTTTACGATGCCGCAGGGTGAACGCCACGTCGTCGCATCCCCTCCCGGCGGATCGTCAGCACGCCGGAACGCGACAAGGAGAGCACGCACCCCGATAATGTCCGGGTGATGGCACGGCCCTCGCGGGCCGCGCAAAGCAGCGCCTCAATGCAGGCTTCGAGCCGTTCCAGCCGCATCGGGCCGAGCGCGGCGACCTCCGCGACGGTGGCCGCGAGCACGCGCAGCGCCACGTCCTCGGGCTCGTCGGCGAGTGGCGCGAAGGCGATGCGCACTGCGTCGGGCGCCGTCGCCGGCAACGCCAGGCTCGCCCGCAACAGGCGCGCATGGTGCTCGAGCGCCGCCTCCATCCGCGCCAGCCGCCGCGACAACACGGAAAGCCGCACGGCGTCGAGCCCCTCCCCCGCCAGGACCGGCAGCAGCGCGCGCCAGCGCACGCGCTCGAAGCGCGGCTCGGCATTGCTCGGATCGGTGACGAAGGGAAGCCCGCGCGCCTGAGCGGTCGCAAGGAGACGCGCCTTGGTGACGCCGAGAAGCGGCCGCAACAGCACGAACCCGTCCCGCTCGCTGCGCACCTTCATGCCGATCAGCCCGGCCGGACCGGAACCGTGCGCCATTCGCATGAGGATGGTCTCGGCCTGATCGTCGGCGGTGTGAGCGGTGATGAGCCCTGCTCCGCCAAGCCGCTGCGCCTCGTTCCCGAGCAGGAGGTAGCGCGCAGAACGCGCCTGCGCTTGCAAGCCTGTGCGCGGCTTGAGCCCGGTCCACTGGAGCGTCGCATGCGGCACGCCGAGCCTTCGGCACAGGGCGGCAACGCGTTCGGCCTCTTCGGCCGAGCCTTTGCGCAAGCCATGATCGACGGTCGCGGCCATGAGTGCGGGTCGTCCGGGCACATCCGCCCATTCGCTCAGGAGCCCGAGCAGCGCCACGGAATCAGGCCCGCCGGACACGGCGACCAGCAGGCGGGGAATGGGTTCGAGATCGGCAAACAGCGCCGCCGCCTCGTCGGCCGCGATCGGCGCGGCGGCCTTGGCTGGCGGCGAGGGCCCGCTCAAGCGCAGCCGGAGCGGCGGCGCTCGCGCTCGACGCCCTGGCGCACGGCGTTCGAGGCGGTGGGATAATCCACCCCGACCTTGGCGTAGGTGGCGCAGGCCTGGTCGCGCGCGCCGAGCCCGTTCAGCGCCATGCCGAGCTTGAGCAGGCTCTCGGGCGCCTTGCTGGCGCGCGGCGAGTCGCGCGAGATCTTCAGGAACTGCTCGGCCGCCTCGCGATAGCGCTGGCGCTGGAAATAGGTCTCGCCGAGCCAGTAGGTCGCGTCGACCGCGAGCCGGTCGCGCGGATAGCTCTGCAGGAACTGGCGGAAGCCCATTTCGGCCTGCTCGTACTCCTTGCGCAGGATCGAGGCGTAAGCGATGTCATAGGCGTCCTTCGCGGTCGCAGGTCCCGATGCCGCGGCGACGCTCGGCCCGCTGCGCGGACCCGCCGGCGGCAGGGCGCCCTGCGGCACGCCGCGGCCGACGCCCTGCAGATCGAGCGGGCCCTGATTGCCTCCGAAATCCTCCTCGATGACGCCGCCGATCGTGCCGCCACCGAGCGGGCGCGGCGCGCCTGCCGCTCCCTGCTGTTGGCTCGGGTCGAACGCATCGCCGCGCCGCTGCGGCACGGGCTGGCGCGGGGCCGGCTGCGCGGCCGGCCCCGATTGGGGGGCCCGCGCACCGCCGCGCTCGTTCAGGCGAAAATCGACATCCTGCTGGAACTTGCTCAACTGCTCGGTGAGCCTCCGGTTCTCGAACTGAAGCTGTTCGACCTGCCCCGAGAGCTGGCGAAGCTGGTTCTCCAGACGGTTCGTGCGGACGAGCAGATCGGCCGCGTCCTGCGCCGTCGCGCTCATGGGCGCGGCCGCGAGCAGCAGCACGCCGAAGACGGCTTGCAGGACAAGGCGGCCGATGCCGCGAGCGGCGGGATTCCGGAACATCGTTTCAGACCAGTTCGCGTTTCGCATGTGCAGTATCACACGCTGTCACCACGGCCAAAATATGAAAAGGCCGGCATTTCCGCTGCGGAAACACCGGCCTTCGTAAGATTGGTGAAGCTCAGACGCCGCCGGCGCCGTCGAGCAGGGTCACGCCGCGGCGGTTCTGCGACCAGCAGGAGATGTCGTTGCAGACCGCGACGGGACGCTCCTTGCCATAGGAGACGATGCGCATGCGGTTGGCCTGGATGCCGCGCGAGGCGAGGTAGTCGCGCACGGTCTGGCCGCGACGGGCCGAGAGCGAGAAGTTGTATTCGCGCGTGCCGCGCTCATCGGCATGGCCCTCGACCACGAAGGTGTAGCGCGGATAGCGCTGCAGCCACGCAGCCTGCTTGTCGAGCGTGGCGGTTGCGGTCGGGGTCAGGTCGGTCGAGTCGGTCTCGAAGAAGACGCGATCGCCGACATTGACCACGAAATCCTGTGCGCTGCCGGGCGTGGCCGCGCCGCCGGCGCCGAAGCCGTCCGCGTTCTGGGTGTTGGCGCAGGCGCCGAGAGCGAGCGAGGCGGCGATGGCGGCGGCGAAGCGGACGGCGCGACCGCTTGCGAAGAGGGTGGCGAGCATGGTGTGACTCCGGGGCAATCAGAATTGGGACGATCAGAATTGCGAGGCTTGGCTCAACAGAGAAAAACGCTTGCGACAGGCCATCAGCAATGAAGCGTCAACCTAAACGACAACTTGCCAAAGCAAGGCGAAATGGCGGCATTGCGGCGTATGGTTAATCAATTGCAGGCAGATGTGTCATTTCAGGAGGTGTTGCGTCGGCGCATCGCTGCGCGAGCGGCGTCGCTCACGGCCGTGCCGCCGTCCGCGTCGTCAACTCGTCGGCGAGACGGTTGATCATCGCCTCGGGCAGCAGCACCGAACGCAACTGCCAGCGCCAGTCGCGCAGGCCGAAATTCAGCTTGTAGCCGGTCATCTCGGGCTGGACCGCGAAACTGTCGAGCCCGGTGAAACCAGACGCCATGAACAGGTCGAAGGCACGGCCTATCCCGTCGATCGGCGGAAGCGCGGCGCTGTCGCCGACCAGCGCACCGGCGGCCGAGCGGGTTCGTCCTTGCGCCAGCAGTTCAGCCAGCGCCTCGGGCGTCAGATAATCGGCGACGATCGCTGCGACATAGCCGGTGGCGACGCCGCCGATCACCTGGCGCTTCAGCGGATCGATGTTCCGCAACTGGGGATTCCGCGCGAGATAGGCCTGTACGATCTGGCGGGCGAAGCTGTTGCGCAGGCCCGCGACATCCATCCGCGCGATCGCGCCCGCGCTGTCGCCGGACTGCACGGCGAGCGCGAAGCGTGTCGCCGCGACATAGGGCGAGAGCCAGTAGCCGACGAGCAGCAATGCGGCGGCAAGACCTGCGACCAGCCCGTAACGCCGTCGCGGCCGCTCGACGCGTCCATAGGCATCGTCGGTCAGGTGATGGGTCATCACGGTTCGGTTTGCCTCGCGCAGGCCCTGAGTGACGAAGGCCTGTGACGAGAAGACGGCGGCGCGGAGCAAAAGTTCCGCCGGCGCTCTGGTCGAACGGCCGATGGAAGGCGGCTCAGCGTGCCGCCGTCAGCAGCGGCGACCAGGTCGGGTCGGAGGCGAAGGCCGGCGTCGGCACCGGCGCCTCGACGCGGCCGGTGATGTCGACCATGTAGAGCTTGCCGCCGGACTGCCCGCCCGGATCGCGGAAGAACATGATGTACTGCCCGTTCGGGGCCCAGTTCGGCGCCTCGTTGTGGAAGCCTTCGGTCAGCAGGCGCTCGCCCGTGCCGTCGGGTCGCATCACGCCGATGGCGAAGCCGCCGCCGGTGCGCTTGGTGAAGGCGATCAGGTCGCCGCGCGGCGACCATGACGGCTGCGAATAGGAGCCCTGCGCGAAGGAGAGCCGCTTGCCCTCCCCGCCGCTCGACGGCATCACGTACAGCTGCTGCGAGCCGCCGCGGTCGCTTTCGAAGACGATCTGCGCACCGTCGGGCGAATAGGACGGCGAGGTGTCGATCGCGCCCGTCGAGGTCAGTCGCGTCGTCGAGCGCGAGCCGATGTCCATGGCGTAGAGATTGGCGTTGCCGCCCTGCTGCAGCGAGAGCGCGATGCGCGCCCCGTTCGGCGAGAAGCGCGGACTCGAGGTCATGTCGGGAAAATTGCCGACGATCTGGCGCTGCCCCGTCTCGATGTTGAGCACATGCACGCGCGGCTGCTCGCCCAGCCGCTGCGACATATAGGTCACCTCCTGCGACACCGGCGAATAGCGCGGCGTCACCACCGAGACCGAACCATCGGTCAGGTAGCGCACATTCGCGCCGTCCTGGTCCATGATCGCCAGCCGCTTGCGGCGGTTCTCCTTGGGGCCCGATTCATCGACAAAGACGACGCGCGTGTCGAAGAACCCGCCCACGCCCGTGATCTTGCTGAAGATGGCATCCGAGATGATGTGCCCGACGCGGCGGTTGTTGCTCGGATCGGTGAAATATTGCTGCCCGTCGGTCTGCGTGCCGGTGGTGACGTCCCAGAGCCGGAACTCGGCCTTGATCCGGCCCGAGGCGTCGCGCGAGACCCGGCCCGTCACCAGCGCCTGCACGCCTGCGGCCTTCCACGCCTCGAACTGGGGCACGGAATCGAAGGGCGGGCTCTTGTCGGGATGACGGCCCTTGTCGATCGGCGTGAAATAGCCGCAGCGCCGCAGGTTGTTGGTGATGACGCCGGAGACCAGCACACCGCCCTCGCCCGCGAAATCCGCGATCGCGATCGGCAGCGGCTGGAACGAGCCGCCGCGCAGGTCGATGACGAGTTCGGCTTTCGCGATGGTCGGAACCAGAAGCGAGGCGCCCGCCAGCGCGAGCGCGCGGCGGCGGGTCAGGCCCGGCGAGGAAAGATGCGTGGAAATGAGGGTCACAGGATGTCCCTTGCGTCGAAATTGACGACGACATCGCGCCAGTCGTCATAATAGGAGGCGAACTGGGCCGGAATGCGCAATGGTGCGCAGCGGCGGGTCGCGGTGAGAGCCGAATCGGCTGCTACCCTGAACAGCGGATCCGACGAGGAGTTGACGACGCCGGGCTGGCCGGCGAGCGAGCCGTCGGTATTGAGCTTCATGCGCACCTGCGGCACCACTTGGGCGCGGCTGTTGGCCAGCGCGATCGGCACGTTCCAGCACTTCAGAAGCTGCTCCTGGATGATGCCGACGAGTTGCGCCCGCAGCGACGGGCTGAGCTTCTGCGACGCCCCGCGCTCGGTGCCGAGCGAGGCGGTGCGGTTGATCTGCGGCGCGGCCGAGCCCGAGGACTGCGCCTGCTCCTTCGACTGAAGCAGCTTGGCGATGTCGGTCGGATTGAAGTTCTTGGCGATCTCGGCCTCGCGCTTCGCCTTGGCCTCCGCTTCCTGCTTGGCCTTGGCGGCAGCCGCGATCTTGGCCGTCTGCTCGGCTTCCGCCTTGGCCTTGGCCGCAAGCTCGGCCTTTGCCTTCGCGGCCTCGGCGGCTTCCGCCTTCGCCTGCGCTTCCGCCTTGGCTTTGGCCGCGGCTTCCGCGCGCGCCGCTTCGGCTTCGGCCTTCGCCTTGGCGGCGGCCTTGGCGTCTTCCTCGGCCTTGC
Source organism: Rhizobiales bacterium CCH3-A5 (assembly GCA_001556025.1). GTDB lineage: Bacteria > Pseudomonadota > Alphaproteobacteria > Rhizobiales > Beijerinckiaceae > Allobosea. The sequence continues at coordinate 27,253 of LSIB01000007.1, forward strand.
GCGCTTTCGAGGCGAGTTCGGCCTCCTCGGCAAGCCTCGCCAATTCGTCGCGGCGTTGCTGCGCCTCGGCCTGGGCCTGCGCCTCGCTCTTCTGCGGCGGCTGTTTCGCCGGCTCGGGCGGCTTCACCTGCGGCTCTGTTTTCGGCAGCAGCGCGGTTCGCGAGGGCGGCAGCGGAGCTGCGGCATTGTCGTCGGCCGTCTTGAGGTCGACCGGGCGGCTCGGTGGAGCCGGCGTATCGACCTTGGCCTCGCCCGCCTCCTTGCGTTCGACGATCTCAGCCTGGCGCTCGGCGCGCTGGATCGGCTGCGCCTCAACCTTCTGGGCCTGGCGTTCGCCGCGCGTGACTTGGTTCAGCGCACTGGGATCGACCACCTCGACGGCGATCGCCTCCTCGTTCTCCGGCAGCGGCGCAGGCGATGAAAACGCCAGAAGCCCCGCGACGAGAAACGTCGCGTGGCCCAGCGCGGACACCACCATGCCCGGTTCGGAGGTCGACAGCTTCACGCCCTGAACATCCCCGCTCGCAACAACCTCAACGCGCCGGCTCGGTGACCAGCGCGACCTTCTTGAAACCGGCCGAGGTGATCGTCGACATCACCGAGGCGACGCGGCCGTAGTCGATCTGCCGGTCGCCGCGCACGTAGATGCGCTGCTCGTAACCCTGGTTGGTTAGGGTCTGGAGCTTGCCGACGAGATCGGGCTCCAGCGTCGGCTGGTCCTGCAGGAAGATCTGGCCCTTGCCGTCGATGGCGATGGTGATCGGCTTCTGGTCGACATTGATCGGCTTGGCGCCGGTCTGCGGCAGGTCGATCGGCACGCCGGTCGCGATCAAAGGGGCTGCGACCATGAAGATGATCAGCAGCACCAGCATCACGTCGATGAACGGCGTCATGTTGATCTCGGCGATGGCGCCGTGGCGACGACCCCGTCGCCCCCGTCTTCCGCCGGACTTCGCGCCGGATGCTGCAGACATGCCCATTGCGCTATCCCTTCAAGCCGCCAGCCGCTCGTCGATCTGCCGCGACAGGATCGCGGAGAACTCGTCGGCGAAGGCCTCGAGCCGGTTTTGCGCCTTGGCCACCTCGGACTGCAGCTTGTTGTAGGCCATCAGCGCCGGAATCGCGGCGAACAGCCCGATCGCGGTGGCAAACAGCGCCTCGGCGATGCCGGGCGCAACGACCGCCAGCGATGAGTTCTTCGAGACGGCAATGGCGGTGAAGGAGTTCATGATGCCCCATACCGTGCCGAACAGGCCGATGAAGGGCGCAGCCGACGCGATGGTCGAGAGCACCAGCAGCTTGCCTTCCAGCCGTTCGGCCTCGCGCTGGATCGTGACGTCGAGCACCTTGTCGATGCGCTGCGACAGGCTGGCGACCGAGCGCCCGCCATTCTCGAAGGAGCGCTTCCATTCGCGCATCGCCGCCACGAAGACGGCGGCCATGTCGTTGACGGGCTTGCCCGACAGGTCGCGGTAGAGTTCCTCCAGCGAACGGCCCGACCAGAACACCTCCTCGAAGGCGTCCATGTCCCGGCGCGTGCGGCGATAAAGCAGCGTCTTGTCGACGATGATCGACCAGCACCAGACCGAGGCCCCGAGCAGCCCGATCATCACCAGCTTGACGACGATATGGGCATGCCAAAACAGCGACCAGAACGACATGTCGATCTGCGGAGCCGCCTGCGCGATCTCGGCCGGGTTCATCTGGTCTTCCTTCTTGCATCGCGGCGGAGTCAGGCCTGAGAAACCAATTCTCTTGGCCATGTCCCGCCGCACGCGTCGCAGGGTGACCCCGCGCCGCCGCCCGATCTGCGCTTCCGGGAAACTGACAAGGCCCTCAATCGCTTGGGAATCCGGCGAAAGATGGGCGCAAGCGGGGGTTTCCTGCGAAACGCATGTTTCCCTTCGAGTTAAGCCTCCAGCAAGGTTAATGCCGGGTATACATGGCGCATCTGCAACACTGCGGCAGCGAATACGCGACATGCGAAAATGCCCGCCCCGGTTTCCCGGAGCGGGCGTCAATCTTCGGCCGAACGGATCGGCGCGGAGGTTCAGGCGGCCGGCGGAGGCACGGCGTCGCCGGCCCTGCGATCGGCCATGAACTGGTCGAACTCGGCCTTGTCGCGGGCCATGCGCAGGCGGCCCAGGAAGTCCTGGAACTCGCGCTGCTCGTCCTCGAGCCGGCGCAGCGTCTCCTGACGGTACTCGTCGAAGGCGCGGTTGCCGCTCGACGGGCCGCGATGCCAGCCGCCGCCGCCAAAACCACGCTCGCCGCCTTCACCGCCGCCCATGCGCTGGCGCAGGCGGTCCATCTTCTCCTGCAGGCGGCTCATCTTGTACTCATGGCGCCCTGCGCCGGCATATCCGCATCCCATGCGTCCGCTCCAGATCACAAAGGCCAGGGTCGCGAGACCCAGAGGCCACCACACGATGAAGCCGAGGACCGCGAAGGCGATCCAGGCCCCTCTCCCAAACTCGTCCAGCTTCGCGACGATCGGCATCGTTCCCTCTCTGACGTGAATGTAAATCACATTTACATAAATGGATGTGGTCGAGCGGGTTGTCAAGATCGGCGGGTGCGGCGGTTGAAGTTTGTTGGTCAGCGGCTTCCCTTGTCATTCCGGGGCTTCGCGCGGCGAAGCACCCGTTACCCAGGACGGGGCGAGCACGCCGATGCACCGAATGTATTGAGCCCGGTCATGGGTCCGGGTTCAGCCGACGGCCGCCCCGGAAACTCAATAGGCTCAGCCGGCCTTGTCGCGCCCGAGCCCGAGCCCCTGAAGATACACCAGCATGCCCGCCTCCAGCAGCTCGGCCGCCGACATCGGCAGCGGCCGCCGGCCGCCATCCGCCCGGCCGAACAGCGCCGCCACGCCATGCGACATCGCCCAGACATGCAGCGCCATCATCAGCGCAGGCGGACGTTTTCCGGCCGGCAGCAGCGCGATCAGCGCCTCCGAAGCCGAGCGCAGGCCTTGGAAAGCGCGGTCGGCCGCCGCACGCAGTTCGGGGCTCGCGTCGAGCGGGACACCGGCCTCGAACATCGCCGAATAATAGGCCGGCTCGTCATGGGCGAAGGCGAGATAGGCGCGGCCCAGCCGATGGAACGCCGTCTCCGGATCCGGCCGGCCCTGGTCCCAGGCGCGGGCGAGTGCGGCCTCGAAGGCCTGAAAGCCGCGCGTCGCGACGTCCGCGAGCAGCGCGTCCTTGTCGCGAAAATGCCGGTAGGGCGCGGCCGGGCTGACGCCAGCAACACGCGCGGCTTCCGCGAAGGTGAAGCCGTTCGGACCCTTCTCGCCAATCAGCCCAAGCGCCGCGCGGACAAGCTCCTCCTTGAGGTTGCCATGGTGATAGCCGCGTGACGGATCGGGAGGGGTGCGCTTCCAGCTCATGTAAGGAGCGCTAACATGGTCGGGCGCGGCCGTCGATGCTTCAATCCGGCAGCATCAGGCGCTGCCGCAACCCGTCGGGAATCCGCCGCGCCCGCCCACCGCCGACACAGGCGACCAGCACCTGCGCGGTGACCAGAACCTCCTCGCCGCGCAGGATGCGCTGCTCGACATCCATGGTAGCGCCGCGAGCCGCGACCGAACGCGTCTCGATCGTCAACAGGTCGTCCATCACGGCGGGCCGAATGAAATCGATCGTCATCCTGCGCACCGCGAAGCCCAGCGCCGTGTCGCCGTCGAACAGTTCTCGCTGCTCGACGCCGAGCGAGCGGATCAGCTCCGTGCGCCCGCGCTCCATGAAGCGCAGATAGGAGGCGTGATAGACCACGCCCGAGAAATCGGTGTCCTCGTAGTAGACGCGGACGGGGAGGAGGTGGACTGTCACTCCTCCCCATCCCCGAACAGCCCGAACTGCGCCGCATCCCGGCTCGGCTCCGGCATGCCGAGATGGCGGAATGCATGCGGCGTAAGCAGCCGCCCGCGCGGGGTGCGCTGGATGAAGCCCTGCTGCAGCAGGAAGGGCTCGATGATCTCCTCGATCGCGTCGCGCGGCTCGGACAAGGAGGCGGCGATGGTCTCGATCCCGACCGGACCGCCGCCGAAATTGATCGCCACGGTGGTGAGGTAGCGACGGTCCATGGTGTCGAGGCCGATCGCGTCGACATCGAGCAGCGACAAGGCCTTGTCGGCCACGCTGCGCGTCACCACCGGATCGCCATCGACGATGGCAAAGTCGCGCACCCGCCGCAGCAGCCGTCCGGCGATGCGCGGCGTCCCGCGCGAACGCCGCGCGATCTCGTTCGCCCCATCCTCGGACATGCCGACGCCGAGCACGCGCGCGCCGCGCGCCACGATGCCCTGCAACTCCTCGACCGTGTAGAACTGCAGCCGGATCGGGATGCCGAAGCGGTCGCGCAACGGCGTCGTCAGCAGGCCCTGTCGCGTCGTCGCGCCGACGAGGGTGAACTTCGGCAGGTCGATCTTGACCGAGCGCGCGGCCGGGCCCTCGCCGATGATCAGATCAAGCTGGTAATCCTCCATCGCCGGATAGAGGATTTCCTCCACCGCCGGGTTGAGCCGGTGGATCTCGTCGATGAAGAGCACGTCGCGCTCTTCGAGATTGGTGAGCTGCGCCGCCAGATCCCCGGCCTTGGCGATCACCGGGCCGGAGGTCGAGCGGAAATTGACGCCGAGTTCGCGCGCCACGATCTGCGCCAGCGTGGTCTTGCCCAGCCCCGGCGGGCCGACGAACAGGACATGGTCCAGCGCGTCGCCGCGCGTCCTGGCCGCGTTGATGAAGACCTGGAGGTTCGCCCGCGCCGCCGCCTGCCCGGTAAAATCGGCGAGCGAGAGCGGCCGCAGCGAGGTCTCGCTGTCGTCGTCGCGGCGTTCGGCGGAGAGGGGGCCGGGACGGGGTGCGATCATAGCAAAGCACCACTGCGAGCGTTAGCGGCGCGATCACGCCAGACGCGGAGAAATCTCGTGGCTCGGACCAAGACGAAACCCGTCAAACCGCTCACGAACATCTGAAGCGGCCCGTCCCATGGGTATGGCAAGCGATTATGATGACCCGGGTCGCCGGTGATCGGCATAAAGGCGACCGTCATCGCCGCGGCGACGAAGAAACCGGCGATACCCAGCGAGCGTTCGTCACGAAGAGGCCGCGCCAATGCTGATATCAGAAGGCCAGAGATAAACATCATGGGTCCGATGACGACGTAAGCGATCAGCGCATAGACTGTCCCGAGTAACCCAATGCCGTTCACAATGTCTGTCATCGCCCGCAGAAATCCGGCTTTGGGCAAAGCGCCGACACCGCTTGCAATAGCAAAAATTGAAAATGCGATAGCAGGCCCGAGAAGACCGAAAAACAAGCCATGAAAGATGGCGCCTTCGAGCGCATAGGCCCAAGACGGGCTTTCGCGGCGCGTCTCGCTCATAACCCAATCTCCAGCTCGAGCGCATCCCGCACCGGAATATCCTGATGCCCGGTCCTGATGATGGTCGGGATCACCGAGCGGTAATGGTCGATCGCCTCGACATAGAGCCCCGAGAAGCGGAAGCCCTGCTTCTGATAAAAGGCCATAGCCGGCAGGTTGTCGTTGGTCAGCATCGCGCGCAGCCTGAGAGCGCCCTTGGCCTTGGCTGCGGCCTTGACGGCATCGAGCAACCGGATCGCCGCGCCCTGCCCCGGCGACAGCGCGTGAAGCGCACAGAGCACCGCGACGTCCCGGTCCATCGCCCAACTCGCGACCGCCAGCGGCTCGCCCTTGGCAGAGAACAGGCCGAGCAACGGCAGTTCAGCGCAATCATAGACCTGCAGTCCGATCATCATGCGATGCGAGCCCCAATGCCGCATCATCAAGGCGAGGAACGCCGTCTTGTCCTCGATCTCGCGGATCAAAGGTTGGTCGGCGTTCATAATTCGCTATGTCCTGCCAGCATCGGCAATTGCGATGGCCGTAGTCGCAAACCGCGCGTCCATTTTGTCATCAAGAGCGCTACCGTTCCTCCTGTTGCCGCGAAAGTCAGGACACCACCAAGCGGCAAGCTCATCGGACTTCCGTCGCCGGATGAGAAAGAACTGAACTCAGTATAGGTGCTGGGCGAGAGCAGAGCTCCTACGACTGCCGCCATAAACAAAAGGCGCTTTTCGTCAGCGATCCAGCTTGACGCGAATCCGACCACCAGACCCGTCAGGGCAGCCGGCACAATTCCCATTGAATAGGATACGAACACGCCGAACGGAGCCATGAAGAATATACCGGCGAATATGTCCATCAGGGAGGTTAGGCCGAACTGCGAATTGAACCACGCGTAACCAACTAGCCCAAAGCTCATAAAGAAAGCGGCGACGGGATATGCAACCAGAGGGCCTAGACCGGCAAAGGCGATGGCGTTCAGCAGCAAACCCATAAAATAGTGCAGCCATCCTCGACCATGCGGCGCGCTCACTTCGCCAGTTCCTTCAGTCCCAGCCTGATCAGTTGCGCCGTGCCGGCCCCCTCGCCTGCCGCGCGCGCGGCGGCTGCGACCGCCGCCACGGCCTGCGCCTGCGGATAGCCGAGATTGGCCAGCGCCGAGACCGCGTCCGCCACCGGCTGCGGCAGCTTGCGGTCCTCCAGCGCGCCGGCGAGTTGCGCGACGCCGGGGTCGATGTGGCCGAAGGCCGGCGCTTTGTCCTTGAGTTCGGCGCAGATGCGCTGGGCGAGTTTCGGCCCGACGCCGGGCGCGTGCGCCACGGACGCCTTGTCGTTGGTGGCGATCGCGGTCGCCAGCGCGCCGGGCTCCAGCGTCGAGAGGATGGCGAGAGCGACCTTCGCGCCCACCCCCTGCACCATCTGCATCAGCCGGAACCAGTCGCGCTCATTGTCGGAGATGAAACCGTAGAGCCGGATCGCGTCCTCGCGGACATGGGTCTCGATCGAAAGCGCAGCCGCCTCGCCGGGCTTCGGCAGCCGCTGCAGCGTGCGCGACGAGCACTGCACGACATAGCCGACGCCCTGCACGTCGAGGATGACGAAATCCTCGCCATAGGAATCGATCAGCCCCTTGAGCTTGCCGATCATCGCGCTGCGTGCCCCATCCTTGCCAATCGTACCGCGTCAGGCGCTGGCGCGCATCTGCGCGACAAGCGTCCTGATGCCGCGATGCTGTACGTGGCAGATCGCCACCGCGAGCGCGTCGGCGGCATCCGCGCTCTTCGCATCGGCCTTGGGCAGCAGCACACGGATCATCGCCTGCACCTGCTTCTTGTCGGCATGGCCGATGCCGACCACGGTCTTCTTGACGAGGTTTGCGGCGTATTCTGCGACGCTTAAGCCCGCAAGCGCCGGCACGACCAGCGCGATGCCGCGCGCCTGACCGAGCTTGAGCGCTGATTGCGGGTCGCGGTTGACGAAGGTCTCCTCGACGGCGGCCTCGTCCGGCGTCCATGCGGCGATCACGGCGTCGAGCCCGTCATGCAATTGCCGCAGCCGCTGCGCGAGCGGCACGTGCTGATCGCTCTCGATGCAGCCGCAGGCGAGGAACGACAGTTTGCTGCCTTCGCTGACGATGACGCCCCAGCCGGTCTTGCGGAGACCGGGGTCGAGGCCGAGGATGCGAATCGGAGGGTTCATGTCGTGTCACGCTAGCTTGCGGACACGCTTTGTTCCATGCCTCCTCCTAACGATCGATGACCGGCGCGCATCGGTCGCATCACGAGATCGGGGGTTGTCGCCGGAGGCGTCTGCCTGTTGGTGCAATCGACGCCCGCCATCTTCTGCGACATGATCCAGTTTCTCGCCCTCGCCTTTCCCGGCATCCCCCTGTCGGGCATCGCCACGCTGCTCGGCGGGCTCGTGCGCGGCTTCACGGGCTTTGGCTTTGCGATGGTGTTCATGCCGCTGGCGAGCCTCGTGATCGGCCCCGTCGCGGCGCTCGGGCTGATCTGGTTCATCGACGTGCTGTTTGCCGTGCCGATCGCGGCCCGTGCCGCACGTCGGGCGGAGTGGCGCGAGGTGCTGCCACTGCTGGTGACCGCGAGCCTTGCACTGCCGGTCGGCGTCTGGCTGCTGATCTGGCTGGACCGCGAAACGATGCGCTGGGCGCTGGCGGCGCTGGTGCTGACGGCCGTGGCGCTGATGGCCTCAGGCTGGCGCTATCATGGCCGGCCGGGCGTGCCGCTCTCGCTGGGCGTCGGCGTTCTGTCGGGACTGTTCAACGGTATGGCGAGCCTCGGCGGCATGCCGCTGGCGGTGTTCTGGCTCGGCGCGCAGCGCAACGACCGCCACAAGACCCGCGCCAACCTGCTGACTTTCTTCGGCCTATCGACCGTGATCAGCGGCGTGACGCTCTGGCTGACCGGCATCCTCACATGGGCCGCCGCCCTAATGGCCGCGCCGCTGCTGATCGTCTACGGCGCGGGACTATGGGCCGGCACGCACGCCTTCGGCCTTGCGTCGGAAACGACCTTCCGGCGCATCGCCTTCCTGGTGATCTTTCTGAGCGCAGTGGTGAGCCTGCCGCTCTGGGACGGGCTCATCGGGCGCTGAGGGCATAGCCGCGCCATGACGGGGCATGGCGAGGCTGTACTTGCTCAGGCCGCCTTCTGCGCCCCAAAGGTCGGATCGAGCTCGCCCTTGGCGTAGCGCTTCGCCATGTCGGCGGTGGTCGCCACGCGCTTGATCTTGCTCGCCTGGCCTGCCGTGTTGAACTCCTGCAGGCGCAGTTTGCAGAGCGCCGTCATCGCTTCCATGGCTGGCTTGAGATATTTGCGCGGATCGAACTCGCCGGGATGCTCCGACAGGATCTTCCGGATCTGCCCGGTCATCGCCATGCGGTTGTCGGTGTCGATGTTGATCTTGCGCACGCCATGCTTGATGCCGCGCTGGATCTCGGCGACCGGCACGCCCCAGGTCGGCTTCATCTGCCCGCCATACCGGTTGATGATGTCCTGCAGGTCCTGCGGCACGGACGACGAGCCGTGCATGACGAGATGCGTGTTGGGCAGCTTGGCGTGGATTTCCTCGATGACATGCATCGCCAGGATCGCGCCGTCGGGCTTGCGGGTGAATTTGTAGGCGCCATGCGAGGTGCCCATGGCGATGGCGAGCGCATCGACCTTCGTCTCGGCGACGAACTTCACCGCTTCGTCGGGGTTCGTCAGCAACTGGTCGTGGCTGAGCTTGCCCTCGAAGCCGTGACCGTCCTCGGCCTCGCCCTCGCCGCTCTCCAGCGAGCCGAGCACGCCGAGTTCGCCCTCGACCGAGATGCCGCCGAGATGTGCCATCTCGGTGACCTGCTTCGTAACCGCGACATTGTACTCCCAGTCGCCCGGCGTCTTGCCGTCGGCCTTGAGCGAGCCGTCCATCATCACCGAGGTGAAGCCGGCCTGGATCGCGGTCATGCAGGTCGCGGCCTCGTTGCCATGGTCGAGATGCACGCAGACGGGGATATGCGGATAGATCTCGGTGACCGCGTCCATCATGTGCTTGAGCATGATGTCGTTGGCGTAGCTGCGCGCGCCGCGCGAGGCCTGGATGATGACCGGGGCATCGGTGGCGTCGGCCGCCGCCATGATTGCCAGCGCCTGCTCCATATTGTTGATGTTGAAGGCGGGCACGCCGTAGTCGTTTTCGGCGGCATGGTCGAGCAACTGGCGAAGCGTGATGCGGGCCAAGGTATCCTCCCGGAGTGGCGTCAAGTCGTGGGGAGGATTTAGAGCGGATGCGCAGCGAGCGCAAAGGCAAAGCGGCCAGCAGGGTAAAGGTCTAGCGGCCGCGCGCCTCCAGAGCCGCGACCCGCTCCTCGACGGCCGCGAGTTCCTCGGCGAACTGGCCGCTGGTGGACTTAGCCATGACGAGCAGGCCGGCAGTGTCGCGGCGCTGCTTTCGGACGAGAACGCTGAGTTCGTCGAAGCGCTTATCCACCTTCTCAAACCGCTCATTCGTTTCGACACGAAACGACGACATATCGGCCTGAATCTTTTTCAGGATCTCGAACATCGCGGTCTGAACGTTCTCGCTCATCGGCCTTACCTCGAACGATCGATTGAAAAAACAATCGGCACCAACTGCAGGGCCTTTCAGCGCTGTCAAGTATAATAGCTTGGCGTTTCGACCGCTGTCATGCATTGAGCAAAGGTCTTCAGAATCCAATCCCTGTCAGCGACTCTGTACCCAGACGATGGATCAGAACTGAAAGATACTTTCTCGACGCTTTAGATGTGTGAAAGTAGTCGATAAGCGATCTCTTCGGGCGAGGTCCCACCAATTCGGACTTCAACTTTTTCAGACATTTGATCTCCTGACGCTACTGCGGTCTTGCCGAAATGCGCACCCAGACCGGGAGTGCAGCTCACGCATCAAGACAAGAACATAGCATAAACATCACTTGCCGCAAGGGCAGAATTCGGAGAGATTCACACCTTCCGCAGCGCTTCCACGCCCGGCAGCGGCTTGCCTTCCATCCACTCCAGGAAGGCGCCGCCGGCGGTCGAAACGTAGGTCAGGTCGTCGGCCACGCCGGCATGGTTCATCGCCGCCACCGTGTCGCCGCCGCCCGCGACCGCGACCAGCTTTCCGGCCGTCACTCGCTCGGCGGCAGCCTTGGCGACCGTCACCGTCGCGGTGTCGAAGGGCGGCAGCTCGAACGCCCCGAACGGCCCGTTCCAGACCAGCGTCTTCACGGAGTCGAGCTTCAGCACGACCTCGGCGACGCTGACCGGCCCTGCGTCCAAAATCATCTCGTCGGCCGCGACCTCGCCGACCGGCACGACGCGATGGCCCGGATTGGCCCTGAACTCGCGCGCGACCAACGCATCGACCGGCAGCAGGATCTCGCAGCCGGCGGCCTTGGCCTTCGCCTCGATCTCGCGGGCTGTCGCGACGAGGTCGTGCTCGCAGAGCGACTTGCCGACATTCACGCCGCGCGCGGCGAGGAAGGTGTTGGCCATGCCGCCGCCGATCGCCAGCACATCGACCTTGCGGACGAGATTGCCGAGCAAATCGAGCTTGGTCGAGACTTTTGCGCCGCCGACAATGGCCATCACCGGACGCGCCGGATTGTCGAGACCAGCCGACAGCGCTTCCAGTTCCGCCTGCATGGTGCGGCCGGCATAGGGCGGCAGCACATGGGCCAGCCCCTCGGTCGAGGCATGGGCGCGGTGCGCGGCCGAGAACGCGTCATTGACGAAGAGATCGCCATTGGCGGCGAGCGACTTCACGAACTCCGGGTCGTTCTTCTCGTCGCCGGCGTGGAAGCGGGTGTTCTCCAGCAGGAGCACGTCGCCGGTCTTGGCAGCGGCGATCGCCTTGGCGACGCCCTCGCCGATACAGTCCTCGACGAAGGTGACCGGCTGCCCCAGCGCATGCGCCAGCGCCGGCACCACCTGCCGCAGGCTGTCCTTGGCATCACGGCCCTTGGGCCGGCCGAAATGCGCCAGCAGCACGACCTTGCCGCCCTTTGCCGAAATCTCGCGGATCGTCGGCAGGATGCGGTCGATGCGGGTCGTATCGGAGACCTCGCCGTTTTCCATCGGCACGTTGAGATCGACCCGGACAAGCGCGCGCTTGCCGGCGAGGTCGGCGTCGTCGAGGGTCGCGAACATGGTCACGGCAGCAGCTTCGGCATGATGCCCGGAACGCCGAACTTCAGCACCAGGACGGTGAGGACGACGGTCAGCAAGGCTGTCACGATCGCAGTGGTGAACAGCGTCGCGGCGCGCGGCGTCGCGTCGACGCGGTCGCGCAGTGCGGCGATCTCGCCGCGGATCGAGGCGAAGTCCATCGTGCCGGCGGCGGCGTCGACCTTCTGGGCGCTGCGCTCCAGCGAGGCTTCGGCGCGGGTCAGCACCGCCTCGTAGCGGGCGAATTTCTCCTCGATGCGTGCCGCCTTCTCCTCGATGCGGGAGAGCTGGTCGAGCTGACGCGGCTCTCTCGCGACCGGCGCCTCGGCGGGCACTCCCGGCGTTGCGCCGCCCACCACGTAGGGCGCACCAAAGCTCGGCGCGGGCGTAACGGTCGTCGGCTCGGAGGCGGTGGCTGGGCCGGCGACAGTCGGCTCGATCTTGGCCATGGTCGTTCCGTTCGTTTCGAGAAGGAGGAATCCGGCGGCGCTGACGAGCGCCGCCCATGCCGGGAAGCAGCGTCAGATGAGCTTGGCCATTGCGACCGCCGTGTCGCTCATGCGGTTCGAGAAGCCCCACTCGTTGTCGTACCATGACAGCACGCGGACGAACTTGTCGTCCATGACCTTGGTCTGGTCGAGCGCGAAGGTCGAGGAGGCGGGGTCGTGGTTGAAGTCCATCGAGACGTTGGGCTGGTCGGTGACGGCGAGGATGCCCTTGAGCGGACCGCGCTTGCTCGCCTTCAGGATCGCGTCGTTCACCTTCTCGACCGTGGTCTTGCGCTTGGCGATGAACTTGAAATCGACGACTGAAACGTTCGGCGTCGGCACACGGATCGAGGTGCCGTCAAGCCGGCCCTTGAGCTCCGGAATGACGAGGCCGATCGCCTTGGCCGCGCCGGTCGAGGTCGGGATCATCGAGAGCGCGGCGGCGCGGCCGCGATAGAGATCCTTGTGCATCGTGTCGAGCGTCGGCTGGTCACCGGTATAGGCATGGATCGTGGTCATGAAGCCCTTGTCGATGCCGATCGCGTCCTGCAGCACCTTCACCACCGGCGCGAGACAGTTGGTGGTGCAGGATGCGTTCGAGACGACGAGGTGGTCGGCAGTCAGCGCGCTGTGGTTCACGCCGAAGACCACGGTGAGGTCTGCCCCGTCGCAGGGGGCCGAGACCAGCACGCGCTTCGCGCCGGCCGCGAGATGGGCGGCCGCCTTGTCGCGGGTCGTGAAGATGCCGGTGCATTCCAGCGCGATATCAACGCCGAGAGCCTTGTGCGGCAGGTCCTTGGGATCGCGGATCGCGGTGACCTTGATCGGTCCGCGTCCGACATCGATCGTGTCGCCCGAGACTGTCACCGTGCCCGGAAAGCGGCCATGCACGCTGTCGAAGCGGAAGAGATGGGCGTTGGTCTCGACAGGGCCGAGATCGTTGATCGCCACGACCTCGATGTCCTTGCGCTTCGACTCGATGATCGCGCGCAGAACATTGCGCCCGATGCGGCCGAAGCCGTTGATCGCCACCTTGACCGTCATCTCGAATCCTCTCCGTCAGCCCGATGCACGGCGCTGCCGCGCCATTCACGGGGGCAAATCGGCCAGAATGGGGCAAAGCGCAAGTGCTTTGCGCGAATATGACCTGCTTTGCGCGAATATCAGCCGTTATGCCGCTTCATGGCGGCCTCGACGATCGCCTCGGTCGTGATGCCGAAATGCCTATACACATCCTTGTAGGGACCGCTGGCCCCGAAGGAATCCATGCCGACGAAGCCGCCATCGGGGCCGATCACCGCATCCCACCCGAAGCGCATCCCGGCCTCGACCGCGATCTTGATCGGCGCGGAGCCGATGATGGCGTCTTGCGTCGCCTCGTCCTGCTCCAGAAGCAGTTCGAGCGACGGCACCGAGACGACGCGCGCCCGCACGCCCTTCTCCGTCAGCAACTTGCGCGCCGCGACCGCGAGTTCGACCTCCGAGCCCGTGGCGAAGAGCGAGACCTGCGCCTTGCCGCCTTCGGCCGCGAGCAGTTCGTAGCCGCCCGTGGCGCTGCGGTTCTTCGCGGTGGCGTCGGTGTGCAGCTGCGGCAGATTCTGGCGCGAGAGTGCGAGCACGGTCGGTCCGTCCAGCCGCTCCAGCGCGAGCTGCCAGGCCTCGGCCGTCTCGATCGCGTCGGCCGGGCGGAAGACGCGCATCTTCGGCATCGAGCGCAGCGAGGCGAGATGCTCGACCGGCTGGTGCGTCGGCCCGTCCTCGCCCAGCCCGATCGAATCATGGGTCATGACATAGACGACCGGCAGGCCCATCAGCGCGGCAAGCCGCATCGAGGGCCGGGCATAGTCGGCGAAGACCAGGAAGGTGCCGCCGGCCGTCCGGAAGCCGCCATGCAAAGTGATGCCGTTCATCGCGGCGGCCATGCCGTGCTCGCGGATGCCGTAGCGGACATAGCGGCCCTTGGGGGTCTTGGGCGTGAAATCCTCGGCGGCCTTGGTTCGGGTGTTGTTCGAGGGCGTGAGGTCGGCCGAACCCATCACCAGCTCTGGCATCACCGGGATGATCGCCTCCAGCGCCAGCTCCGACGCCTTGCGGGTCGCGACCGCCTGCGGGGCAGCGATCAGCGCCTTCTTGTGGGCGAGGATCGCCTTGTCGAGCTTGGCGGGCACGCCATGGATCTGGCGGCGCTCGAACTCGGCGCGCTTGCGCTCCGACAGAGCGCCGAACCGCGCCTTCCAGTCGGCATGCGCACCGGCTCCGGCGGCGCCAGAATCACGCCAGGCCTTGAGCACGTCGGCAGCAATCTCGAATGGGCCGCCCGCGATGCCGAGCTTCTGCTTGGCCGCGGCGAGTTCCTCCGCCCCCAGCGCCTCGCCATGGGCCTTGGAGGTCCCCTGCTTCTTGGGCGCGCCGAACCCGATGATCGTCTTGCAGGCGATCATGGTCGGCTTGTTCGACTTCTGGGCTCGGCGGATCGCCGCCTCGATCGCATCGGGATCATGCCCGTCGACGCGCTCGGCGCGCCAGCCACAGGCCTTGAAGCGCACCACCTGGTCGACCGAATCCGAGATCGACAGCGGCCCGTCGATCGAGATGCCGTTATCGTCCCAGAGCACGATCAGCTTGTTGAGCTTCTGGTGGCCCGCCAGCGCGATCGCCTCATGGCTGATGCCCTCCATCAGGTCGCCATCGGACGCCAGCACATAGGTGTGGTGGTCGACGATCTTCCTGCCGAATTCGCCGGCGAGCATGCGCTCGGCCATCGCCATGCCGACGGCGGTGGCCAGCCCCTGGCCGAGCGGGCCGGTGGTGGTCTCGATGCCGGCGGTCATGAAGTTTTCGGGGTGCCCCGGCGTCTTCGATTCGAGCTGGCGGAACTTCTTCAGGTCGGAAAGCTCCATGCCCGGAACGCCAGTGAGATAGAGCAGCGCGTAGAGCAGCATCGAGCCATGGCCGGCCGAGAGCACGAAGCGGTCGCGGTCGGGCCAGCGCGGATCGGCCGCATTGTACTTCATGACGCGGGTGAACAGCACGGTGGCGACGTCGGCCGCGCCCATCGGAAGGCCGGGATGGCCCGATTTCGCCTGCTCGACGCCGTCCATGGCCAGGCCGCGGATGGCGTTGGCGAGCCTGTCGTGCTGCTTGCGGTCGATCGTCGTCATGTCGTTCCGGGCTCCGTCTGGCGGATGGGCAGGTCAGTCGAGCGCGATCCTGCGCAGGCAGGCCGCCGACGGGTCGGTTCAGGCGGCCGATGCATCGTGGTCGGTTGGGTCGCGCCCGATTAGGCTGCCCCTTCTCCCCGAGTCAATTCGCAAGCCGGCGGCGTGGAGAGGTGCGTCGTCGCGCTCCGCCGCATGCCGCAACTCAGCAATCGCGGCCAAGCCCTTGGCAATCCCTTGGTTTAAGTGCGCTCCTTGGCCATCCGATTCCCGCTTTCGATCAGGATGCGCTAGGCTGCCTCCGAATCGTGTGAGCCGGCTTCGATCGGACAGGGGGAAACGGCCGTGGCGAGCCTGATGCTGGACAATGCGCTGGCGCGACTCGACGGCGCGCTCGGTCAGTTGGAAGCCGCCGCCCGCCGCCGCATCGAGGCCGAACGCGGCCGCGCCCATCTCGAAACCGAACTCACATTGATGCAGGACGACCGGGCGCGTCTCGCCTCGGAACTCGACGGCGCGATGGCCCGCGTGGCGCAGGTCGAAAGCGCGGCGCGCGAGGTCGAGCAGCGGCTGGAAAGGGCGATCGGCGTCGTCGGCGCGGTGGTGGCGCGGGCGCAGGGCGAACAGCTCCATAGCGAGCATTGAGCGGAGAACGCGATGCCGCAGGTCAATGTCACGATCGCAGGCAAGGCCTACCGCATGGCCTGCGGCGAGGGCGAGGAGCCGCATCTCGAGGGCCTCGCCCGGCTCTATGACGGCAAGATCGAGGAGATGCGCCAGTCCTTCGGCGAGATCGGCGACATGCGGCTGCATGTCATGGCGGCGCTGATGGTCGCCGACGAGGTGTCCGAACTCAGGCAGCGTGTGGCCACGCTGGAGACGCGGCTGTCCGATCTCCATGGTGACGCCGGCGCAGCCGACCAGCGCCTCGCCGAGGTCGAGGACCGGGCGGCCCACGCGCTGGTGGCCGCCGCCGAGCGGATCGAGAGCGTGGCCAAGAGCCTGATCGCAAGTCCTGCCGGCTGACAAGCCCCGCCGGCTAAAGTGCCACTGGCGCTTTTCCTACCCTCGGCATACATAGGTGGGGCTGGGCTGCCTGGTGCGTGCGAGGAACTGTATTCCCGGGCCCATACGACTCCCTAGGGAGCTGTCCCTGACCGGGTCCCTGGACCCGGACACACGGCGCCCACCTACTTTAGTAGGTGTCCCGGGATCGAAATCTCCACGGCCGAGGTGGCTCAGCACTTATTCGACATGACGACGCCCTCCCCCGACAATTCGCCCAGCCGCAAATCCGCCCTGCGCGAGGCCGCGCTCGCACGCCGGGACGCGCTCGAAATCGACGACCGCCTGATCTGGGACGAGGCCATCTGTGAGCGGGCGCTAGACCTGCCCGCGCTCGCCGCCGGCGGCCCCGTCTCCGGCTACTGGCCGATGCGCTCGGAGGCCGATCCCCGGCCTATCCTCGAAGGGTTGCACGCGCGCGGCGTCCCGCTTTGCCTGCCGGCCATTGTCGACAGGCGGATGATCTTCCGACGCTGGGCGCCCTATGAGCCGATCGTGCCCGGCGGCTTCGGCACGCTGGTGCCGCAGCCCGATCAGCCGCTCGTGACGCCCACCATCCTGCTTGTCCCCCTGGCGGCCTTCGACCGGCGCGGCTACCGCATCGGTTACGGCAAGGGCTATTACGACGCCAAGCTCGCCGAGCTCGCTCCTGTCGTCAGCATCGGCATCGCCTATGGCGCGCAGGAGATCGAGGCGGTGCCCGATGAGCCGCATGATCGGCGGCTCGACTGGGTGGTGACGGAGGCCGAGACGATTCGCTGCGGTTGATTCCCGACGCCATTCGCGCGACGGAGAATGGCCTGAACCTCCGGACACCTCCCCATGCGCTTTCTCTTCCTCGGCGATGTCGTCGGCCGCCCTGGGCGGCTCGCGGTGCAGGAGCGCCTGCCGACCCTGCGCCAGCGCTGGAGCCTCGACTGCGTCGTGATCAACGGCGAGAACGCGGCCGGCGGCTTCGGCATCACGGAAGCCATCTGCGACGAGTTGCTGGCGGCCGGCGCGGACGCCGTGACGCTCGGCAACCACTCCTGGGACCAGCGCGAGGCGCTGGTCTTCATCGAACGGCAGGACCGGCTGATCAGGCCGGCAAACTACCCGTCGGGCACGCCCGGTCGCGGCGCAAGCGTGATTGAGGCCCGAAACGGCGCGCGCGTGCTCGCCGTCAACGTCATGGGCCGCATCTTCATGGACGCGCTGGACGATCCCTTTACGGCGGTCGAGCGCGAGCTTGCCGCCTGCCCGCTCGGCGAGGTCGCCGACGCGGTGATCATCGACGTCCATGCCGAGGCGACCAGCGAGAAGCAGGCGATGGCGTATTTCGTGGATGGCCGCGCCAGCCTCGTCGTCGGCACGCACACCCATACGCCGACCGCCGATACGCGCATCCTGCCCGGCGGCACCGCCTACCAGTCGGATGCCGGCATGTGCGGCGACTATGATTCGATCCTCGGCATGCAGAAGGAGGAGCCGATCCGGCGCTTCCTGCAGAAGACGCCAGGCGCGCGCATGGAGCCCGCCACCGGCCCGGGCACATTGTCGGGCATCGCCGTCGAGATCGACGATGCGACGGGTCTGGCGACGGCGATCTGGCCGGTCCGGATCGGGCCGCATCTGTCGCAGGCCCTGCCTGGCTGGGAGCCGACCTGAGGCATCTCAGGCGGCGTCGCTCTGGCGCATGAGGCTGTCGAAGGCCTCAGTCAGCGCCGAGGCCTGCCGCGCGAGCGCGCTCGCCACGCCGAGCACTTGCGTGACGCCCTCTCCCGCCTGCTGGACCATGTCGCTGACGCCGCAGATAGTCTGCGCCACCTCTTGCGTTCCGAGCGCGGCGCGGCCGACGCTCTGGGCGATCTCCTGCGTCGCCGTCCGCTGCTGCGCGATGCCGCCGGCGACGGCGGCCGTGGTCTCGTTCATCTGCTGGACGAAGGCGACGATGCGCTCGATCGCGGTGACCGCGTCGCGGGTCGCCGCCTGCATCGCCGGCACCTGCGCGGCGATGTCGTCGGTCGCCTGCTCGGTGCGCGCCGAGAGCTGCTTGACCTCGGTGGCCACCACCGCGAAGCCGCGCCCGCTTTCGCCGGCGCGGGCGGCCTCGATCGTCGCGTTGAGCGCGAGCATGTTGGTCTGGCTGGCGATGGCGCGGATGATCTCGACCATCGAGCCAATGGTTTCCGCCGAGTGCGCCAGACTTTTGACGATCACACCCGTCTTGATCGCCGCCATGTTGGCGTCCTCTGCCATTTCAGCGGCCTGCGTGACCTCGCGCGCGACCTGATCGAGCGAGATCGACAGCTCCTCTGTCGCGCTGGCGACGCTCTGGACAGAGGTCGAGGCCTCGTCGGACGCATGCGCCGCCACGACAGCCTGTGCGCCGGTGTCCTGCACCACGCCGTTCATCATCTGCGCCAGCGTTTCGACGGCGCCTGCTCCGGCATTCACGGTGCCGACCACGTCGCGCACCGTGACGGCGAAGGCGGCGATCTCGCCCCGCGTCTGCTCGCGGCTCTGGCGCTGGACCTCGGCATAAGTCTCCAGCAGCAGTTCGAGATCGAACTGCGCCGCCTTGTTCAGCGCGGCGCGCAGCGCGATGCGCCGGATGAACTCCTTGCGCTGCCAGAAGCCGTTCATCTTCTGCAACGCGTCACGATCGAGCCCCATCTCCTTGCCGATGCGGTTGCTCACGATGGCGTGGCAGATCGCGACCGCATAGGCCGGCACGCCATGGCGGTGAAACGCCTGGGCGAGGCGATCGGCGGATTCCATGAAGCCATCGGTGAGTTCGCCGGACGCCAGCCTGATCCAGTGCGCCAGCCGCAGCTCATGCACCTCCGGCACGGCAAAGGCGCGCCGGATCTCGGGCCAGGGCTCGAACTGCCCGTCGAGCTCAGGCAGAAGCATCGGCAAGTGTGTGCGCGCGAACTCGGCTTGCTTGCGCAGCAAGGCAAGGTCTACAGGGCCGATCTGGAAAGCGCGAAAGCGCAATTCCTGTTCCGCGATCGGAGAGTGGGGCAGCGTGTCCATGAGGCCTGGGGGCGGCGTCGCAGCGCCGGGTTCGTCGTCGCCGCCCGAACCTGTCCGAGACTGGCGAAGAATGACTTAACGGCAGGATCACGAATGCGCGGGCATTCAACGCGTTTCGATGGCTCCGCCGCCGCCGGCCGGGGACGAGGCGATGGCTTGCCTGCCGCCAAACGAGCCGCCTATAAGGCCGCTCCGGCCCGTTCCCGCCAACCGTCGCGGACCTGGCCGACGTGTCGACCGCCACAGCAGAGGCATCCCCATGGCCGGGCATTCCCAGTTCAAGAACATCATGCACCGCAAGGGCAAGCAGGACGCGGTGCGCTCCAAGCTGTTCTCGAAGCTCGGCCGCGAAATCACCGTGGCAGCCAAGATGGGCCTGCCCGATCCGGCGATGAACCCGCGCCTGCGCATGGCGGTGCTGGCGGCGCGCGCCGAAAACATGCCCAAGGACAACATCCAGCGCGCCATCAACAAGGCCGCCGTCGGCGACGGCGACAACTATGACGAGGTCCGCTACGAGGGCTACGGGCCAGGCGGGGCTGCCGTCATCGTCGAGGCGCTGACCGACAACCGCAACCGCACGGCATCCGCCGTCCGCTCCTATTTCACCAAGGCTGGCGGCGCGCTGGGCGAGAGCAATTCGGTCTCGTTCATGTTCTCCCGCGTTGGCGAGATCAGCTATCCGCCGCAGGCCGGCGATGCGGACAAGGTGATGGAGGCGGCGATCGAGGCCGGCGCCGAT
The DNA here is from genome assembly GCA_001556025.1 of Rhizobiales bacterium CCH3-A5. Taxonomy (GTDB): domain Bacteria; phylum Pseudomonadota; class Alphaproteobacteria; order Rhizobiales; family Beijerinckiaceae; genus Allobosea. Next base: position 47,282 of record LSIB01000007.1, read on the forward strand.
GACGTCATCTCGGACGAGAACGGCCACGTCATCCTGTGCGCCTTCGATGCGCTGAACGAGGTCTCCAAGGCTCTGGAAGCGGCGCTTGGCGCGCCGGCTTCCGCCAAGCCGGTCTGGCGGCCCTCGACGTCCGCCCCGCTCGACGAGGAGAAGGCTGCCTCGATGATGAAGCTGATGGAAGCGCTCGACAATGACGACGACGTTCAGAACGTTTTTGCCAATTTCGAGATCAGCGACGAGATCATGGGCAAGCTCGGCGCGGGCTGAGCCGCGCCGAGCCTGATGCCGCTCAAACGCCGATCTTGCCGCCGCCCCGCTTCGTGATCGCCACCACGGACGGCCGCACCGGCATGTCCGGCTTGAAGTCCGGCCAGCGCGTCGAGAGATCCTCGTAGTAGGAGCGGCGGCCGAAGGCCGGCCAGTCCGGGCCGTCGTCGCCGGGGTGCTGCACCGCGGCGAACAGCGTCTGATCGTCGGGCGTGAAGCAGGGTCCGCAGAGTTCGGCGCCGTGCGGCACGCGGTAGAACAGCTTCGAGGTGGCGCGCGCCTCGCCCTGCGTATCGACCGCCCAGATGCCGTCCGTGCGGCCTGTGACGTCGGGGCCATTGCCGTCCGTCGAGACCCAGAGCCGGCCGGCGGCATCGATGGCGCAGTTGTCGGGCATCCCGAACCAGCCGTTCTTGGTCGTCTCGGTCGAGAAGGTCGCGCCGACCGCGGCGACGTTATGGTCGCCGCATTTCAGCAGAACCTCCCATTTGCCCTTGGTCGCGGTGAAGTCGCCACCATCCTCGATGATCTCGATGATGTGCCCGAAGGCATTCTTGGCGCGCGGGTTGGCGGCGTCGACCTGCGCGTCGGTGCGGTTGGTGTTGTTGGTCAGCATCACATAGACGCGGCCGGTGACGCCGTTTGGCTGGATGTCCTCGGGGCGGTCCATCTTTGTCGCGCCCAGAAGGTCGCCGGCCCTGCGGGTCTCGATCAGCACGTCGGCCTGGCTCGAGAAGCCGTTGGCAGCGGTCAGCGGCCCCTGTCCGAAGACCAGCGGCAGCCATTCGACCGAGCCGTCGGAACCGAATCTGGCGGCATAAAGCGTGCCCGAATCGAGCAGGTCCATGTTGGCCGCTCGATTATTGGCGTCGAAACGGCCGGTCGTGACGAATTTGTAGACATAGTCGAAGCGCTCGTCGTCGCCGAGATAGACCACGACGCGGCCGTCGCGCGCGACGATGCTCTCGGCGCCCTCATGCTTGAAGCGGCCGAGCGCCGTGCGCTTCTTCGGAACGGAATTGGGATCCATCGGATCGACCTCGACGATCCAACCGAAACGGTTCGGCTCGTTGGGCTCCTTACCGATATCGAAGCGCTCCTCGAAGCGACCCCAGGCATAAGGCGGCGAGGGCAGCGCCAGGCGCTTGTAGTTGGCGGCCTCCTTGTGGCCCTCCGGCAGCGTGCCCGAGAAATAGCCGTGGAAATTCTCCTCGCCCGTGACGAAGGTGCCCCAGGGCGTCAGGCCGCCGGCGCAGTTGTTGAGGGTGCCGAAGACCTTCCGGCCAGTCGCGTCGGCATTGGTTCGGACACGCTCCGTCCCGGCGACCGGACCCGACAACTGCATCTCGGTCGCCACAGTGATGCGGCGGTTGAACCTGGAATCCTTGACCAGCGCCCATTTGCCGTTGGTCTTGCGGATCTCGGCAACGGTCGCGCCATGCGCCATCATCTCGATCGCGGCGCGCTCCTTGGTGGCGTTCTTCATAACCGGCTTGCCGTCCTTGATCTCGACGACGCCGGGAAACATCAGATGCGGGTTGGTGTATTCGTGGTTGACGAAGAGCAGCCCATGCGCCGACGGATCGGCGGCGCCCGGCATCGGCGTATAGCCGACATAGTCGTTGTTGTAGCCGAACTGCTTGGCCTGCGCCTCGGGCGTCTGGTTTGCGGGGTCGAACGCGGGGGAATCCGGGAACAGCCCGTCGCCCCAGCGCAGCAGCACATCGGCGTCGTAGCCTTCCGCGATGTGGTGGTTTTCATCGACGCCGGCCTCGATCTCCTTGAACGAAAAGGCCGAGCCTTTCGTCTGCGCCTTGGCTTCGTCGGCGGCGAGCAGGGCCGTCGTGCCGACCGTCGCGGAGATGGCGGAGACAGCCAAAGCACCCTTCAGCAGGCCGCGCCGCGAAAAACGCGCCGAGATCAGTTCGCCCATGGTCGAGTTCTGCGTCGGGTTCAGGGGCGTCGCATCATCATGCTCCAGCATGCTCGCGCCGAACGTGTCTTCGAACTGGGTCTCGAACTGGTTGTCTTGGGTCATGTCCGTGGCTCCCGCTCTGCTCAGGCGACTATGGGTTGGAACTGGTCGAATGCTAGGGAGCGCGCTTGACGGCTCCGTGACAAGCGCCGGCCGTATGGCCATCCGCCGTCCAGGCGCTTCCGGGCGATGTCGATTTCTGATTGAAGGGCGCTGTCGCCCCTTCCCGCCCCGCCGCCGCGACACGAGCGCCCATGTCGATTGTCTTTTCCGCGCTGGTTGCGTCCTTCGTCGGCTTCGCCGCGTCCGTCGCCGTCGTGCTGGCGGCCGCGCAGGCCGTCGGCGCGACGCCAGCGCAGACCGTGTCCTGGATCGCGGGCCTTGGCATCGCCAAGGGTTTGTCGAGCCTGTGGCTGTCCTGGCGCTACCGGCTGCCGATCATCTGCGCCTGGTCGACATCGGGAGCCGCGCTGATCGCGGCGACGGCGGGCATCGACCTTCCCGCCGCCATCGGCGCCTTCATCGCGGCCGCCGCCCTAACCATGCTGACCGCCGGGTTTGGGCCGCTCGGGCGGCTGACCGAACGGATCCCGATGAGCATCGCCTCGGCCATGCTGGCGGGCATCATCTTCCGCTTCGTCGTCGCCGTCTTCGACGAGATGCGGCTCTCGCCGGCGCTCGTATTGCCGTTGCTCGCGGTCTTCCTGCTGGCGCGGCTGGTCAACCCGTTTCTGGGCGTGATCGCGGCGCTGCTGGCGGGCATCGCGATCTCCTTTGCGACGGGGCTGGCCGACTGGTCGGCTGTGCCGTCGGCGCTGACGACGCTGGAATGGGTGACGCCGCGCTTCGACGCAGCCGCGATCCTCGGCCTCGGCGTGCCGCTCTATCTGGTGACGATGGCGTCGCAGAACCTGCCGGGCTTCGCCGTGCTGCGTGCCGACGGCTACGCTCCGCCGACATCGGCCGCGCTCTTCGTCACCGGGCTCTTGTCGGCCCTGACCGCGCCTTTCGGGGCGCATATGGTCAACATGGCGGCGATCAGCGCCTCGATCTGCACCGGACCCGACACCCATCCCGATCCGGCGCAGCGCTGGAAGGCGGGCGTACTCTACGGGTTCGCCTGGCTCGTTATCGCAGCTTTCGCCGGGCTCCTGCTGGCGCTGATCGTCGCGATGCCGAAGGCGCTCATCGTCGCGGTCGCGGGGCTTGGCCTCGTTGGCTCGCTGACGGGCGCGCTCGGGCAGGCGATGGTCGCCGAGAAGGAGCGTTTCGCGGCCGTCGTGGCCTTCGCGGTCGCGGCCTCCAGCCTGTCGCTGTTCGGAGTCGGCTCGGCCTTCTGGAGCCTGGTCGCGGGACTTGGAGTCTTGACATTGGACGCTCTCGCAGGCCGTTTGCGCGCCAGATCATGACCACGCACGCTCCCCAGACCCGCCTGATGCTGGTGACGCCCATCGTCGCCGACCCCGAGGCGATGGCGTTCCGCCTGATGCAGGCCTTTGCCGGCGGCGATGTCGCGGCCGTGCTGCTGCGTCTGCCTGAAGGCGACGACCGCACTCGGATCGAGGCGGTCAAGCGGCTGGCTGGGCCGGTTCAGGCGCAGAACGTCGCGCTGATCGTCGAAGCCTCCGCGCTGGTGGCGGCGCGCGGCGGGGCCGACGGCGTCCATCTGACGGACGGTCCCGAGGCCGTCGCCGAGGCGCGCTCCAGCCTGAAGAGCGAGCGCATCATCGGCGCAGGGGCCCTGCGCGCCCGCCACGACGCGATGGATATCGGCGAGGCCGGCGTCGACTACGTCATGTTCGGCGAACCGCGCCGGGACGGCTCGCTGCCGCCGCTGCCGGCCGTGATCGAGCGCGCCGGCTGGTGGGCCGAGATCTTCGAGACCCCTTGCGTCGCCTATGCGCCGGACGCGGAATCGGTCGCCGCGCTGGTCGAAACCCGCGCCGAATTCGTCGCGCTCGGCGACTGGGCCTTCGACGAGGGACGCGACATCCGCGCGCTCGTCGAACAGGCCAACGCCGTCATCGCGGCCCACGCCGAACGCGGCAGGGCAGCCGACGCAAGCAAGGTCTCGAGCTGATGGCGCGCTGGCTCAGCCTCGCGCTGGCGGCCGGTATCGTCCTCACCGCCACATCCGGAACCGGAGCGCAGACGCAAGGGGCCGCCGACCCGGGCGCGCCCTATCAGGACCTCGCCTATGGCGCCTACCAGACCGGGCATTATCGCCGCGCTTTGCAGGAGGCGCTGAAGCGGATCGAGGCCGACAACACCGACGCCGCCGCGATGACGCTGCTCGGCGAGATCTACCGGCAGGGGCTGGGCGTGGCCGAGGACCCGGTCGCGGCGACCGAATGGTATGCGCGGGCCGCCGAGCGCGGCGACATCAATGCGGTCTATTCGCTCGCCATAGCGCTGCTGGGCAATGCCGGCTCCGACAAAGTCCAGGCCGACCCGGCCCGCGCCGGACAGTTGCTCGAGCAGGCCGCCGCCGCCGGCCACGCCGCCGCCAACTACAATCTGGCGCTGGCCCTGCTCGCGACGGGAGAGCCTCAGGACGAGGCCCGCGCCATCGCCTGTCTCGAGATCGCCGCCCGCTCCGACATCGGCGACGCGCTGCATGCGCTCGGCACGCTGGCCAAGCAGGGCCGCGGCATGCCGCAAAGCGACGAGAAGGCCGCCGGCTGGATGGCCCGCGCCGCCGCCGCCGGCCACCTGCCCGGCGAGGTCGAATACGCCATCATGCTGTTCAACGGGACCGGCGTGGCCAAGGACGAGGCCGCCGCCGCGCGGCTGTTCCTGCGCGCCGCCGGAAAGGGCAATCCGATCGCGCAGAACCGGCTGGCCCGGCTCTACCAGGCCGGACGCGGCATCCCGCCCGACTCGATCGAGGCCGCCGCCTGGCATCTGGCAGCCCGTGCGCGCGGCCTCGCCGACCCGCAGCTCGACCGGCTCTTCGACGGCCTGAACCCCGAGCAGCAGAGCCGCGCGGCGGCTCTGGCCGCGACGCGCATCGAGGGCGCGGCCTTGACGTCGTCAAGCCAGGCGAGCAAGTGACCGGCTGAATCTCCCGTACACAACGGCCATCGGGCCCGGTCGAACCGAAGACATCGCGCCGTGTCGGCGCGCAAGAGGCAACCATGATCCGCTCCCCCCTGATGACCGTGATGACGGACGCCGTGATGAAGGCGTCGCGCTCGCTGAAGCGCGACTTCGGCGAGATCGAGAACCTGCAGGTGCTGGCCAAGGGCCCGGGCGACTTCGTCTCCAAGGCCGACACCAAGGCCGAGGAGATCATCCGCGCGGCGCTGGAGAAGGCGCGCCCCGGCTACGGCTTCGTGATGGAGGAGTCTGGCGTCGTCTCGGGGACCGACGAGAGCAACCGCTGGCACATCGACCCGCTCGACGGCACCCACAACTTCCTGCGCGGCATCCCGCACTGGAACATCTCGGTCGCGCTCGAGCGCGACAACCAGTTCATCGCCGGCGTGGTCTACGACGCCGCCAAGGACGAGATGTTCATGGCCGAGAAGGGCAAGGGCGCCTATGTCAACAACCGCCGCATGCGCGTCTCGGGGCGGCGCGAGCCAGCAGAGATGCTGATCGGCATGGGCGTGCCCCATATCGGCAAGGGCGGCCACCCGCTTTTCCTGCGCGAACTCGGCGCGGTCATGCCGCGCTTCGCCAATGTCAGGCGGATGGGATCGGCTGCGCTCGACATCGCCTATGTCGCGGCCGGCCGCATGGACGCCTATTGGGAGCGCGGGCTCAACACCTGGGATTTCGCGGCGGCCGCCGTGATGATCCGCGAGGCCGGCGGCACCTTCGGCACGCTCGACGGCAAGCAGCCGACGGCCGCCAAAGACGTCATCTGCGGCAACGAGATCGGCGAACAGGCCCTGCGCGCGGCACTCAAGTCGGCAGGCTGACATATATCTTTGGTCTTTGACGCTTGATCATGGCGGCACGGGAGGCGACAGTCCGGGCCGCGACGAAAAATCCGGATGGACCCAGAAGCATGGCGAATGAGGACATGGCGGCCGAGCCGGCCGCCGTCGCACCGATGCGGGAAGCGACGGGACGGCAGGAGGCCGGGCGGGAGCAGACGAGGTTCTCGCGCCCGCTTCGCTATGCGATCCGCGCGATCCTGTTCCTGGCGCTGATCGGGTTTCTGGGCTTCATCCTGCAGACCGGACTGGTCGCCGCCTTTATGACCAATCCGGGCCTGAACGGCCTGATTCTCGGCGCGCTCGCCGTCGGTTGCCTGATCGCGCTGCGCGAGCTCTGGCGCATCCAGTCCGAGGCCGGCGCGGCCAACCGCCTTGCCGCCGATCCAGCCGGAGCCCGCATCGACCGACGCCAGGTGATCGCGCCGCTCGGCGGCGTGCTGCCGGCGCTGGAGGTCGGCAGCCTCGCGCCTGCGCAGGCGGCGACCCTGCTAGAATCGGTCGCGGTCAGGCTCGACGACGGCCGCGAGGTGCTGCGCTATCTCGGCGGGCTGCTGGTCTTCCTCGGCCTGCTCGGCACGTTCTGGGGCCTGCTCGACACGGTCTCCTCCGTCGGCAACGTGATCAGGAGCCTGCGCACGGGCGCCGAAGCCGGCGTGCTCTTCGACGAACTCAAGGCTGGACTCGCCGCCCCGCTCGCCGGCATGGGCCTGTCCTTCTCCTCCTCGCTCTTCGGCATCGCCGGCTCGCTGATCCTCGGCTTCCTCGAATTGCAGGTGGCCCAAGCCCAGCGCCGGTTCCGCAACGAGATCGAGACCTGGCTCGGCACGCGGACCTCGACCATGGGCACGCCGGCGCTCGCCATGGCCTTCCAGCCGCGCGGCGGCAATGACGGACTGTCCGAGAAACTCGACAATCTCGGCGCGGCGATGAACGAGGGCGGCGCCAACAACCGCGCCGCGACGCAGGCGCTGGCCAATCTCGCGGAAGGCATCCAGGGGCTGGTCCAGCACATGCGCGCCGAGCAGCAGTTGATCCGCGACTGGGTCGAAGCTCAGGCCGCGCGCGAAAAGGATCTCAAGCGCCTGATCGAGCGGTTGACCCATGACAGCGTGATGGAGCCTTGATGGCGCCGCATCCCGCTGCTGTCGTGACGACCTGATCCGCCGGAGCCGACCGCATGGCCCTTTCCCGCTCCCACCGCCGCGACGAGACCAATTTCTGGCCCGGCTTCGTCGATGCGCTCTCGACGATGCTCATCGGCATCGTCTTCCTGCTCTCGGTCTTCGTGCTCGGCCAGTTCTTCCTCTCGCAGGAGCTGACCGGCAAGGACACCGCGCTGGAACGGCTGAACCGCCAGATCTCGGAACTGACCGATCTTCTGGCGCTGGAGCGTTCGACCAACCGGCAGGCGCAGGAGAACCTCGCTCTGCTGCAATCGACGCTGACCCGCGAGCAGGGCGAGCGCGGCCGCATTCAGGGGCTGCTCGAACAGCAGAACGGCAATGCGCCGGCCCAGTTGGCCGAGGCGCAGAAGACGATCGAGACCGAGCGGCAGCTCTCGGCCCGGGCGCAGGCGACGGTCGAACTGGTCAACCAGCAGATCGTCGCGATGCGCCGGCAGCTCGCCGCGCTCGAGGAGGCGCTGGGCGCATCCGAGGCCAAGGACAGGGAATCGCAGGCGCGCATCTCCGAACTCGGCTCGCGGCTCAACGTCGCGCTCGCCCAGCGCGTCCAGGAACTGGCGCGCTACCGCTCCGACTTCTTCGGCCGCCTGCGCCAGGTGCTCGGCACGCGGCCCGACATCCGCGTTGTCGGCGACCGCTTCGTCTTCCAGTCGGAGGTCTTCTTCGACGCCAGCCAGGCCGTGCTCAAGCCCGAAGGACGCGGCGAGCTCGACAAGCTGGGGGCGATCATCGCCGATCTCGGCCGCGAGATGCCGCCCGACATTCCGTGGATCCTGCGCGTCGACGGCCATACCGACAACCGCCCGATCCGGACCGCGCAGTTCCAGTCGAACTGGAACCTCTCGACGGCGCGCGCCGTCTCCGTGGTCGAGTACCTGATCACCAAGGGCATCCCGGCCGACCGCATCGCAGCCACCGGCTTCGGCGAGTTCCAGCCGCTGGATGTCGCCAACAACGACGAGGCCTACAGGCGAAACCGCCGCATCGAGTTCAAGATCACCGAGCGGTAGCGGCAACGCAAAAGCCCCCGGCCGCGACCGGGGGCGAGGCTTGCGTCGAGGGCGCGATCAGCGGCAGACCGTGCGGTAGCCGACGACGACGCTCTCGCCGTGGTATCGGCTCCAGCGGGTGATCGGCTTCTCGAAGCAGCGGCTCTCCCGGCGCCGGAAGTCATGGCGATAGCGCTCGCCGGGATAGCGCTGATCGCGATAGCCGCGGCCGCGATGGCCGGTTTCCGAATAGCCGCCGCGCTGGCCGGCGACGACGGAGCCGGCGATCAGCGCGCCGGTCAGGCCGACGATGGCGGCGGCGGCGGCCCGGCCTTTGCGGCCTTCGCGGGCCGAGGCTTCGGTGGGGGCCGCGAGGGTCGCGCCGGCAAGGGCGACCAGAGCGAGGGCGGTGGTGAAGGTCTTGGCGAACATGGCGTGGTCTCCCTGGGATTCGGCGAACCGTTTCGCCGATGACCAGACCCTAGGGAGCGCTCGGCCCGGGCGCTGTTCCGCGCGGAACAGAACCAAACCGGCCGCCGATCAGACCAATCCTGTTACGCCGCCTCCAGCCCGAACTGCAACGCCGCCAGCCGCGCATAGAGCCCGCCGCGCGCCTTGAGCTCGGCATGGGTCCCCTCTTCGACCACCCGGCCCTCGTCCATGACGAGGATGCGGTCGGCGGAGAGAATGGTCGCGAGCCGATGCGCCACGACCAATGTCGTGCGCCCCTGCATCAGCGCGTCAAGCGCGTCCTGCACGGCGCGCTCGCTTTCTGAATCGAGCGCGCTCGTGGCCTCGTCGAGCAGCAGGATCGGCGCATCCTTCAGGACGGCGCGCGCAATCGCCAGCCTCTGGCGCTGGCCGCCCGAGAGCGTCACGCCGCGCTCGCCGATGATCGTCCCGTAGCCATCCGGTAAGGCGCGGATGAAGCCGTCAGCGGCCGCCAGCCGCGCAGCCTCCTCGATTTCGGCTTGCGACGCGCCCGGCCTGCCATAGGCGATGTTGTCGCGCACCGAGACACCGAACACCGTCGGCTCCTGCGGCACCAGCGCGAAGCGCTCGCGCCAGGCTTCCGGATCGGCCTCGGGAGCCGAGACGCCATCGACGACGACGCGGCCTGACGCCGGATCGTAGAAGCGCAGCGCCAGTTGCAGCACGGTGCTCTTGCCGGCCCCCGAAGGCCCGACCAGCGCGACGCGCTCGCCCGGACGGATCGTCAGGTTCAGGCCGTTCAGCGCGGAGATGCTGCGGCCGGGATAGGAGAACGAGACGTTCTCGAAAGCGAGTTCGCCGCGCGGGGGCTGCGGCATCGGCCTCGGGTTCGGCGGCGCGGCGATGGCGGGCTTCGTCGCCAGGATCTCGCCCAGCCGGCCGGCAGCACCCGCAGCAGCGGAAATCTCGCCATAGACCTCTGACAACTGGCCGAGCGAACTCGCCGCCAGCACGGCATAGAGGATGAACTGCGACAGCCGGCCGCCGGTCATGCGGCCCTCGAACACCTCGGTCGCCCCGGTCCAGAGCACCCAGACCACGCTGGCGCTGACGAGGAAGATCGCGACGCCAGACAGCAGCGCCCGCGAGGCGGTGGCGGCGCGCGAGGCGCCATAGGCGTCGTCCGAGGCCGAGGCGAAGCGCTGCGCCGTCTGCCGCGCCGCCCCGAACGACTGCATGGTGCGGATCGCGCCCACGGCTTCCGAGGCGAAGGCCGACGCGTCGGCAAGCCGGTCCTGCGCGGCCCGCGCACGCCTGCGCACCGAGCGGCCCGACAAGACGAGCGGCAGCACGATCAGCGGGATCGCGCCGATCACGATCGCCGAAAGCTGCGGACTGGTAATCACCATCAGCGTCAGCGCGCCGACCACCATGATGCCGTTGCGCAGTGCGATCGAGGCGGTCGAGCCGAAGGTCGACTTGATCTGGGTGGTGTCGGCGGTCAGCCGCGAGACGAGATCGCCTGCGCGGCTCGAATCGAAGAAGGCCGGCTCCAGCTTCGTCAGATGCGCGAAGACGTCGGCGCGCAGATCTGCGACGATGCGCTCGCCCACCGTCATGACGAGATAGAAGCGTACCGAACTCGCCAGCGCCAGCACAGCGACGACGCCGATCAGCAGGATGAAATAGCTGTTGGCCAATTGCTGCTCGCCGCCGGAGAAGCCGACATCAATGACGCGGCGCACCGCCAGCGGCAGCACCAGCGTTGCCGCCGACGCCGCGACCAGCGCCAGCAAGGCCAGCCCGATGCGGCCCTTCTGCCGAAGGGCATAGGGCCAGAAGGACGAAAGCGAACGGAAATCCGGGCGCGTCTTGGTCTGCGAACTCTTGAACTCGGCCACGCGTGGTCCTGTCATGCTTGCGCTGCGGCTACGTCTGCGTTATGGGCACGCGACTTCACAGACAGGCTCATACGAATTCTTCGACGGGCCGGCCACCCATGCCCGCGGATCGTCGCAGGCCCGTTTTTCGCTACTGAGGATTTCGCCATGAAGACCGGCATTCATCCCGACTACCACACCATCAAGGTCGTCATGACCAATGGCACCGAATACTTCACCCGTTCGACGCTCGGCAAGGAGGGCGACACCCTCAACCTCGATATCGACCCGACGACGCACCCGGCCTGGACCGGCGGCTCGCAGACGATGCTCGATCGCGGCGGCCGCGTCTCGCGCTTCAATACGCGTTTCGCCGGCCTCGGCGCTCTCGGCAAGAAGTGAAATCGCCGCGATCGGCTCCGATCGCGCAACGAGCGAACAGCAAAAGGCCCGGCCAGCAATGGCCGGGCCTTTTGCTGTCTGGCGGCGTTTGGTCGCGCCGCGAAAGGCCTTTCAGCGCCCGAGGCCGAGCCGCGCCTGCAGGCTGGCGAGTTGGTCCTGCACCGGATTGCCCGTCTCGCGCGCGCGCGCTGCCCCCGACATCTGGCCCTCGAGATGGCGGATGCGGTCCTGCAGGCGCACGGAATGCGCCATCAGGTCGCGCAGGCTTTGGGGCAGTCGGGCAAAATCCTGATGCGCCGGCTGGATCATCGATTCCGAGATCCGGACCTTGTTGTTCTCGGCGCGGGCCTGCTCGGCGGTCATCTCGCCTTCGGCCACGGCCCGCTGCACCAGCAGCCAGGAGGCGATCTGCATCAGCCGCGTCGTCAGGCGCATGCTCTCGGTCGCATAAGTCAGCGACACCTCGCGCGGCAGCGCCGCCGATTCCTTGCGCCCGTCGCCATCGAGATAGGACGCCGTCTGCTCGACCAGCCCCATGCCCTCGCGGAACAGGACCATGAAGGCTTCCGACTTGACGAAGCCGCGCGCAAACGAGATCGCCCCGTCTTCCGATCCACGGTCCAGCATCAGCACATCGTTCATCGCGGTGTCTCCCCTCGGCACGAATGCGTGCGCGTCCGGGACGCAAACACGGCACATGCCGCCAACACCGCAAGGATAGCGCCGATGCGCGGCGCAGGCTGCGGTAAGGTAGGGTTAACCTTAACAGCGGTAGGAACGAAAAAAAGAGCCGCCCGAAGGCGGCTCGAAGGTCAACAGGGAGGCGTCAAACAGAGTGGGCAGGAGCCACTCGACATCCAGACAAACTGGATGATGCGATTCATACTTTGGAATCGTTAAGGCGGCGTTAATGCCGCTCGGTCAGCGCCGCGTTCTCAGTCAGGTTTCCGGAAAAAAGCGTCCGCCGCCGAGCGCGAGGCGTCTTTCTTCGCACGCGCCGCCATCAGCCGCTCGATCTCGGCCTTCAGCGCCGCGACCCGCTCGTCGATGTCGCCGAGCGACAGCGTCGAGAGATCCTGCCCGATTTCGTGAACCGATCTGGGCTTGGGTCGGTCATCCTCTGGAAAGATCGACATGTCTGCCTCACATTATCGCGCGTCTCGCGCCTGTATCGTTCGTCGGCAAGTCGTATCCCCTTGCCGCCGCCAGTTCCACCCGACGCTCTCCCCGACAGGATAATCCTTCCATGACCGCCCTGCCCGCCACCATGACTGCGATCGGCTTCGACAAACCCGGCGGGCCCGAGGTTTTGCACGCGCAGACGAGAGCTCTGCCGAAACCCGGGGCCGGCGAGGTGCTGGTCAAGGTCGCGGCGGCCGGCATCAACCGCCCCGACGTGCTGCAGCGCACGGGCGGCTATGCGCCGCCGCCGGGCGCATCAGACATTCCGGGCCTCGAGATCGCCGGCACGGTCGTAGCGCTGGGCGAGGGCGTGAGCCGCTTCCGGCTCGGCGACCAGCTCTGCGGTCTCGTCGCCGGCGGCGGCTATGCGGAATACGCCACCGTGCATGAGAGCAACGCGCTGCCCGTGCCGGCCGGGCTTTCGCTCACCGAAGCGGCCGCGATCCCCGAAACCTATTTCACGGTCTGGACCAACGTCTTCCAGCGCGGCCGGCTCCAGCCCGGCGAGAGCCTGATGGTCCATGGCGGCACGTCGGGCATCGGCACCACGGCGATCCAACTCGCCAAGGCCTTTGGCGCGACCGTGATCGCAACCGCGGGCTCGGCGGAGAAGTGCCAGGCCTGCCGCGACCTCGGGGCAGACCATGCGATCAACTACCGAAACGAGGATTTCGTCGCCGCCAGCCGCGCGGCTACGGCTGAGCGCGGCGTCGACCTGATTCTCGATATGGTCGGCGGCGACTACATCGACCGAAACTACGAAGCCGCCGCCGATAGCGGCCGCATCGTCCAGATCGCCTTCCTCAACGGCCCGAAGGCGCAGGTCGATTTCCGCCGTCTGATGATGAAGCGGCTGACACATACCGGCTCGACGCTGCGCCCCCGCACCATCGCTGAAAAGGCCGCGATCGCCGACGAGTTGCGCGCGAAGGTCTGGCCGCTGATCGAGGCTGGACGTTGCAAGCCTGTGATGTTCAGGACCTTCCCGCTGGCGGAAGCTGCGGCCGCTCATACCCTGATGGAAAGCAACGCCCATATCGGCAAGATCGTGCTGACGGTGTAAAGCGGACGACGCTTTCCATGGACAGCGCTCCCGCCCTCGCCTATAAGCCGGCGATCCCACTCATCGTCGATGATTTGGATGGCCGGCCGAAAAGGCCGGTCGGCGTCCGAGAGCTATTGTCCGCGAGCTGACCCGGTCCTGGCACCGGATTTCGAACTTCAGGAGACGTCCCGTGTCAAATCCCCCGCTGATGCCGAAGGCCACCGCGGTCTGGCTCGTCGAGAACACCTCCCTGACCTTCGAGCAGATCGCCGAATTCTGTAAGCTGCATCCGCTGGAGGTGCGCGGCATCGCCGATGGCGAAGTCGCCGCCGGCATCAAGGGTCTCGATCCGATCAATTCCGGGCAGCTCACCCGCGAGGAACTCGAGCGCGCCGCCGCCAACCCGGCCCATCATCTCAGGCTCGCCGAGCGCAAGGTGAAGGTGCCCGAGATGAAGAAGTCGAAGGGCCCGCGCTACACGCCGGTCTCCAAGCGCCAGGACCGGCCCAACGCCATTCTCTGGCTGCTGCGCAACCACCCGGAACTCAAGGACGCGCAGATCATCCGCCTGATCGGGACGACCAAGTCGACGATCGCCCAGATCCGCGACCGCACCCACTGGAACGCCCAGACGCTCCAGCCGATCGATCCGGTATCCTTGGGCCTGTGCTCGCAGATCGACCTCGATTTCGAGGTCGGCCGCGCCGCCAAGGACCGCCCCGCCGTCGTGGCGGAAACCGGTTCGATGCTGCTTTCCGCCGAGGAGACGACCGCGCCGGCAGCGCCTGCCCTGAGCCAGACCTTCGCCGACATGGGCAAGCCCAGGCGCGAGGAAGAGACCACGATCGACGTCGATTCGGTCTTCTCCAAGCTCAAGCAGATGAAGCGTCCCGCCGACGAGGACGAGGATTGAGGATAAAGGGCCGCTGTCTGCAGCGGCCCTTTATCGTTGGGGCCGACCCTGATGCCGGACGCCACGCTCGCCTTCACCTTTCTCGGAACCGGCGCGCCGCCTGTCAGCCCGCGCCGCGCCGGGCCGGCCCATCTCGTCGAGGCGGCGGGCCGCAAGCTGCTGATCGATTGCGGCTCCGGCGTCTCCCAGCGGCTCGTCGCGGCGGGAGCGCGCGGGGCCGACATCGACGCGCTGATTGTCACGCATGAGCACTCCGACCATCTGGTCGATTTCTACCAGCTCGTGATCTCCTCCTGGCATCAGGGCCGCAGCAAGCCCTGGCGCGTGTTTGCGCCGGAGCCGGCACTGGCCAATATGCGCGCGCAATATGAGGCCTTCGCCCGCGAGCGGACGCTTCGCATCGCCTTCGAGAAGCGGCCGGACGTAACGGGGCTCGAAGTGGCGTTCGAGGAATTGCGCGAGTGTGGCGTGAGCGGCCTCGGCGATCTCGCGGTCGACGCCTTCCTCGTCGATCACAAACCCGTCGAACCCGCCTTCGGCCTCGCGCTCTCCTGCGGCGACAATCGCGTCGTCTTTTCCGGCGATACGCGCCTGTGTCCGGCGCTGGAGAGAGCGGCGCAAGGTTGCGATCTGCTGGTCTGCGAGGTTTTCATCGACGCCCAGATGCCGGTCGTCGCCGGCGTCCGCTCGGCCGAGACCGTGGCGTCCGTCGCGAGCTATCACATGACGCCTGCGGTGGTGGCCGGGCTGGCCGTACGCTGCGGCGCGAAGGCGCTGGCGCTGACCCATCTCGTGCCGCCGGCCGCCGATACGGCAGCGCTCGCGCGCGAGATCAGGGCGGCGGGTTACGCCGGCCCGCTGATCGTCGGCGAAGACCTGATGCGGATTACGCTGCCGGAGCGGCTGCTCGGCTGGAACGGCGCGACGATCGGGTTCTAAGGCCTGTCTTTCCGGGACTTCAAGCAGTGAAGGACCCGACGTGACAAGCGGCTACCCGATCCCCCTGCCCTTCAGCGCCACGCCGATCTCGCCCAGCACAGCCGGATCCTCGATCGTGGCGGGCATCGCATACTCCTCGCCATCGGCGATCTTCTTCATCGTGGCCCGCAGGATTTTCCCCGAGCGCGTCTTCGGCAACCGGCCGACGGTGAGAGCCAGCTTGAACGCGGCCACGGGGCCGATCTTGTCCCGGACCAGCGCGACGAGTTCCCGCTCGATCTCGGCCGGCTCCTGCGTCACGCCCGATTTCAGCACGACGAAGCCGCAGGGCTGCTCGCCCTTGAGCGCGTCGCGGATGCCGACGACGGCGCATTCGGCCACGGCGGGATGGCTGGCCAGCACCTCCTCCATGCCGCCTGTGGAGAGCCGGTGGCCGGCGACGTTGATGATGTCGTCGGTGCGGCCCATGATGAAGATATAGCCGTCCTCGTCGATGTAGCCTGCGTCCGAGGTGTTGTAATAGCCCGGAAAGGCGGCGAGATAGGCTTCCCGAAAACGGGAATCGTCCTGCCAGAGCGTCGGCAGCGCGCCGGGCGGCAGCGGCAGCTTCAGCACGATCGCGCCCATTGTCCCGGCCGGCACCGGCCTGCCGCCCTCGTCGAGGCAGTCTACGGCGAAGCCCGGGAGCGGCACGGTCGGCGAGCCATGCTTCACCGGCAAGAGCTCCAGCCCCATCGGGTTGCCGGCGATGCAATAGCCCGTCTCGGTCTGCCACCAATGGTCGATGACCGGGACCTTCAGGATCTCCTCCGCCCATTTCAGCGTATCCGGGTCGGCCCGCTCGCCGGCAAGGAACAGCGCCCGAAACTGAGACAGGTCGTGCCCGGCGAGCAGCTTCGCCTGCGGGTCCTCCTTGCGGATGGCGCGGAAGGCGGTCGGCGCGGTGAACATCACCACCGCCTTGTGCTCGGCGATGACGCGCCAGAACGCGCCGGCGTCGGGCGTGCCGACCGGCTTGCCCTCGTAGAGCACCGATGTCGCGCCCTGGATCAGCGGGCCGTAGACGATGTAGCTGTGCCCGACGACCCAGCCGACATCGGATGCCGTGAACATCACCTCGCCAGGCTTCACGCCGTAGAGATTGTCCATGGTCCATTTCAGCGCGACCATATGGCCGCCATTGTCGCGCACCACGCCCTTGGGACGACCGGTCGTGCCGGAGGTGTAGAGCACATAGAGCGGGTCCGTCGCCGCGACCGGCACGCACTCCGTCTTTCGTCCGGCGGCGCGCGCCTGCGCCACCAACGTCCGCCAATTCCTGTCGCGCGTGACGTGCATCGAGCAGTCCGCCTGCGGGCGCTGCAGCACGATGCAGGTCTCAGGCTTGTGGTTGGCGAGATCGATCGCCGCATCCAGCAGCGGCTTGTATTCGACCACCCGCGTCGGCTCGATGCCGCAGGTCGCGGTCATGATGACTTTCGGTTTTGCATCGTCGATCCGCGTCGCCAGTTCCTTGGCCGCAAATCCGCCGAACACCACCGAATGCACCGCCCCGATCCGCGCGCAGGCGAGCATAGCGAAGGCCGCCTCGGGCACCATCGGCATGTAGACGATGACGCGGTCGCCCTTGCCGACGCCGAGATCCTCCAGCACGGCAGCCAGCGTCGAAACCTCGTCGAGCAGCTGCGCATAGGTCCAGGAGGCCTTCGTCCCGGTGACCGGGCTGTCATGGATCAGCGCGGTCTGGTCGCCCCGTCCGTCGCGGACATGCCGGTCGAGCGCGTTGAAGCAGGTGTTGCAGGCAGCGTCCGGGAACCAGCGGCCATACGGACCCGACGCCGGATCGAAGATCGTCTTCGGCGGTTCGACCCAGTCGAGCCCCTGCGCGACTTGCGCCCAGAAGCCGTGCGGGTCGGCCTGCCAGCGCGCATAGGTCCGCGCGTAGCTCTGTGCATGCGTGGCATTCATCGGGCGCGTTCCTCTTCGCAGCGTTCTGGCCTAGACCCTCGCAAGACGGCGGCGGGCAGGGCGAATTTTGCGCGGATCGTGCGCATCAAGCCTTGCTCTGCGCAAGCGCCTGCCATGTCAGACTTTCGCAGAGCCTCCGTGCAGTGATCCCATGATCTCCGACACATGACCTTCGACATCGCTTTCTTCGCCGCGATGGCACCGGCCGTCATCCTGATGGGCTTGGCCAAGGGCGGCTTTTCGGGACTCGGCCTGCTCTCGCTGCCGCTGATGGCGCTGGTCGTCTCGCCGGTGCAGGCGGCTGCGATCATGTTGCCGCTCCTGATCGCCCAGGACGTCGTCACCGTCTGGTCCTACCGCCGCGAATTCGACCGGCGCAATCTCGCGATGATGATGCCGGGCGCGGTGCTCGGCATTCTGGCTGGCTATCTGCTGGCGGCGCGGGTGTCCGATGCCGCCGTGGGCCTCGCCGTCGGCGTGATCTCGATCGGTTTTTCGCTGCGCCGGCTGCTCGGAGCCAATCTGGCGACCGCGCCGGCCAAAGCCGCGGCGATCGCGCCGGCGACGTTCTGGGGCGCGATCAGCGGCTTTACCAGCATGATCGCCCATGCCGGCGGACCGCCGTTCCAGATCTATGTCCTGCCACAGCGCCTGCCGCCGGCCATCTATGTCGGCACCAACGCGATCTTTTTCGCCGCCATGAACCTGATCAAGGTCGCGCCCTATCTCGCGCTGGGCCAGTTCAGCGCGGCCAATCTCACCGCCTCGGCCGCGCTGTTCCCCATCGCCATCGCCGCGACGCTGGCTGGCGTCTGGCTCGTGCGTCGCGTGCCGCCGGAACGCTTCTACACCATCATCTACTGGCTGCTGCTCGCGGTCGGGGCCAAGCTCCTGTTCGACGGCGTGCGCGGGCTACTCTGATCCGGCGACGATTGCGCCCTTTCATAAAAAGGGATGGATTACCGGCAAGGTCCGCACTGGCTATGGCTTGCGCGCCGAAGAGGGGAAACAACGCCGCCATGATCAGCGCCTATGACCGCGACCTCGACCGCAATCCGGCGAATTTCCAGCCGCTGACGCCGCTCACTTTCCTGGAGCGCGCGGCAGATGTCTATCCCGACCGCATCGCGATCATCCACGGCCCGCTGCGGCGCTCCTACGCCGAGTTCTACGCCCGCGCGCGGCGTCTCGCTTCGGCTCTGGCGAGGCACGGCGTCGGCAAGAACGACACGGTCGCGGCCATGTTGCCCAACACGCCGGCCATGCTCGAATGCCATTACGGCGTGCCGATGTGCGGCGCAGTTCTGAACACGCTCAACACGCGGCTGGATGCGGCGATCATCGCCTTCTCGCTCGACCATGGCGAAGCGAAGGTCGTGATCGTCGATCGCGAGTTCTCGCAGACCATGCGCGACGTGCTGGCGCTCTGCAGCGCAAAGCCGCTGGTCATCGACTATGACGACCCGGTCTATGACGGGCCCGGCGAGCGGCTGGGCAGTGTCGAGTA
Source organism: Rhizobiales bacterium CCH3-A5 (assembly GCA_001556025.1). Classification (GTDB taxonomy): domain Bacteria; phylum Pseudomonadota; class Alphaproteobacteria; order Rhizobiales; family Beijerinckiaceae; genus Allobosea. Next base: position 65,912 of record LSIB01000007.1, read on the forward strand.
CGAGGACTTCCTCGCGCAGGGCGACGCCGGTTACGCCTGGGAGATGCCGGGCGACGAGTGGGATGCAATCTCGCTGAACTACACCTCGGGCACGACCGGCGATCCCAAGGGCGTGGTCTATCACCATCGCGGCGCGAGCCTGCTGGCGACCTCCAATGTCGTCACCTGCGGCATGGCCAAGCATCCGGTCTATCTCTGGACGCTGCCGATGTTCCACTGCAATGGCTGGTGCTTCCCGTGGTCGATTTCGATCCTGGCCGGCACCCATGTCTGCCTGCGGCAGGTCAGGGCCAAAGCGATGTATGAGGCACTCGCCGACCATGGCGTGACCCATATGTGCGGGGCGCCGATCGTGATGTCGACGCTTCTCAACGCCAAAGCTGATGAAAAACGTGGCTTTTCGCAGAAGGTGTCGTTCTTCACAGCCGCTGCCCCGCCGCCCGAGGCCGTGTTGGCCGCGATGGCGCAGGCCGGCTTCGCGGTGACGCATCTCTATGGCCTGACCGAGATCTATGGACCCGCCGTCGTCAACGACTGGAACAGTGACTGGGACGCTCTGCCGGCAGCCGAGCAGGCCGCGTTGAAGGCGCGCCAAGGCGTGCGCTATCCGGCGCTGGAGGGGCTCGACGTGCTCGACCCCGACACGCTCGCGCCGGTGCCGCGCGACGGCTCGACCATGGGCGAGGTGATGATGCGCGGCAATGTCGTGATGAAGGGTTATCTGAAAAACCCGAAGGCCACGCAGGCGGCTTTCGCCGGCGGCTGGTTCCATTCCGGCGATCTCGGCGTGCGCCATCCTGACGGCTACATCCAGCTCAAGGACCGCTCCAAGGACATCATCATCTCCGGCGGCGAGAACATCTCCTCGATCGAGGTCGAGGACGCGCTCTACAAGCACCCGGCCGTGCAGGCCGCCGCCGTCGTGGCGCGGCCAGACGAGAAATGGGGCGAAACGCCTTGCGCCTTCGTCGAGCTCAAACCCGGCCAGGCCGCGACCGAGGCCGAGATCGTGGCGTGGTGCAAGGGGCTGCTGGCCTCGTTCAAATGCCCGCGCACGGTGGTGTTCGGCGAGGTGCCGAAGACCTCGACGGGCAAGATCCAGAAGTTCCGGCTGAGGGAGATGGCGAGGGCGCTTTAGCAGCGTTGTGACACGGCGCCGGACAGATCTCGCCGGCGCGGAGATTGCGGTGAAGAGGCCAGTGCAACTCTGGATGGCCTCAAATGACACAGACTGATCCGAAACAGAACGCGCCCTCCCCCGCGTCGAAGACAGGCTCGGTTCTGGCGAGGCTCGCGCTCGCCATCGCGGGCGGCGCGAGCGCCTACGCTCTCTCGGTGCCGCTGGCGACGCCCGACGCGGCGGCGGACTGGCGCGTCACGTCCCAGTACTACCCTGGAGGCTCGATCCGGACCTATCGCAGGATCGGCCCCGGCGGCGGGATGATTTCGCACCTGAAGGAGCCTGCTCCGGGGAACGATTGCCGGCTCCCGGCCTTCGAGGTGCTGAACCCGAAGGAGGACGAGGCGCGCTGCGTCGGAACGGTCGTCCCGCACTGGTCTCGCTGAGGCGCGGCGCGCATCCGCAACCTGCCTGCCCACCCGGCCACCCGATGCGCGAGCGGGAGGTCGGCGCGGGCGTCACGGGCGGCTTTGGCCTGCGCCTCCGCCAGCCAGTTCGCGAACAGCCCTCACCGCCACCGCATATCCTTGCGCGCCAAGTCCCGCGATCACCGCCGTCGCCGCCTGCGACATCAGCGACTTGTGGTAGATCGGCTCGCGGCGATGGATGTTGGAGATATGCAGTTCGATGATGGGGCCGGGAAACATCTTCAGCGCGTCGAGGATCGCCATCGAGGTGAAGGTAAAGGCCGCCGGGTTGATCACGATGGCGCCGCCCTGGTCGATCGCCTCGTGAATCCAGTCGATCAGCTCGTATTCGCGGTTTGACTGCCGGAACTCCAGCGGCTGCCCGTCGGCGGCCTCGCGGCAGATCGCCTCGATCTGCGCCAGCGTGGTGCTGCCGTAGATCTGCGGCTCGCGCGTGCCGAGCCGGTTGAGATTTGGGCCGTTGAGGACATAGATCGGCTTGGTCACGGGCCACCTGTGGTCATGTCGACAGTCTCAGCCCTGATAGCCGAGCAGGCGCGGCAGCCAGAGCGTCAGGTCCGGGATCAGCGTGATCAGCGCCAGAGCGACGATCATCGCGCCGAGAAAAGGCATGCATTCGCGCACGATGTCGCGCAGCGGCACGCCGGTGATGTTGGTCATGATGAAAAGCAGCAGCCCATAGGGCGGCGTGATCAGGCCCATCATGATGTTGACCACGACGATGACGCCGAAATGCACCATGTCGATGCCGAGCGCCTTGGCGGTCGGGATCAGCACCGGCACGACGATCAGCAGGATCGCGGTGCCCTCCAGCAGGCAGCCGAGCACGAGCAGGATCAGGTTGACCAGCAGCAGGAAGGTCAGCGGCGTCAGGTTCCAGCTCGAGAGCAGGGCCTTCACCGTCTCGGGGATGTTCTCGATCGTCACGACATAGTTGAACACCAGCGCGCCCGCGATCAGCATGCCGATCGAGGCCGTGGTGCGGGCGCTGTAGGCGAGCGAGGCGTAGAGCGCAGGCCCCGTCACGCTGCGATAGAGCAGGGCCGAGACCGCCAGCGCATAGGCGGCCGCGACGGCGGCGGCTTCCGTCGGCGTCGTCGCGCCGCCATAGATGCCGCCGAGCAGCACGACCGGCATCATCAGCGCCGGAAAGGCCCGCCAGGTGATGCCGGGCAATTGCCGCAGCGGGATCGGCGGCTCGACCGGGAAATTCCGCCGCCGCGCGGCCTGGGCGACGATGATCATCTGCGCGCCTGCCATCAGCAGGCCGGGGATCACGCCGCCGAGGAACAGGAATCCGATCGAGGCGTCGGAGACCAGCGCATAAAGCACCATCGGGATCGAGGGCGGGATGATCGGCCCCACGACCGAGGTGACGGCGGTCAGCGCGGCGGCGAAGCTCGCCGGATACTTGCCGTCCTTGGTCATCATCGCCTGCATCATCCGGCCGGTGCCGGCCGCGTCCGCGATGGCCGAGCCCGACATGCCAGCGAAAATCAGGCTCTGGACGACGTTGACCTGCGCGAGCCCGCCCCGGAAACGCCCGACAAGCGCGTCGCAGAAGCGCAGCAGCCGCTCGGTCATCGAGCCGATGTTCATCAGCTCGGCGGCCAGGATGAACAGCGGCACGGCGAGGATGACGTAGTTGGTGTACATGCCGTTGAGCAGTTGCTCGGCGGCGATGCTGAGGTCCTGCCCCGCCAGCAGCAGATAGAAGATCGAGCCCGCGATCATGGCGTGGCCGATCGGCAGGCCGAGCAGCGACAGCGTCACGATGGCGAGGATGCAGAGGCCGAAGGGGCTGGTCATACGCCCGACCCCGCCTTGGTCGGATCGAAGGCCTCCGGGGCCTTGCCGCGCAGCGTCCGCCAGCCGAGCCAGAGATAGCGCGCGATCGCGGCCACCGCGAAGGCGAGATAGATCGCATAGACCCAGTTGAAGGGGATCTTCAGATAGGCCGTGCGCTCGACCTTCATGAAGGAGACATAATCGGCCATCGCCGGCAGCGAGAGCGTGTAGAGCACGACCAGCGCGGCGGCCGTGATCACGGCCATGATCCGCCGCGCCTGCGGCCCTACCGCGCCATAGATGATGTCGAAGCGGATCTCCTCGCTCTCGCGCGTCACGAAGGCGGCGCCGAACAGCACAAGCCAGAGCCAGAGCAAGACGCTGATCTCATGCGTCCAGCCGATCGGCAGGTTGAGCAGGTAGCGAAAGACGATCTGCACGATGAAGACGCAGAACATCGCGCCCAGCATCAGCACCAGCACGTTTTCGGCGCGCCGCGCGAACCAGCCGCCGATGGCGGCAATCCGATCCTTCACCGCGTGCTCCTTCGTCGGCAGGAACGTCTGCGCCGGAGGGGCCGGCGCAGACTGCTCAAGGTCGCGCCGCTCAGAGCGCGTTGATCTTGGCCAGCATGCCGGCGGGCCAGCTCTTGGCCAGATCGGAGGCGAGGTATCTCTTCTGCGCGAAATCGCGGAAGGCGGCGACATCGGGCGCATAGACCTCGAGGCCCTGCTTCTTGAAGAAATCGACCAGCTCGGCCTCCTTCCTGACGTGCTCGGCCGTGCTCCAGTCGATCGCAGCATCAGCGGCAGCCTGGAAGGCCTTCTGCTTGTCCGCCGACATCGCCTTCCAGATCCGGTCGGTGACGCAAAGCAGGTCGAAGCCGACCAGGTGCGAGGTCAGCACGATCTGCGAGGAAACCTCGTAGAACTTCATGTTCTGGACGTTGGGCAGAGGGTTGTCCTGGCCGTCGATCGCGCCGCTCTGAAGCCCGGTATAGACCTCGGCATAGGCCATCGGCGTCGGGTTGGCGCCCAGCGACTGGCCGAGGAACTGCCACGCGTCGCCGCCCGGCATGCGCAGCTTGATGCCGGCCATGTCGGCGGGCGTCGTGACCTTCTTCTTCGGCTTGAGCCCGACATGGCGCGCGCCGAAATAGGTCGGCCCGAGAATGCGGATGTTGAGCTTCTCCTCGGCCATCTTCTTGAGTTCGGCGCCGACATCGCTGGCGAACACCTTCTTGAGATGGTCGGCGTCGCGCAGCAGGTAGCCCGAGGTCAGGATCGACCAGGCAGGAATCTGGTTGGAGATGTCCTGCGGGGCGATGTTGCCCATTTCGAGGTTGTTGCGCTGCATGGCGACCAGTTCGGTGCCCTGCTTGAACAGGTTGCCACCGTAATAGGGCTGCAGCGAGAAGTCCTCTTTGATCGCCTCGCCGAAGCGCTTCATCATCTCGGCGCGGATGTCCTGCTCCGAGAAAACGGCCGAGAAGCGCAGATTCGGCTTGGCTTGCGCCTGCGCCAACCCGGCATGGCCGCTGGCGGCGACGGCCGCCGCGCCGCCAACGATGAGCGCACGCCTGTCGATGCGATATGTCATGATGATCCTCCCTGAGAGCGGATTATGGCCCCGCCTGATCGCAGCAGTATCGCCAAGGCGAAACCCATGGCAACAGGCAAATCTCAAATCATATGAGATTTCGAGTTATCTCAGTCATATTGATCCCCGACCTGGTTCGGCTATTGTGGTTGCCGGACGGGAGCAAGCGCTCCCGTGTCGCGCCGGAAAGGCTTCGCAGCCATGCTTACGATCACCCCGCCGGCCGCCTCAATCGGCGAATTGGCGTATCGGCGCATCCGTTCGGACATCATCTTCGGCCGCCTGGCGCCGGCGCAGAAGCTGCGGCTTGAGGTGTTGCGGGAAACCTATGGCGCCAGCGTCAGCACGCTGCGCGAACTGCTCAACCGGCTCTCGTCGGAAGGACTGGTCGAGGCGGAAGGCCAGAAGGGTTTCATGGTCAGCCCCGTCTCGGCGACCAATCTGCGCGAGATCGCGGCGATGCGGCTTCTGCTGGAGGGCCATGCGCTGGCGCAATCCTTCGATGCCGGCGACATGGAATGGGAGGGCCGCGTCGTAGCCGCCCATCACAAGCTCGCCCAGATGGAGAAGCGCATGCTGGCGCGCGACCGCGCCGATCCGGAACTCTGGAAACGGTACGACTGGGAGTTCCATCACGCGCTGGTCTCCGCCTGCGGCTCGCAGGTTCTGATGGAAAGCCACGCCGCGATCTACGACAAATACCTGCGCTACCAGATGGTCGCGGTCATTTTCCGGGGCGACATCGCCGCCCAGGAGCACCAGATCCTGCTCGACTGCGCCCTGCGCCGCGACAAGGCGCGCGCCGCTAGCGTGCTGGCCGTGCATGTCGAGGCCTGCGTCGATCACACGGTGGCGACCGGGGTCCTGCCCGACGCCTGAAGCCGACCGGGCACAAAAAAACCGGCCCCCGAGGGAGCCGGTCTGGTCTCGAAACGACACAGGGCCGGTATCGACCCCGGCGACGCCCTCAATGCAGGGTTCGCCCCGGCATGGTCTGGCGCACCCGCTCGATCTCCTCCTTCAGCAGCAGCTTCTTTCGCTTCAACTCGGTTACGCTGAGATCGTCCGAAGACGGACTGGCCACGGCCTGCGCTATCGCCTCTTCGAGCTGGCGATGCTTGCGTTCGAGTTCGACGAGATGGGTCTGCAGCGACATCTGGATCCTCCTGATGAGCGGTTGACGCAGGACAGTCTGACATAGAGCCGGCTTCACGTCTGCGGGGCTGTCTCGCGCCGCACCATGACTTTCCGTGATCCTCACCGACACCTTTCTCCGAAGCCGCGAATATGAGCCCTCGATGCCCGACTGCCGGCTCCGCACTCTTGCGGCGCATGCGGCGGCTTCGCATAGTCCAGCCCAATCGCGGCGATGATGAGATGGCTTTATGGGATTCGAGCTCAGCCCGGAGGAGGTCGAGACCTTCAGCAACGAACTGGCGAGGCTGCGCGAGGAGCACCGCGATCTCGATTCGGCCATCGACGCGCTCGAACGCGTCGGCGCGATCAACCAGATCCAGGTCCAGCGCCTGAAGAAGCGCAAGCTCTATCTGAAGGACCGCATCGCCCAGATCGAGGACGCGCTGACGCCGGACATCATCGCGTGAGGGCCGAGACGGCGGCGCTGACCGAACGATGCAGCGATGAAGGGCCTTTCCCTGCTGTCGAAATCGAGGGTTTGAAGTGACTGAAACAGCATCGGACCCCAATGAAGTTGAGCAGAAGCGCCTTGACTTGGTTCACAATGAGCGGGCGAAGCTCACCGCCACTTGGCTCAACAATCTCGGAGTCGGCTCAATCGTCGCTGGCTTTATCGCGCCGTCTCTGACCCTCATCGCTTCGGACACATCACGGCTCCTCGTAGGGCTCGCGGCTGCGATAATTTGGATTCTCATTGGTATGGCACTACATTCAATGGGACGATCGGTACTGAAGGGACTGAAGCTATGAACGAGTTCCTGATCTACAGCGTGGTCTACGGCATTGGTGTGTTAGCGGCCGCGTACGGCGTTTACCGCTGGGCTGTCCTCGATCGTTGACGAAAACCGCGTCATTCCACACGGATCCTAGAAAATCACCCTGATGAGACGGGTCATCGATAGTCCCCGCTTGCTTCCGCAGCGTTGCCCGGTCTAGATCGCGCGCTTCCTCTCCCAAGCTGCGGAAGCGTTCCGTTTCATGGCCGAAGCCACTCAGACCAAAGCAGCCAGCCAGCCTGTCGCCATCATCATGGGCAGCCAGTCCGACTGGGCGACGATGCGCCATGCAGCCGAGACGCTCGAGGCGCTCGCGATTGCATACGACGCCCGCATCGTCTCGGCGCATCGCACCCCCGACCGGATGGTGAGCTTCGCCAAGGGCGCGAAGGCGGACGGCTTCAAGGTCGTCATCGCAGGCGCGGGCGGGGCCGCGCATCTTCCCGGCATGGTCGCCTCGCTGACGCCGCTGCCGGTGTTCGGCGTGCCTGTCGAATCCAAGGCGCTGTCGGGTCAGGACAGCCTGCTCTCGATCGTGCAGATGCCGGCCGGCATTCCGGTCGGTACGCTGGCCATCGGCCGCGCCGGCGCGGTCAACGCCGCGCTGCTGGCGGCGGCCGTGCTGGCCTTGTCGGACGAGGCGCTCGCGGCCCGCCTCGACGCCTACCGCACGAAGCAGAGCGCCGCCATTGCCGAGCGGCCGACACGAGACGAGGCATGAGCACGCCCGATCCGACGGGGCTCGCGCCCGGCGCCGTGCTCGGCATCCTGGGCGGCGGGCAGCTCGCCCGGATGATGGCGCTGGCGGCCGCCGATCTCGGCGTGCGCGCCCATATCTTCGCGCCCGAGCCCGACAGCCCGGCCTTCGATGTCGCGGCGCGCCATACGATCGGCGACTATGAGGACGAGGCGGCGCTTGCGCGCTTCGCCGACGCCGTCGATGTCGTGACCTACGAATTCGAGAACGTGCCGGCCGCGACGGCCGCTTTTCTCGCAGCGCGGACTCCGCTTCACCCCGGCGCGCGCGCGCTCGGCCTGACGCAGGACCGACTGAGCGAGAAGACGTTCGTCGCGGGCCTGGGTCTCGCGGTCGCTCCCTTCCGCGGCGTCGACTCGCTGGCCGATCTCGAGGCTGCGGTCGACGCGCTGGGACGCCCCAGCATCCTGAAAACCCGCCGCTTCGGCTATGACGGCAAGGGCCAGGTCAAGATCGTGGCGGAGACGGATCTCGGCGAGGCTTACGAGGCGATCGGCCATTTCCCTGCGATCCTCGAAGGCTTCGTGCCGTTCACGCGAGAGGTGTCCGTGGTCGCGGCGCGCGGCATCGACGGCGCATTCGCCGCCTTCGACCTCTGCGAGAACGAGCATCGCGACCATATCCTCGCCTTCACCCGCGTGCCGGCGCGGGTCTCCGCCCCGGCTGCCGTGGCCGCCGGCGAAGCGGCTCGGAAGATCGGCGCGGCGCTGGGCTATGTCGGCGTATTCGCGGTCGAGATGTTTATCGTCGGCGAAGGCGCGGACGAGACCGTCATCGTCAACGAGATCGCCCCGCGGGTGCATAATTCAGGGCACTGGACCTCGGAAGGCGCGCAGACCTCGCAGTTCCACCAGCATGTCAGGGCGGTCTGCGGCTTTCCGCTCGGCTCGGCCGCACGCCGCGGCCGGATCGAGATGGAGAACCTGATCGGAGACGCGGCGCTGCGCTGGCGCGACCTCCTGGCCGAGCCAGGCGCGCATCTGCATCTCTATGGCAAGCGCGACGCCAGACCCGGCCGCAAGATGGGTCATGTCACGCGGATCGCGCCCGAGACGGGCTGAAGGCCCGTCTCACAGAACGCGGCCGAGCCGCTCGCCCCGCGCCGCCCAGAAGGCCTTCACGCCGGCCGGAACGATCCCGAAGCGGGCATAAAGCCACATTGCCCAGCCGCCGGGTTCGGCGCCGCCCGCCTGCCGATAGGGTTCGAGCAGCCGCTCCAGCACCACCTTGCGGTGACGCCGTCGGGCATGCGGGCTGAGCGCCGAGGACGGCGTCTGCATCACCAGTTGGACGAGGCGTTCCAGCACGACCTCGTCGGTCTCCGATTCCAGACGGGTGACGTCTGCATCGAGCACGCTCTGCTTGGCCTGCTGCAACGTCATGCCCTGCGCATAGGCCTTCTCGACGCGCAGCCAGGACGGGCCGGCGAGATCGTTGGCCGCCAGAATGATGCGCCGCTGCGTCTCCAGGTCGAGATTGTCATCCAAAGCGGCCGTTCCCTCTTGTTTTTCAGGCATCCCGGACATGGACAGCCCGTGGGATTTCTGTTATCCGCACAACCCTTCCGAAGACGTTCATCGACGCCTCCGGCCCAACCTTTTAGACCAACCCGCTAAAGACGGACACTTCCCGTGCAGGTTCTCGTTCGCGACAACAACGTCGATCAGGCTCTCCGCGCCCTCAAGAAGAAGATGCAGCGCGAGGGCATCTTCCGCGAGATGAAACTCCGCGGCCACTTCGAGAAGCCGTCCGAAAAGAAGGCTCGCGAAAAGGCCGAAGCCGTCCGCCGCGCCCGCAAGCTGATGCGCAAGAAGCTGCAGCGCGAGGGCCTGCTGCCCGCGCCGGTGAAGCCGAAGCGTCCCTGATCGCATTTCCGCTGCGCCATTGAGCGCCGCGAAGGCGAAGGCGACGGACCTGACATGCGCCTGGAGCCGTCTCCGGGCGCATTCGCATTTTGGGCTCGTGCGACGCCGGCAGGCCGTCGAAGCAAGGCTGCGTTGCTCGGGACAGGTTGCTTTTTGCGGCGCTGTTAACCAAGTCTTGGCAGGATGATGGCGCTTTGGACCGCAGGCGCCGCCGGTTGGGGCGCGACGACGAGGCGCAGGCGCAAAGCCTGGCGCGGCAGGCGAGGCACGAAACCGATGAGGCATGGCATGAACGCAAGCAGGAACTGGCTGGCCGCCGCAGGCCTCGCCGTCGCGCTTGGGGCTTGCGACACTGTCTCCAATCTGGGCTCCGGCCCGGCCGTCGCCGAGATCGATACCTCGTCGGCCGAGAACGCCAGCGTCAATATCGGCTCGCTGTCGGACGTGATCAGCCGCAATCCCAACGACCCGAACGCCTACAATACGCGCGGCGCCGCCTATGCGCGCATCGGCCGTTTCTCGGATGCGATCGGCGACTTCACCAAGGCCGTGCAGCTCGACCCCAATATGGCCTCGGCCTACACCAACCGCGCACTCGCCCTGCGCCAGAGCGGCCGCAACGACGCGGCGCTGGCCGATTTCAACCGCGCCACCGCGGCGAACCCGAACTACGCCCCGGCCTATATCGGCCGCGCCAATCTCCTGCGCGCGCAGAACAACAGCCAGCAGGCGCTGGCCGACCTCAACACCGCGATCCGCCTCAACCCGGAATCGGCGGAAGCCTTCCATGCGCGCGGCCTCGTCTACCAAAAGGAAGGCCAGCACCAGTATGCAGTCACCGATTTCGACTCGGTGATCGACCGCAACCCCTATACCGCCCCGCCCTATATCGCGCGCGGCCAGAGCCTGAACGCACTTGGAAAATACGACGCCGCGCTGGAGGACTTCACCGCCGCGCTGAACGTCGACAACCGCAATGCCGACGCCTGGGCCGGGCGCGGCTTCGCCAACGAAAAACTCGGCAAGAAGAACGAGGCGACCGAGAACTATTCCCGCGCCATCAGCCTCGACGGCAACAACGCGACCGCCCGCGCCGGCCAGGCCCGCATGGGCGGCGGCGGTGGGGGATTCGGCCTGTTCCGGAGTTGATCCCGGCTCAGTCCAGTTCCTTGACCAGGAGACTGAGATAGGGCTTTAATCCGGCCTGCCTGTAGGCGGCGGCCGCGCCGTCATTGCCATCGAGCACGCCGATGAAATAGCGCGGCAGCCCTGCCTCCCGGATCATCCGCTCGGCTTTGGCGAGCAGGACGCGGGCGAGGCCCTGACGACGGAACGGCTCCGCGACATAGAGCTCGGCGATGTCCGCGTGCCGAACCAGATCGTCGCGGATATAGGCGTCGTCCATTTCGACATGCCAGGCGATGAAGCCCGCCGGTTCGCCGCCAATTTCAGCGATGATCACCGCTCCGCCCCGCTCTGATACCTTGGCCAGCATCTCTTCGTAGCAGCGCTCCGCCGCCACGCGGTCGAGCCGCCGGTCGGGCTGGATTGTCGCCTCGTGACGGTTGAGGCCGAGCAGGAAGCCGATCAGCGTCTCGCGGTCTTTCGCCTCGGCTGGGCGCAAAAAGGGCGCGGATGGCGTCATGGCCTGGCTCCTCCTTCGGCGATCACCGTTTCGCTTCCGGCGAGCCGGCCCGCCGCCGCCTGCGCAATGAAACGCTGGATGTGCTCGACCGAGCCATGCCGCGGCAGATCCTCATGCCCGCCCTCCGGAAAGCGGACGAAGCGCTTGGGCTCGTTGGCGAGCCCGTAAAGCGCCTGCCCCTGAGCGAACGGGATGACGCCGTCGCGCTCGCCATGCAGGACGAGCAGCGGCGCACGCACCCGGCCGATGATTTCGCTGGACCGGAACTGGTCGAGCATCAGCAGCGAAACCGGCACGAACGGATAAACGCCCTGCGCGACAGTCGCCGTCGAGAGATAGGGCGCTTCGAGGATGATCGCCGCGAGCGGGGCCTCGGCCGCGAGCTTCAGCACCACCCCGGTGCCAAGCGATTCGCCGTAGCCGATCAGATTGGCAGCCCCGAAACGCGCCACTGCCGCGCCATAGGCGGCGCGCGCGTCCAGATGCAGGCCGGCCTCGCTCGGGGTGCCTGAAGAACCGCCATAGCCGCGATAGTTCACCGCGAAAAGGCCCGTACCGTCCGCGGTCAGCGCCCGGAACCGCGCCTGCCGGATCGGCCGGGCGAAATTGCCGGCATTCCCATGGAAGAACAGCAGCACCGGCTTGGCGGCGCGCGGCGGCACGACCCAGGCGACGAGTCGCTCGCCGTCGGACGCCGCCAGCGTGGTCTCCTCCAGCGCCGGCAGATCGACGTCGGCCGTTTCGGCGCGGGCCGGATTGCGCGGATACATCAGGTCGCGCTGCTTGACGAAGAGCAGGCCGAGTAGCGCGGCATAGACCGCAAGGGCGACGACGAGCAGACGGCCGATCCATCTCATGGCTGGTTCTCGCGTATCAGCATGGCGGTGGCGCGACGCTCAGTCGAGCACCTTCACCATCTCGATGGAGAGCTCCGCGAAGCCGGCCCGGCGATAGGCGGCGAGCGCGATGTCGTTGCGCGGCAGTACGCCAAGCAGAACCACGTTGCGGCCTGAGACGCGGGCAAAGCGCTCGGCCTCCGCCAGCAGAGCCTGGCCGATGCCTGCTTTCCGGTGGCTGCTCGCGACGACGATGTTTTCGATATGCACGTGATCGCGCCAATGCTCATGGACATAGGGGCCGGCCCGGCCAAGTTGCAGCGCCAGATAGCCGACGACACGGCCCTCGATATCGGCGACGAATTGCGCTCCGTCCGTCGCCCTCGCCTTTTCGGCATCGTCGGCGAGACAGGCAGCAGCCGTCTCAGGCCCAGTGGCGCGATCATGGCTCAATCCGGCCTCGTGATCGTTGAGTTCCCAGAGCAGACCGAGCACGGCCTCCCGATCGCTCTCCACCATCCGCCGGATGATCGCACTCAACGGCTGCCTCCCGTAATCAGACCCGCATGACGCCCGTCCTGCGCGACAAAGCCATGACGACGACTCGACGGGAAATCCGGATGATTGTCGCGATGTCCTAAGGGCAAACGCAACCTGCTGCGCCCATTTTGGTTGTTGGATCGCCACGGAGTCCGAAGCCATGATGCCCGCGACCGAGCGCAAGCGCGTCAACCGTCCCGCCCGCTGGGTCTGCGAAGCCGACATCACGATCACCGACCATGGCGGGCGCGAACTCTTCGCCAGACTTGGCAACATCTCGGAGATGGGCTTCATGGCCGAGGCCGAGGAGCCGGTCCTCGTCGGCTCGATCGTCGCGGTCGACCTGCCAGATCGCGGCGCGGTGCGGGCCGAGGTCCGCTGGTCGGAAGGCTGGCGCTTCGGCTGCCGGATCCTTCCGGCGTGAGCCTTCTGCCGTGAACGAAGGCAAGTTTAGGCGGTAGCGAAGCCGCCGGCCCTGAGAGCCGTTTCGAACTCGCTCCGGCGAGTCGGCTGGCGTGGCTTTCGGGAACCGGAGCGGAGCGGACGTTTGTCCGTGAGCACCGGAAGCGCGGAAAGCCGCGTCACACGGCCGCCGGACTAGAGTTTCGAGTCGGCTCTCAGTGCGCCATCGCCTTGACGATGTCGTCCGTCACCTTCTTCGCGTCGCCGAACAGCATCATCGTGTTCGGTCGGAAGAACAATTCGTTCTCGACGCCGGCGTAGCCGGCCGCCATGCCGCGCTTGATGAACAGCACGGTCTTGGCCTTCTCGACGTCCAAAATCGGCATGCCGTAGATAGGCGAGGTCTTGTCGGTCTTGGCGGCGGGGTTGGTGACGTCGTTGGCGCCGATGACGAAGGCGACGTCGGCCTGGCCGAATTCCGAGTTGATGTCCTCGAGCTCGAAGACCTCGTCATAAGGAACGTTGGCCTCGGCCAGCAGCACGTTCATGTGGCCGGGCATGCGCCCGGCGACCGGATGAATAGCGTATTTCACCTCGACGCCCTCCTTCTTGAGGATGTCGGCCATCTCGCGCAGCGCGTGCTGGGCCTGCGCCACCGCCATGCCGTAGCCCGGCACGATCAGCACCTTGCCGGCGTTCTTCATGATGTAGGCGGCGTCGTCGGACGAGCCCTGCTTGACCGGCCGCGCCTCGACCGCGCCTGCCGGACCCGCCGCATCCTCTCCGCCGAAGCCGCCGAGGATGACCGAGACGAAGCTCCGGTTCATCGCCTTGCACATGATATAGGACAGGATCGCGCCCGACGATCCCACCAGCGCGCCGGTGATGATCAGCGCCATATTGCCGAGCGTGAAGCCGATGCCGGCGGCGGCCCAGCCCGAATAGGAGTTGAGCATCGAGACGACGACGGGCATGTCCGCCCCGCCGATCGGGATGATCAGCAGCACGCCGAGCGCGAAGGACACCAGCACGATCAGCCAGAAGATCACCGTGCTCTCGGTCTTCAGGAAGATCAGCAGCAGCACGAACAGCGCGAGGCCGAGCCCGATATTGATGCCGTGGCGCTGCGGCATCATGATCGGCTTGCCGCTCATCCGCCCGTCTAGCTTGAGGAAGGCGATGATCGAGCCGGTGAAGGTGATCGCGCCGATGGCGACGCCCAGGCCCATCTCGAACAGGCTCGCCCCGCTGATCCGGCCGGGCTTGCCGATGCCGAAGGCTTCGGGCGCATAGAGTGCGGCGGCGGCGACCAGCACGGCGGCGAGGCCGACCAGCGAGTGGAAGAACGCCACGAGCTGCGGCATCTGCGTCATCTGCACGCGCTTGGCCATGACCGCGCCGATGCCGCCGCCGATGCCGATGCCGAGCAGCGTCAGGAACCAGCCGGAAAAGCCGGCCGGCGGGAAGAACAGCACCGTCGTCAGCACGGCGATGGCCATGCCGACCATGCCGAAGAGATTGCCCTGTCGCGAGGTGGTCGGATGCGACAGGCCGCGCAGGGCCATGATGAACAGGACGCCGGCGACGACGTAGAGAAGCGCTGAGAGATTCGCGGCCATGACGCGGTCAGCCCTTCTTCTTGTACATCGACAGCATCCGCTCGGTGACGAGGAAGCCGCCGAAAATGTTCACGGATGCGAGGATCAGCGCGATGAAGCCGAAGACCTTGGCCCAGAGCGGCCCGTCGCCGAGCTGATCGGCGGCCGAGACGCCGACCGCCAGCAGCGCGCCGACGACGATGACCGAAGAGATCGCGTTGGTGACCGACATCAGCGGCGTGTGCAGCGCCGGCGTCACCGACCAGACGACATAATAGCCGACGAAACAGGCCAGCACGAAGATGGCGAGGCGAAACACCGTCGGATCGACCCCGCCTGTGGCGACGCTCGCCGCGAGCGCCGCCTGCTCGGCGTATTTCTCGGCGAGATCGGCGGCCTGCCGCGCCAGCGTGGCCGCGTTGCGGGCCTGTTCGAGCGCCTGTTCGGGTGTCGGATTAGCCATTGGTGACGCTCCCCTCGACGACAGGTGCAGGCTCGACAGGCGCAGGCGCGGCCTTGGCTGCAAAATTCGGATGGATAACGGCGCCGTCCTTCGTCAGGGCGGTGGCCTTGACCAGTTCGTCGTCCCAGTTCACCGCCAGTGCCTTGGCCGATTTGTCGATCAGCGTCTCGACGAAGGCGTAGAGGTTCTTGGCGTAGAGCGAGGACGAGGTCGCGGGCAGGCGGCCGGGCACGTTGAGATGGCCGACGATCTTGACGCCATTGGGCGTTGTGAAGACCTCGCCGGGCCTGGCCAGTTCGCAATTGCCGCCGCGCTCGACCGCGAGATCGACGATGACCGAACCCGCCTTCATGCTCTCGACCATGGCGGCCGAAATCAGCTTCGGCGCCGGCCGGCCCGGGATCAGCGCGGTGGTGATGACGATATCCTGCTTGGCGATGTGGCTCGCGGTCAGCTCGGCCTGTTTCGCCTGGTACTCTTTCGACATTTCCTTGGCGTAGCCGCCAGCCGTTTGCGCCTGTTTGAACTCGTCGTCCTCGACGGCCAGAAACTTCGCGCCAAGCGATTCGACCTGTTCCTTGGTGGCGGGGCGCACGTCCGTCGCGGTGACGATCGCGCCCATGCGCCGCGCGGTCGCGATCGCCTGCAGGCCGGCGACGCCGACGCCCATGATGAAGATGCGCGCCGCCGGCACGGTGCCCGCCGCCGTCATCATCATCGGCAGAGCCCGACCATATTCGGCCGCGCCGTCGACCACGGCGCGATAACCGGCGAGGTTCGCCTGCGAGGAGAGCACGTCCATCACCTGTGCGCGGGTGATGCGCGGCATGAACTCCATGGCGAAGGCGGCGACATTGGCCTTGCCCAGCGCAGCCAGCGCCGCCTCGTTGCCGTAAGGATCCATGATGCCGAAGACGAGCGCGCCCGCCGGCAGCGCCGCGATCTCGCTCTCGGCGGGGCGGCGCACCTTCAGGACGATGGCCGCGCCGCTGAGCGCGTCCTTGGCGGATTTGGCGATGGTCGCGCCGGCCGCCTCGTAATCGGCATCGCTGATGCCCGACGCCGTGCCCGCGCCGGTCTCGACCACGACCTCGGCCCCGAGGCCGATGAACTTGCGGATGGTCTCCGGCGTCGCCGCGACCCGGGTCTCCGACCCTTGCGTTTCGGCTGGAACGGCGATGCGCATGGCGGACGGACCTCTCGGACGTAAAGGCTAAAGGTTCAGTGCGCCGCAGGCAGCAGGACGAGCGCGAGCATCAGCAGGACGAAGGGCACCATCGGCGCCTTCCAGCCCAGCGACTTCGAGGCGATGCCGACGCCGGTGCCGACCAGCGTCAGCAGCGTACCGAAGATCGCGAAACCCCAGGCTCCCTTTGCGCCGCCGACGGCGAGCGCCGCCACGATGGCGAGGCAGGCGACCGTACCGACCTCGCTGAAGTGGACGAAGCCCTTATAGGTGCGCTCATGCTCGGCATAGTCCATCTGCGGAATGTCGCCAGCGTGGTGTCCGTGGTCGGCCATGAAAGCGTCCTGAATGCGATTGGTTTCCAAGCCCTGTAGCGCACCTGCGAAGGGTCTGGCAACGCGGCAAAGCATGCCGGCTGCGCGATGAGTATGCAATCGCGCAGGCAAGGGCGCGCGGCGTCGTGCCGGTTGCCCCTCGCCTGGGGCAGGCGCCCAACATTCGGCTTCCCCATCGGCCAAGTGTGCCAGACCTGCATGCGTTTTGACGACGGCCAGGTTCAGCTCCCGGAGAGCGCTGCCGCCGCAAGCGCCGCACCCTGCTCGCGGGCGACGCGCTCGACGCTGAACCCCTCGATCTCCGTCTCGAACAACTGGTGGAAATTCAGCTCCGCGTCGAGATGCAGGAACACCCCGCCGAGCCCGATCGCGGCCCGGTCCATGAAGACGAATTCGCGCGGCACCGTCACCGGCCCCTTGGTCTTCAGCGCCTGATGGACCTGGAAGGCCTGCTTGCGGCCATACTCGGCCGGGCTGACATCCTCGGCGATGCGCCGCACCCGGTCCTCCAGCAGAGGTCCGTAGATGAACTTGGCCCAGATGTTCAGCGTCTCGACGAGATCCTTCGTCAGCCCCTTGAAGCCCCAGGTCTCATAGGCGTGGACGACGCGCGCCTCGTCCCCCTCGAGGATGCCCCGATAGAGATCGACCACGCCGCCGACGAAGCTCGACGGGAAGATGCGGATGCAGCCATAGTCGAGCAGATTGATGCCCTGCGCTTCGCCCTCCTCCGAGAACACAGTGTAGTTGCCGAGATGCGGATCGCCATGGATGACGCCGTGATGGCTGAAGGGCCGCCACCAAGCCTTGAACATGGCCGTGGAAATGCGGTCGCGCGCTTCCTGGCTGTCGTGCTTGTGGTCGAGGATGCGGTCGCCCTCGAGCCAGTGCATCGTCAGCAGGCGCTTGGTCGACAGCGACGCCTCAAGCGCAGGCACGCGCACCTCGGGCGTGTCTTTCAGGATGTTCTGGTACAGCGCGATGTGCCTGCCCTCGCGGACATAGTCCAGTTCCTCGCGCACCCGCGCGCCGATCTCCTTGGCGATCTCGGTCGTGTCGATCACGGGGTCCATGCGCCGGTGCAGCGCGAACAGGATGTCGAGCTGGGCGATATCGGCCTCGACCGCCGATTCCATGTCGGGATATTGCAGCTTGCAGGCGAGGCCGACGCCGTCGCGCATCGTCGCGCGATGCACCTGCCCCAGCGACGCGGCGGCAGCCGGCCTCAGGTCGAAATCGGCGAAGCGCTCGCGCCAGTTCGCGCCGAGCTCCGCCATCATCCGGCGCTTGACGAAGGCAGCCCCCATCGGCGGCGCCTGCGACTGCAGCTTCTGCAGTTCGGCTGCGTATTCCGGCGGCACCACGTCGGGGATGGTGGCGACGAGCTGCGCCACCTTCATGATCGGCCCTTTCAGCCCGCCCAGCGCCTTGGCCAACGCCTCGGCATTGGAGAGGTTGCGGTTGTCGACGTTGAACAGCCGCGCGCCGGCCATCCGCGCCGCCACCCCGCCGACACTGGCCCCGACGCGCGCATAGCGCGCCGCGCGGGCGGAAAAGCGGTTGGCTTCGGCGTCGCGGTCGGACATGGGGCTCACGGGGTTGCGGACTGGCGGGCTCTGCAGATGTAGGCCGACGAAGGCGGAACGCCAGTGCGGCGAATGGCTCAGCCGCCCACCGCAAGCCCAGCTCTCACCTCAGCAACCCCCGCAGCCCGTCCCCCCGCCGCCTCGACCAGCCTGACGGTCGCCGCCACCAGCGCCGCATTCGGGACGCCGCAGCCGAAAGGCGCATCCTCCAGCCCAGCCCTGACATGCACGCCGCGCGCCACCGCCGGGCCGATCAGCGCGCCGAGATCGACGCCGAGCCCTGCGATCATCACCGGCGCGCCCGGCGCATCCTCCGCCAGCAGCGACAGATGCGCATCGAGCGCGTATTCGCGCGGCGGAAAGCCCCAGGCGAAGTGGTCCGAGAACATCAGCCGGTAGATCGGCGTCGGCATGCCGGGATAGGCCTTGGCTAGCGCCGCGCCGAGACGCGTAAAGCCCGGCTCGTAGATGGCGAAGCTCGGATGGACCTTGTGCGCCTGCGCCACCGCCATGCCTTCGCGGATATGCTCCTCGGGATTCTGGTAGATGAAGCCGCCCTCTCCAGCCGGAATGCCGGAAAAGGTCGTCCAGTTGCAGGAGCCGGGATCGAGCACGCCCCACTCGACCATCCCGCGCTTGGCCAGTTCCTCGAGATGGGTGTAGCGGCCCGAGCCGATCATGTCCCCGGCATAGGACGAGCCGACGATCGGGATGGTCGGATAGACGATGGCGTCGACCCTGGCGCGGATGCCCTCGATCGCCTTCGCGTAAAGCTCCCAGTCGTCGCGTTGGCGGCCGGTCTCGACATCGTAGACATGGAGATGAACGATGGCCGCGCCGGCCTCCACCGCGGCGATGCCGTCTGAGACGATATCGGGGATGCTGACCGGAATGCCAGGCTGGCGCTCGATGCCCCAGGGACCGTTGATCGCGGCCTCGATCCAGATCGGGGTGGTCATGCTGGAGCGTCCTTGGGCCAGTTGTCGCCGATCCAGCAGGTGGGGCCGTCCTCGTCGACCTCGCCGGCCGGCAGCGCGAGGTTGGCGGCGGCGGCACTCTCTTCGGGCACGACGAACTCAGCGTCGTTGATAGACAGGAAGGTGCAAAGCGCCAGTAGCGTCAAGCAACCTTGAGTTCGGCGACAGTCGCCCCGCCGACCGCGCGCCGCGACCATGACCCGTCCATCAGCAGCGTCGCCACAAGCCAGAGAGCCAGCGCAAACAGCGCCACGCCACCCAGCGCCATGAACGCGGCGGAATAGCCATAGGCCTGCGCCACCGCCCCACCCAGCGTCGGGCTCAGCGACGCGCCGACGCCCTGCACGGTCATCACCGCTCCGAGGCCGACGTTGAAATGGCCCGTACCGCGCAGGATTTGCGCCACCAGCCCCGGCAGGGCGACCCCCAGCAGGCCGGCGCCGACGCCGTCCAGCATCTGCACGGGAATGATCACCCAGAAACCGCTGAGCGATGCCGCGATCAGCCCGCGCAGCGGCAGCGCCGCGAGCGCCAGCACGAAGACGAGCCAGTAACCGCGCGACTGTGCGAGCCTGGCCGCCAGAAGCGCCATCGGGATCATGGTGAGCTGCGCCACCACGACGGTCAGCGCGGTCGCGGCGCTTGGGTCCCCGTCGCCGCGCGCGACCATGGCCTGGCCGAGCAGCGGCAGCATCGCCCCGTTTCCGAGATGGAACAGCATCATCGCCACCGCGACGATCAGCAGCGGACGCGAGGTCAGCAGGGTTTTCCAACCCGAACCTTCGCGGCCCTCGGCGTCGTCCCTCTCCGCCCCGCGCGCCGCCGCGTGGTCGATGGCGTCGCCCCGGATCAGGACCGTGGATGCGATCGCGCCGACCGCCATCGCCGCCATGAACCAGAACACCGCCTGCAATCCGAAGATGTAGCCGAGCGCGCCGCCCATCAGCGCGGCGAAGGTGTTGCCGCCATGGTTGAACGCCTCGTTGCGACCCAGCTGCCGCGCGAAGCCCGACTGCCTCACCAGCCCGAGCGTGATCGCGGCGATTGCGGGCGCGATCACCGCGCCGGCCACGCCCTGCACGACCTGCGCGAACAGGACGAGGCTGAGCGACGGGACGTAAAGCATCGCAAGCGTGGCGGCGATGATCGCGACGGACGCGACGATCATCACCGCGCGCTTGGCCTTCGTCGCATCGACGAAGGCGCCCAGCGGCGTCGTGGCGAGCATGCCGGCGAAGCCGCCGGCCGTCATGATCAGGCCGATATCCTGCGGCCCCCAGCCCTTCTCCTGCAGGAAGACCCCGAGGAAGGGGCCGAGTCCGTCGCGGACATCGGCCATGAAGAAGTTGAGCGAGTTCAGGGCTGGCAGTGACATGGCGTTCATCCGGAACGGAGCGACGAGGGCGGCGACCAAACGTCAGCCTCGCGCCATTGTTCCGGGTTGCAGCGCGAACGAACACGGATGTGAGCGCGGGCGAGCATGCGTGATCCGCCCAAGACCGGCGTGAGCAAATGCCAGGACTGCCGCGCTTGCCAGTGGCGACCCGTCGCGCGCCTAATGCGGCAACGACAAAAGCACGGGATGGACACTACGGATGGGGCTTTACTTCGAGGAGTTCACGGACGATCTGCGCGTCGTCACCCGCGGCCGCACCGTCGGCGAAGGCGACATCACGCTGTTTTCCGGCCTGTCCGGCGATTTCAACCCGCTCCATGTCGACGCCGAATACTGCGCCGGGACCTCGTTCGGTGAACGCATCGCGCATGGTCCGCTGACGCTTTCGATGACGATCGGCCTGATGTCGCAGCAGAACCTGATCGACGCCACAACCATGGGCCTGCTCGACCTGCAGTGGAGCTTCGCCGGGCCGGTCAGGATCGGCGACACCGTCCATGCCGTCGTCACCACGGCTGACAGGAAGCCCTCGCGAAAGCCAGATCGCGGGGTGGTGACGCTCAGGCTCGACGTCTTCAACCAGCGCGGCGAGCAGGTCCAGACCGGCCATATGAAGCTCTTGATGATGCGCCGCGAAGCGGGGCTGGCCTGATGCTGGTCCGGCTCGGCAACTATGAGGAGACGGCCGCGCACTTTGCCTGGCAGATCCCGGATCGCTTCAATATCGGTGTCGCCTGCTGCGACGCCCATGCCGACGGCACGGCTAAGCCGGCGCTGATCTACGAGGCCGATGGCGAGGTCGCCATGACCAGCTTCGACGCATTGAAGCAGCGCTCGAACCGGCTCGCCAACGCGCTCGCCGCCCATGGCGTCAGGCCCGGCGACCGCGTCGGCATCCTGCTGCCGCAACGGCCCGAGACGGCGATCGCCCATGTCGCCATCTACAAGATGGGCGCGATCGCGCTGCCGCTGTTCACCCAGTTCGGACCGGACGCGCTGGAGCACCGGCTGCAGCATTCGGGCGCGAGCGTGCTGATCACCGACGGCGAAAACCTCGCCAAGGTCGAGACGATCCGTGACGCCCTGCCGGAGCTGAATCGGCTCATCGTCATCGGCGGCCACGGTCATGCCGATCTCGACGCCGAGATGGCGAGGGCCTCGGACGCTTTCACGCCGCGCGACACGCGCGCCGACGATCCCGCGCTGATCATCTACACCTCGGGCACCACCGGAAAACCCAAGGGCGCGCTCCATGCCCACCGCGTCCTGCTCGGACACCTGCCCGGCGTGCAGATGCCGCAGGAATTCTTCCCGCAGCCCGGCGACCTGTTCTGGACGCCGGCCGACTGGGCCTGGGCCGGCGGCCTGCTCGATGTCCTGCTGCCGAGCCTCTATTTCGGCGTGCCCGTGCTGGCCTCGCGCGCGAAGAAGTTCGATCCCGAGGCCGCGTTCTCGCTGATGGCGCGGCACAAGGTCCGAAACGCCTTCCTCCCGCCGACCGCACTGAAGTTGATGCGGCAGGTCGAGAATCCGCGCCGGCTCGGCTACGCCATGCGCTCGATCGGCACCGGCGGCGAGACGCTGGGAGCCGACATGCTGGCCTGGGGCCGCGAGGCCTTCGGCTTCGACCTCAACGAGTTCTACGGCCAGACCGAGGCCAACCTGATCGTCTCGAATTGCGCCAGCCTGTTCCCGGTCGTGCCGGGCTCGATGGGCCGCGCCGTGCCGGGGCACAGAGTCGGCGTGATTTCGCCCGAAGGCGAAGAACTGCCGGCCGGCGAGCAGGGTCTGATCGCGGTCGCGCGGCCGGACCCGGTGATGATGCTGGAGTACTGGCGCCAGCCCGAGGCGACGGCGGCAAAGTTCATCGGCGACTGGTTCGTCACCGGCGACACCGGCGCGCGCGATGCAGACGGCTATTTCTGGTTTCAGGGCCGCGACGACGACATCATCTCCTCGGGCTCCTATCGCATCGGGCCGGGCGACATCGAGGACTGCATCATCCGCCACCCGGCCGTGCTGATGGTCGCGGTGGTGGGCAGCCCCGACCCGGTGCGGACGGAGGTGGTCAAGGCCTTCATCCTGCCCAAGCCCGGCATCGCGGCGTCGGAGACGCTGGCGGCCGAAATCCAGGGCTTCGTCAGGGAGCGGCTCGCCGCCTACCAGTATCCGCGCGAGATCGAATTTGTCACGGAACTGCCGATGACCGCGACGGGCAAGATCATGCGAAAAACGCTGCGGGACGCGGAGGTGGCGAGGAAGCGGGGGTAACCGACGCTCTTCTCCCACAGCCCTCATCTTGAGGAGTGGGCGAAGCCCGCGTCTCGAAGGATCGTCCAGCCATTTCCAGACGCTAATGGAGCATCGTTCGAGACGCCGCTTCGCGGCTCCTCAGGATGAGGGCTGAGAATTGGAGCGACCCGCTTACTCCGCCTCCAGCACGAGCTCGAACGTCATCAGCACGGGATTGTCGCCGCGCTTGAGCCGCCCTTCCGCCATTGCCCCCGTATAATCGACCAGCGCCACGTCGATCGCCGAACCAGCGCCGTCCGGCGTGATCGCGCCCGATCTGATCGCGACCTCGGTGGCGAAATTCGTCACGCTGCGGCCGTCCTCGAACCGCGCCTCGATCGTCGATCCGACGCCGCCATGGATCGTCGACTGCGTCACGCCGCGCTCGGCGCAGAAGGCTTCCAGCGCGCCGAACAGATCGATATTCGGCCGCACCCGGATGGCGAAGAAGCGCCCCTCCCGCGTCGCGCCGAGCAATTCGGCGGGCGCCGGGCCGAACAGCTTGAAGTTGGTCTCAGGGTCGACATAAGCGGAAAAACCCGCGCCATCGAGCCCGACGGCCGGCAGCGTGATGGCTTCCGCCACCATGGTCTCGTCGGGCAGGATATGCCCGCCGCTGCGCTTGCCGTCGGCCTCGCGCCAGAGCGCGTGGCAGTGGAAGAACGGCCCGCCGTCGCGCAGGCCGAAGGTCATGGCCCCCGTCTCCAGCCGCGCGACGCCTGCGGGTCGAAAAACCTCGCTGTAGAACGCCGCATGCTCCGTCGTCGTCGAAAGCGCCGGCATGACATAGGCGAAGGGATCGAGCGCCACGCCGTCGACGCGCACGACGCCCGACGTGAACCCAGCAGCCGCGAAACCGCGCCGCATCCCTTCCAGCAGGGTCAAACCCGGCTCCAGGATGAGATCGAAGCGCCGGCCATGGCATTCGGCCCATTCGACGCGTTCGCCCGTCTCCGGGCCGGGTTGTTGGACACGCCTCACGACGCCTTTCCCCGCAGCCAGTCGAGTTCGCCGCGCGCCTCGAGCTCGTCCCTGACGAGGCGCTTGGGCACCTTGCCATAGCCGGATTTCGGCAGAGCCTCCCAGAAGAAAAAGCGCTTGGGCATCTTGTAGCGCGCGATCTTCGCGGACAGGAATTCCGCGATCTCGCCTTCGCTGGCTTTCGCGCCTGGGCGCGCCACGCAGACCGCAACGCCGATCTCGCCCCAGACCGGATCGGGCAGGCCGAGCACCGCGCATTCCGCAATCGCCGGATGGGTCAGGATCTTCTCCTCGATCTCGCGCGGATAGATGTTGGAGCCGCCGGAGATGTACATGTCCGAGGCCCGGCCGGTGATGTAGACGAAGCCCTGTTCGTCCATATGGCCGAGGTCGCCGGTGCGGAACCAGCCGTTCCTGAACGACTTCGCATTGGCCTCGGGGTTGTCGTAATAACCGGCGAAGACGGCCGGCCCGATGACGCAGATCTCGCCCTGCTGGCCTGTGGGAGCCTCGTTGCCTGCGTCGTCCTGAATCTGGACTTCCATCGCGCTGCGCTCAAAGCCGCAGGTGCCGATGCGGGCGTCCGGCCCGTCCTCGGCCATGTGCAGGCGCGGCGGCAGCACCGTGATGTTGCCGGTCACCTCGCCCAGTCCGAAATACTGCACGATGACCTTGCCGAGCTTGGCCAGCGCCGCTTTCTGGTCCTCGCGATACATCGGCGCGCCGGCATAGATGATGTATTTCAGGCTGGAATGGTCGTGGGCATCGACCGCCGGATGCTCGACCAGCATCTTCAGGATCGTCGGCACCGTGAAGATATTGGTGACGCGGTGCTTCTCGATCAGCCGATACGCCTCGTCGATGTCGAAACGCTCGGTCGGAAGCAGGATGGAGGGCGCACCACGCGCCGAGATCACGAGCTGATGCACGCCCGCGCCATGCGAGAGCGGCGCGACCACGAGCGAGGCGTCGGCCTCGGTCGCGCCGGGGACGAGGTCGGCGAGGTGGTTGGTCACCACGAAGCCCATTTGGCCGTGGGTCAGAACGGCGGCCTTCGACCGGCCGGTCGTGCCCGAGGTGAAGAAGAACCAGCACGGATCGTCATGCTCCACAGGCGCATTCGCGACGCGTTCGCCGTCATGCCGCGCGATCACCTGCTCGACATCGTCATCGCCGAACAAGCCCGGCCCGATCCGCCACAGGAAGGCGAGGTCGGGCATCGCGGCCGCCACCGCCGCCGCATGCTCGGGAAAATCGCCATGGCAGAGAAAGGCCTTCGCGCCGGACGAGGTGGCGAGGTAGCCGACCTCTTCCGGCAGCAGGCGGAAATTCGTCGGCACCCAGACCGCGCCCAGCCGGAACGCAGCGAACATCGAGACGAACATCGCCTCGCAGTTCTTGGAATGCACAAGCAGCCGATCGCCCTTGCCGATCCCGCGCGCTTTCAGGCCGAAGGCCAGCGCCGAGACCTGCGCGTCGAGCTGCGCCCAGCTCCATTGGCGCTCGCCCCAGATGAAGCCCGGCCTGTCAGCATGGCGGCGCGCATTCTGCGTCATGATGTGCGCGAGGTTCATCACGCGGCGCGTCATCGGCGCGACGCCGCCTCGCGGTGCTTCAACAGCTTCTGTCACGTCAGGCGCTCCGGGCGAGGGCCGCGACCGGCTGCGCCATCGGCGACGGCGCGGATCTTGCGGCTTTTGAATGAAACATCTCGGCGAGCAGGCGCTCCATGCGCCGCGCCTCGGCGGAGAGATGGCCGGCCAGTTCGCCCTGCCGCGTCGCCTGCATGCGGCTGTCGATGGCGGCGATGCTGAGCGCGCCGGCGACACGCCCGTCGGGATAGCGGAAGGCGACGCCGACGCCCCAGGAACTGGCGACGAGCCGGCCGGGATTTAGCGCGAAACCCTGACGCCGGGCCGAAGCGAGATCGGCGCGCACCACCTCGGGCGGGAAGCCCGGATAACGCGTCAAGAGACAGCGCTCGCTTGCCCGCAGGATCGCCTCGACCTCGCCATCGGGCATCGCCGCCAGCATGGCGAGCGAACCCGCACCGACACCAAGCGGATGCTGGTCGCCAGCCTGCAGCGCATGCGTCCGCACCGGATAGGTGCCTTCCTCACGATGCAGGCAGACCGCGTAGCGCTCGCGCCGCACGGTGAGAAAGCTGGTGTCGAGCGTCACATCGGAGAGACGGCGCAGGCTCTCCATGGCGAGTTCGAGCAGGCCGTGCCGCCGCCCCGCCAGCACACCGAGCACGAAGGCCTCTTCGCCGAGGCAGTAATGCCGCGTCTCGGGCTCCTGCTCGACGAGACCCGCCCGCATCAGCGCCAGCAGCAGCCGCCGCGCCGTCGGCTTGTTGAGGCCGCTTTCCAGAACGATCTCGCCGAGCGGCAGCCCGCCCGCCGGCTCGCGCCCGATCAGCGCCAGCAGCCGCAGGGCGCGATCGACGCTCTGCGAGCCGGACAGATCCGCCCGCGGCCCTGATGCCTGTTCCACTCCGGCGATCCTCACCAGTCGATCCATGATATGGACCTTGTTCTTTGTGAGAAGAGACTAGATGCGGTCTTTGCCGATTGCAATGCTAGTTTTCTTGTGTAATCTCCGCCCCGTCCCATGGAGTTCTCTCCATGATGTGGACCGCGCCGAAAGCTGATCGAACAAGCACAAGATCGGCGCGATTGGGAGGAGCAGACCATGTCGTTGCAGGGCGCCCGCAGGCCGGGCCGCGGCCTTGGGCCGTCCGACGCGCCGATCGCAGCCCGAGCTTCGGCCTGAGTCGTCGCCATGGTCGATGTCGCCAACAGCCTGACCCTGCCCGACGATCCCGCGCTCGCGGTCGGCCTGCGCCCCGGCTCACGCTTCATGCGGCCGATCGAGTTCATCGCCTCGGCGCTGCTCGTGCTGATCATCTGCGTGCTGCTGCTCGGCGTGACCTCGCGCTATGTCTTCTCCCTGCCGGTGATCTGGATCGACGAGGTCGCCTCGATCTCGTTCCTCTGGCTCGCGATGCTGGGCTCGGCCATCGCCATCGACCGCAACGAGCATCTGCGGCTGAGCCTGTTCACCGGCATGATGCCGGAGCGGCTGCGCGGCTTCGTCGAGACCTTCGCCATGCTCGTGGTCGCCGCGTTTCTCGCGGCGATGATCTACCCGGCCTACGACTATGCCTATGAGGAGAGCTTCGTCACCTCGGCGGCGCTCAACATCCCCCTGAGCTGGCGCGTCTCGGCGATCTGCGTCGGCATCGTCCTGATGTTCGCGCTCGCCCTGCGCCACGCGATCCGCGCCTCGCGTCTGTCGGACCTCCTGCTCGCGGCGGCGCTGGTCGCCGGGCTTGCCCTCGCCTTCTGGCTGATGATGCCGGTGTTCAAGGGACTGGGCTATGGCAACATTCTGGTCTTCCTCGTCATCGTCGTCGCCATCTGCCTGATCGCCGGCGTGCCGATCGCGTTCTGCTTCGGCATGGGGACGCTCTGCTTCATCCTGTTCTCGACCAGCGTGCCGACATTGGTGATGGTCGGGCGCATGGACGAGGGCATGTCGTCGCTCATCCTGCTTTCGGTGCCGATCTTCGTGCTGCTCGGCTGCGTGCTCGACGCCACCGGAATGGGCAAGGCGATCGTCGATTTCCTCGCCTCGCTGCTGGGCCATGTCCGCGCCGGCATGTCCTATGTGCTGCTGGGTTCGCTCTTTCTCGTGTCGGGCATCTCGGGTTCCAAGGTGTCGGACATGGCCACCGTCGCTCCCGCGCTGTTCCCGGAAATGAAGCGGCGTGGCTACAAGCCGAGGGAACTGATCGCGCTGCTGGCGACGGGCGCCGCGATGGCCGAGACGGTGCCGCCCTCGATCGTCCTGATCGTGCTCGGCTCGGTCGCCGGCGTCTCGATCGCGGGGCTGTTCACGTCCGGCTTCCTCGTCGCCATGGTGCTGCTCATGGTGCTGGCGGTGCTGGCGCGCTGGAAGGCGAACGTCGAAAGCTTGCGCGATGTGCGTCGCGCGCCCTTTTCCCTGATCTGGAAGACCGCGCTGGTCGCCGCGCCGGCGCTGGTCCTGCCCTTCGTCATCCGCAGCGCGGTCGGCGGCGGCGTCGCCACTGCCACCGAAGTCTCCACGATCGCCGTGCTCTACGCCATGATCGTCGGGATCGTGCTCTATGGCGGCATCAGCCGGGCCAAGTTCTACGCCATGCTGGTCGAGACGGCCGCGCTCTCGGGCGCGATCCTGATGATTCTGGGCACCGCGAGCGCCATGGCCTGGGCTCTGACCCAGACCGGCTTCGCCAACCAGCTCGCACAGTGGATGTCGAGCCTGCCCGGCGGCTGGCTCAGCTTCATGGGCATCACCATCGTCACCTTCATCATCCTGGGCTGCGTGCTGGAGGGCCTGCCCGCGATCGTGCTGATGGCCCCGCTGATGTTCCCGATCGCCAAGAAGCTCGCCATCAACGACGTTCACTACGCCATGGTCGTCGTCACCTCGATGAATATCGGCCTGATGATGCCGCCGATCGGCATCGGCTTCTACATCGCCTGCAAGATCGGCAACGTCTCGCCCGACGAGGCCATGGGCGCGATCTGGCCTTACCTCGTCGCGCTCTTCGTCGGCCTGCTGGTGATCGCGGCCGTGCCGGGGATTTCGACCATCATGCTGTGAAGCAGGAACAGGGCAGCCATCGCGATTCCGCGTTTGCAGCGCAACGCAGCGAGCCGCCAGAATGACGCCAACCACACAAAACCAAAGGGAGAAGACGCAGATGACGATCTCACGCCGCACATTGCTTCAGGGCGCCGCCGCCGGATCGGCGATCGGAACATTCAACATCGGTCGCGCCAATGCGCAGGCTGCCGAGTTCACCTATAAATACGCCCATAACCTGCAGGTCTCGCATCCGCTGCACATCCGCGCCACGGAAGCGGTCGCCAAGATCAAGCAGGAATCGGGCGGCCGGATCGACATCCAGATCTTCCCGTCGAGCCAGCTCGGCACCGATACCGACATGCTGAGCCAGGTCCGCTCCGGCGGCATCGAGTTCTTCACGCTCTCGCCGCTGATCCTCTCGACGCTGGTGCCCAACGCCTCGCTCAACGGCATCGGCTTCGCCTTCCCGAACTATGACGCGGTCTGGGCGGCGATGGACGGCGAACTCGGCGCCTATGTGCGCGGCCAGATCGGCCGGGCCAACCTCGTCGTCATGGACAAGATCTGGGACAATGGCTACCGCCAGATGACCTCGTCCAAGGGCCCCATCGCCACGCCCGACGACCTCAAGGGGCTGAAGATCCGCGTGCCGGTCTCGCCGCTCTGGACCTCGATGTTCCAGGCCTTCCAGTCCGCGCCCGCCTCGATCAACTTCGCCGAGGTCTACACCGCGCTGCAGACCAAGGTCGTCGATGCGCAGGAGAACCCGCTGGCCATCATCGCGACAGCCAAGCTGTTCGAGGTGCAGAAGTTCTGCTCGGTGACGAACCATATGTGGGACGGCTTCTGGTTCCTCGGCAACCGCCGCGCCTGGGAACGCCTGCCGGAGAACCTGCGCGCCATCGTCGCCAAGAACCTCAACGACGCGGCCGTGCTGCAGCGCGCCGACGTGGCCAAGCTCAATGCCGGGCTGCGGGCCGAGCTCGAATCGAAGGGCATGGTCTTCAACGAGGCGCCGGCCGCCCCCTTCCGCGAGGCGCTGCGCAAGGCCGGCTTCTACGCCGAATGGAAGAAGAAATACGGCGACGAGGCCTGGGCGATTCTGGAGAAGGCCGTCGGCAGCACGTTGAGCTGACCTCGGTAACCTCCTACGCCGCCATCCCGGACGCAGCGAAGCGGAGCTCCGGGATCCATCATCGAGCACTGTCGCTCCTCTATGATGGATCCCGGAGCGGCGCGGCTAAGCCGCTTGTCCGGGATGACGGCGCGTTACTGACCCAAGCCCGAGACACGCCATGCCCGACCGCCTGAAGAAAAAGATCGCCCTCGTCTTCGGTGCAGGCTCGTCGGGGCCGGGCTGGGGCAACGGCAAGGCGGCGGCCGTGGCTTTCGCCCGCGAGGGCGCGCGCGTCGCCTGCATCGATATCGACCAGCCCGCAGCCGACGAGACGGTCGGCATCATCGAGAAGGAAGGCGGCATCGCCATCGCGCTCGCCGCCGACGTGACGAGCCAATCCTCGATCGACGCCTGCGTCGCCGCCTGCATGACCCGTTTCGGGCGCATCGACATCCTGCACAACAATGTCGGCGTGACCCATATGGGCGGGCCGGTTGAACTCTCCGAGGAGCAGTTCCGGGCGGCGATCGACCTCAATCTGGGCCCTGTGTACCGCTGCTCGAAAGCCGTGATCCCGCACATGTTGAAGGGCGGCAGCGGCGCGATCGTCAACATCTCGTCGATCGCGGCGGTTCGCTGGGTCGGCTATCCCTATTTCGCCTATTACGCGACCAAGGCGGCTGTGAACCAGGCGACGGTCGCCATCGCCATGCAATACGCACGGCAGGGCATCCGCGCGAACTGCATCATGCCGGGCCTGATCGACACGCCGATGATCTACAAGCAGATCTCGGGGCAGTACGCCTCGCCCGAGGAGATGGTCGCGGCGCGCGATGCGCAGGTGCCCATGGGCAAGATGGGCACGGCCTGGGACATCGCCAACGCGGCGGTTTTCCTTGTCTCCGACGAGGCGAAGTTCATCACCGGCGTCTGCCTGCCGGTCGATGGCGGCCAGACCTGCGGCATCGCTCCACCGGCCTGACTGGCATCTGGCGCTTTGCGCGCCACACGGGACCTGCGCTGCCTCCAAAGCGGTCTTGAGTCGCGGACAATCCTGCCCGACCCTGTGGCCATGACCAGCGAGATCGCGATCGGCACCATTACGCCCTCTGGCAACCGCACGGTCGAGCGCGTCACGCAAGGTATCTGCGCCGGGCTTCAAGGCGTCGTGCCGCTGTTCACACGCATCCCGGTCTTCGGCAACACCAGCCCCGACGAGATCGCCGCCGATCCCTATGACTGGCCGACGATGCGGAAGGCTGCCGAACTGCTCGGCCACGCCAGGCCTGCCGCCATCTGTTGGAACGGCTCGAAGGGCGGCGACCACGGCTTCGACGTGGACGAGCGGCTCTGTGCCGAGATGAGCGCGGCGTCCGGCGTCCCCGCCGTGACGGCAGCGCTCGCGACGCTCGATTTGTTGCATGCGCTCGACGTGACGCGCATCGCACTGGTGACGCCCTATACGACAACGGCGCAGGCGCGTGGTCTCGCCAGCTTCGCCGCCAAGGGGTTTTCCGTCACCGGCGAGC
Organism: Rhizobiales bacterium CCH3-A5; assembly: GCA_001556025.1. Taxonomy (GTDB): domain Bacteria; phylum Pseudomonadota; class Alphaproteobacteria; order Rhizobiales; family Beijerinckiaceae; genus Allobosea. Next base: position 97,023 of record LSIB01000007.1, read on the forward strand.
GCCATTCCGGCCTATCCGACAACCTGTCCTATGGCGCGGTGCCGCCAGCCGAGATCGCGGCGATGGCGCGTGCCGCGCTGGCAGACGGACCGGCGCAGGCCATCGTCGTCTTCTGCACCAATTTCCACGGCGCGCCGATGGTGGCGGCGCTCGAGGCCGAAACCGGCCTGCCCGTGATCGATTCGGCCGCGGCCGGGGTCTGGGCCGTGCTGAAGGCGGCCGACTTCGACACGCGCGCCGTCAACGGCTGGAGCCGCATCTTCGCGCTCTGAAGGCGCACCCAGCCCCGCTTGGCATCAAGGTTGCTACGTCGCGCCTTGAACGCGACGGAGCCTTTGCGAATGACGCCTGCCACTGCCGGCCAGCCCTTGACGCTCGACGGCATCACCCATCGCTACGGCGCGATGCTGGCGGTCGACAACGTCACGCTGGAAATCAAGGGCGGCGAGCTTGTGGCCCTGCTCGGCCCCTCGGGCTGCGGCAAGACCACGCTGCTGCGCGTCATCGCCGGCTTCATCCAGCAGGACAACGGCAAGGTCGTGATCGGAGACCGGCCGATCGACACCCTGCCGCCCAACCGCCGCGAGATCGGCATCGTCTTCCAGAACTACGCGCTGTTTCCGCACATGACCGTGGCGCAAAACATCGCCTACGGGCTGGCGGCGCGCGGCGAGAGCCGCGAGGTCCAGAACGAGCGCGTCCGCGAGATGCTTGGCATCGTCCAGATGGCGGCCTTCGCCGAGCGCAAGCCGAGTCAGCTCTCGGGCGGCCAGCAGCAGCGCGTCGCGCTCGCCCGCGCGCTCGCCATGCGGCCGCGCATCCTGCTGCTCGATGAGCCCTTCGCCGCGCTCGACAAGAACCTGCGGCTCGACATGCAGATCGAGATCAAGCGGCTGCAGCGTCAGTTCGGCCTCACAGCGATCATGGTCACGCACGACCAGGACGAAGCCATGGCGATCGCCGACCGCATCGCGGTGATGCGCGGCGGCCGCATCGAGCAGCTCGGCACGCCGGTCGAGATCTACGACAACCCCGCCACGCTCTTCGTCAACAGCTTCATCGGTTCGAGCAACCTGCTGCCGGGCACGATCGCCAGCGCCTCGCCAGAGGGCTATGGCGTCGCGCTCGACCAGGGCGCGCAATGGCGGATCGCCTCGCAGGCGCGCTTCACGGCAGGCGACAAGGTGCTGGTTTCGGTGCGCCCCGAACAGCTCGTGCTCGCATCGGCCGGCGGCGAGGCGAGCTTCCCCGTCGCGCCGAAATTCAGCCTGCCGATCGGCGGCGAGCTGATCCACGACGTCACCGCCAGCGACGGCGCCTCGCTCAAGATCGCCGCGCCGCGCATGCCGGGCAGCGCTTTCGATGCGGCTGACGCCGCCTTCTGCGGGCTCGCCGGCCATGCCCGTCCGACCCTGTTTCCCGCACCGTGACAAGGAGACTTTCCCGATGAGCACTCTCGACCGCCGCACGCTTCTCACCGGCCTCGGCGCTGCCGCGCTCGCGGCCGGCCTGCCGTCCATCGCCCGCGCCTCGGGCAGCATGACGGCGGCGATTTATCCCGGCACCTGGGAAGAGGCCTATCGCGGCGTCGTCGCCCCGGCGCTGAAGAAGGCAGCCAACATCGATGTCGCCTTCGACTCGCTCTTCGCCGTCGATCAGGTCGCCAAGGTTCGCGCCGCGCGCGGCGTGCCGCCCTTCGACTGCTTCGTGCTCGATCCCGGCCCGGCAGCCGCCGCCCAGGCGGCAGGGCTGTTCGAGCCGATCGACGCCTCAAAACTCAGCAACGCCGCCAAGGTGCCCGACGGGCTGATCAAGTCGCATGGCGTGACCTGCAACGCGCAGGTGGTCGGCATCGCCTACAATCCCAAGAAGTTCGCGACCCCGCCCAAGGGCTGGGCCGACCTCTTCAAGTCTCCTTACGTCGAGCGGCTCGGCCTCACCGGCTTCCAGACCACCTTCGGCACGGTCTCGATCATCGAGATGGCCAAGGTCTTCGGCGGCTCGGTCGAGAACATCGAGCCCGTCTTCGCCGAGCTGAAGAAAGCCGTCGCCAAGGCTGCAGCCGTCGCCGCCCCCGCCGCCATGCCCGGCCTGTTCCAGCAGGGCCAGATCGACATCATGTACACAAACACCAACACCGTCGCGATCCTGAAGGGCCGTGGCGTCGATATCGAGTTCCTCAAGCCCGAAACGGGCGCGATCACCTTCCAGACCACGCTGCATATCGTGAAAGGGGCCGACAACGTCGCATCGGCCTACAAATACATCGACACGGCGATCTCGGCCGAGGTGCAGAGCCAGCTCCAGAAGCAGCCCTACAACATGATCCCGATCAACAAGGACGTGACGCTGGTCGATACGCTCGACATCAAGAAGCTCGACGAACTGGCGACGATGGTCACGCATGACTGGACCAAGATCAATCCGGTCCGCGCCGCCTGGATCGAGCGCTTCAACAAGGAGATCACCAAGTAGGCTGCGGCAGGTCAGGCGTTAGTCCATGGCCGCCATCGCAGCCTCGCCGCCGGGAGGCGAGATCGAAAACCGGGTCGACTGGCGTCTCGCTGCGCCGCTCGGCCTGGTCTATCTCGCCTTCTTCGCCGCGCCCTTCCTGATCCTGCTCGGCGTCAGCTTCTACGCCGATGCCGAGCAGACGCGGCTGGGCCTCGATTCGTGGACGAAGTTCTATGGCGACGCCTTCTATCTCAAGGTGATCTTCGACACGCTGAAGCTCGGCATCTTCGCCGTGCTGGCGACGACGCTGGTCGCCTATCCGCTGGCGCTGGTCTTCCGGGCGGCGGGCCCGCGCACCCAAAAGGTGCTGATCTTCATCATCCTGATGCCGCTCCTGACCTCGGTCGTGATCCGAACCTTCGCATGGATCGTCATCCTGGCGCGCGAGGGCGTCGTCAACCAGACGCTGCTGGCGCTCGGCCTGACATCGACGCCGCTCAACCTGCTTCAGACCGAGCTCGGCCTCGTGCTGGCGCTGACGCAGATCGAGATGCCGCTGATGCTGCTGCCGCTGCTGACCATCATGACAAGGCTCGACCAGAATTTGATCGACGCCTCGCGCGCGCTCGGCGCATCGAAGTGGCGGACCTTCTTCCGCGTCGTGCTACCGCTGACCCTGCCCGGCTGGATCGCGGGCGCGACGCTCGTTTTCGCCTCGGCGACGACCGCCTTCATCTCGCAGTCGGTGATCGGCGGAGCGCGGCTCGTCTATCTGCCGGCGCTGATCTACCAGCAGGTGACCGTGGTCTATAACTGGCCCTTCGCGGCTGTGGCCTCACTGACATTGCTCTTCACCGTGCTCGCCGGCATCAGCGCGCTCGGCTGGCTCGGCCGGTTCGCGAAGACGAGGTGACGCCATGCAGCGCTCGACCTTCTCCGACGTGACCTACAACTGGGTGATCGGCCTGCTCGCCGGGCTCGCCATCCTGATCCTGGTCGCCCCGGTCGTGATCGTGACCGCGACTTCCTTCACCACCTCGCAGACGCTGCGTTTCCCGCCGCCCGATCTCTCGCTGCGCTGGTATCGCGAACTGTTCGACACCACCCGCTCGGCGCAAATCCATGTCGCCGCCGGCAACAGCCTCTGGGTCGCCGCCATCGCGACGCTGGTCGGCATGGTGCTCTCGGTGCTGGCGGCGCTCGCCATCACCCGCGTCAGCCGGCCGTCCGCAAAGCTGCTGGAGGCGAGCTTTCTGTCGCCGCTGGTGCTGCCGACGCTGTCCTATGGGCTGGCAGCGCTGATGTTCTTCTCGGTGCTGGGCATCAGGCCCTCGCTCAACCTGCTGATCGCCGGTCATCTGGTCGTGATCGCGCCCTTCATCTTTCGCACCACGCTGGCGAGCCTGACGCAGCTCGATCCGGCGCTGCTGGAGGCCTCTGCCAATCTCGGCGCGAGCAAGTTCTACGGCTTTCGCCGCGTCACCCTGCCGCTGATCGCGCCGGGCATCGCGGCCGGCTGCTTCCTCGCCTTCATCTCGTCGATGGACAATGTCCCGGTCTCGCTTTTCCTCTCCAACGCCCGCACCGGCATGCTGCCGATCCGGATGTGGGGCATGATGGAATCGACGCTGGACGTGCGCATCGCCGCCATCGCCGGCGTGATGATCGTCTTCACGGTCACGCTGATGCTGGTGATGGAACGCGTAGCGGGATTCTCGCGCCGGATGCGCTGAGATCGGCTCCTGCTCCAAACGCGCTCCGGTGAGTCGGCTGGCGTGGTTTTCGAGAACCGGAGCGGAGCGGACTTCATGTTCACGAGCACCGGAAGTGCAGAAAGCCTGAGTCAGACGGCCGCCGGAGCCCGTTTTCAGCAGGAGCTGTCAGGCGCCGCGCCAGATCGAGAAACCCCATGGCGTGATCTTCAGCGGCAGATGCAGATGCTGCTGCGGATCTGCGATGCTGAACCGGAACGGCACCTCGCCGAGGAAGGGCGGGTCCGCCTGCGCGACGCCGGCCGCGGCAAAGAAAGCGCCCGCCTGGAAAACGACCTCATAGACCCCGACCGGCAGAATCTCGCTCGTGATCGCATGGTCGAGCACGCCCGACGCGGACAGCACGCCCTGCGCGAGCAGCCGGCGCCCGGGGACAAGGCCATGGACGGCAACGCCCATGCCCTGCGCCGGCAGGCCGCGCGTCACATCCACCACATGCACCGACAATCCCGGCATCGTGCTCGCTCCACCCTTGCGCGACCAGCCTTCTGACACAGCAAAGCGAGCAAGAAGCCTGCCGGAAAGCGGCACGAGCGGCCGGAATATCGAAGCGCTCGGAAAAGCCGCACGGTGCGATCGCATCGGCCGTCGCCGAGCCGATCGCATTTTTTGCAGCGCGCTGTCGAAACGCCCCTGCGTCGAACGTCATCGGCATGGAAATGAGCGCACGCCCGCGCCCGCATGACCCGGTGCCCACCGGCCAACAGGAGTAAAGATCATGTCTCTCGCCATCGCCGAAAAGAAGCCGCCTTTCTGGTTCTGGGTCGCAGCCGGCCTCGGCCTCGCCTGGAATGTCTTCGGCATCTACCAGTTTGTCGGCTCGGTCTTCGGTTCGCAGGCCGATCTGATGGCCCGAGGAATGACCGCGTCACAGGCCGAGGCCTATGCAGCGATCCCCCTCTGGATGAACCTCGCATTCGCCATCGGCGTCTTCGGCGGCCTGCTCGGCTCCGTCCTGCTGATGCTGCGCAACCGTGTTGCGACTCCGGTCTTCGCAGCCTCGCTCGCCGGCTACGTCGTGTTGTATATCGGCGACATCACCGAAGGCATCTTTGCGGTGATGGGGCCGCCCCAGGTCATCGTGCTGACGGCCGTGGTCCTGATCGCGGCCGCACTGCTGTGGAGCTCGCGCCGCTTCGAGCGGAGCGGCGTCCTTGCCTAGGAAGCATATCGCGCAGGGGCCGCAAGCGCCGTGGCTTTAGCCCCTCCCGCCGCTCGCAACCGGCAGATCGACCGTCTAGCTCTAAAAGCTGCCGATCCTGAACAGAGCGATCGGATTGGCGGCGCTCATCATGCGCAGCTCGGCCTCGCTGAAGCCTTCCGATTCCAGCAGCAGCAGGAATTCGCGAAAGGCTTCGACTGGCGGCGGCAGCAGATAAATGCCGGCGTCGCCCGAGACGATGGCCCGGTCGCCGGCGGCCCGGATCTTCGGCGTCAGCTCCTGCACCGTCTTGCCCGGCGCGCGGTGCTTCTCCTGATCGACATGGGTCAGGCCGACCTGCGTGGCATGCGTCAGGACGAAGAACGAGAATTCGCAATACGCGCCGAGCGAGACCAGTTCGCGGATCGTGTCGGGCTCATAGCCGCCGGCATGGGTGCGCACGCGCGCCGCTCCGCGCCGTTTGGCTTCCTGCGCCAGCGCGACCGCCTCCCAGCCCTCGACATGGCCGCAATCGAAGACGATATCGCGCTCGGCGCACAGCTCCATGATCGCCGGCACGGGATCAGGCACTTTTCCGTTTTCGGGCACGCCGAAGGCGGCTTCGAGATAGAGGCCCGTCCGGCCTTCCCGGCGCGCGACTGATTTCGTGTGATGCGTCGGCAGCGAGATGAAGCGCGCACCCGTTCCGGCGCCGTAGCCGTAATCGACCGCGTTGCGCGCCGCCTCATAGGTCACGCCTCCGGCGGTCGGCTGCATGATCAGCCCGCCGAAGATCTCGATGCCGAGATGGCCGAGTTCGGCGGCGGCCAGCGCCGCATAGCCCGAGGAATTCTGGAAGTTGTCCATCAGGCCGATGGCGCGCATCCCGGCGGCGGCCGCCTGCCGGACAGACTCGAAGATGTTGGCGCTGCGGCCGTTGAGATGTGGGCAACTATGGACATGGCAGTCCACCGCGCCTTTCAGGTAGTGCATGCCGTAGGTCATCGGGCGGTCCCTGGTCGGAAGGTTGCCTTCAATGCCGCAGGATGCGGCGGACGAAATCGGCGCAGCGCTCGGTCTGCGGCGCGTCGAAGATCTGCGACGGCGGACCGACCTCGACGACACGGCCATCGGCCATGAATACGACCTTGCTGGAGATCTCGCGCACGAAGCCCATTTCGTGACTGACGATCAGCATGGTCATGCCTTCGGCCGCGAGCACCCGAATGGTGTCGAGCACCTCGGCCACGAGTTCGGGATCGAGCGCGGACGTGACCTCGTCGAGCAGCAGGATCTCGGGCTTGAGCGCCAGCGCGCGCGCGATCGCGACGCGCTGCTGCTGGCCGCCCGACAATTCGTCGGGATAGGCGTCGATGCGGTGCGACAGGCCGACCTTGTCCAGCAGCGCCCGCGCCTCGCTCTCGACTTGAGCCGCGCCACGCTTCTTCACGATCGTCGGCGCGATGGTGACGTTGCGCAGCGCGGTCATGTTCTGGAACAGGTTGTACTGCTGGAACACCACGGCGAAACGGTCGCGTACCTTCTTCAGCGCAGCCGCGCTGTCGTAGTTCACCTGTTCGTCGGCGACGCGGACGAGGCCGGCTCGCGGCCGCAGCAGCCCGGTCAGCACGCGCAGCAGTGTGCTTTTGCCCGAGCCGGACGGGCCGATGATCGAGACGATCTCGCCGCGTTCGACCGACAGCGAGACGTCCTGCAGCACCGGCGTCGCGCCGTAGTCGGCCGACAGCCTATCGATGACGAGATGGGGCAAGCCGGCGCTCCAGATGCGATGCGAACAGGTTCAGCGGGTAGCACAGCAGGAAGTAGAGGATCAGGATCGAGCCGAAGCAGATCGCCGCCGAGAAACCCTTCTGGTTGAGGATCTTGGCGGCGTAGGTCAGCTCCAGCACGCCGATCTGGGAGGCGATCGAGGTGCTCTTCACCAGACCGACCGAATAGGTCATCGAGGGCGGGATGATGATCGCCCAGGACTGCGGCAGGATGACCCGGCGCAGCGCCGTCAGACCGCCCATGTTCATCGTCTCGGCGGCGTCCCACTGGTTTCGGTGGACAGCCTCGAGCCCCGCCCGGATGTTCTCGGCGGAAAAGGCGGAGGCCGAGAGCGCGACCGTAGTGGCGGCGACGGCGAACATGCTGGCGTCGAGCCCGGCGAGTTGAAAGGCGAAGAACACCACCATCAGCTTCACCAGGAAGGGGATGCGCCGGAAGATCTCGACATAGGCCGTCGCGAACCAGCGCAGCGGTGCGAAGCCGACGATGCGCTCGTTGCGCAGCACGGCAAGCGCGAAGCCGATCAGGAAGCCGAGCCCGCAGCCGACCAGCGACAAAAGTGCGGTGTAGGCGAAGGCCTGTCCGAGGAAGATCATGTTGTAGTAGCTGAAGAAGCGCGGGGCTTCCTCCAGGAGCGCCGCCATCAGAACAGCCTCCTCATAAGAAAAGGCTGCATCAGAACACCTTGCCCTTGATGCGGAAGAAATAGCGCCCGACCGCGTAGAGCGCCGCGCTCGCGACCAGCGTCAGCGCAATGTAGTAGAGCGCCGCGATCGAGAAGATCTCGAAGGAGCGGAAGGTCTGGGCGTTGATGTTGTAGGTCCGGCCGGTGAGTTCCTCGACGCCGAAGATCGCCGCGATCGAGGTCGTCATCGTCAGGATGATGTACTGGTTCGATAAGGGCGGAAACAGCACCTTGCAGATATGCGGCAGGATCACGTAGCGGATTGTCTGCACGCGCGAGAAACCGAGCGTCGTCGCCGCCTCGACCTCGGCCACGCGGATCGAGCGGAACCCGGCGCGCTGAATCTCGGTGAGATAGGCCCCGGCGTTCAGCGCCATGCCGAGCAGCACGGCCTCATAGGAGCCGAGCAGGATGCCCCAGTCGGGCAGCGCAAAATACAGGAAGAAGATCTGCACCAGCAGCGGCGTGTTCAGGAAGAACACGACGTAAGATCGGACCAGCCAGCGAGCGGGCCTCGGGCCATATTCCAGCAGGGAGGCGCAGACGAGCCCGATCGCCCAGCCGATGACGAAGGCAATCGCGGCGATCTGGAGCGCGAGCCACGCCCCGCCGGCGAGATAGCCGAGATAGGGCGTCACCTGCCCATATTGGAGGGTGTAGGACATCTCAGGCTGTTGCCTTCACACATGCAAACGCCGTCATCCCGGGCGGAGTGCAGCGGAGCCTCGGGGTCCATTCCGGAACCTGTCCGGAAGCGTTCTGGAACGGATCCCGGATCGGCGCGGCTGCGCCGCTGGTCCGGGACGACAAGGCGGATATGAGCGGGCCCTGGACGTCAGCCATCATCAGAAATACGGCGTGACGGGCACTTTCGTGTCCATCGGCTTGAGGAACCACTTCTCCCAGATCGCCGCCACCGTGCCGGCCGTATGAAGCTCGTACAGCGCGATGTTGAGCCAGTCGCGCAAGGCATAATTGCCCTTGGCGACGCCGAAGCTCGAATAGGTCACGCCGTACTCGGGCGTCGCGATGATCTTCCACTTGATCGCCGGAAAGATCTTCAGCCGGTAGGCGACGGCGTCGATGCCGTCGAAGGAGGCGTCGCCGCGCCCCTGCGCCAGCGCGCGGTCGCGGTCATTGTAGTTGTCGAGCAGGACCAGCTTGGCCTTGGGCAGGTTTTTCTGGATGTAGGGGATCGCCGTCGTGCCGCGCACCTGGATCAGCGTCACGCTCTCGCTGTTCAGATCGGCGAGCTTGGCGAAGGGTTTGGCGTCGGTGGTGACGATGCCGTAATTCTCGGAATGGATCGGCGCGGTGAAGTCGATCACTTTCGCCCGCTCGGACGTCCGGCTCATCGCGCCCATCACGACATCGACCTTGTCGGCCGCCACGAAGGGAATGCGATCGGGCGAGCCGACCTGCACCAGCGTCAGCCTGACGCCGAGCTTTTCCGCCACCGCCTTGGCCAGCTCCGGCTCGAAGCCGTCGATCTCGTTCTTGTCGTTGAACAGCGCGCGCGGCGGCAGCGTCGGATTGACCCCGACGCGCAACTCGCCCGCCTTCAGGATGTCGTCGAGCGAGCGGGCCTGCGCCGGCATCGCGACCAGGAGGGCCAGACATGCTGCGAGCAGGCAGGCGAAACGCGAAACCGGCATCATGGCCTCCTCGGATTGGGGAGCGAGTTTATTGTATACGATCGGCATGCAATCAGGCCATCGGATCGCGCGGTTGTCAACGCCCGTCGCCTGCCGCTTCGACATGCGCCAGCGCCCGTTCGAGCCGGCGGTACTCCTCTGGCGGCAGGGGAGCGAAAGGCGGGCGCACCGCATCGCAGTCCAGCGCCCCGAGTATCTTCAAGCAGGCCTTGAGCCGCGTCGTCGCCCGGCCGCCGGGCGGCTCGCGATAGACCGCGCAGGCGAGCGGATGGATGACCTCGTGCCAGTGGCGGGCTTCGTCCCAGCGCCCGGCCTGCGCCGCCCGCCAGAGCGCCACCAGCGGCGCGGGCGTAACGGCGGCAAGGCTGACCTGGCTCCCCTCTGAGCCGATCAGATAGCTCGTCAGCAGATGCTCGTCGCCTGAGCCGAGCACCGCGATTTCGGGGCGCAAGCGCCTGGCGAGGCGGCGGTTCTCGTCATAAGTCGCGACCTCCCAGCTTCCTTCCTTGATGCCGGCGACGCGCGGCAGCGCAACGAGCCCCGCCAGCGTCGCGGCGTCATAGGGCATCGCGCCGGCGCCGACAGGAGCCTGATAGAGCAGAAACGGCAAGGAGCAGCCGGCCATGGCGTGGCGGTGGTGCAGCAGTGCCGACGTCCCGTCCCGGAACAGGCCCCAGGCATTGGGCGGAAACAGCAGGATGGCGTCCGCGCCCGCCTCCTCCGCATCGCGCGCATGCAGCGCCGCCTCGAGACTCGATTCGGCGTTGACGCCGCTGGTCAGGAACACATCCGGCCCGAGCGCCTCCCGACAGATCGCGACGACGCGGCGCTTGTCCTCCCGGCTCAGCAGGAAATTCTCGCCGGCATGGCCGTTGATCAGCAGGCCCTCGATGCCGTCATGGCTTGCTACGCCTGAGACATGTGCGGCCAGGGCGGCCTCATCCAGGCTGAAATCGGGCTTCAGCGGGCAGACCGTCGCGGCATGGATACCGGTCAGGCGGGCGATCGCCGCCGCGACCCTGGGCTCGGGTGCGGGCAGCTCAGACATGGTGTGGCTGTTCATCGGCGGCTCTGCCTGCGGCGGACGGGATGGGAGTCGGCGGCGCGGCGGGGGCCGGCAACCGGTCGATCGGAAACAGCGGATCGGCCGGCTCGGTCCCGAGAATGCGCTGCGCCAGCAGCCGCGCGAGATAGGGGCCGCTGGTGTAGCCGGAATGGACGCTGCCGCAGATATAGGCCTCGGGAATGCCCGGCAGCGGACCAACGACCGGCAGCGCATCGCGCGTCTCGGCCTCCAGCCCGGCCCAGGCGCGCGCGAGCCGTGCGTTCTTGAGCGCGGGAATAGCGTGGCAGGCGAGGCGCATATTGCCGATCAGGCTCTCTGGCACGATCTCCGCGCCGCCGCGCTCCCGGTCGCCCTTGCCCTGCCAGCCGCCGCCGATCACGACCGTGCCGTGCGGATACTGCTTCAGCGAGAGCAAGCCGCTGGCGATGCCGACGACGGTCCTCATGACGGGCGCGACGCGCTCGGTGACGGCAAGCTGGTTGACTAGAACCTTGATTGGAAGGGCGATGCCGAGCCATGCCGCCATCTCCTCCAGCCAGACGCCGCCGGCGAGCACGAGGCGCCTGGCCCTGACCGGCCCGGCTGCGGACTGCACGGCAAACCCCGCCTCCTCCCGCGCCACGCCCGACACGGGCGTCCGCTCGCGCAGATCGACGCCCGCCTCGATCAAGGCGCCGCGATAAGCCTGTCCGGTGAGGTGGGCATTGGCGTAGCCGTCGACCTTGCAGTGCCCGGCCAGCAGCACGCCCGGCCCCAATCCGGGCTCGACCTCCTGCGCGCGCGCAGCCGAGACCAGGTCGATCGGCGCGCCGGCCTCGCTGCGTTTGCCGGCGCGAAAGGTCAGAAGCTCCGCCTCGCGCTCGCTGAACGCCAGCGAAAGCCCGTCGCAGACGACGACGCCGACATCATGGCCGAGCCAGTCGCGCGCGGACGCCCACATCGCATGGGCCTTCAGCGCGTAGGGGATCAGCGCCACCCGCGTCATCTGCATCGTCAGCGTACCCGCGTTGACGCCGGACGCCTCGCGGCAGAGGCTGCCGCGCTCGAACAGCACGGTCTTCATGCCGGCGCGCGCGCAGAACAGCGCAACCGTCGCGCCATGGATGCCGCCGCCGATAACGGCGAGATCATAAGCGCTGCTCATAGCGGGGCCGGCGTCGGCACGGGGATGTCGCCATAGTCGAAGCGGCCGAGCAGATCCGCCAGCGGGACCGGCCGCAATGGCGGCCGCCCGGTCCAGTAGCCGACCTCTTCGCGCGAGCCGACCTGCAGGGCCAGCAACTCGGCCGCCATCTCGCCGCACATCCGGCCCTGGCACGGCCCCATGCCGCAGCGGGTGAAGTGCTTGAGCTGGTTGATGTCGCGCGCGCCATCGGCGATCGCGGTCTCGATCTCCGAGCGGGTCACGTCCTCGCAGCGGCAAACGACCGTCTCCGGCGCGATCGCCTCGACCATGGCGGGGCGCGGACGCATCAACCGCCCGACAGCGCCTGCGAAGGCTGACATGCGGGCGAGCCCGGCGCGGACCGACGCAGCCTCGCGCGCGAAGGTTTCAAGCGGAATCCGTCCGGCGTCATGGGCCGCGGCCAGTCCCGCGAGGTGCCCCAACAGTCGCGCCGGCCCCGCGCCCGCCACGGCCGCACCGTCGCCGACGGCATAAAGGCCCGCCACCGAACAGCGGCCGAATGCGTCGCGCACCGGTGTCCAGCCGCCGGCGGCCGGATCGAAATGGTGGCGCGCGCGCAAAAGTTTTGTGATCTCCGCGCCCGGCACGAGGCCGTGCCCGACCGCGAGCGCATCGGCCTCGTAGCCGCGCAATGATCCGCCCGTCGGCCGCCCCTGCGCATCGACAGGCGCGACGACGACGCGCTCGCAGGCCTCCGCGCCTTCGACGGCGACGACACCATGGCGAAACAGCACCGGCACGCGCGCTGCGCCGAGCGTCAGCGCCCAGCCCAGGCCCTGACGGAGCAGATCCGGCCTGCGCGTGAGGCCCGGAAGCGCGCGCAGCCAGTCGCCCGGCCCCGACAGATCGACGACCGCCGCCACGGCCCCGCCTGCAGCGACGATCTTGGCCGCGACGGCGGCGAGCAGCGGTCCGCACCCGGCGACGACGGTGCGGCGGCCAGGGACCATTCCCTGCGATTTCAGCAGGATCGTCGCGGCCGCGAGCCCGATCACCCCCGGCTTTGTCCAGCCCGGAAACGGCACCAGCCGCTCATGCGCGCCCGTCGCCGCCACGAGGCGCGGCGCAAAGAAGCTCTCATTGCCGGACGGCGTCACCGCATCGACGCGAAATGCGCCCGAGACCGACCAGACGCGCGCCGAGCCGCGCCAGACGACCGACGACGCGGCGATCCCTGCCCGGAGAGCGTCGCCCGCATCGTCATCCGGGCCACGCTGGCCGGGCGATACGGAGAGGCCCGCCGGCGGCGCGCGATAGACCTGCCCGCCCGGAGAGGCCGCCTCGTCCAGCAGAACGACCGACAGCCCGGCGCGGCTCGCCGCCAGTGCGGCGGCGGCCCCGGCCGGGCCTGCCCCGATGACGACGAGATCGGCCTGATGCGGCTTGGGCACAGCCACGTCAGACCGCGCCTCTCAGCTCGACCGAGAGGCCGTCCACGACCGCGACCTGGCAGGACTGGCGCAGGGCGCCATCGACCCGCACCACGCATTCCTGGCAGACGCCCATGAAGCAGTAGGCTCCGCGCGACGCGCCGTCGCGCGGGCTGAGCCGCAACGCGACCACCCCCGCCGCCAACAACGCCGCCGCCAGCGTCTCGCCGCGATGAGCGCGGACGGCCGCACCATCGACATGCAAGGTCACGGGCGCCCCGCGCTCAAAACCGTCGGCGAAGCGCAGCGCCGTCATGTGCAACTCCGCAGGCAGGTCAACATTCCGCGCCATCCGCCGCTTTACATCAGATCACGATTGTATACGTTCCATAGACAATCGGTGCAACATGTCCAGTGTCGAGAGCGGGGCGTGACAGCGGCCGATGCGTTCAACCTGACACGTCCGAGGGGAACCATGATCAACAAATTCGCGCTCGGCCTCGCCGCGCTGCTCGGCCTCGCCACCGCCGCCCTGCCGCTGACGGCAGCCGCCCGCCCGCTCGACGACATCCTGAAATCGGGCACGCTCAGGGTCGGCGTCAACCCGACGCTGCCGCCGCTGGCCAAGTTCGACGACAAGAACCAGATCGTCGGCTTCGACGTCGATTTCGCCACCGAGATCGCCAAGATGCTCGGCGTCAAGCTCGAGGTGGTGCAGGTCGGCTCGCCCGACCGAATCCCCTTCGTCGCCTCGGGCAAGATCGACCTCGTGATGGGCGCGATGACGCGCAATCCCGAACGGGCCAAGGTGATCGACTTCACCGTGCCGGTCCATACCGAGATTTTCGGCGTGCTGACGACCGAGACCAAGCCCTACAAGGATTGGAAGGAGCTAGACAGCCCGAACGTGACCCTTATTCAGGTGCGCGGCACCACGCCCGTCAAGTTCATCGAGGACAATCTCAAGCAGGCCAAGGTCACGCTGCTCGACAATTATCCCGACGCGGTGCGCGCGATCGCGCAGGGACGCGGCGACGCGATGATCGACGTGATCGACTTCGTCGGCGAGCAGATGAACCGCTTCAAGGACGTGAAGTGGAAGGTCGTCGAAACGCCGGTCGACATCTACTACTGCAGCTTCGGGCTGGCCAAAAATTCCACCGGGCTGAAGGATTGGCTCAATGTCGCGATCTTCGAGATGCACCGTCGCGGCAAGACCGACGAAATGTGGCTGAAATGGTTCGGCATCAAGATGCTGCACCCCACCGGCGTCACGCCGTATTTCTGAGCCTGCCAACCCCTGCCGCCACCGCGCGGCAGGGACTGCGGACAAGCCCATGCCGAACCAGCGCCCCGCCGCGCGCGGCGAGATCCAGACCGTCCGTGGGCCGCTCTCGCCGGAACGGCTCGGGCCGACCCTGATGCACGAACACCTCCTCTGTGACGTGACGCCGCCCGAGCTTGCGGCGCAGGGCCTTCCGCAGGTCGAGATCACGCCCGAGAACGCCTTCGCGATCCGCTACCACTGGTGCCGTGACTACGGGAACCACATCCTCTCCGACGTCGCGGAGATGACGCGGGAGGCGGCGTTCTTCGCTCAGGCAGGCGGCAGCGCCATCGTCGAGCTGACGATCGAAGGCATCAGGCCCGATCCGCTCGGCCTGCGCGCGATCTCGGAAGGCAGCGGCGTCCATGTCGTCGCCGGCTGCGGCTTCTACATCGAGAGTTTCGCCGGCGCAGCGCTGGCGCGCTCGGTCGATGAGCTAGCCGCCATGATGATCGCGGGCGTCCGCCATGGCATCGGCGGCACGGATGTCCGCGCCGGCATCATAGGAGAGATCGGCGTCAGCGACCCGGCCACACCCGGCGAGCTGCGCGCGCTGACGGCGGCCGCAATTGCGCAAAGAGAGACCGGCGCGAGCATCAACGTCCATCCCGGACGCGACCCGGCTTCGCCGCTTCAGGTCGTCGCGCATGTCGCGGCCGCCGGCGGCGACGTCACGCGGCTGATCATCAGCCATCTCGACCGGACCTTCTCGACACTCGATCAGTCGCTCCGGCTGGTCGAGGCCGGGGCCGTGGCCGAATGGGATTTCTTCGGCATCGAGAGCTCCCATTATCCGTTCGCGCCGATCGACCTGCCCAATGACGGCATGCGCCTCAACCTGATCGCGGGCCTGATCGAACGCGGCCATGGCGCGCAGGTCGCGATCTCGCAGGACATCTGCACGAAGACGCGGCTCAGGCGGCACGGCGGCCATGGCTATGGCCATCTCATCGAGAACGTGGTCCCGATGATGCGCCGCAAGGGTTTCGACGATTCGATGATCGACCAGCTCCTGATCCAGACGCCGCGCCGGCTGCTGACTTTTGTCTGATACGCGCGAACGCGGCCCCGTCCACGGACAGCGCGACATCGCCATCGGCGCGCTGCTGATGGTCGGCGCGACCTTCTGCTTCGTCAGCCTCGATTCGATCCTGAAGCTGCTCGCCGCGCGGCATGACGTGCTGTTCCTCGCCTGGGGCCGCAATCTCTTCCAGGTCCTCTACCTCGCCGCCCTGATGCCGTTTCTCGGGGCGCGGCGCATGCTGGCGACGCGGCATCCGCGCGTTCAGGCGGCGCGCGGCGCGATGCTGGTGGGCACCACCGTCTTCGTCGTGCTCGCGCTGAAGGCCATGCCGCTGGCGCAGACCTATGCGATCACCTTCTCGGCGCCGCTGATCGCGACGATCCTCGCCATGGTCTTTCTGGGAGAACGGCCCTCCCGGATGCGCTGGGTCTGGATCCTGATCGGCTTCGGCGGCGTCTTGGTGGCTTTGCAGCCGACAGCTCCCGACGCCGGCGCCTATCTCATCTTTCCGCTCGCCATGGCGCTGGCCAACGCCTGCTATCACGTTCTGACTAGGGCGATCGCGGGCGACGAGGAGCCGCTGGCGATGCTGTTCCATGTCGGCTTCTTCGCGCTGCTGATCGCCTCGCTCGCCTTGCCATGGTCGTGGTCGGCAATGGCTGCCTGGGAATGGGGCCTGCTCGCGATCGGCGGCGGCTTCGGTACGCTGGCGCATCTGCTGCTGATAGCAGCCTTCCGCAGGGCCCCGACCGCTGTCGTTTCGCCGATGATCTATACCCAGATCGTCGCCGCCTGCCTGCTGGGTTACGTCGTCTTCGGCGAGGTTCCGACGCTGGCTACGCTGCTGGGAGCGGCGATCGTGGTGGCGAGCGGCATCGGGCTGATCCGGTCGAAGGAATAGACGTCAGGAGATGTTGTCGAGTGAGAACCGCGACAGGCTTCGGATATGCGCCTGCGCCGCCTTGCGGGCGCGCTTGGCATCCTCCGCCTGCAGCGCGACGACGATCTCCATGTGCTCGACCGCGTCCTGCCCGACGCGGTCGGCCAGCCGCGCGATCTCGAACAGGCGCGTGGTGACGCGCAGCGAGCGGATCATCTGCCCCATCACGGCGTTGCCGCAACCCTCGATGTAGAGCCCGTGGACATTGTCGTCCGAGCGCCAATGCGCGTCTGTGTGATAGCTGGTCGCCGCCAGCAGTTCCTCGATCTCGCGCTGGACCATGCCGAGCCTGGCCTGCGACAGCCGGCCGGCCGCGAGCGAGGCCGCCTCGCCCTCGAGCAGTTCGCGCACCTTCAGGCTCTGGAGATATTCGCCGAGATCGACATTGCGCACCATGAAGGAGCGGTTCGCCGCCTTGACCACAAGGCCCTCGCCTTCCAGCCGCTGCAGCGCCTCGCGCAGGGGCGTCCGCGAAATGCCCAGTATGTCGGCGAGCTTGGCTTCGACGATCAGCTCGCCGCCCTTCAGCCGGCGGCCGCGGATCATCTCCGACACCGCCTTGTAGGCGAGGTTGGAGAGGTTGTAGCCGCCTGTCTGCTCGGGAGCGTCGCTCGGCTCGATCAGGGTCATGCTGTCGTCTTCGTGCTGTGGTTGCAGGACCGTCTTTGGACCGGGCGGCGCATGTCATCAAGCCCCGCCGCGCGGGTTCGCCATCAGCGATACCGCCCCGCGGGCTCGAACGGCGTCGGAAGCTGGCCCGCCGGCACGGCCAGCGCCGAGCGCTCGCGGGCGATATGCAGACCCTGCATCGGCGCGCCGGCCGCTTGCCCGTCCCGCACGACGACTCGCCCGCGCAGGATCGTCGTCGCCGGCCAGCCCTTCACCGTGATCCCTTCATAGGGTGTGTAGTCGGCGCCGTGATGCATGAGCGACTGGCTGATCGTCACCTCGCGCTGGGGATCCCAGATCGCGATGTCGGCATCCATGCCGATCGCGATCGAGCCCTTCTTCGTCAGGCCGTAGGTCTTCGCATGATTGGTCGAGGACAGCGCCACGAACTGGTTCAGCGTGATGCGACCCTTGCCGACGCCCTCCGAGAACAGGATCGGCAGCCTTGTCTCGACACCGGGGATGCCGTTGGGCACCCAGCGGAACGAGGTTTTCCCCTTCGGCGTCAGCTTGCCGGCCGGGTCCTCATAGCGAAACGGACAATGGTCGGAGGAAAAGACGCTGAAGATGCCGTTCTCCAGCCCCTCCCAGCAGGCCTGCTGGCTGGCATGGTCGCGCGGCGGCGGCGAGCAGACATATTTCGCGCCCTCCATGTTGAGGCCGTCCATGTCGGCCTCGGTCAGCACGAGATATTGCGGGCACGTCTCGCCATAGACCTTCAGGCCGCGCGAGCGGGCGCGCGCGATCTCCTCCATCGCCTCGCGATTGGAGACGTGGACGATCATCACCGGCACGTCGACGAGTTCGGCGAGCGAGATGGCGCGATGCGTCGCCTCGCGCTCGACGGGGATGGGCCGCGACGTACCGTGGAATTTCGGCGCGATCTGCCCACCGCGCTCCAGACGGTCGGTCAGGAAGCGGATGGCGTCGTAATTCTCGGCATGGACCATGACGAGCGCGCCGGTCTCGCGCGCGACCGACATCACCTCCAGCATCTGCCGGTCGTTCAGCGCCAGCCCGTCATAGGTCATGAACACCTTGAACGAGGTGTAGCCGTCCTCGATCAGCGCCGGCAGCTCCTGCCCCAGCACCTGCTCGGTCGGGTCGGAGATCACGAGATGGAAGGCGACATCGACATGGCACTGGCCCTCCGCCAGCCCATGATAGGACTTGACCGTCTCGCGCAGGCTCACCCCCTTCTCCTGCACGCAGAACGGCATCACCGTGGTGTTGCCGCCGAACGCGGCGGAGAGCGTGCCGGACGCGAAATCATCGGCCATGACGATGCCCTCGCCGCTCGGCTGTGCGATGTGGACATGGCTGTCGATGCCGCCGGGCAGCACCAGCCTGCCCGTGGCGTCGATCGTCTCCGACGTCGCGCCGAGATCATGCCCGAGCGCCACGATGACGCCGTCGCGGATGCCGATATCGCAGGAGAAAATGTCCGATGCGGTCGCGATGGTGCCGCCCGCGATGATCAGGTCGTAAGCCATGTCAGATCTCCGCCGGGCAGAGGAGCCGCACTGCAACTCGAACCCAGGATACAGTTTGTATGCAGAGCGCATTCTTAGCGCCGTCCTGCTTCGCTGCAAGCGCGAAGGCTGCGCCTTGCCCGCTGGACCTCAGAGGTCCGACCGGATCGGTCCCGGCGGGCGAACCGGCCTGTCTCGGCTGCACCTCGCCAACAGCGGACCTGAATGGTCGGCCCGAGATCTGGCACGGGAAATCAGGCAAGCTGCTTTCGTGACCGGTCTCCTTCGATCGAAAACCTAATGGAAATCCCGCGATTTCGGCAGGATGCGGACATTGCGCGGGTGGCGTCCGCGCGGAATTTGCGGGTGCAGGATTTCGTCGGCCCGCGTCAGGACGATCTCGGCGCGATGGGTGTCCGACAGGCTCAGGAGATCGGCGGTCCGGTCGAAGACGCGCTGCGCCATCAGATGCGTAACCCCTTCGGGGCTTTTCTGGACACGGCCTTCGACCAGCAGCAGGCGAGCGCCCATCACCTCGCGCCGGTAGCGCTCGAACAGCCGCGCCCAGAGCACGACATTGGTGACGCCCGTCTCGTCCTCCAGCGTAATGAAGATCGCCTTGCCGTTGCCGGGGCGCTGGCGCACCAGCACGATGCCGGCGGTGCGCACGAAGGCGGCGTCGGGCCTGGCGTCGGTCTCCGCGCTGCTCGAAATCCTCTGTGAGCGGAACAGGGGGCGCAAAAGTCCCATCGGATGACCCTTCAACGAAAGCCGCGCCGTCTGGTAGTCGGCGACGACATGCTCCTGCAGGGCCATGACGGGCAGGGACGCATCCGGCTCGGTCCCGAGTTCCTGCGCACCGGCCGTGGCAAAAAGCGGCAGGGCCTCGTCATCGGGCAGTCGGCGCACGGCCCAGAGCGCCTCGCGGCGGTCCAGCCCGATCGAACGGAAGGCGTCGGCATCGGCCAGCAGACGCATGGCGCGGGCGGGAAGGTTCGCACGGCGCATCAGCTCTTCGACGCCGCAAAATCCCGCACCGCGCGCGGCCTCGATCGCCAGGCCCCATTCCTCGCGAAAGCCGTCGATCTGGCGCAAGCCGAGGCGAAGGGCGAAGGGGGACGGGGAGGAACCATTCTCCGCGCGTTCCAGCGCATTGTCCCAGCAACTCGCGTTCACATCAATCGCGCGCAACGCGACGCCGCCGTTCTCATGCGCCTCGCGCACGATCTGGGCCGGGGCGTAAAACCCCATCGGCTGCGAATTCAGCAGTGCGCAGGCGAAGGCGGCCGGATGGTGCTTCTTCAGCCAGGACGAGACATAGACCAGCTTGGCGAAGGAGGCGGCGTGGCTCTCGGGGAAGCCGTAGCTGCCGAACCCCTTGATCTGGTCGAAGCAGCGCTGGGCGAAGACGCGCTCATAGCCGCGCGCGACCATGCGCTCGACCATCAGCTCTTCGTAATTGCCGATGGTGCCGTCATTGCGGAAGGTCGCCATCGCCTTGCGCAGCCCGTTGGCCTCGATATCGCTGAATTTCGCCGCGACCATGGCGAGCTTCATCGCCTGCTCCTGGAAGAGCGGTACACCCTTTGTCTTGTTGAGGACCGCGAAGAGTTCGTCCTTCTCACCATGCTCTGGTGACGGCGAGGGATAGTTCACCTCTTCCAGTCCGGCTCGCCGCCTCAGATAGGGGTGCACCATGTCGCCCTGGATCGGACCCGGCCTGACGATCGCGACCTGGATGATGAGATCGTAGAACACGCGCGGCTTCAGGCGCGGCAGCATGTTCATTTGCGCTCGGCTCTCGACCTGGAAGACGCCGAGCGACTTGCCCTCGCAGAGCATGTCGTAGGTCGCCTCGTCTCCGACAGGGATATCGGCGAGCCCGAGATCCCGGCCCTCATGCGCGCGCAGCAGATCGAAGGCCTTGCGGATGCAGGTCAGCATGCCGAGCGCCAGCACATCGACCTTCATCAGCTTGAGCGCGTCAATGTCGTCCTTGTCCCATTCGATGAAGGTGCGGTCAGCCATGGCGGCCTTGCCGACCGGGACCATCTCGTCGAGCCGGTGGCGGGCCAGCACGAAGCCGCCGACATGCTGCGAGAGATGGCGCGGAAACAGCAGCAGACGTTGTGCGAAGCCGACGGCGCGCGCGATCGTCGGATTCGTCGGATCGAGCCCGGCCTGACGGACATGGGCAGCCGCGATTTCGCTGCCCCACGAGCCCCATTGCGTGCCCGCGAGCCTGGCGGTGACGTCTTCGGTCAGGCCCAGCGCCTTGCCGATGTCGCGGATGGCGCTGCGCGGCCTGTAGCGGATCACGGTCGCGGCGATGCCGGCGCGGTGGCGGCCATAGGTTTCGTAGATCCACTGGATCACCTCCTCGCGCCGCTCATGCTCGAAATCGACGTCGATGTCGGGCGGCTCCCTGCGCTGCGTCGAGATGAAGCGCTCGAACAGCACGTCGCTCTCGGCGGGATCGACCGCCGTGATGCCGAGCACGAAGCAGACCGCGGAGTTTGCGGCCGATCCACGCCCCTGGCAGAGAATGCCCCGGTTCTCGGCGAAATCGACGATCTGGCGGATGGTCAGGAAATAGCGCGCATAGTCGAGCTGCGCGATCAGGATGAGTTCCTTGTCGAGCAGCTTGCGGACCTTGTCGGGCACGCCTTCGGGATAGCGGATCTGCGATCGCCGCCGCACCAGCTCTTCCAGCCAGCCCTGCGGCGTCCAGCCGGGCGGCACGGGCTCGTCGGGATATTCATATCGAAGCTGGCCGAGATCGAAATCGATGCGGCCGAGCAGATGGCCGATCTCCGCGATCGCCTCGGGCGCATCGCGGAACAGCCGCTTCATCTCTTGCCCTGACTTGAGATGGCGCTCCGCATTGGCTTCCAGCAGCCGGCCGGCCCGGTCGATGGTGACGCCTTCGCGGATGCAGGTCAGCAGATCCTGCAGATCGCGCTGTTCGGGAGCATCGTAGAGCACGTCGTTGGTGGCCAGCAGCGGCGTTTGGGTGGCGGCCGCGATCGCCTTCAGCCGCGCGAGGCGGCGCCGGTCGTCGCCCTTGCGGTGCATGCTGGCGCCGATCCAGACCGCGCCGGGAGCGGCCTCGGCCAGCCGGGCAAGCAGCGCCGGCAGGCCGTCGAAACTGCGGCCCGGCATCAGGATCAACAGCAGATCGCGCGTATCCGCCAGCAGATCGTCGAGAAGGAGGACGCAGTCGCCTTTGGTGACGCCCTCCTTCAGATTCCCTTTGCTCAGAAGCCGGCAGAGCCGGCCCCAGCCGGTACGGTTGGCCGGGTAGACGACGATGTCGGGCGTGCCGTCGGCCAAGACGAGCCGGCTGCCGACGACAAGCCTGAACGACGCCACCATCGTCCGGATTTGCCCGGGCGAGAGGTTCAGACCCGCGAAAACCGGGTTTTCCATCCAGACATGCTCGCCGGGACTGTCGCCCTCCTTCAGTTTCTCGACCGGTTTGAGCCCCTCGCGCAGATCGTTCAGCGCGCTCCAGACCCGCACAACGCCGGCGACCGTGTTGCGGTCGGCGATGCCGATGCCGGCATGCCCCAGCAAGAGGGCGGTCAGCAGCATGGTGGGGCCAGGCGATGCGCCCCGCAGGAAAGAGAAATTCGTCGCGGCGACGAGCTCGGCATAGGCGCTCATGACGTGAATCTCATGCGAACAGCCCATGCAGGAACCAGCGCGGCGGTCCCTCCTCGCGCTCGTAGAGACCGGCGCGAAACAGCCAGAAGCGGCGGCCCTGCGCATCCTCAACGCGGTAATAGTCGCGCGTCGGCTCGGAGGGGCCGTCGCGCCACCATTCCGGCGCGATCCGCTCCGGGCCTTCGGCGCGGGCGATCTCATGCAGGACGCGCCGCCAGCGGAAGCGCAGCGGCGGGCCGTCAGGCACCTGCGCCAGGGTTTCGATCGGCTGCGGCGGCTCGAAGAGCTGGATAGGGCGAGACGGCGGCCCGTTCGGCTCCGGCGCGGGCCAGGCGACCCTGGCGGCGATCGGCGCCACGGCAGGAACCGCTTTCGCCTCACGGCGCGGATCATGACTGTCCTGCGCGACGAAGCGCAGCACGCGATCGCGGCCGAACCGGGTGACCAGCCGGTCGACGAGATCGGCGACGGCCTCGTCCTCGACGGCGCGGCCGTCGAGGCTGGGCTGATGGACGTTCAGGGGCTCGCAGACGGGCACGGCGAGGCGGACGGCGTCGAAGCCGAAGCCGGGATCGAGCGGGTCTGCCAGCGCCTCGATCCGTTCGCGATAGAGCCGCAGGATCGCCTTCACGTCCCGCGAGGGCCGGCCGGTCTCGATCAGGAGCCGCCTGACCGCGCCGTCGCTGCGAAAGAAGCTGATCTCGAAAGCCCGGCCGCCCTCGCCGCGCTGCTCCAGCATGCGGCCTGCGTCCGTGATCAGCCGCACCACGACCTCTTCCAGCCCCGCCATGTCCAGCAGGGGTTCGGCGAAATGCCGCTCGACCATGCAGGCCGGTGGCGGACGCAACGGCGTGATGCGCGCATCCTCCCGGCCCAGAGTTCGTCTCAGCCGGACGGCCAGCCCCTCGCCGAAACGGGCCGACAGGGCGCTCGAGGGACGGTCAGTCAGATCGCCCACCGTCTTCAGCCCGGCGCGGGACAAGGCGAGCACGGTATCGGCGCTTGTCTCCAGCGCGGCGACCGGCAGCGGCGCGATCGCGGACTCGTCGTCGCCCACCGGGACGATGCCGCCCGCCCCGAAACGCGAGAACGCATGGGCGGCCTCCGGCGTGCCCATGATGGCGGCGCGATGGGCGAGGCCGCCACGGCGCAGATACCCGGCGATCAATGCCAGAAGCGCCGCCTCGCCGCCGAAGAGATGGGCGCAGCCGGTGATGTCGAGCAGCAGGCCGTGAGGCGGATCGAGCGCGACCAGCGGCGTGAAGCGGTCGCAGAAAGCGGCGAGCCGATCGATCAGGCGCTCATCGGCGTGGCTGTCCGCCTCGACCGCGACGAGATCGGGGATGCGGGCGCGCGCATCGGCGAGCGTCAATCCGCGCGTCAGGCCCAGCCGCGCGGCGTTGGCGTCGCAGCCGACGAGGCGCAAGGCGTTGCCTTGCGTCTCGACCACGACCAGCGGCGGCTCATCCGGCCTGCCGGAACCCTGAACCCTGCGCTCCCGCCGCAGCCGGTCTGTCGGCAGGAAAGGAAACCACAGAGCGAGATAGCGGCGCGGCATCGGGGGACGTCTCGGTGGATACGGCTCTGGCGGGAAAGATGGACTGCTCCTGGAATCCAGATGGTTCCTGGAAAGCAGATGGTTCCTGGAAGGATTGTCGGTCACGGTCCCACTCCACACGCCACTCACGCTCAGCGAGGCCGCCGCGGTGGCGCAGCAGCCTGAGACTGAAAGCCGGATTGCCCGGCGCATTGGACTCAAGCGCCTGCGACGGCAGGGCGGAGACCTGCCAGCGGGTGCGGGCGGCGCTGGCGTCCTGCTTGCTTGAGGCGCGCAACAGCACCGTCATCACGCCCGACGCCTCCGCCGCCAGCGCCAGCCTCCGGCTCGCCGTCAGATCGAGCAGGCGCGGCTCGCCCCAGGGCTCGATCAGCACCGCCCCCAGCGCCGCGCAGCGCGCAGCCTCCGCTCCGGCGCGCAGCACGCCTTGCGCATCGCGCGCCCGCACCAGCAGGATGCGCGAGGGATCGAAGCCAAGCTCGACGAGCCCCGGCGGATGCAGCCGCCCGGTCTCGGCATCGATAAAATCCTGCCGGACCCACAGGATCGGCCGGGTCTGCGCGGCGCGGATCGCCAGCCCCACGGAAAACCCGGTCGCCGCCGCAAGGTCGACCGTTCCCGCCGCGTAGACCTCGTGAAGGGCCGCGCGCGCGATGCCGCCCCCGAGCGGCGCGTCGAGAGCAGGCAGCCCGAACGTCACCTGCCCGACGGCGCTGCGCCCAGAGCGCTGCTCGGCCTCGGCAAGGCTGCAGCGCAGATCGGCCAGGAATTGGCTATGTGCAGGCATGCGGAAAACCTAATGTTCGCTATATGTTCTATCTTTATATCTCCTGCTTTCAGAAGGCGAGTCCGCTTTGCAAGCAGCCGCAGAAGAGCTCAATCCGCCAGACACGATCGAGCAGCCGGGCCGCTCGTGATTTCAGGGTGCTGCTCAGACCGTTGTGGAGCGAGCGGTAGGCCCCCGGACTCCAGAAACGCCAAAGGCTTGGCGGGGCCGTGGCATATTGCGGAAACAGGCGAAACCGGCCTCGAGACGTTCGATGAAGACCGGATTTCCACGGCCGTTCAAACGGCCCATCGGCGCTTGTCTCAATGCGCGAGTCCAGCCAGCCCGCATCGAAGGTGCTGGCCAACTCAGATAAAGCGTGAAAAAATGAACGGAAAATGCGCGCGATGGCGCTCCCATGGGGAATCGAACCCCAGTTTTCGCCGTGAGAGGGCGACGTCCTGACCGCTAGACGATGGGAGCAGCGCGGCAGAGGAGGTCTGTTTAGTCAGCCCGCCGCCGCTCTGCAACTGTTTTTGCGAGGCGCGGATGCGAAACCGGGCCGGACGGCGTGAAGGCCGTCCGGCCCAAAAGAGAAGTCGCCGCGAAACTCGCTCTGGTGAGCCGGCTGGCGTGGCTTTCGAGAACCGGAGCGGAGCGGACTGACGTCCGTGAGCACCGGAAGCGCAGAAAGCCGCGTCAGACGGCCGCCGGAGTAGAGTTTCAGGCAGCCTTGTCCGTGAGCGCCGGATAGTCGGTGTAACCCCTGGCGTCGCCGCCATAGAAGGTCTCGACCACCGGCGTGTTCAGCGGGGCGTTCGCCTTGAGCCGTTCGACGAGATCGGGATTGGCGATGAAGAGCCGACCGAAGGCGATGGCGTCGGCAGCGCCGGTCTCCACGGCCTCGATCGCGAGATCGCGCGTGTAGAGGTTGTTGGCGATGTAGGCGCCCTTGAACAGCTTGCGCAGCGCGGCGTAGTCGAAGGGCAGGTAGTTGCGGTCGTCGCGCGTCGCGCCCTCGACGACATGGATGAAAGCGATTCCGGCCTCCGACAGCTTGCCGACGAGATGCTCGAACAGCGCCTGCGGATTTGAGTCGCGGGCGTCGTTGGCCGGGCTCACCGGCGAGAGGCGGATGCCGACGCGGCCCTTGCCGAACACCTTCGAGACCGCCTCGACCACCTCGAGCGCAAAACGCACGCGGTTCTCGATCGGGCCGCCATAGGCGTCGGTGCGCTTGTTGGAATCGTCGCGCAGGAACTGGTCGATCAGATAGCCATGTGCGCCGTGCAGCTCGACGCCGTCAAAGCCCGCAGCCTTGGCGTTTTCGGCGGCCGCGACGAACTCGCCGATGATGGCGGGGATCTCGTCGAGCGAGAGTTCGCGCGGCGTCGAGACCTCGGCGAAGCCGCTTTCGATATAGGTCTTGGTGTTCGCCTGCAGCGGCGACGGCGCGACGGGGGCGCCATTACCCGGCTGCAGCGAGACATGGCTGACGCGACCGACATGCCAGAGCTGGGCCGCGATCTTGCCGCCCTGCGCATGCACCGCATCGGTGATCGCCTTCCAGCCGGCGGTCTGCGCGGCCGAATACATGCCCGGCGTCCAGACATAGCCCTGGCCCTGCTGCGAAACCTGGGTGCCCTCGGTGATGATCAGGCCCGCGCTGGCGCGCTGGCGGTAGTATTCGACGTTGAGATCGTTGGGCGCATCGCTGCCGCGCGAGGCGCGGTTGCGCGTCAGCGGGGCCATGACGACGCGGTTCTTCAGCTCGATCTCGCCGATGCGGACCGGGGTGAACAGGGCGGGAAGCGCGCTGTTGTGAGTGCTCATGGAAACATCCTTCGAAGGCCGAAGCGGCCAGGCATTGAAATCGTGGTCGAGGCGGATCGCCATTCGACAAGGCTCAGATAGGCATGGCAGTCTCGATTGGCAGGGCGGGTTTCGGCCGAGCCGGCAGGCGTGGAAGGAATGCCTCCTCACAGCCGGGATGGGCGATGAACGATCCTGCCGACAGCGCGACGCGGAGACCATCCATCCTCGACGGTCTCGCGATGCGCGGCCGCCATGCGGTGCGCGCGGGCTGGCAGGCCTGCCGGAACACGGCGATCGGCATCGTCTATCCGCCATCCTGCATCGCCTGCCAGGCCGCGACCGCGCAGGCGCAGGCGCTCTGCCCGCGCTGCTGGACCGGCATCGGCTTCATCGAGCGGCCCTATTGCGAGAGGCTCGGTACGCCGTTTCCGGTCGATCTCGGCTCAGGCCTGCTCTCGCCGGCCGCGCTCGCCGATCCGCCGGTGTTCGGCCGCGCGCGCGCTGTCTGCCGCTTCGACGGGGCGGCGCGCGAGCTGGTCCACAAGCTGAAATATGGCGACCGCACGGAGCTCGCCCTGACCATGGGCGCGATGATGGCGCAGGCCGGCCGCGAATTGCTGACCGACGCCGAGCTGATCGTTCCCGTGCCGCTCCACCGGTTCAGGCTCTGGAGCCGCCGCTTCAACCAGGCGTCGGCGCTGGCTGCCGTACTGGCGCGGCAGGGCCATGCTTCCCTCGCCCACGACGCCCTTGTCAGGGTCAAGCGCACGCGCCAGCAGGTCGGGCTGACGCGGGCGCAGCGCGCCGACAATCTGCAGGGCGCGTTTCGGGTTCCACCCTCCGCACGACCGCAACTGGAGGGGCGGCGCGTCCTGCTGGTCGACGACGTGCTGACCACGGGGGCGACCGCCAATGCGGCGGCCCGCGCGTTGCTGCGCGGTGGCGTGGCAGGCGTCGATATCCTGACCTTCGCCCGGGTCGTGACGGAAACGTGACGGCGCACTATATGCGTGACAGCTCCACTCGGCAGAACGCACGAAAAGACGGAACCACCATGCCTTCGGTCACGATCTACACCACGCCCTGGTGCCCCTATTGCAAGACGGCGAAGTCGCTGCTCGACCGGAAATCCGTCGCCTATGACGAGATCGACGTCGACGGAAAGCCGGATCTGCGCCAGGCGATGACGGCGCGCGCCGGCGGACGCACCTCGGTGCCGCAGATCTTCATCGGCGAGACGCATGTCGGCGGTTCCGACGACATCCACGCCCTCGACGCGCGCGGCGAACTCGACAGGCTGCTGACGGCATGATCCGGCTCTCATCGAGACCCGACGCGCGATGATCCGCTACGCTCTGATCTGCGACAACGCGCACGAGTTCGAGAGCTGGTTTCCGTCCTCGGCCGGCTTCGAGCAGCAGGCCAAGCGCGGCTTCGTGACCTGCCCGTCCTGCGGCAGCGCGAAGGTCGAGCGCGCGATCATGGCCCCCAACATCGCCCGCAGCGACCGTGTCCCCCGGACGATCGAAGCCGTGGCCGAGCCGGCGTCGGAGGGGGCGACGGCTCCGGGCACGCCGACGGCCCCGGCCGAGGTTGCAGCTCCGCTGGCGCTGATGGGCGAGAAGGAGATCGCTTTCCGCCAGATGCTGAGCGCGCTGCACGCCCATGTCGCGGAAAACGCCGAGAATGTCGGCAAGGGGTTTGCGCAAGAAGCGCTGAAGATCCATCACGGCGAAAGCGACGATCGCCCGATCTATGGCGAAGCGACGCGCGAGGATGCGCAAATGCTGCAGGAGGAGGGCGTGGCCTTCATGCCGCTGCCGAGGCTGCCCGGCGCGCGGAACTGAGCTAGAGCGCCGCCATCGCCGGCACGCCGAAGGTCTCGACCGTGCCCGCGCCGCCTGCCAGTACCTTCTCCCAGCCGGCTTCCGCCCGCACCCGCGCAAGGCACGGCTCCAGCTTCGCCTCCGCCAGCCCATGCGGCACGAAGACCAGCCCGTCATCGTCACCGACGACGAGATCGTGGGGCGAGACCGAAACGCCGCCGAAGACGACCGGCCCGTTGACGACGCCGCGCTCCATCGAGGACGGGCCGCGCGGCATCACCCAGCGCGAGAACATCATGAAATCGGGCCATTGCGCCACGACGCCGACATCGCGCACCGCGCCGTCGACGACGACGCCGGCAATGCCCTTCAGACGCGCCGCCCCGCTTAGCAGATCGCCGATCATCGCCGCATCGCGCCGCCCGCCAGCGGCGACCACGATGACGTCGCCGGGCTGCGCCACCGCGATCGCGTGATGCACCGGGCCGTAATCGGCCGGCTCGCACCAGGCGGTGACCACCGAGCCGACGAGGCGCTTAGCCTGCGCGAAGGGGCGGATCGGCCGGATGCGCGGATCGGCATGGCCGCTACCCCCGAGTTGGTCAGCGACGACCGAACTCGGCACCGCCTTCCACGCCTCGATCAGCGCGTGCGGCAGGCGGGGATGGGCTGGCGTGGCGAGACGGGTCGGCATGGCGTTTCCTCGGTTTCTTGGTGTCGGATGACGTCAGGCGGCGCGGCCGGTCGGGGCCGCGAGATAGCGCCGCACCGCGCGTTCCAGCCGGCGCACCCCCTCGACCAGCAGGGCCGGCGATGAGCGCGTGAAGTTCAGCCGCATCGCATTGGTGAGCGCGCCGTCAGGATCGAAGACGCTGCTGGGTACGAAGGCGACGTGCTCGGCCAGCGCATGTGCATAGAGCGCGTTGGTGTCGAAGGATGGATCGCGCGCCGTCGCCCAGACGAACATGCCGCCGGGCGGAACCTCCCAGGTGAACCAGTCCGAGAGATGGCTCGACATGGCGGCGCAGAGCGCATCGCGGCGCTCGCGATAGGCGGCGAGCATGGGCGGGACGTGGCGCGCCTCGAAGCCGCTCTCGATCAGGTCGAGCGCGATGGCCTGCGTCAGCATGCTGGAGCTGAGATCGGTCGACTGCTTGGCGAGTGCCAGCGTCGCGATCATGCCGGCTTCCGCTACCACCCAGCCGACGCGCAGCCCCGGCACGAGGCTCTTCGACAGCGTGCCGAGATAGATCACCGGCCCATCGTACGGACCATCGGGATGGCGCGCGGCATGGCTTGCCAGAATGCTCGGCGGCGCCGGGCCGTCGAGCTGCAGCGGCAGATACGGATCGTCCTCGACGAGCCACGTTCCGGCCGCCAGAACCGTGTCGAGCAGCGCCTCTCGCTGGCCCTGCGGCACCAGCACCCCGGTCGGGTTGGAGTAGTTCGGCACGGCGTAGACGAATTTCGCCTGCCGGAGCGTGGCTTCGAATCCGGTCTCGCGCAGCCTCCAGTCCAGCTTTTCATAGCGCGGCTGACGCGGCCGCCAGGCGTCGAGCGCGCCGAGATAGGTCGGGAACTGCGCGACGATCAGGTCGCCTTCGTCGAGCAGCGCCTTGCCGAGCAGATCGAGCCCCTGCATCGCGCCGGTGGTCAGCAGCACGTTCTCGGGGCCTAATGGCCGCCCCGCTGCCGCCGAGACCCGCCCGGCGATCGCCGCTCGCAGCGCCGGCAGGCCCTCGACCGGGCCGTATTCCAGCGCGACCGAGCCCCACCGCGCGATAGCCCGCGTGCTCGCGGCCGCGATCTCCGCGACGGAATAAAGCTCGGCCGCTGGCAATCCCCCGGCGAGGCTGATGATGTCGGGACGCCCGCCGAGGCTGAGGAACTGCTGCGTGATGCTGTTGCCGGATGAGAGCCAGCGCGCGGGTCTCGGCCGGTTGCTCGCATGTGGTGGGGAAGCTGGCATCGCTCGAGGCTCTGTGCTGGCGTTTATCCGCAAGCTAGCGCGCCGGGTCGGCTGGCGGAACCCACGCCGACAGCATGGGCAACGCGGGCAAGCGCCTGCGCCTAACGTCTCGAGCGACTTTCCCCTACCTCTGGCGTTATTCTTCGCCGCAGTGCAACATCGAGATTGCTTCAAAAAGAGGGTGGCACGCCATGAACGCGATGGGCTCCGTCAGTGACAAGCCGGCTGCGCGCGACAAGCCCACGCTGCGCGACAAGCCCTGGATTTTCCGCACCTATGCCGGCCATTCGGACGCGGCGGAGTCCAACAGGCTCTACCGCAACAACCTCGCCAAGGGGCAGACCGGCCTCTCGGTCGCTTTCGACCTGCCGACGCAGACCGGCTACGACCCGGACCATGTCCTGTCGCGCGGCGAGGTCGGCAAGGTCGGCGTGCCGATCAGCCATCTCGGCGACATGCGCACGCTCTTCGCCAACATCCCGCTGGCGCAGATGAACACCTCGATGACGATCAATGCGACGGCGGCCTGGCTGCTCTCGCTCTATATCGCGGTGGCCGACGAGCAGGGCTGCGACCGCCGCGCGCTGCAGGGCACGACCCAGAACGACCTCGTCAAGGAATACCTTTCGCGCGGAACTTACGTCTTTCCGCCGCGCCCCTCGATGGCGCTGACCACCGACATTGTCGTGTTCACGGCCCGCGAGCTGCCGAAATGGAACCCGACGAACGTCTGCTCCTACCATCTGCAGGAGGCCGGAGCCTCGCCGGTGCAGGAGCTGTCCTTCGCACTCGCGACCGCGATCGCCTTGCTCGACTCGATCCGGGCCCGCCCCGAAGTCTCGGCGGAAGAGTTTCCCGAGGTCGTCGGGCGCATCTCCTTCTTCGTCAACGCCGGCATGCGCTTCGTCACCGAACTCTGCAAGATGCGCGCTTTCGTCGATCTCTGGGACGAGATCACGCTCGGCCGATACGGCGTCGCCGACGAGGCGATGCGGCGCTTCCGCTATGGCGTGCAGGTCAATTCGCTCGGGCTGACCGAGCCGCAGCCGGAAAACAACGTCTACCGCATCCTGATCGAGATGCTGGCCGTGACGCTGTCGAAGAAGGCGCGCGCGCGGGCGGTGCAGCTTCCCGCCTGGAACGAGGCACTCGGCCTGCCGCGCCCCTTCGACCAGCAATGGTCTTTGCGCATGCAGCAGGTGCTGGCCTATGAGACAGACCTGCTCGAATTCGGCGACATCTTCGATGGCTCGACCGCGATCGACGCCAAGGTCGCGGAACTCAAGGCCGCAGCGCTGGAGGAACTGGCGAAGATCGACGACATGGGCGGCGCGCTCGCGGCGATCGAGACCGGCTACATGAAGCAGGCGCTGGTCGAGAACGGCGCGCGACGGATCGAGGCGATCGAGCGCGGCGAGCAGATCGTCATCGGCGTCAACAAGTTCACCAACAGCGAGCCCTCCCCGCTCTCGGCCGGCGAGGGCAATGTCGTCACCGTGCCGGATTCGGTCGAGCTGGAGGCGATCGGCCGGCTCAAGGCCTGGCGTTCCGCGCGCGACGCCAGGGCGGCGGAAGCGGCGCTGGCGGAGCTGGCGTCCTCCGCCAAGGAAGCGCGCAACGTCATGCCGGCCTCGATCGCCTGCGCCAAGGCCGGCGTCACCACCGGCGAATGGGCGCAGACCCTGCGCGAAATCTTCGGCGAGTATCGCGCCCCGACAGGGGTGGACACGAGCAAGCTCGGCGACAACTCGGACCTCGCCACCGTGAAGGCCGCCGTGGCGAAGGCGACCGAAAAGCTAGGCCGGCCGCCGCGCTTCCTCGTCGGCAAGCCCGGCCTCGACGGCCATTCCAATGGGGCCGAGCAGATCGCGGTCAGGGCGCGCGATGCCGGCATGAGCGTAAGCTATGGCGGCATCCGCCAGACGCCGGACGAGATCGTGACGCAGGCGCAGCAGACGCAAGCCGACATTATCGGGCTCTCGATCCTGTCTGGCTCGCATCTGCCGCTGGTGCGCGACGTGACGGCGCGGCTTCGCGTCGCCGGCATGGACGTGCCCGTCGTGGTCGGCGGCATCATCCCGCCCGATGACGAGAACGCGCTGAGGAACATGGGTGTGGCGCGCGTCTACACGCCGAAGGATTTCGCGCTGGACGGGATTATTGCGGATGTCGCGGGGTTGGCGGCGAAGGAGCAGTGACCTGCCAGATTATTTATACATGTAGCATCGATACAGTTAGAGTCCGAGAGTTCGAGGAGATACGAAAAATATCGTCACTCCTCCGATGAATAAGACCAGATCGACCCACAACGGAATACGCCGTCTTTTCGCCATCATGTCAGAAATGAATTTAGGTTGAACCGTGTCGAAGAATGCAGGCTCTCTTTGATACCAGCGAACACTCAAGCCCCAGCCACCAACAATGTACAGAATTGAACCAAGCCCCATTAGGAGGAATACCATATTAACAATCCAACGTGGTTGAAGGTCACACCATCCCAGTCGTCTTCAGCGTCTGATACGCCTTCAAAATCTCCTGCAGCGTGCCCTCCCGCGAGCGGTCGCCGCCATTGGCGTCGGGGTGGAAGCGTTTCACCAGTTCCTTGTAGCGCGCCTTGATCGCCACGGAATCGGCGCTGTCGTCGAGCCCAAGCGTCTCGAGCGCCTTGCGCGCCACGACGCCGATGCGTGATTCCGGCTGAGCCGCCGCTTGCGCCCGCCGCGAGCCGAACAGGTTGAAGGCGTCCGCAACCTCCGGCCCGGCCTGTCCGCTCGCCACACGTCCCCGCTGGCCCATCCTTGCGGCGCGCGAATTGACGCCGAGCCTCCAGGTCGGCCGATGGCCGATCTCCTCCTGCTTCTGATAGGCGGCGAGCGCCTCGTCGTTCATGCCCTGGAAGTAGTTGTAGGTCGCGTTATAGGCCTTCACATGCTCCATGCAGAACAGGAAGAATTGGCCCTCCCGCCCCCGCCCCTTGGGCGCGCGGAACTCGCCGGCACGGCGGCAGCCGGGATGCTCGCAGGGCGTGCCGACGGGCTCATCGACCGCCTCCGCCTCGGAGGGGCCGATCCTGATGCTGTCGAACAGGCGCGAGTTGAAGTTCATGGTCGAACGGTTATGAGACTCATGGGACGGCGGGGCAAGTGCGGCGCAGCATGCGGCGACCCACCCCGGCACTGGCGATCAGGATGATGTCGCGATCATGACCGGAATGGCTGAACGGATCACCACCAAGCTGCAGGAGGCTCTCGCGCCGCAGCGCCTGAACGTGATCGACGAGTCGCACCAGCATCAGGGCCATGGCGGCTGGCGCGAGGGCGGCGAGACCCATTTCAGGGTCGATATCGTGTCGCAGGCCTTCGCCGGCAAGAGCCGGCTGGAACGCCACCGGCTGGTCAACGCCACGCTGGCGCAGGAACTGGCGGACGGGGTGCACGCGCTCGCGATCGTGGCGCGCGGCCCGGGCGAGGGCTGAGCGGCGTCAGGGCGCAATCAGGATAATGTCCGGAAAGTAGGTCCGGTAGCGGCGCGGGTCGCGGGTCAGCAGCGCAATGCCCTGAACGGCTGCATGTGCTCCAATGAAGAAATCGGGCAGAACGCCGGTTCTGGTGCCGCCGGAGTCGCGATACTGACGGTAGACCTTGCCTGCGAGAAAGAGGCTGGAGCGCGGCGTGTCTTCCAAGGTGAGACGGACCCGTCTCAACACCTCGTCGACAGCATCCGTTGTTGGAAAGCGGACTGAGAGCTCCGCATAGACCACGCCGTTGATGATCGACTGACCATCCTCAGCGAACTTCTCGATCTGTGCGGCAGACCAAGGCGACCAGACGGGATCGTCCGTAACGATGTCGAGCAGGACGTTGCTATCGACAAGGACCACTCAGTCATCGCCTCTCGTCAGAGCAATCACCTCGTCTGTACTCATACCGGGTCCGGCGATCCCACGGATGCTTTCGATCCTCGCCGCAAAACTCCGATCCGGTACTTTTTCAACAACGATCCGCCCATCGGCAGCGACCGAAAAGGAGACGGCGCTTCCAGGCTCGATACCGAACGCATTGCGGATGTCTTTCGGGATCGTCACCTGCCCCTTGCTCGTCACCGTGGTCGCCATGGCCACCTCCGTATTACCAGACAGCGACAAGGTAATACCTCTGGCAATCGACGACAAGCTTAGCCCGCCGCCTTCTCCGGCGTCAGCGCATAGACTGCCGCCGACACCAGTAGCAGCCCCGCGAACACCCAGTGCAGGTTAGCGAAGGTTGCCACCGCCCCTAGCCCGGCCTCTCGCTGGGCCGCGATGAACCAGCCCGAGCCCGACTGCATCAGCGCCGCCCCGGCGATGAAGAGGAAATTCACCGCCGTCATGCCCCGCCCGATCAGATGGGCGGGGAAAAATATCCGCGCATGCGCCATGAGCACGGCATAGGTAAAGCCGATGGCTCCGATGGAGGAGAACAGGGCGACGGCGGCGATCCACGAAACCCCGCCCGCCAATGCCAGCAGCGCGAAGAGGCCCGCGGTGGCGGCTGTGCCCCAGAACACCAGCGGCTTGACCCGCCCGATACGCTTTTCCAGCCCGCCATAGAAGAACGCGCCGCCGACCATGGCCAGCGCCATCGCGGTCGCGGCATGGCCGGCGGCGACTGCGTCGAATCCATGCACGTCGCGCATGAAGGGCGCGATCCACAGCCCCCGGGCTGTCGCCACGATCGCGTAACCCGTCAGCGTGATCATCGCGAGGTAGCGCAGGGCCTTGAGCTTCAGAATGCTGGCGAGCCCCTCGATCAGGCCTTCCGCCTTGCCGGAAGCCTGTTCGGCGCGCGGCGGGTCCTTGATCAGCAGCGCCGCCAGCAGCGCGGCGACGCCGAAGGCGCCGGCCATCGCCAGCATCGAGGGCCGCCAGCCGAAACGCTCGGCCGCGAGCGCCAGCGGCCCGGCGCCGACGAGATTGCCGAGCGAGCCGATGCCGATGAACACGGATGTCAGGGAGGCGAAGCGCGCCGGCTCCGTCGTGCGCGCAAACAGGAACAGCGCCGCCATGAAGATCGGCGCGCAGCCGATGCCGATCAGCGCCATGGCCAGCGTCCCCATGAGCGCGCTGCCGGCGGATGCGAACATGAAGGCCCCGGCCGTACCCAGCGCCATTGTCGCCGCCACGGTCCGGCGCGGACCGAGCCGGTCGAGCGCCCAGCCGACCGGGAACTGCGCGCAGGCGAAGGCGACGAACCACGCCGCGCCGAGAAAGCCGAACTCGCGCGGGCCGATGGCGAGATCTGCCATCACCGGCTGGGCGATCACGCTCAGGAAGGAGCGGTAGAAGATCGACAGGAAATAGGCCGGCAACAGCGCCAGGAAGATGATCACGTCACGCCGCCCGACCGCAGACCCGATGGATCACTTGATGCGCTCGAGCACCGAGACGTAGTTGGCCACCGCCGCCCCGCCCATGTTGAAGATGCCGCCAAGACGGGCGTCCTGCACCTGCATGCCCTCGGGCGCCTCGCCGACGAGCTGCATGGCGCTGAGCACATGCATGGAGACGCCCGTCGCCCCGATCGGATGACCCTTCGCCTTCAGCCCGCCGGAGACGTTGACCGGCAGCTTGCCCTCCTTCGTCGTCCAGCCTTCCCTGATGGCGCGCGCGCCGTCGCCTTCCTTCGTCAGCCCCATCGCCTCGTATTCGATCAGTTCGGCGATGGTGAAGCAGTCATGCGTCTCGACGAAGGAGAGATCGTCGAGCGTGACGCCCGCCGCACTGAGCGCCTGCTTCCAGGCCAGAGCGCAGCCGTCGAACTTCAGGATGTCCCGCCGCGACAGCGGCAGGAAATCCTGGACATGGGCCATGCCGCGAAAGCCGACGGCCCGGCGCATGCCCAGCGCGGTCTCCTCGTCGGCGAGCACCAGCGCCGCCGCCCCGTCAGAGACCAGCGAGCAGTCGGTCCGCTTCAGGGGGCCCGCAACGAAGGGGTTCTTCTCGCTCTCATTGCGGCAGAACTCGAAGCCGAGATCCTTGCGCATCTGGGCATAGGGGTTCTCGACGCCGTTCCTGTGGTTCTTGGCCGCGATCATGGCGAGCGCGTCAGACTGGTCGCCATGGCGCTGGAAATAGGAGGCCGCGATCTGTCCGAACACGCCGGCGAAGCCGCCGGTCGTCTCGCCTTCTTCAGCGAGATAGGACGCCTTCAGCAGGAACTTGCCGATCTCGGCGGACGGCGTCTTCGTCATCTGCTCGACGCCGACGACGAGCACGATCTTCGCAGCCCCGGCCTTGATCGCGCGCGCGCCCTGATGGACGGCGGCCGAGCCGGTGGCGCAGGCGTTCTCGACTCGGGTCGTCGGCTTGAAACGCAGCGCGGGGTCCGCCTGCAGCACCAGCGAGGCGGTGAAATCCTGGGCGGAAAAGCCGGCGTTGTAATGCCCAAGCACGATCTCGTCGACCCGGTCGGCTGTGATCCCGGCATCGACCAGCGCGTCGGTCGCGACGCGCACGATCAAGCTTTCGATGGTCTCGGCATCCTGCTTGCCGAACGGCGTATGGGCCCAGCCGACGATTGCAGCGCACATGGCGTTTCTCTCCCGATGATCCACTTTTGCCGCCTAATTGCGCTGCAAAAGGCCGCTCCGCAAGCCGGCACAAGCGCATTTCCGGAGTGCGTGGAAAGAGGGACCACGATGCGGAACGGCCCGCAGCTAGACCGACAGCAGCAGAACCAGCCCGACTCCGAACACGATCATCGCCATTCCGGCGAGTTCGCGCGGGCTGGTTCCCTCAGCGAAGACGCGTCGTGACGCGATCTGGGCCAGCGGCACTTCGAGCAGGCCGAGAGTACGGACATTGGCGGCGCTGGTCAGCGAAAAGCCGATGAACCAGAACTGCGAGGCCGCCGCGCCCAGAAATCCCGCCATCAGCGAGCGACGCCAGATCCGCAGCGAGGCGAACAGCGCGCCGCGATCGGCGATCAGCATGTAGGAGACCAGCACCAGCGTGCTGAAGGCGAGCCCCCAGGCCAGGGTCGTGGTGGCGCGGAGCACGAAGTTCCCGTCCGGCAGCGCCAGGATCGCGGCGCGAAAACCCAGCGCCGAGAGCGCGAAGCTCGCGCCGGCCGCGATACCGAGCACGGCCGGGCGCATTCCTGCGGCGCTCAGCTTCTCGCCAGGCTTCCACGACATCGTCACGACGCCGGCTGTCGCGAGGACGATCGCGGCCAACTTCCAGAGCGTCAGCGCGTCGCCGAGCAGCAGCGCGCCGAAGATCGCGACCTGCACGGGCTCGGTCTTGGTGTAGGCGGTGGTGACGGCAAACGAGCGCTCGCGCATCGCCGCCAGCATCAGCCCCGTCGCCGCGATCTGCGTCAGCGAGCCCCAGAGCGCAAATAACAGGAAGCGCGCATCGGCGGCCGGCGGCGGCTGCTCGCTCACGAGGCAGACGCCCGCGAGGAAGATGAGCGCGAAGGGCAGGCCGTAGAGAAAACGCACCTGCGTCGCGCCGACGACGCCGATGGCGTCCGTCAACGAGCGCTGCGTCAGGTTGCGCGCGGTCTGCAGCAGCGAGGCCGCGATCGTCGCCGGGATCCAGAGGAGGGTGAGGCTCACGGGAGGTCTTGCTGCCTGGCGGGTCCGGGCCGGCCGATACGCCGGTTGACGACGCCTTGTGGACCGGCCCCGACGGCTAGGCAAATCACTCGGCTGGGGGTAGGTATGCGTTCATGGTCGGGCGCACACTGCCGGCCGTCTCGAAAATGCCGCACGCGTCGCGTTGAAGCCTCCAGCCTCGACCCTCGCCCAGACAGGTTCAAGACCAGCCAAATGATCGCTCTCCGCCTCGCCGCCGCCGTCTCGCTCGGTCTCGCATTTGCCGGTCTTGCAGTCGCCTTGCCGGCCAGCGCCGGCACCAGCCTCGTGATCGACGCATCGAGCGGAGAGGTCCTCTCCAGCGAAAACCCGAGCCAGGCCTGGCACCCGGCCTCGACCACCAAGATGATGACCGCCTATCTGGCGCTGAAGGCGGTGCGCGAGCGCCGCATCGGGCTGGAGACCGCGATCCCGGCGTCGAAGCTCGCGGCCGGCCAGCCGCGCGTCAAGGTCTACATCAAGGCCGGCCAGGAGGTGACGCTCGACAACGCGCTGCGCATCATGATGGTCAAGTCGGCCAACGACATCGCCTATGTCATCGCCGAGGGCGTCGGCGGCGACGTTGCGACCTTCGTTTCGATGATGAACGCGGAAGCCGCGCGCCTTGGCATGCGCGACACCCATTTCGTCAATCCCAATGGCTGGCACCACCCTGACCAGCAGACCAGCGCGCGCGATCTCGCCATTCTCGCCATGGCGCTGATGCGGGAGTTCCCCGACTATGCCGATTACTGGAACACGGCAGCAGTCCAGCTCGGCAAGCAGACGCTCAACAACACCAATGGCCTCGTCGGGCGTTACTACGGCGTCGGTGGCATGAAGACGGGCTTCGTCTGCGCCTCGGGCTTCAACGTCGTGGCGACCGCGACGCGCGGCGGCCGCACCCTGATCGCCGTCGTGCTCGGCGCGCTCTCGGGGGCGGAGCGCACCGTGAAGGCGGCGCAACTGCTCGATGACGGCTTCGGAAAATGGGGTGGCTTCGGCTACACCGTCGCGACCCTGCCCTCGGGCAATGGCGGCCGGGCCCAGAGCATCTGCGCCGATGTCCGCAGGGGCGGAGGTGCGCTCGGCGACGATGTCGATGTCGCCGGGCCGATCAGCGCGACCACCATCCCCGGCGG
This sequence comes from Rhizobiales bacterium CCH3-A5, assembly GCA_001556025.1. GTDB lineage: Bacteria > Pseudomonadota > Alphaproteobacteria > Rhizobiales > Beijerinckiaceae > Allobosea. The sequence continues at coordinate 135,931 of LSIB01000007.1, forward strand.
CGTCGGCGGCAATGCCGAGGGCACCTCGGACCGCTTCCCGATCTTTTCGCCGCAGCCGGCGGCCGCCAGCGCGGTTCTGACGCGCGCGCCCTCTGGCCGCGTCGTGCTGGGTCCACGCACCCAGGCGATCCCCGTCGAGGTCACTTTCGGCCGCACGCCTGGCTCGGCGACCGCGCCGCTGGCGGCCAATGTCGCCGGCCGCCCCGACAGCCTGATTGCGCGCGGCGCGGCGCCGACCATCACGCCCGGTGCTCCGGTTTCAGCCAGCCTGGTTGGCGCGGGTTCGGCGCGCACCGTCTCCGGCAATGGCGGCATCCCCGGCGCGACCTCGGCCTTCGCGCCCGCGACGGAGACTGCGCCAGCAGACAGCGTCCAGTCCGGCCCGTTGCGCCTTCAGGGCGCGATACAGCCCGGCGCCGCGACGGCGGCGAGCCTGCGCCCCGGCGCGGCCGCCGGCATCAAGGGCAAGCCGGCGCCCGCGCGGCCGCTTCTGGCGAAGCCGAAGGCCAGGACAGAGCCCGCGAAGATTGAGCCCACCAAGACCGCCGCGCCGCAGGCCAAGGCCAAGACCAAACCCAAGACAAAGCCCGACGCCTGAGCATGAGCGCGTGATCGCCGGACACAGTGCTGCTGCGACGCGGCAGGGGCTTTTGCTGGCGCTCGCCTCGGCCGCCGCCTATGGCACGAACATCGTCAGCGCCCAGATCGCCGGTCAGGCCGGGCTCGCCGGCCCGCTGCTGGTATTCTACCGCGTCTTCATCATGCTTGCGCTGGTGCTGGCGGCCACGCTGATCTGGCGCGCCTCGCTGAAGGTCCCGGCGCGCGAACGCCGCGCGCTGGCGCTGTTTGGCCTGATGAGCGCGCTGGTTGGCTGCGCCTATCTCTCCTCGGTCGCCTTCCTGCCGGTCACGGTCGCGGCCGTGGTGTTCTACACCTTCCCGATCCTGATCGTGCTGGCCGAGCCGCTGGTGACCAGGGCCCGCTTCAGCGCCGACCGGCTCGTCGTGGCGTTGATAGCCTTCTGCGGCGTCGCGATGGTCGTCGGACCGGATTTCCACGGGCTCGATCCGCGCGGGCTGGCACTGGCCATGGCCGCGAGCATTTTCGCGGCGACGCAGTTCTTCGCCGCTTCGGCAAGCGCGACCACGGGATTGCTGCCCAAGCTGTTCTGGTCTCACCTGCTGATCCTGCCGGTAACGCTGGCGATCGTGCAGGCGACAAGCGGCCTGCTGCCGCCCCAAAGCCTTGCGCTCGCGCCGCTGGCCGTCGCGGTCACGATCGGCGGTTATCTCGCCGGCTTCCTGCTGCAGGTTCTCGCGCTGGCCCGCGTCGCGCCCGGTCCGGCCGGCCTCGCCTTCTGCGCCGAGCCGGTCTTCGCGGTCGCGGTGGCGGCGGTCGTGCTCGGAGAGCGGGTCGGCCTGCTGCAATATGCCGGCGGCGGCCTTGTCGTCGCCGCGATCATGGCCAATGTAATACTGGAACAAAAGCTCCGCCGGCCGGCAGCGGCCTGACGCCTCCCGGACCGCCGCGATGCAAGATCCCAGACACGACGCAAGACGCCCGGCGCCCGTTCCCCTGACGCTGCTGACCGGCTTTCTGGGAGCGGGTAAGACGACGCTTCTCAACCGCCTGCTGAAAGACGAAGCCCTTTCAGAGACGGTCGTGATCGTCAACGAGTTCGGCGAGATCGGGCTCGATCACCTGATGATCGAGGGCGTCGAGGAGAGCATGATCCTGCTCGCCTCGGGCTGCCTGTGCTGCACCATCCGCGACGACCTGATCGTGACGCTGGAAGACCTGCTGCGACGCCACGACAATGGCAGGATCACGCCGTTCAAGCGCGTCGTCATCGAGACGACGGGGCTCGCCGATCCCGCGCCGATCCTCAACGTGCTGATAAACCACCCCTATCTCGCCATGCGCTTCCGGCTCGACGGCGTCGTCACGCTGGTCGACGCCGTCAACGGCATGGCCATGCTCGACGAGCACGAGGAAGCCCGCAGGCAGGTCGTAGCGGCCGACCGCGTCGTCTTGACCAAGCGAGACCTCGCCATTGACGCGCCAGCCGTCGATGCGCTGCGCCAGCGGCTCATGACGCTCAACCCCGGCATCGCACTGCTGGAGACCGATGCTGCGGCAGCCGATCTGATCGGCGCAGGCCTCTATGATCTGGCCAGGCGGCCGCTCGATCTGACACGCTGGCTTGCCCATGAGACGCTGGCCGCGCCACATGACCATCATCATCATCACCATGACCATGGTCACGACCATCACCACGCCCACCCCCACCGCCATGATGTGAACCGTCACGATGAGACGATCCGCGCCTTCACGCTGACGGCGGAACAGCCGGTCGCGCAGGCGACCTTCGACCTGTTCTGGACCCTGCTGCGCTCGACCCACGGCTCGAAGCTGCTGCGCTTCAAGGGGCTGGTCGGGCTGAAGGAGCAGCCAGGCCGGCCGCTGCTGGTGCATGCCGTGCAGCAGATCATGCATCCGCCCGTCCTGCTCGACGCCTGGCCTGACGCCGACCGACGCTCGCGCCTCGTGCTGATCGTCAAGGACATCGAGCCGGCTCTGGTCGAGCGGCTCTGGGCGGCGTTCCTGGGCCAGACCGGGAAGCAATCCACGCCGGCCTGACTCCCGGCCGCGCTGGCCCTGATCTTGAAGCCTGTCGGACGATCGGTCGTTGCGCGCGCAAAACCTTGTCATTTTGGCACAGGCCCGCGCCGGAACGATGCAGCAGAACCGCAGGCAGGGCCAGATGAACGCAATCGTCGCCTTCAAGGGCAGTTCCCCGGGAGCAGCCGCCCCGGCCGCGCCGCTGGCAGCCCGCCACCGGCCCGACGCTCCGATCAGGATCGAAATCAGGCCGCTGCAGGCCTGCGCCGGCATCCGCGACGCCTGGACCGATCTCGCCTCCCGCGCGATCGCGTCCAATCTGTTCTTCGAACCGGATTTCGCGCTCGCCGCCGCGCAGCACCTCGTCGCCTTCCGGGACGCCGTCGCGATCTTGGCCTGGCAGGGCGAGGCCGACGAGCCGCAGCGCCGGCTGATCGGGTTCGTCCCCTGTTTCCCACGCGACCGCCTGTTCGTGCCGGACGAACTGATCGGCTTCTCCGACAGGCGGATCTTCGATGGCGCACCGCTGCTCGACCGCCTGCGGGCGCAGGCCGTGATCGAGGCCGTGCTCAGCCTGCGCGCAGACTGGCGGCTCGAAGGCCATGGGCTGGTGCTGCGTCAGATCGCATTGGAAGGACCGCTGACGACGGCGGTCCTGCGCGCCGCCGAGACGCTCGGCCTGTCCGCGACCCTGCAGCCCGCGAGCAGGCCCGCGCGGTCGCGGCTGGCCATGGCGAGCCCCAACAAGGCGGCGGCGCTCAGTGAGGCGCTTGCGCGGCAGGGCAAGGTCACGCTGCTGGAAAGCGGGTCGCGCATCAAGCTGCGCGACGCGGTCGAAATCCTGCTGGCCATGGAGGCCTCGGGCAGCCGCGCCCGCGCAGGCGCGGCGATGCTGCAGGACACGCGCGAGGCCGGCTTTGTGCGCGCCATGACGCGCGGGCTCGCAAGCACAAGGCAATGCCGCGTCGCTTTGCTGATGCTCGGCGAACGGCCGATCGCCGGGGTGATCCTGCTCGGACGGGGCGAGAAGCGCTGGCTTTTCGCCTCCGTTCAGGACGACGCATTCGCGCCCTTCGAGCCCGAACTGGTGCTGCTCGCGATGCTGGGGCAGACCGCGCCCGCCCGCGCGATCCTGCTGCCGGGCGGCGCGCCGGTGTTCGGAACGGCAGCCGCCAGCCATGGCGAGATCCGGCTTGCCCCCCAAGGCGCGCTGAAGCCGCGCGATCTCGCCGCGCGCGCCCGCGACGCGCTGAAGCGCTCGTTCTTCAGGCTTCCCCGCGCGAGGCTTCCGCGCGCAGGAGCCGCCTGATGATCTTGCCGGTCGTGGTCAGCGGCAGCTCGTCGCGAAAGGCGATCTCGCGCGGATACTCATGCGCCGAGAGCCGCTGCCGCACGAAAGCCTGAAGCTCGGCGGCCAACGCATCCGACGGCCTGCGCCCGGGCTTCAGCACGACGAAGGCCTTGACGATCTCGGTCCGCAGCGCGTCCGGCTTTCCGACGACGGCCGCGAGCGACACCGCCTCGTGCTTCAGCAGGCAATCCTCGATCTCGCCGGGCCCGATCCGGTAGCCCGACGAGGTGATGACGTCGTCGTCACGGCCGATGAAGCGGACATAACCGTCGCTGTCCTGCACGCCCTGATCGCCGGTGGTCATCCAGTCGCCGACGAATTTCTCCGCCGTTGCCTTCGGATTGTTCCAGTAGCCCAGGAACATCACCGGGTCGGGCCGGCGCACCGCGATCTGGCCCTCCTCGCCGGCGGCGCAGACCGTGCCGTCGGCCCTGACGATCGCGACCTCGTGGTCCGGCACCGCCTTGCCGATGGCGCCCGGCCGGCTGACGCCGATGGCGGCGCAGGAGGCCAGCACCAGATTGCATTCGGTCTGGCCATAGGCTTCATTGATGGTGAGCCCGAGCGCCTCGCGGCCCCAATGCAGCGTCTCCGCGCCCAGCGCCTCGCCCGCGGCGGCGACGGTGCGCAGGTCGAATGCGAAGCGCTCGCGCGGCTTGTCCACGCTGCGCAGCATCCTGAGTGCGGTCGGCGGCACGAAGGCGTTGCGGATGCCCTGCTCCGCCATCAGCCGGAACGCCTCTTCCGGCTCGAACCGCGTTACCGGCCGCGCCACCACCGGCACGCCGAAATGCAGGGCCGGCAGCAGCATGTTGAGCAGGCCTCCCGCCCAGGCCCAGTCGGCCGGCGTCCAGGCGATGTCGCCGGGTCGGGGCAGGAACTCATGCGGCATCTGGACACCCGGCAGATGGCCGGGCAGCACGCGATGGCCATGCAGCGCGCCTTTTGGATTTCCGGTCGTGCCGGAGGTGTAGATCATCAGCGCCGGATCGTCCGGGCAGGTGTCGACGGCGGTAAAGTCCGGGCTTGCCTCCGAGAGCAAGCTGTCCCAGCCGAGCGCAGGGCCCTGCGCGCCATCGGTCGAGATGGTCAGCGCCAGCTCCGGCAGCGGCTCCGCGATCTGGCCTACCTTGGCGAGGCCGGCCGCATCGGTCACCAGCACCTTCGCGCCGGCATCGCCAAGGCGGTAGGCCAGCGCATCGACGCCGAACAAAGCCGCCAGCGGCACCGCGATGGCGCCGAGCTTGTAGGCGGCGAGATGCGCGGTCAGCACCGCCCTGCCCTGCGGCAGCAGGATCGCAACCCGGTCGCCGCGCGCGACGCCGCGAGACCGCAGCGCATTCGCCAGCCGGTTGGAGGCTTCGCGCAGATGACCGAACGAGACCGGAATGGCGCGCCAGTCCTGCGACACCTCGATGATCGCGGTTCGGTCAGCATCGAGCGCGGCCCAGCGGTCGCAGATATCGACGGCGATGTTGTAGCGCGCAGGGATCGCCCAGCGGAATTGCGCGCGCAGGCGGTCGTAGTCGCGAAGATCGGGCAGGAGCATGAGCGAGTGGCGAGAAAGGAGACGGGGGGAGACTTCGCTATGGTCTACTCCCTTCTACTCACCATTCGCTATCCGCCATTCGCCTCTTACGCATTCCCCATCTGCGAGCGCTTGGCCCAGCCGGTCATCCGGTTCTCGACGATATCGACGATCGCCACGAGAAACACGCCGAGGATCGCCAGCACGATCAGGGCGGCAAAGATCAGCGGCACGTTGAAATCGGCCGAGGCGCGGGTGATCAGGTTGCCGAGGCCGAGATTGGAGGCGTTCTGCTCGCCGATCACCGAGCCGACATAAGCCAGCGTGATCGAGACCTTCAGCGCGCCGAACAGATAGGGCAGCGAGCGAGGGATGCCGACCTTGGTCATGATGTCGAGCCGGCTCGCGCCCAGCGCCTTCATCACGTCCTCGGTCTCCGGCTCGATGGTGGCAAGGCCGGTCGCGACATTGACCACGATCGGCAAGAACGAGATCACGAAGGCGGTCAGCACCGGCGGCAGCCAGCCGACGCCGAACCAGATCACCAGGATCGGCACCACCGCGACCTTCGGGATCGAGTTGAAACCGACGAGCAGCGGGTTCAGCCCGGCATAGATCAGCTTCGACGAGCCGACCAGCAGCCCGAGCGCCAGCCCGAACACGATCGACAGCCCGAAGCCGAAGGAGGTCATCCAGAGCGTGTGGAAGGCGTTTGTGTAGAGCGGCTTCTGGTACTGCACCAGCGCGGCCCAGATCGCGGTCGGCGGCGGCAGGATAAAGGACGAGATCTTGAAGATGCGGCACGCCGCTTCCCAGAGCAGGAAGAAGGCGAGCGTGAAGAGATAGGGGGCGAGCCTGAGCCAGGTGGAGCGCGTCATGCCGCCTGCCTCGCCGCGCTGATATGGCCGCGCAGTTCATGCACGATGGCGGCGAACTCCGGCGTGTAGGTGATCTCCAGATCGCGCGGCCGTGCGAAGGAAACCTCGCGCTCGGCGATGATGCGGCCCGGCCGCGCCGACATGCAGAACACCCGATCGGCCAGAAAGACCGCCTCGCGCAGGTCATGCGTGACGAGGATCACCGTGACGCCGCGCTGCGCATGCAGATCGCGGATCACGCACCAGAGTTCTTCCCGCGTAAAGGCGTCGAGCGCGCCGAACGGCTCGTCGAGCATCAGAAGCTTGGGCTCGTGGATCAGCGAGCGGCAGAGCGAGGCGCGCTGCTGCATGCCGCCCGAAAGCTGCCACGGGAACTTCGAGCCCATGCCCTTGAGGCCCACCGTCTCCAGCAGACCCTCGGCGCGGGCGACATACTCCGCCTTGTGGCTGCGCAGGCGCGAGCGGTGCGGCTGGACGATCTCCAGCGGCAGCAAAAGGTTCTCCAGCGTCGTGCGCCAGGGCAGCATCACCGGGTTCTGGAAGGCCATGCCGGTGATCTTGATCGGCTCGGCCACCTCCTTGCCGGCGACGACGACCGTGCCGGATTTCGGCCGCTGCAAGCCGGTGGCGAGCTTCATCATCGTCGATTTGCCGCAGCCCGACGGGCCGACGATCGCGGCGAACTCGCCCTCGCGCACCTTCAGCGACAGGCCCTCGACAGCCGGCGGACCATCGCCGCCGCCATAGACATGGGTGACATCATGAAGTTCGACGAAGGTGGTCAAGCGGGCTCCGGGCGACGCAAGAGAGGCTCTCCCCTCCCCCTTGTGGGGAGGGGATAGGGGTGGGGGGCGGAAAGTCAGTGCG
>LSIB01000070.1 GCA_001556025.1 Rhizobiales bacterium CCH3-A5
GGGGTATGGCGAGAGGGGTGGGGGAGTCAAGCGGGATGGTTTGGTCGTCGCAAATCAGTAAATGTCGTTAATCTCGAAATCGTCCTCGCCGTCCTCGTTCTCATCCAGATCATCCAGATCGTCAAAATCCTCGTCTTCGATCGCCTCACGCATACGCTTCAGGCGTTCGTTTTCATTACGCAAGTTGCGCAATGTCGTGGCTATGGAAGTGTACCCACGTCCGATGTCCAAGAATTGTATGCGCCTTGCTTGCAGTAGAGCAAAATAGGGGTCTCGCGTAATAAAGCCATCATTCACCCCAGGAAGGAGTCCTTGAGTGACGGCCTCATAGGCGTATAACCACATCGGGCTGCGCAGGCCGTCTGCGCTGATAGATCGGTCCCAGAGAGCCCGGTCGATGTTGCCCAGCACAAGTCGACGAGCCTCAAGGCAGACGACAAGCAAGGCGACGAAAGCGTTCTCTATTGAGAAAAGCGGCGAAAGCCGGTTAGCCGAAAGGGACACGTTCAGGCGGATTGCCAAGAAAAGAAGCCAGATGATCTCACCGGTTCGGTTTGCGCGAGCCAGAACGGGAATTCGGTTCTCGATGAATTCTACAAGAATATCTGTTTGAACGTCGGCGTGGGCAACTTGCCGCAAGAGGCACGATTCTACCAAAAGTGATACTAAGCTTGGATTCCGGCGATAGGCATTAATAAGGTTGAACTGAAGCGTACCCCAATCATCCGCATTGACTAGAACCGATCTGGCATGCTGGAGGCCAAATTTCTCCACATTAATATCCGGATGCGCAGCGCATACTCTACCAATTTGATAGAAAAAATGTTGTATTTCGCTTATGTTGGCGCGGCCGCCTAGCGGTCGTGGCAGATGAGCTCGTGCCGCCTGCTGCCAACCTATATTTTGGCGGTGTGATGTAGGGACAATTGCGGACTTTTCGTTGTTTAGCTCAAGTTCGAATATTGCCGCTGACTGACGCAATACAGCCAATAATTCTTCACCCGCTGCTCCATCAGCATTACTGAGTGTGTAATCGTCGATATAGCGGGACGCATCGCGCGCGCCCATTCCCAAGCGGTTTTGCAGATGCGTATCCAAAGCAGAAGCTACCACCTCGGCTATCAGTCGCGACGTATCCGGACCAACAGGAAGTCCAAGTGTTTGACCGCCTTGAGCATTACGGCATAGTAGATCGATTAGATTTCCATAATGCGTTACGCCACGGTTGCGCTTGGCAAACTCCTTCCCGTGGACGGCCCAAGGAATCGAATGTGTATAAATTGAATGAAAGAATGCCCGAATATCCGCCTCTGCATACTGTTCGCGACGAGAGGAGAGATTTATTCGAAAATTTTCTCTCAATTCAACGCTAGGACGCATCAGAGCCCTTGTTCCAGACCAGTCGAACACTGGTGGGGAAAGGGTAATGTTTGATGCCCGCGCCTTACGGCGCAGGTCGACATAGTTGTCAGCCAGGGCTCGCGATAACAAGAGGTGTGCGACAGGGTTGGGTACGCCATGCCGGCGATCTTCCTTCCCGAACCGAGGATAATAAAACCACGCGGGTTCGGAGATGAAGGCATGATAGTCTGGATTTCCTCGACGAGTAGGCGGCAAAGCATCGATGCCTGCGAGGATCGACTTGCGATATCGGCCTAGGCTTTCAGACGCGAAACATTGGGGCAGCTCTGGAGCAAAATACCCGTATGCAACAAGGCGCTTGAGGCGCTCGGACTTGGTCTTAGCGGTCATTGTTGCCCACGATCCCCACCCGATGCCGATTAAAACTGCTGCGGCCGCAGCCCGCAATGGGCATTTGTCTGTTCTTCGACAGAATTGGAAAAGATGTTCCCCTTTCGCGGCATGCCGTCCGTTCGTGCTGTAATGGGACCGCGATTATAATCGCTGCGGTTGCGAATCTTATGCCCGCCTCCTTCACCTCGTCCTATCCTGCCCCACCTCATCCCCGAGGGGCAGCCATCCGGAAGGCAAGCTGTTGGTGGGGATGGGGGCGGCGCCTGCGGCCGGGGTTGCACCCCGGTCCCGGGACGCTTCGGGGCACCGCCCCATCCGTATCACGCGCGGGGAACCCCTCTCCTGTAAGGAGAGGGGCAGGGGTGAGGTGACGGACGCTGGAC
>LSIB01000071.1 GCA_001556025.1 Rhizobiales bacterium CCH3-A5
CGTATGCGCTGTTCTCAGGCCACGGCCTTGAGCGGCGGTGTGGCGTAAGCCCATGGCAGCAGATCGTCGATCTGGCTTTGAGGATGGCCAGCCACGATGCGGGTGATGATATCGATGAGGTAGGCTTGCGGATCGACGCTGTTGAGCTTGCAGGTCTCCACGAGCGAAGCGACGACGGCCCAGTGCTCGGCGCCGCTGTCTGATCCGGCAAAGAGCGCATTCTTGCGATTGAGGGCGATCGGCCGGATGGCGCGCTCGACCACGTTGGAGTCGATCTCGACACGGCCGTCATTGAGGAAGCGAGAGAGGCCCTGCCAGCGCGAGAGAGCATAGCGGATGGCCTCGGCTAGCTTGCTCTTCTGGCTGACGAGGGCGAGCTTTGCCCTCAGCCACGGTTCGAGCGCATCGACGATCCCGCGGCTTCTCGCCTGGCGGATGTCGCGGCGCTCCTCGGCGGACCGGCCACGGATCTCGCCCTCGATGCGATAGAGTTGGGCGATCCGCGCGAGCGCTTCCGTGGCGATCGGCGCGGGACCGGCCTGCGCGAGATCGTAGAACTTGCGTCGGACATGGCTCCAGCAGAACGCCAGGCTCACGGCATTACGGTCGGCTACGACCTTGTAGCCCGCGAAGCCATCAACCTGCAGCGTGCCGACGAAGCCTTGAAGGTGCCGAACCGCCTGCTCGGCCTTGCGGTCGGGTGCGTAGAGGTAGGCGACGCCCGGCGGATCGCCGCCGCCCCACGGTCTCTCGTCGCGGGCGTAGGCGAAGAGCTGACCGGTCTTGGTCCGGCCGCGGCCCGGATCGAGTACCGGCGCCGTGGTCTCGTCGGCGAAGAGTTTTGTCGACGCCTTCAGCCGCTCGAACAGCCGCGCATGGACGGGTCGCAACAGGAAGGCTGCCTTGCCGACCCAATCGGCCAAGGTCGAGCGATCCAGGTTGACGCCCTGCCGGGCATAGATCTGGGCCTGGCGGTACAGCGGGAGATGGTCGGCGTACTTGCTGACCAGCACGTGGGTGACGGTCGCCTCGGTCGGGATGCCGCCGTCAACGAGCCTTGCGGGCGCCGGCGCCTGAACTACGATCTCCTCGCAGGCCCGGCAAGCGTATTTTGGCCGGCGCGTCACGATCACCCGGAACTGGGCCGGCACAATGTCGAGCCGCTCCGAGACGTCCTCGCCCATGGCATGAAGCTGCCCGCGGCAGCAGGGGCAGGTCTTATCCTCGATATCGACGACCTGCTCGATCCGCGGCAGGTGCGCGGGCAACGAGCCGCGGTTGGCGCGACGCTTCCTGGCCCGCTCGACGCGCTTGACGGGATCGGCAGCCTCCTCGCCGGCAAGGCCCTCGGCTTCGACCTGCTCGGCCTCCTCGAGCCCCAGCAGCAACTGGTCGATCGGCAGGCTCTCGGCCCGGCGGCCAAAGCGATGGCGCTGCAACTCCTTGATGATCTGGCGTAGCCGCTCGTTCTCGGCACGCTCGGCCGCGAGCATCGCCTGAAGCGCGATCGGATCATTGGTCAATGGCTTGGCCGCGTTGCTCACAAAGCAGATTCAATCATGGATTACAGTGGCTTGCTAGCGCTGAACGATCAACTTGCCGCGACGGGCACGCGTGTCTCGCGCCGTTCATGCACCCGTCGCCAGTCGAGACCTTCGAGCAGGGCCTGCAGTTGCGCTGCGGTCAGCCGCACGACGCCATCGGCGATCGCGGGCCACTGGAACTTGCCGTCTTCCAGCCGCTTCGAGAACAGGCAGACGCCCGTGCCGTCGAAGTAAACCAGCTTGATCCGGTCGGCTCGGCGCGCCCGGAACACATAGACCGCGCCGGAGAACGGATCGGCGCCCATGCTCTCGCGCACCAGCCCTGCAAGCCCCTCCGCGCCCTTGCGGAAGTCGACCGGCTTCGTCGCGATCATGACGCGGACCGCCCCGGTCGGGCCGATCACGACCCGCCCTTCAGCGCGCCGATCACCGCCGCGATCGCCTTCGGGCTCGCGCCCGAGCCGACCCGCACCACGACGCCGTCGATCTCAAACTCGATCCCGTCGCTGGACCCACTGGGAGCGCGTCGCGTGCGACGACGACGCTTGGCAGACTGCCGGCACGGCTTTGGATCCGCGACCGCCGCTTCGATCACTGCCGGCACGAACATAGGCGCGGATAGCGGCGACAACGTCTCGGGCACACGACGCAGGAGGCGTCGCCAGCCGAACAACTGCTGCGGCGACATCGCATGGCGGCGCGCGACCTCGCTCACCGTCGCGCCAGGCTCGTAGCTTTCCGCCACGATCCGCGCCTTGTCCTCGTCGGACCAATCCCGCCGGCGGCCCGATCCGGTAAAAACCTCGAACCGCCGGACCGGCTCATCCGCGCTGGTTTTAAGCGTATGCTCTGAAATCGTCATGTGTCGAAGCCCTCAGGCTTCCAACATCGCCCCTCAGCTCACCAGCTGAAAGGTGCTCTCAGAGCACCGCTTAC
>LSIB01000072.1 GCA_001556025.1 Rhizobiales bacterium CCH3-A5
GGGGCCCGCCGTGTCCTTGTAGGGGTCGCCGACGGTGTCGCCGGTGACGGAGGCCTTGTGCGCCTCGGAGCCCTTCATATGGCGCACGCCGTCCTTGTCGACGAAGCCGTCCTCGAAGGATTTCTTGGCGTTGTCCCAGGCGCCGCCGCCGGACGTCATTGAGATGGCGACGAAGATGCCGGTGACGATGACGCCCATCAGCATGGCGCCGACGGCGGCAAACGCCTGGTTCTTGCCGGCGATGGCGTTGATGGCGAAATAGGTCACGATCGGAGCCAGCACCGGCAGCAGCGAGGGCACGATCATCTCCTTGATCGCAGCCCTGGTCAGCATGTCGACCGCGCGGCCGTAGTCGGGCCGCTCGGTGCCGTCCATGATGCCGGGCTTCTCCTTGAACTGGCGACGGACCTCTTCCACCACCGAACCTGCGGCGCGGCCGACCGCGGTCATGCCCATGCCGGCAAAGAGGAAGGGGATCAGGCCGCCGAGCAGCAGGCCGACGACGACATAGGGGTTGGAGAGCGAGAAATCGACGACCACACCCTTGAAGTACTGGAAGGTGGTCGAGCCCGCCTTGTTGGCCTCGGCGATGAAGAAGTTCAGGTCCGAGGTGTAGGCGGCGAAGAGCACCAGCGCGCCGAGACCGGCCGAGCCGATCGCATAGCCCTTGGTGATCGCCTTGGTGGTGTTGCCGACGGCGTCGAGCGCGTCGGTGGAGTGGCGCACCTCCTTGGGCAGGCCGGCCATCTCGGCGATGCCGCCGGCATTGTCGGTGACCGGGCCGAAGGCGTCGAGCGCCACGACGACGCCCGCCAGCGCCAGCATGGCGGTGGTGGCGATGGCGATGCCGAACAGGCCGGCAAGCCCGTAGGAGACGATGATGCCGGCGATGATGACGACGGTGGGCAGCGCGGTCGATTCCAGCGAGACAGCGAGACCCTGGATGACGTTGGTGCCGTGGCCGGTGACCGAGGCCTGCGCGATCGAGACCACCGGGCGCTTGCCCGTGCCGGTGTAATATTCGGTGATCACGACGATCAGCAGCGTGACGGCGAGACCGACGAGCGCGCAGGCGAAGAGGCCGCCCGAGGTGAAGGTGACGCCCTGCACCGTGGTGAAGGAGGCCGAGAAGCCGCCGAACATCAGATAGTTCACGGCCGCGATCGCGCCGATCGAGAGCACGCCGGCGGCGATGAAGCCCTTGTAGAGCGCGCCCATGATCGACTGGTTGGCGCCGAGCTTGACGAAGAAGGTGCCGATGATCGAGGTGACGATGCAGGCCGCGCCGATCGCCATCGGATAGAGCATCATCGTGCCGAGCGTCGCCTGTCCGGCGAAGAAGATCGCGGCGAGCACCATGGTGGCGACGAGCGTGACCGCATAGGTCTCGAACAGGTCGGCCGCCATGCCGGCGCAGTCGCCGACATTGTCGCCGACATTGTCGGCGATCGTGGCGGGGTTGCGCGGATCGTCCTCGGGGATGCCGGCCTCGACCTTGCCGACGAGGTCAGCGCCGACATCGGCCCCTTTGGTGAAGATGCCGCCGCCGAGACGGGCGAAGATCGAGATCAGCGAGGCGCCAAAGCCGAGCGCGACGAGCGAATCGATGACGACGCGGCTCGACGGGGTGAAGCCGAGCATGGAGGTCAGGACGCCGTAATAGACGGCGACGCCGAGCAGCGCGAGGCCGGCGACCAGCATGCCGGTAACCGCGCCGGCCTTGAAGGCGACGTCGAGCCCGTCACCCAGCGACTGCATCGCAGCCTGGGCGGTGCGGACATTGGCGCGCACCGAGACGTTCATGCCGATGAAGCCCGCGACGCCCGAGAGCACCGCGCCAATCAGGAAACCGATCGCGACCCACTGGCCGAGCAGCCAGGCCAGCGCGACGAAAAGCACGACGCCGACCATGGCGATGGTGATGTACTGGCGCTTCAGATAGGCCTGCGCACCTTCGGCGACAGCAGCGGAGATCTCCTGCATGCGCTGGTTGCCGGCGTCGCGCTTCATGACGTCGGCATAGGCCCAGACGCCATATGCGATCGACAGCGCACTCAGGAGGATGATGATGAGCAAAGCGGACATTCGGTTTCCTGACCTCGAGATTTCGTCCCGGACGGCCGACCAGCCGTGCCTTATCGGTTCTTGAACGCCAAAGATGCAGAAGCGGGGCTAAGAGACTTAGCCCCGGATTTCGGATCGCCAGTGTCGGCGGGCTTTCTGCCAAGTTTCGGACAAAATCGCAAACGGCGCGACTGACAATTGGGATGAGATGTCAGGTCGTCCCGGTGTCAGGCCAAAATCCGCTTGGATGGCCGTCGTTGTTCACAGCGCCACATCGCGATTGACGTTTTTGTAGAGCAGGTAGGCGGCGTCGGAAAAACCGGTCGGATAGAACTGCTGCGGGCAGAAGCCGCCCATCCAGATGAAGTCGTGGGCCCAGATCTCGTGCCAGTCTTCGCCGAGGAAATAGAGCCCCTGCCCCTCCAGCATGTAGAGGCCATGCTCCATCACATGGGTCTCGACATCGGGAAAACACGCGCCGGGCTTGAACCACATCAGGTTCATCTCGAAGTCGAAGCGCATGTCGCCATAGGGCAGCAGGAACTGAAAACCGCGCCCCTCGAGCCCCGTGTGATTGGTCACCGCCACCTGGTCGCGGTGCGAGACGATCGGCTCCGGCGCGGGCAGATCGATCGCCTCGTAGCGTTTGCGCAGGCCAAGCACGCAGAGCCTGTCGGGACCGCCATTGCCCAGCGAGAACGCGACGCCTGGCGGGACATAAGCAAATCCGCCCTCAGAGAGTTCGGCCGGCGACGCGCCTGCCACCGAAACCCGCGCCGCGCCCGACAGCACATAGAAGAAATGCTGGACGCCCTCCTCGCGCACCTCGCCGCGCGAGCCGCCACCCGGCTCGATCTCCAGGACGAACTGGGCGAAACGCGCGCCGAGCACCGGGGCTGCGAGGATGCGGCCGATAGTCTTGTCATAGTGCGGCAGGCGGCTGACCAGCACGCCTTCGGGCGGCATGAAGGCGTAGTTCGGCCTGACGACGCCACGGTTGTGGCCGATGGCGCCCGGCGGCAGCCGCCCGGCAGGGACCATGAACTGGTGTGGCCGCATCCGTGTCTCCCCCTCAATACAAGTCGTGGAATTGCAAGGATCAGACCGCCGCCGCGCGCCGCTGCAGCGCCTGCCAGCCGACCAGCGCAAGCGCCACCGCGACTGGAGGGAAGACGAGCCAGTTGACGCTGGTCCAGCCGCCGGCATTGAGCAGGCCGCCAGCCGAGAAGGAAGCTATGGCGACCGAGCCGAAGACGAGGAAATCGTTGGCCGCCTGGACCTTGACGCGTTCTTCGGGCCGGTAGCAATCGGTCACCAGCGCCGTCGCACCGATGAAGCCGAGATTCCAGCCCAGCCCGAGCAGCACCAGCGCGATCCAGAAATGGCCGACGCTGAGGCCGCTCAAGCCGACGATGGCGGCCAGCGCGGTCAGCCCGAGGCCGACCGCCGTGATCGTCTCCTTGCCGTAGCGGGCGATCAGCCTGCCGGTGAAAAAGCTCGGCCCGAACATCGCCAGCACATGCCACTGGATCCCGAGCGCGGCGTCGCCGACCGAATGGCCGCAGCCGACCATGGCGAGCGGGGCCGCCGTCATGACGAAGCTCATCAGGCCGTAGGCGACGAGAGCGGCCGAGACCGAGGCGATGAATTTCGGCTGGCGCATGATCTCGGAGAGCGGCCGGCCGCCGCCGGACTTCACCGCCGCGACCGGCGGCGCGCGGAGCAGCAGCACGACGCCGATGGCGAGGAAGGCGAGCGCGCCCTGCGCGAGGAAACTGGCTGCGAAGGGCGCGTCCGGCGTCAGGTCGCGAGTCCAGTAGACCGATTGCGGCCCTATCACAGCGGCCGCCAGCCCGCCGATCATCACCCAGGAGATCGCCTTCGCCTTGAAGGCCTCGCTGGCGGTGTCGGCGGCGGCGAAGCGGTAGCTCTGGACGAAGGCCCCGTAGACGCCGCAGAGAAAGGTCCCGAGGCAGAACAGCCAGAATACGCGCATGCCGGCCCCGGCCGCCGCAATGCTGGAGGCGAGGACTCCGGTCGTCGCGCCCAGAAGATAGCCGCTGCGCCGCCCGTAGCGCCGCATCAGCATGGCGGCCGGGATCACGCCCGCCGCGATACCAAGCTGCATCAGGCTGACCGGCACGGTGGCGAAGGTCTTGTCGGCAACGAGGCCTGCGCCGACGATGCCGCCGAGCGAGATCACGATGGCCGGGCTGGCCCCGCCGAGCCCCTGTGCGCAGGCAAGCACGAGTGCATTGCGTCTGGCGAGAGCATCGCCTCCGGTCGCGGTCACAGGCTTCATCATGGCATCGGCCGCCGGTCTGCGAGCGCGGCCGGTTTCGGAGCCATGCTCAGAAATGGGTGAAGGACCGGCGCGCGAATTCGCGGGGCTGGCCCTGATGGAAATAGCGCACGCTTCCGACCTCAGCCGTAATGCGCCCGAAGACGGCCAGCGGAACGCCGGCCGCCTCGCTTGCCGCCATCAGAAAAGGATAGTCTCTTTCCGACGCCGCGCAGAGAATTTCGTAGTCGTCGCCACCGGTCCAGGCCAGTTCCAGCAATGCGGGATCGGCCATGATCGCGGCGCGGGCCGGGCCCGAGAGCGGCACGGCGCCGAGATCGACCTCCGCGCCGACCCCCGAGGCGGAGAGCAGCTTGGCGAGATCGCCGATCAACCCATCCGAGACGTCCATCGCCGCCGAGGCATGCGCCTGCAGGGCGGCGGCGAGCGCGAGGCGCGGGCGCGGATGCAGATAGCGGTCGGCAAGAAAAGCGCGGTCGTCCTCCGCCAGGCCTGCGACCCATGCCGGCCTGTCGAGGCCATGGACCTTCAGGCCGAGCGCGCCATCCCCGATCGTGCCCGAGACCAACAGAACGTCGCCCGGCTTCGCGCCCGAGCGGGGGACCATGCGCCCGGCCGGCACGCTGCCGAAGGCGGTGATCGAGAGCGTCAGCGGCCCCGGCGTCGAGACGGTGTCGCCGCCGATCAGCGGGCAGCCGCCTGCATCGGCGATCTGCTTGAGGCCTTCGGCGAAACCTGCGAGCCAGTCTTCGGTCCAGCCTTGCGGCAAGACCAGCGACAGCACGAACCCCTCCGACTTCGCGCCCTTGGCGGCGAGGTCCGACAGGTTCACCGCCAGCGCCTTGCGGGCTATCGAGGCCGGCGGATCGTCCGGGAAGAAGTGGACGCCGGCGACGAGGGCGTCGGCCGTCACCACGATCTCGTAGCCGCGTGCGGGACGGATCAGGCCGGCATCGTCGAGAAGGCCAAGCCCGCCCGGGCCCGCGATAGGCGCGAAATGGCGCGCGATCAACTCGAACTCGCCGGGGCGTTGCAGGACACTATTCCGCGGCAGCCGGAGGAGCGGAACGCAGCAGGCTTCCTGCTACGGTGCGACCCACATCGAGCAACTCGATGCCGACCAGTCCACCTTCGGCTGTAAAGTCGAGCACAATGCCGGGCGCAACCTCTTCCGTCCGCGCGATACGACCTTCGCCGACGCGCAAATAGGCGGCGTCGGCCTCGGGATCATACGTCGCGTCCAAATCGCGCCTCATGGTGTGCGGCGTCCCCGATTCCGGTCTGGCGTGACAGTGATCACGCGGATGATGCCTCGGTCCTCAGCATAGAAGATCCGAAGCATCCGGTCACCAAATTCGCTCGCGCGGCCCCAGCAGCGTCGCCGGCCATCTCCCACAGGATCGATCTCGTCGATCAAAGGAGCCTCCAGGATGGCTTCGACCCAGCGAACGGCGATCCCTCGCTCAAGGAGCCGTTCGCGTGTATGGCGCGTGTAGACGACCTGCCTGCCCGCGAGCATATCGCCTCAAGCCGCCGGCTGGTCGAATTCGTCTGTGCGGAACTCGCGTGCCATCTTGTCGAGCACGGCGTTGACCATGCCGATCTCCTCGCCTTCGTAGAAGGCGCGCGTCACGGCCACATATTCGGAGATCACCGCGCGGCCCGGCACGTCCTTGCGGAAGGCGAGTTCATAGGCCCCGGCCCGCAGCACGGCGCGGACGACGGCCTCGACCCGCTTCAGCGGCCAGCCGGCGGCCAGCGTCTCGTCAACCGAGCGGTCGATCAGGCGCTGCTCGCGCACGACGCCGCCGAGCAGGTCGCGGAAGAAGGCGATCTCGGCCTTGGGGAGTTCGATGTCCTCGACCTCCTTGCCGATCCAGAAGGCCTCGAACTCGGCCATCGCCTCGACCACGCCGCGCCCGCCGATCTCCATCTCGTAGAGCGCCTGCACGACGGAAAGCCGTGCGCCGCGTCGCATTTCGGCCCGGCTCATTTGGATTCTTCCCCGAGCGAGCGCTTGTAGCGCAGGACGGCCAGCGCCGCCTCGGCCGCGCCGCCGCCCTTGTCCATTTCGGAGCGGTTCGCCCGGGCCCAGGCTTGCGCCTCGGTCTCGACCGTCAGGATGCCGTTGCCGAGCGGCAGGGCAAAGGCGACAGAGAGGTCCATAAGAGCGCGCGAACTCTCCCCGGCGACGATGTCGTAATGCCCGGTCTCGCCACGGATGACGGTGCCGAGCGCGACGACCGCCTCATAGGGATCGACCGCTTCGTCGGCCGCGCGCAGGCCGATGACGATGGCGGAGGGGATCTCGAGCGCGCCCGGCACGGTGACGACGTCGACGCGGCATTCCGCGTTGTCGAGCACGGCGAGCGCGCCTGCGAGCAGTTCGTCGGCAAGCGTGTCGTAGAAGCGCGCCTCGACGACGAGAACGCGCGCGCCGTCGAGCGGGGCGGCAGGCGTCGCGGCCTTGTCGGCCGAAGTTTGCCGGGGTCCGGCCATGGCATGATCCTTGTGGTGTCTGGGAGGCTTCAGGGCCAAGGCCGAAAAGACTCACAGCCCTCATCCTGAGGAGCCATTTCGTCAGAAATGGCGTCTCGAAGGAGGCTCCAGCGCGCACTGGACGATCCTTCGAAACACCGCTTCGCGGCTCCTCAGGATGAGGGCTGAGGTTGAACGGGCTCTTACCCCTGCGCGCGCGCCTCTGCAAGCCGCGCGGCATAGCGCGCCATCAGATCGACCTCGAGATGGATGCCGTCGCCGGCCTTGCGCGCGCCCCAGGTGGTGACGCTGAAGGAATGCGGGATCAGCAGCACGGTGAAGACATCGTCCACGACGCTGTTGACGGTGAGCGAGGTTCCGTCGAGGCAGATCGAGCCCTTGGCCGCGATGAAGGACGCGAGCGTTTTCGGCGCGCGGATATGGAAGCGTGCGGTCGCGCCCCAGGGCTGGTCGGGATCGGCCGCGATCGGCTCGATCGTCTCGATGACGGCGACCCCATCGACATGGCCGGTGACCAGATGGCCGCCGAGCTCGTCGCCGACCCTGAGCGAGCGTTCGAGATTGACAGGCGTGCCGGGCGTCCAGTCGCCGACCAGCGTCTTGGCCAGCGTCTCGGCCGCGGCCTCGACCTGGAAGACACAGCCGGGCTGCCCGTCGTCGCGCGGGCGCAGCGCCGTTACGGTGAGGCAGACGCCGGCGCAGGCGATCGACGCGCCGATCTCGATGCCGGCGGCCTCCCACGGACAGGCTATGGCAAGGCGCTTCAGGCTCGGCCCTTTCGCTTGCGCTTCCACGACCTTGCCGATGGCGGTGACGATACCGGTGAACATCAGGCGATCCTCGAATAATGCTCGAAACGGTCATGGCCGATCAGGCCGGTTTCGATGCGACGATAGATGTCGGGATCGGCCAGTAGCGTCGCAAGGCCCGGCCGCACGGCGACGACGCCGGGGTAGCCCAGCTCGTTCGGCGAAGTCGAGACGATGACCTCGTCGGCGAGGCCGGCCTGCGCCAGCTTCTCGCCCACGGTCGGCCCGCCTTCGGAGAACACGCGCGTGATGCCGCGCGCGCCCAGCAGGCGCAGGGCGTCGGCCAGATCGAGATGGCCGTCGGCGCCGGCGCCGACGCGCATGACCTCGACGCCGGCCGAGACCAGCGCCGTCTCATTGGCGACCGGCGCGGCTTCCGTCGCGATGACCCAGACAGGAACCTCGCTTGCCGTCCGAACGAGCTGTCCGCCGGGCGGCAGGCGCAGATGCGAATCGAGGATGACCCGGATCGGCGAGCGAGCGGCCATGCCCGGCAGCCGGACCGTCAGCAGCGGATCGTCCGCCAGTACGGAGCCGATGCCGAGCATGATCGCGTCGTGATGGGCGCGCTGGAGATGGACCCAGGCCGACGCCGCCGGGCAGGATACGGCGAGCCGCGAGCCCCCTGCTCCGCCGGCATAGCCATCAGCCGTGCGTGCGACCTTGAAGGTCACCATCGGGCGGCCCTGCGTCACCCGCAGGACATGACCGCGATGGGCCGCCTGCGCCTCGCTTTCAAGCACGCCGGTCGTCACCTTGAGACCGGCCGTGCGCATGAGCGCGAAGCCCAGTCCGCGAAACAGCGGGTTGGGATCGGCCATCGCCGCGACGACGCGCCTGACGCCGGCAAGGATGGCGCGCTCGACGCAAGGCGTCGCTCCCCGGACGGTGCGATGCGAGCAGGGTTCGAGCGTGACGTAGAGCGTCCCACCGGCGGCCGCATTGTGGCCGGCGCGGTCGAAGGCGTTCGCCTCGCCATGGGGTCGGCCGCCGGGCTGCGTATGACCGCGCGCGACGACGACGGGGCCATCGCGCGTCTCCTGCGTGACCAGCGCGCCGACGCAGGGGTTCGGCCAGGTCGTGCCCTGCCCGCGTGCGCCGAACTCCAGCGCCTGACGCATGAAAAAACGGTCGGTCGCGGATTGCGCGGGATCGGCCTCAGTCATCGTCGCGGATGGGCGGGGCTTGGTCCCCGCCCTCGATCTCGTCGGCACTGAGCTGGCCCAGGATCTCCTCGAAATCGCGGGCCTCGCGGAAGTTCTTGTAGACCGAGGCGAAGCGGACATAGGCGACGTCGTCGAGCGCCTTTAGCCCTTCCATCACCAGTTCGCCGATGGCGGAACTGGCGATCTCGCCCTCGCCCGCGCTTTCGAGCTGGCGCACGATGCCGTTGACCATCCGCTCGATGCGTTCGGGCGCGACCGGGCGCTTGCGCAGCGCGTGCTCTATGGACGTTTGCAGCTTGTCGCGGTCGAACGCTGTCCGCCGGCCCGAGCGCTTGACCACGACGAGTTCGCGCAACTGCACCCGCTCGAAGGTGGTGAAGCGGCCGCCGCAATCGGGACAGACGCGACGGCGGCGGATCGAGGCATGGTCGTCGGTGGGGCGGGAATCCTTCACCTGCGTGTCGAGGGAACCACAATAGGGACAGCGCATGGGGCGGCTTTCAGGACAATTCGGAGGCGGGGGGATTCGCCTCCACTCGAAGCGCGGCGGCGAGATTGGCGTTCGACCAGGATGGCCACCCAGTCCCGGCGAAATCTCGGTCATGCGACCAGATGTCGGCGTCATAGGTCCAGGCAAGCGCGAGGAGATGCGCGTCGCTGACGCTGCCGTTTCGCGACGCCACGGCTTGGTACAGAGCGTCCTCGGCCGATGCCAGGCTCGCGTCGTAGCGGACCGGTTCGACAACCTCGATCGCTTGCAGAACCTCGTCCGCGATCTCGATCAGCATCGGAGCGTCGGGGTCCAGCCGAGCCAGGACATGCCGCACCTCCAAGGACGCCTCGAGGGACATGACCAGCGCTCGCCGCGCGCTGATCATGTCCAGCAATGGTCGCGACCGGAACCCGAGTACCGCGCTCAGGATGATGTTCGCATCGACGACGATCGTCTCCGACGGCGCGCGCGGCCGCATCAGTCGTCGCGCTCTCCGAGGAAGCGTTCCAGCCGCAGCCTCGTCTCGGCGGAAAGGCCGGCATGATACGCATCGCTGCGCTTCAAGGCGGCCGAAATCCGGTCGGCATCCGGCTTCCTGACAGGCACCAGCAAGCCGACCGTCGCCGAACCGCTCTTGATCGGGACGGAATGCGGCAGGGCCTGTATCGCTCCCGCAGACATCTTCTGAAGCTCGCGCATCGTCACGCTCTGACGGCTCATATCGGACTCCTTACCGACATGTATGTAACCCCGTAGTGCCGAAAGCACAAGTTTGGCGTCGCGAGGCCCGCTCAATAGATCGGGAACCGCCCCGTGAGTTCCTTGGCCTTGGCCTTCACCGCCGCCTCGACGGCGGCGTTGCCCTCCTCGCCATTGACGCTGAGCCCGTCCAGCACCTCGGCGATCAGCTCGCCGACGCGCTGGAACTCGACGACGCCGAAGCCGCGCGAGGTGGCGGCGGGCGTGCCGAGCCGGATGCCCGAGGTGACCATCGGCTTCTCGGGGTCAAAGGGAATGCCGTTCTTGTTGCAGGTGATGTGGGCGCGGCCGAGCGCGGCTTCGGCCGCCTTGCCGGTGATCTTCTTGGACCGCAGGTCGACCAGCATCAGGTGGTTGTCGGTGCCGCCGGTGACGAGGTCGAAGCCCTTGGTCTTCAGCGTCTCGGCCAGGGCCTTCGCGTTCTCGACCACGGCGCGGGCGTAGAGCTTGAACTCGGGCGCCAGCGCCTCCTGGAACGACACCGCCTTGGCCGCGATGACATGCATCAGCGGCCCGCCCTGGATGCCAGGGAAGATCGCCGAATTGAACTTCTTCGCCAGCGCCTCGTCATTGGTCAGGATCATGCCGCCGCGCGGGCCGCGCAGGGTCTTGTGCGTCGTCGTCGTCGCGACATGGGCATGCGGGAACGGCGACGGATGCGCGCCGCCGGCCACAAGACCGGCAAAATGGGCCATGTCGACGAAGAGATACGCGCCGACCTCGTCGGCGATGGCGCGGAAACGGGCGAAGTCCCAGTGCCGTGCATAGGCAGAGCCACCAGCCACGATGACCTTGGGCCTGTGCTCGCGGGCGAGCCGTTCCAGCGCCTCGTAGTCGATCAACTGGTCGACGACGCAGACACCGTAGGAGACCACGTTGAACCATTTGCCGGACTGGTTGACCGGCGCGCCATGGGTGAGATGCCCGCCCGCCGCGAGATCGAGCCCCATGAAGGTATCGCCGGGCTGCATCAGCGCCATGAACACGGCCTGATTCGCCTGGCTGCCGGAGTTCGGCTGGACATTGGCGAAGGCGCAGCCGAACAGGCGCGTCGCACGCTCGATCGCCAGCTTCTCGGCGATGTCGACGAACTGGCAGCCGCCATAATAGCGCCGGCCGGGGTAGCCCTCAGCGTATTTGTTGGTCATCACCGAGCCCTGCGCTTCGAGCACGGCGCGGGAGACGATGTTTTCCGACGCGATCAACTCGATCTCGTCGCGCTGGCGGCCGAGTTCGAGCTCGATGGCGCGGGCGATCTCGGGATCCGCATCGGCGAGCGACGCGGCGAAGAAGGAGTTCGACAGGTGCTGTTGGGCGGCTTGGCTCATCGAAATCTCCATGGCGCAAAGACTTGGCGGCACGATAGCGGCGCGGCTCATTCTACGCCTGATTGCAGGCCGGACGGGACGAGGCAAATCGCCCCGCGCGGCGGCGCGTCCTTAGCACGGGCTTGCCGGCGCTTCCAAGCCGGGCTTTGCCAGCGCAACAGCGGATTTGCGGACGGCGACCACAGGCCTCATCGGTTTCGACATTCGGATGTTGCAGAGCTCGGACCAGATGACCTGACAGGAAGGACCGAAGCGGATGCAGGACCAGACCGAGACGTGGCCGCCGACCCGCCGCTCGCCCCTGCATGCCTTCCTCGAAAGCGGCGCGGCAGGC
This sequence comes from Rhizobiales bacterium CCH3-A5, assembly GCA_001556025.1. Lineage (GTDB taxonomy): Bacteria > Pseudomonadota > Alphaproteobacteria > Rhizobiales > Beijerinckiaceae > Allobosea. Next base: position 11,755 of record LSIB01000072.1, read on the forward strand.
GGCGTGCTGCTGTTCTTCGCAGCGGCCAACGCGCTGGTGATCGCCAACTCGCCGCTCGGCATCGCCTATTTCGGCGTGTTGAACGCCAAGGTCGGCGGCCTCGACATCCGCCACTGGATCAATGACGGGCTTATGGCGCTGTTCTTCCTGGTCGTCGGACTGGAGATCAAGCGCGAATTCATCGAGGGCCAGCTCGCGACGTGGTCGCGGCGCGCCTTGCCCGCCATCGCGGCGCTGGGCGGGATGGTCGCGCCGGCTCTGATCTATGTCGCCTTCAATCTCGGCGATCCGGCGACGCTGCGCGGCTGGGCCATTCCCGCAGCCACCGACATCGCCTTTGCGCTCGGCGTGCTGGCGCTGCTGGGCTCGCGCGTGCCCGTCTCGCTCAAGGTGTTCCTGACGGCGCTGGCGATCCTCGACGATCTCGGCGCGATCCTGATCATCGCGCTGTTCTACAGCGGCGGACTCTCGCTGCCGATGCTGGCCGGGGCCGCTCTGTGCCTCGCCGCACTCGTTACGCTCAACATGGCCGGCGTCAGGCGGCTGCTGCCCTATCTCGCCATCGGCGCCGTGCTCTGGGTTTTCGTCCTGAAATCGGGCATCCACGCGACGCTGGCGGGCGTCGTGCTGGCGCTGACCATTCCGCTGCATGGCCGGGGCAGCGAAAGCGACGAGCCGGAGCACTCGCCGCTGCACACGCTGGAGCACTGGCTGCACAACTACGTCACCTACGCCGTCATCCCGATCTTCGGCTTCGCCAATGCCGGCGTCTCGATTGCCGGAATGACGCCGGCCTCGCTGCTGATGCCGGTGCCGCTCGGCATCACGCTCGGCCTCTTCATCGGCAAGCAGATCGGCGTCTTCGGTTTCGCCTTCGTCGCGGTGAAGCTCGGCCTTGGCACGATGCCGGCCAAGGCGACATGGGCGCAGCTCTACGGCGTCTCGCTGCTCTGCGGCATCGGCTTCACCATGAGCCTGTTCATCGGCGCGCTCGCCTTCGCCGGCAATGATGCGCTGGGCGACGCCACCAAGATCGGCGTGCTGGTGGGCTCGTGTCTCGCGGCCGTGGCGGGCTGGCTGGTGCTGTTCTTCGCGGGAGCGGGCCTCGTGCCGGAAGAAGACCCCGAACCGGCTGCCAAGGCACCGGCTCCGAAGGCGCGGATCGCGCGCAGGCCGCTCTGACAAAAGCAAACCCCGGCCTGTCGCCAGGCCGGGGTTTGCTCAAATTCCAGCGGCGGAGCGTGCTCGCTCCGGATGGCCTCAGATATCCTGCTCGCCCTGCAGCGCGGCGACAGGCGCGGGCCCAAGCCCGTCCTTGTTGTAGATGTCGTCGCGGAACTGGACGCCGCCTTCGGGCGAAGCCCAGGCGGTGATGTAGACCCAGTAGCACGGCACGGGATTGGCGATGCGGGCGTTGACGCGCTCGCCGGACTGGATCGTGGCGTCGATCTTGGCGCGATCCCAGCCGGGCGTCTCCTTGAGCAGCCAGGCGATGTAGTCGCGCACGTTCTGGACGCGGATGCAGCCCGAGGAGACGAAACGGAAATCGTCGCCGAAAATGCCCTTGGCGGGCGTGTCGTGCATGTAGACGCCGTGCGGGCTGGGAATGTTGATGCGCACGAAGCCGAGCGAGTTGAACTCGCCGCCGGGGTCCTGACGGAAGGTGTAGCGGGTCGCCTCGTCCGAGTTCCAGTTGACGCGCTCGGGCGCGATCTCACCGCTGGGGCCGATGATGCGGATCTTGTTCTCCGTCAGGTAGGACGGCTCCTTGCGCATCTTCGGGATCAGATCCTTGCGGATGATCGAGGCGGGCACGGTCCAGGTCGGGTTGAAATTGACCTCGGGGATCTTGGTCGAGAGCAGCGGCGACTGCCGGTCGATCTTGCCGACGCCGGCGGCGTGGCGCGTCGCGACGACGCCGTTCTCGACCGTCTCGACCATGGCGGCCGGAATGTTTGCGACGACGTAGCGCCCGCCGAGATTGCCCGACCAGGTGCGCAGGCGCACGACGTTGGTCTCAAGCTGGCGGATGCGGCGGTCGATCGGCACGTTCAGCGCGGTAACCGTGGCGCGGTTGATCGCGCCCGTGGTCGAGAGGCCCATGCGCGACTGGAAGCGGCGCACGCCGGCCTCGACATAGGAATCATAGACGTTGCTGCTGCCGGCATTGGCGTCGAGATCGCCGGTGATGATCAGGCGCTGGCGCAGGGCGACGACGCCGGGGCCGCGCGAACCGACGGCGAGCCTGTCGCCGAGCTGCACGGCCGGCCAGCCGCCGCGCGCGGCGAGATCGCGATAGGCCGCGATCGCCTGTTCGGTCGCGGCCAGCGATTCCGGCGAGAGCATCGGGGTGGAGGAGCGCACGACCGCGTTGCGCGAGCCGGCGTCATAATTCTGACGCCACTCCGCCTGTTGGGCGAAAGCCGGCGCCGCCGCCGTGGCGGCCGCTCCCGAAAGCAGACCCAGCATGGTCTCGCGGCGGGTCAGGCTCAGATTCGACATGTCAGTCCTCATCATCGACGTCAGCGTGCCAAGACCGGCTCCGGGCGGTCTGCGTCCGGGCAAGCGCGCACCAAAAGTTGCCGCCGTTGCCGAAAGCCCGAGGGCAGCCGGTACCAACAGCGATCGATGCGACGATCTCCTAACACACTTAACGTCTCGTGATGAGCGCGGCGATTTTAGGGCGGATGCCGCGCAAGGGCGCGTTTGCAGGCCTCTCCGCGCGGAAACACGCGCCGTGTCGCCTCGACGGCACAGCCCGGCCGGTCTGCGATCAGCCGGGCCTGCACGGCGCCTACGCGCCAGACAGTGCGGGAATGCGGCTGTTTCAGAGCTTGTAGCGGATCTGGTCGGTCCAGAAACGCTCCAGTCGCAGCAGGGCGTTGTTCATGCGCTCGAAATCGTCCGAGGCGATGCCGCCGATCTGCTCGACCGTGCGGACATGCTTGTCGTATACGCCCTTCACGAGGTTGTGTACGTCCTTGCCCTTCTCGGTCAGGCTGATGCGAACCGAACGACGGTCGATCCGCGAGCGGGCGTGATGGAGATAGCCGAGCTCGACCAGCTTCTTGACGTTGTAGGACACGTTCGAGCCGAGATAGTAGCCCCGGGTCCGCAGTTCGCTGGCGCTGAGCTCGGCATCGCCGATGTTGTAGAGCAGCAGCGCCTGCACGCTGTTGACGTCGTCGCGACTGCGACGCTCGAATTCGTCCTTGATGACGTCCAGCAGGCGGCGATGCAGCCGCTCGACCAGCGTCAGGGATTCGAGATAGAGAGGCTTGACCTTAAGATCAGCATCATCCGCAACGGCCGGAGCCGAAGTCTTTACGCTCGATTTCATGGTATATCCCGCCTGTTGAATACCGGCCAGGATTTTTCTCCCGGTCCGCTTCTGAAAAACACCATACCCAGCGCGGGTGAAAACGAGTTTAAATATCAGGATGAATCAGAGATTTAGCCGTTTCGGTGAATCCAAAATGAAGCCGGAATTGCTTAAGCTAAAGTCTTTGTTACCGTGACAGGCGGCATTGGAGTGGCCCTGTCGGCTCAAGCGGCCTCGTTTTCCGCCGCCCAGGTCGCGGCGAAATAGGCCACGATCAGCGTGCCGTAGCCGACGGCCAGCAGCGTCGTCATCGGCAGCAGGCGCGGGAAGAAGAAGCCGAGCAGCAACTGGCTGATCGTCGCAAGCAGCCAGAGCACGCCGCCCCAGGTCGAGACCAGCCACAGGCCTACCGCCGCGACAAGGTCGATCACCGCGAAATAGACGGTGATCGCCTGGAAGCTTAACAGCCTCGCCTCGAAAAGCGGCTGGTTTGGTGCGCCGATCCCGAAGATCACCGCCCAGGCCATCAGCCCTTTGATCAGCCAGACGACCGAGAGCAGGCGCAACAGCCAGACCAGGAAACGGCGGAACCGCATCGGCCGCGCCGCGCCGCCCGGCGCGCCCGACATCTCCATGGCGATCGAACCCGCCTCGCCATCGGCTCCGGGGCCCATCGCTCAGCCCTCCAGCACGAGGTCGTCCGCGCCAAGCGGCGCGAAATAGGCGGCGATCGCCGACGCATCGAGCTGCTCGATCGTCTCGGGGCGCCAGCGCGGGGCGTTGTCCTTGTCGATGACGACGGCGCGCACGCCCTCGTAGAACTCCTGGCCGGCGACGATGCGCGAGACGATGCGGAACTCGGTCGCCATGGCCTCGCTGAAACTCATCGCGCCGCCGAGGCGCATCTGCTCGAAGGCGATTGCGACGCTGGTCGGCGACTTGGACCGGATCGTCTGCAGCGCCTTGGCCGCAAAGGCGCTGCCGGCCTTAGCCTCGTGCGCCAAGCTGGCCAGCACCGCGTCGAGCGTCGGCTGGCCGAAGCAGCGCGCGATGACGGCGCGCTCGGGCGCGAGCTTTCGTAGGCCGGGATCGTGGCCGAAATCCCCGAGGATATCGTCGAGCGCGCCCCTTGCGGTCAGCGCGTCCGCCAGCTCGGCCATCCGGCTGCTTGGCACGGCATGGGTCGCGAGACCGAGCGCCAGCGCGTCGGCCGCGCCGACGCGGTCTCCCGTCAGTGCGAGATATGTCCCCGCCGCATGCGGCAGGCGGGGCAGCGCATGGGTCGCGCCGACATCAGGGAAAAAACCGATGCCGACTTCCGGCATGGCGAAAAGGTAGCGCTCGCCGGCGATGCGATGGCTGCCATGCAGCGAGATGCCGACGCCGCCGCCCATGACGATGCCGTCGATGAGCGCGACATAGGGCTTTGGATAGGTCTTGATGCGGGCGTTGAGGATGTACTCTTCGCGCCAGAACGCCAGCATCTCAGGCTGGCGGCCGGCGCGGCCGAGATCGTGCAGCGCCCGGATGTCGCCGCCGGCCGAGAACGCCTTCTCGCTCGCGCTTGTGACGACAACGCGGGCGACCTGCGGATCGCGCTCCCATGCGTCGAGCGCGCGCGCCAGTTCGCGCACCATGCCGAAGGATAGCGCATTCAGGGCTTTCGGCCGGTTCAGCACGACGACGCCGGCAGCGCCGCGGCGCTCGCAGATGATCTCGGCGTCCAGCGCGTCGGCGTCTCTGGTTTCGGCGTCCTGCGACATCGTGGTCGGCATCCTCGGCATCAGCGGCGGTTCTGGTCCGCCCGGGCTGCGCTTGTCAACGCGGGTTTCGGCCCATACCGCCCCGCGCGGACGGGGCTTGCGACGATCGCGCTTGTTTTGGAACGGTTCCGATGTGCTACCATCGCGGCAAAGCGAAACCGCCGCCCGGAGAGCGGCGAGAGGCGGGGCGGAGGCAAGCATGGCATCTCGGGTGGTACAGCCTTTCCCGACGCCGCAGGCGCGGCAGGACGAGACGGTGCAGAAGGCCGCCGATACGCTCGGGCTGACGCGGCGCATGCGGCGCAACCGCAAGGCGGACTGGTCGCGCCGGCTGGTGCGCGAAACCGTGCTGACCACCGCCGACCTGATCTGGCCGCTGTTCCTGGTCGATTCCGGCGAGGCGCGCTCTCCCGTCGCGTGGATGCCGGGCGTCGACCGGCTCAATATCGAGGAGGCGGTGCGCCAGGCGGCGCACGCGGCGGACCTCGGCATCCCGGCGATCGCGCCCTTCCCCTTCGTCGAGAAGTCGCTGCGCGACGCGACGGGCTCCGAGGCGTTGAACGCGCGCAACCTGATGTGCCGGGCGGTGCGCGCCATCAAGGCCGAGGTTCCGCAGATCGGCATCATCTGCGACGCGGCGCTCGATCCCTACACGTCGCACGGCCATGACGGCGTCATGCTCGGCGAGCGCATCCTCAACGACGCCAGCGTGCGCATCCTGACCCAGCAGGCGCTGGCTCTGGCGGATGCGGGGGCGGACGTGATCGCACCGTCGGACATGATGGACGGGCGCGTCGGGGCGATCCGAGCCGCGCTCGACGCGTCGGGCCATGAGGATGTGCAGATCATGGCCTATGCCGCGAAATACGCCTCGGCCTTCTACGGACCGTTCCGCGACGCGATCGGCACCAACGCCACGCTGATCGGCGACAAGCGCACCTACCAGATGGACCCCGGCAATTCCGACGAGGCGATCGCCGAGGTCGCGCTCGATCTGGAGGAAGGCGCGGACATGGTCATGATCAAGCCCGGCCTGCCCTATCTCGACATCGTGGCGCGGGTGAAGGACCATTTCCGCGTGCCGACCTTCGCCTACCAGGTCTCGGGCGAGTACGCGATGATCGTGGCCGCCGCCCAGAACGGCTGGCTCGACGGCGACAAGGCGATGGTCGAGAGCCTCATGGCGTTCAAGCGCGCCGGCGCGGACGGGGTGCTGAGCTATTTCGCACCGAAGGTGGCGGAGAAGCTGAAAGCGGGGATGTGATTTTCGTCCACGCGCGACGACCGCCGTCATTGCGAGCAAAGCGAAGCAATCCAGCGTCTTGCTCTACGCCCTCCTGGATTGCTTCGCTTCGCTCGCAATGACGCACTGGCAGCGCGCGCGCCGTTGCTGAAGTAGCTTGCCTCCGATGCGCGCTCCTCTCCTGATTCTCGTCTTGCTGGCTCTTGCCCTCGCCTCCTGCGGCGAGCGCTTCGACACCGACCAACAGCGGCTCTGCCGACAGGCGATCGTGCCGTTCAATGCGCCTGGAGCACGCATCGTCGTGGAGCCGCCGGAGGCCGGGCCGTCGCCGAACACGCTGCGCATTCCCTACCTCATCGAGCGGTGGGGCGGGACGCCGCAGCGGCGGGTGATCGACTGCCTGTTCGCCGGCGAGGGCCGGAGCCTGCGGCGGGGCGAACTGATCGGCGTGGCTTCGGACGGACAGCCGATGCCGGACGCCAGCTTCTACCTGATGCGGCGCTTCTATCTGGAGAACCGCGAGGAGCCGCCGCCCGACCCCGGCGCGGGGCGTCCCGAAATCCTGCCCGAACTGCCGCCCCACCTCGCCTATGGCCTGCAACAGGGACTGGCGGCCTTGCCCTCTGCCGCGATTTACGCGCTGCTCGCCTGCGCCTATGCGCTGGTCTACGGGCTGACCGGGCGGATCATCCTGAGTTTCGGCGAATTCGCGGCGCTGGGCGCACTCGCGAGCGTGGTGGGCGTGGCGCTGATGCTGTCTCTGGCGGTCTCGACGCCGGCGTCGGGGCTTATCGTCGCCTTCGTCGTGGCCGTGCTGGTCTGTGCGCTGCACGGCTTCGCGATGAGCCGCTTCGTTCTGCGGCAGCTCGGGCGCGCCAGCGGCCAGCAGGTGCTGATCGCCACGATCGGGCTCGCCATCGCGCTCTCGGAATATCTCCGGCTGGCACAGGGGCCGGATCTGCGCTGGCTGCCGCCGGTCTTCAACCAGCCCTGGGCGCTGGCACGGGCGGACAGCTTTGTCGTCACAGCGACCCCGCTCGGGCTGTCGCTGGCGGCGATCGGGCTGATCGCAACGCTCGCGATCGTACTGCTGATCAAACGCTCGGCTTACGGCCGGGCCTGGCGGGCCGTATCGGACGACGCCCGCACCGCCACGCTGTTTGGCGTCGATGCGCGCGCCGTGCTCGACAAGGCGGTGATCCTCGCCTGCGCGGCCTGCGGCGTCGCCGGCGTGATCGTCACCGCGATCTATGGCGGGATGGGGTTCGCCGGCGGCTTTTCGCTTGGGCTGAAGGCGCTGGTCGCGGCCGTGCTGGGCGGCATCGGCTCGGTTTCGGGGGCGGCGCTGGGCGGACTTTGCATCGCGCTGTTTGAAGTGCTCTGGTCCTCGACCATGCCGCTCGAACAGCGCGACATCGCCGTCTATGCCCTGCTGGCGGTGGTTCTCGTGCTGCGGCCGGGCGGATTCTTCGGCGACGGCGCACTCGCGCCGCGGCAAGTCTGAGGCGATGGGGCCAATCATGGAACGCTGGCGATGAAAGAGCCTTTCGCGATCAGCTTCGCCGATGTCGAGGCGGCGGCCGCCCGCATCGAAGGCCATGTCCTGCGCACGCCGCTGATGCTGGCCCCCCGCCTGTCGGAGCTCACCGGCGCGACCGTTCTGGTCAAGCATGAGAACATGCAGGCGACGGCCTCCTTCAAGGAGCGCGGCGCGGTCAACAGGCTGCTGACGCTGGACGAGGACGAGAAGGCGCGCGGCGTCATCGCGATGTCGGCCGGCAACCATGCGCAGGCGGTCGCCTATCACGCGCGTCGTTTCGGCATTCCCGCCACGATCGTGATGCCCGAGACGACGCCGCTGGTGAAGGTCGAGAACACGCGCGCTCACGGCGCGCGCGTCGTGCTGCATGGGGAGACGCTCTACGAATCGGCGCAGAAAGCCCGCGAACTGTCCGATGAGGAAGGGCTCGTGCTGGTCCACCCCTATGACGACCCGGCGATCATGGCCGGCCAGGGCACGGTCGCCTGCGAGATGCTCGACGACGAGCCTGATCTCGACATGCTGATCATCCCGCTCGGCGGCGGCGGCCTGATGTCGGGCAATGCGGTCGCGGCCAAGGCGCTGAAGCCAGAGATCGAGCTAATCGGGGTCGAGGCCGCGCTCTACCCCTCCTTCTACAACGCCGTGAACGCCGAGGACCTCGACATCGGCGGCGCGACGCTGGCCGAGGGCATCGCGGTCAAGACCGTCGGCGTGCAGACGCTGCCGATCGTCTCAAGCCTCGTGGCCGACATCGTTCTGGTCGGCGAGGATCTGATCGAGCGGGCGGTCAACGCCTACGCCTGCCTGCAGCATACGCTGGCCGAGGGTGCGGGCGCGGCGGGGCTCGCGGCCATGCTGAAGGAGCCCGGCCGCTATGCCGGACGCAAGGTCGGGCTCGTGCTCTGCGGCGGCAATATCGACACTCGCCTGCTGGCTGCGATCATGGTGCGCGAACTCGAGCGCGAGCACCGCATCGTCGCATTCCGCCTGACCACCAGCGACCGGCCGGGCCTGCTCGGCAAGGTCGCGAGCCTGCTCGGAGCGGAGGGGGCCAACATCCTCGAGGTCAGCCATGGCCGGCTCTTCCTCGACGTGCCGGCCAAGGGCGTGAGCCTCGACGTCACGGTCGAGACCCGCGGCGACGACCACAGCCGTATGATCGAGCATGCCCTGCGCGAGAACGGCTACGCGCCGCGCCGCATCTTTCCGCGCGGGGAGGCATCCGGCGACTGAGCACGCCAGTTTTTGCAATGCGATCTTGCGGAACCGGAAGGCCGATCAAACATTGTGTGGTGCGGGCAATCTTGCCCGGCAATCCGAAGGATCACGACCAAAGATGAGCGACACCCGTTACGGCGCCTCCCCGATCACGCCGATCGAGCAGCGCCCCCTGCAGGATGTCAGCGGCGTGTTCGGCTCGCGCATCTTCGCCTGGATCGGCGACATCGTCGTCGTGTTCGTCCTGAGCTGGCTGCTGGTCGTTGCGATCAGCGTGCTGGGCGTGCTGACGCTCGGCCTCGGCTGGTTGCTCTTCCCCGCCGTAGCCGCCACTGCCTTCGTCTATGCGGCGATCACGATCGGCGGACGCAGGCAGGCGACCTGGGGCATGCGGATGGCCGGCCTGCGCGTCGAGACCGTCAATGGTGGGCGGCCCGATGCGCTCGCGGCCGCCGTGCACGCGCTGCTGTTCTATGTGGCGGCCGGCACGATCGGCCTGTGGGTGCTCGACATCCTGATCGGCTTCGTGCGCGCCGACAAGCGGCTGGGCCACGACATCCTGACCGGGCTCGTCGTGGTGCGGGCCTGAGTTGCGGCGGCGGCTTATTGCCGCCGCCATCGGCGCTGCTACACTGCCTGGCGAAGCAGGTCCGGAGCCAGCCGAACGTGACGAAGCCATTGCGGGACGCCCCGCAATTTTACCTGACGTCGCCGACCGCGTGCCCCTATCTGCCGGGGCGCGAGGAGCGCAAGGTGTTCACCCATCTCGTGGGCGCCCGTGCGCGCGACCTGAACGACGTGCTGAGCCAGGGCGGCTTCCGGCGCTCGCAGAGCATCGCCTATCGGCCGGCCTGCGAGACCTGCCGCTCCTGCGTCTCCGTGCGCGTCCGCGTGGCCGATTTCCGGCCCTCGCGCAGCTTCCGCAAGGTGCTCTCGCACAACAACGACCTGATCGGCGAGGTTTTGCCGCCGCAGCCGCGCTCGGAGCATTATTCGCTGTTTCGGGGCTATCTCGACGAGCGCCATCCCGAAGGCGGCATGGCCACCATGTCGGCGCTCGACTTCGCCATGATGATCGAGGACAGCCATGTCGAGACATCGCTGATCGAGTATCGCCGGCGCGGCCCCGATTCCGGCTTCACCGGACGTGGCCAGGGCGACCTCTTTGCCATGGCGCTGACCGACACGCTGAGCGACGGGCTCTCCATGGTCTATTCTGTGTTCGACCCCGCGCTGGAGGCGCGTTCGCTCGGCACCTTCATGGTGCTCGACCATATCGAGCGCGCCCGCCGGCTCGGCCTGCCTTACGTCTATCTCGGCTACTGGGTCGAGGGCTCGCCCAAAATGGCCTACAAGGCGCGCTTCCTGCCGCAGGAGCGCCTGAGCCCGCAGGGCTGGGAACGGGTCGGCTGACACAGCCTAAACCGATTGAAACGCATCCTCGCTGCGCGCCTGACGCACTTGCCCCCTTCCCGGCTTTGCGCTCACTCTCGGCTTTGACAGGCGGGACAAGCCTGCACGGGAGGATTTATGAGCGACGACCTGACCCAGCGCCTGTCGCGCTGCTACACCGGCATCATCCACGACACGATGCGGGCCACGGGCCTCTCCGACTTCACCCTGCCGCCGGACCTGCGCCCACTGCTGCCGGGCGAGAAGCTCGCGGGGCCGGCCTTTACGGTGGAGGGCAGGACCGGCGAATTCGACGCCCATGAGACTCTGCTGGGCTGGACCGGGCTCCTGTCCGCCGCAAAACCCGGCCATGTCTGGGTCTGCCAACCGAACACGCAGGAGGTCGCGCTGATGGGCGAGCTTTCGGCCGAGACGCTGAAGAACAAGGGCGTGCGCGGCTGCGTCATCGACGGGCTCTCGCGCGACACCGAATTCATGATCGAGATGGGCTTCCAGGCCTTCTTCAAGGCCTACACGCCGCGCGACATCGTCGGCGTCTGGCTGCCCAAGGCGGTCGACGAGCCGGTCAAGATCGGCGAGGTCTGGATCAGGCCCGGCGACTACATCCTGGGCGACCGCGACGGCGTGGTGCGCATCCCGGTCGAGGTGATCGAGGAGGTGCTGGAGAAGGCCGAGATCGCGATCGGCGCCGAGAACAAGGTCCGCAGCGCGATCCTGTCGGGCATGGACCCGCAGGAGGCCTATCTGCGATTCGGCAAGTTCTGATGACCCACGACCACCGCCTCATCCTGCTTGACCCGCGCGACAATGTCTTCGTCGCGCGGGTGCGGCTGAAGGCGGGCGAGATGGTCGAGACCGGCGAGGGCATGGCGGTCATCGACCGCGACGTCGCGCTCGCGCACAAGGTCGCGCTCCGGCCCATCGCTCCCGGCGAAAAAATCCTGAAATACGGCGCGCCTATCGGCGTGGCGACGGACTACATCGCGGCGGGCAACCATGTCCATGTCCACAACATGAAAAGCGACTACACGCCGACCTATCATCTCGAGGACGAGCGGGCGGGAACCACGTCATGACCAACCTTCGCGGCTGGCTCCGCTCCGACGGGCGCAAGGGCATCCGCAATGTCGTCGCGGTGGCCTATCTCGTCGAATGCGCGCACCACGTCGCGCGCGAGATCGCCCTGCCCTGGCGCGAGGACGGCGTCCACGTCATCGGCTTTCCCGGCTGCTATCCCAATGCCTATGCCGAAACGATGATGGAGCGGCTCTGCACGCATCCCAATGTCGGAGCTGTGCTGCTGGTCTCGCTCGGCTGCGAGAGCTTCAACAAATATGCGCTGGAGCGCGTGGTCGCGGCCTCCGGGCGCCCGGTGAAGACGCTGATCATCCAGGGCACGGGCGGTACGCGCGCCTCCATCAGGGAGGGGCGCGGCTGGATCGAAGCGCAGCGCGACGCTCTGGACCGGCAGGAAACTGTCCCGATGGCCGTCTCCGAGCTGATCATCGGCACGGTCTGCGGCGGCTCGGACGGAACTTCGGGCATCACCGGCAATCCGGCGGCGGGGCGGGCCTTCGACAAGCTCATCGCGGAAGGTGCTGCGTGCATCTTCGAGGAGACGGGCGAGTTGATCGGCTGCGAGCACATCATGGCGGCGCGTGCGATCACGCCTGAACTCGGCGTGGTGCTGGAGCAGTCGGTCGCCAAGGCCGCACGCTACTATGCGACCCTTGGCTACGGTTCGTTCGCCGCCGGCAACGCCGAGGGCGGGCTTTCCACCATCGAGGAGAAGTCGATGGGGGCCTACGCCAAATCGGGCGCCTCGCCGATCTGCGGCCTGCTCAAGCCGGGCGACGTGCCGCCGCGCGGCGGGCTCTATTTGCTCGATGTGGTGCCCGACGGCGAGGTGCGGTTCGGCTTTCCCAACATCAACGACAATGCCGAGATCGCCGAGCTGATCGCCTGCGGCGCGCATTGCGTGCTCTTCGTCACGGGGCGCGGCTCAGTCGTCGGCTCGGCGATCTCGCCGGTGGTAAAGATTTGCGCCAATCCGGAGACCTATCGGCGCATGGAAGATGACATGGATGTCGATGCTGGACGGATCCTGGAAGGTCGCGCCGGGCTCGACGAGGTCGGGGCGGAAATCCGCGATCTCGTGGTCTCGCTGGCGAATGGCGTCCGGACGAAGTCGGAAGAGCTCGGCCATCAGGAGTTCATCCTGACCTATAAGAGCTTCGAGCCGCTCGGCCCGGCCTGCCTGCCGGCGGCGTGACGCCGCACGCAAGCGACACGACGAAATGCCCTCATTGATTGCATTATTCTCTTATGCAATCTTTAGTTGCAATAATCGCTATGCCTTGGGCTTTCGGCGAACCGATTAAGATTAAATCAAGCCGGCCCGTTGCAAGGTTTCACGGCTATAGCGATCGCCTCGGGGGGCTCTATGCTGCGGAACCTGACACGGATGCCGGCCGACATGTCGTCGGATTCCCGGCGGCAGCTTCTCAACGCGGTAACAGATCTTTTCCTGCTCGACGAGGAGCCGACCGAACTCGCCAAGGCCCATTATGGGGAGATTGCGGTGCATTCGCTATCGCACCTCGAAAGCGCCGACCGCAAGGGCTATGCCGACCAGGTCGCGGCCGTGCCGAGCCTGCCGCGCGAAGTCGCGGTAACGCTGGCCAGCGACGCCGATTCCGATGTCGCCCGGCTGGTCCTCAAGCTTTCGCCGGTGCTGAGCGACAGCGACCTCGCCGCCATCGCCGTGAGCCAGTCGCAGGCGCATCTCATTGCGATCGCCGAGCGCGCGCGGCTCTCCGAGGGCCTGACCGACATCCTCGTCCAGCGCGGCGACCGCGACGTGCTGCAGACCGTGAGCGCCAACGAAGGCGCGTCGTTCTCGGAAGGCGGCTTCGACCGGTTGCTGCAACGCGGTGGCGACGACGCCATCGTTGCCGGCGCGCTGGCGCGGCGGTCCGATCTGTCGCCGCAGCGGGCGCAACGCGTTCTGCAGATCGTCAGGCAGTTGAATGCCGGCAGCGCCGCGCAGACGGCAGATGGCGCGTCCCTCGCACAGCAAGCGCGCCAGCAGCGCCTCGAGGTGAAGCTCTTGCTGGCCGATCTGACGGCATCCGTCCGCGAACTCGACGATGTCGTGACCATGCTGGCCGAGGATGACCGCGCCTATCATCTGGCGCAGGTGCTGGCCCAGGCGGGGGCGATCAGCACGGAGCAGGCGCTGCGCGTGCTGATGCAGCGCGACGTCAGCGGCATCGCCGTGATCTGCCGCTCGCTTGCCATCGGCGAAGAGGCGTTCCGTGCTTTGCTCGAACTGCGCAGCCGCCGGCTCTATTTCTCTTCGCAGGCTCTCGACGACGCGCTGCGCGACTACAAGCGGCTCGATGCGGCGACCGCCGACAGGACGCTGCGCTTCCTCAAGCTCAAGACCAAGCTGAACTGAAGGCAGCTCCCCTTGCCGCCCAGCCTCGCCACAAATCCGCGACAATCGGGCGACCTTCTGGTAGCCTGTTGAGAAGTGGCGCGGCGAGGACGGGTTCGACGTGAAATCATCTGTTGCCTGCGGCGCGCTTGGTGCTCTGCTTCTCTCCTGCGCTGCGGCGCAGGCGCAAGCCTTCCTGCCGATGACGGGTTTTGCCACCGTCCCCTCCTTCGCGTGGTCGGAGCCTACGCTGGCGCCTGGCGGCGTGAAGTGGGACGGCTCCTATGCCCGCATCTCGACGGGCTTCCAGGTCAGCACATCCAAGCGCTCGGGCACGCAGGCCGGGCCGACGATCGGACTGGAAGCCGGCAAGATGTGGCGCGAAGGCAATGTCATCTACGGCATCGCCGGCGCTGTCGACTACATGCCCGCGATCGGCGGCTACGCCACACCGGGCTTCAACAGCGCGGCGTACAGTCGCGACTTCGCCGGGGCGCTGCAGCTCAAGGCCGGCGTGCTCGTGACGCCGGACGTGCTGGTCTACACCAAGGTCGGCGCGGCGGCCGTCAACGAGAGCTGGCGTTTCGGCGCGAATTCGTTCTCCGGGCCGTTCTCGCGCAGCGAACTCGCGGTCAGACCGGAAGCACGCGCCGGCGTCGAATGGGCGGTGACGGACAAGCTGACGCTGGGACTGGAAGTCGGCGTCGTTGGCGCGCCGATCCGGTGAGGGATTGATTCAAGCGGCTTCGACACAGAGTCAGGGCTGCGCCTTAAGCCTCTGAAATTGAGCGGGGAACCCTTCTCCTGTAAGGAGAGGGGCAAGGGTGAGGTGACGGACGTTTCGAGATTGGCCTGACCGGACGTGCGGACAGGTTTCACGCAACTGGTTGACGGGCCGACCCCTCACCCCTGCCCCTCTCCCTCCGGGAGAGGGGTTCGTCCAGCGCTCTACCCTCCGAACCTGTTGTTCTTCGGGAAGCCCTTCGGCGGCAGGCGGCCCGCCTCGCCCCGGTGGCCTATCCATTCGGTCAATTCGCTCTGCGCCACGGTCCAGGTCCGGCCCGATGTGTCGCGCCAGGTCAGGCCGTCGGCGAGCGTGAAGACCTTCGCGTCGGACAGGCCGCCATCCTTGTAGCGCTGCAGCCGAACGCCCTTGCCGCGCGCCATCTCGGCGACTTCCGCGAGCGGGAAGCAGACCAGCTTGCGGTTCTCGCCGATGACGGCGACATGGTCGCCCTCTGCCGGGGCGGCCAGCAGCGCCTCCACCGGCATCTCGACATTCAGCACCTGCCTCCCTTTGCGGGTATTGGCGACGATGTCGTCAGTGGGGGCGACGAAGCCGCGCCCGTCCGTCGTCACCATCAGCAGCTTGAGGCCCGGCCGGTAAGGGAAGGCCGAGACGATCCCGGCATGCTCCTCCAGTTCGATCATCAGCCGGATCGGGTCGCCAAAACCGCGCCCGCCGGGCAGCTTGGCGGCGTCGAGCGTGAAGACCTTGCCGTTGGAGGCGAGCACCAGGATTTTGGCCGTCGTCTCGGTGAAGAAGGCCAGCTTCAGCCCGTCATCGCCCTTGAAGGCGAGCGTCGAGAGATCCTGGACATGGCCCTTCAGCGCCCTGATCCAGCCCTTCTTCGTGATCACCACCGTCACCGGCTCGCGCTCGACCATCGCCTGGGTCAGGTCGAGATCGGCCGTGTCGGGCATGTCGGCGAAGCTGGTGCGGCGTTTGCCGATCGCGGTCTCGAGACCGAACAGCTTCTTCACCTCGCGGATGTCGTGGGCGATCATCTTCCACTGCGTCGCGTCCGAGCCGAGCAGCGTCTCGATCTGGCCCTTCTCCACCGTGAGCTCGTCGAGCTCGGTCTTGAGCGCCATCTCCTCCAGCTTACGAAGAGCGCGCAGGCGGGTGTCGAGGATGGCGTTGGCCTGGACCTCCGACAGCTCGAAGACGCGCATCAGCTCGGTCTTCGGCTCGTCCTCCTCGCGGATGATTTTGATCACCCGGTCGAGATCGAGATAGACGATCAGCAGGCCGCGCAGGATCTCCAGCCGCTTCTCGATCTGCCCCAGGCGGAAGCGCGAGCGGCGCTGCAACACCTCGCGGCGGTGGTCGAGCCAAGCGCGCAGGGCCTCGTTCAGCCCGAGCACGCGCGGCACCAGCCCGCCTGTGAGCACGTTCATGTTCATCGAGATGCGCGCTTCCAGCTCCGTCAGCCGGAAGAGCTGCTCCATCATCAGATTGGCGTCGACGGTGCGGGCGCGTGGCTCGATGACGACGCGGATGTCCTCGGCCGATTCGTCGCGGATGTCGGCGACGAGCGGCAGCTTCTTGTCGTTGAAGAGTTCCGCCAGCTTCTCGATCAGCCGGCCCTTCTGGACCATGTAGGGGATCTCGGTGACGACCGCGAGCCAGGTGCCGCGGCCCTGATCCTCCACAGACCAGCGCGCCCGGGTGCGAAAGGCGCCGCGCCCGGTGCGGTAGGTCTCGATCATCGAGGCTCTGGCTTCGACGATGACGCCGCCGGTCGGGAAATCCGGGCCGGGCACGAAGGTCATCAACTGCTCGGACGTCGCCTGCGGATGCTGGATCAGATAGAGCGCCGCGTCGCAGAGTTCGGCCGCGTTATGGGGCGGGATCGCTGTCGCCATGCCGACCGCGATGCCCTGCGAGCCGTTGGCGAGCAGGTTCGGGAACGCGGCGGGGAGCACGACCGGCTCCTCGTCTTCGCCATTATAGGTCTCGCGGAAATCGACCGCGTCCTCCTCGATGCCGTCGAGCAGGAGGCGCGCGACCTCGGTCATGCGCGCTTCGGTGTAGCGGTAAGCGGCGGCGTTATCGCCGTCGATATTGCCGAAATTGCCCTGCCCGTCGACGAGCGGATAGCGCTGCGCGAAATCCTGCGCGAGCCGCACCAGCGCATCGTAGACCGACTGGTCGCCGTGCGGGTGAAACTTGCCGATGACGTCGCCGACGATGCGGGCGCATTTCTTGTGGACCTGGCCGGGATCTAGCCGCAGCAGCCGCATCGCATGCAGGATGCGGCGATGGACGGGCTTCAGCCCGTCGCGCGCATCAGGCAGGGCCCGGTGCATGATGGTGGAGAGCGCATAGGCGAGATAGCGCTCCTCCAGCGCGGTCTTCAGATCGATGCGCTCGGATTCATCCTCCGGAGGCGGCTCGACGGGCTTTCCCATGATTCACTCGGCCTTGGTTCTACGACGCGCCGGCTGACCCCAGGCGCGAATCGCTTCTCGTGACGATGCAGGCCTGGCGCAAGCAGCGCCAAGCCATACCGAGCCAGACACCACAGAAATCAGTGGATTTTCGTCGCCAGCTCCATAAGCCGCCCCCGCTCCGCCGGCTCCTGCAATCCGCGCGGCTCCCAGAGGTGCCGGCGCAGGAAATGCCCGCTCAGCGCAAAGCCTGCCGCGATGTCGGCGACCGAGAGCAGGCGCCCGCCCTGCCCTTCCGAGAGGAAGGCCGGCAGCGCCAGCAGGCGGTCGAGATAGGGCGCGGCGGCCGGCCGGCTGACCGCCTTGCCGGATTTCGGCGAAACATGGGTCAGGTCATCCATGCTTCCCGTGACGGCGCAGCGGGTCAGATCCAGGCCGAAACCCAGTTCGGCCAGCATCGCGATCTCGAAGCGCACGACAAGCGCGGGCGCGAGCGCCGCTTCGTGCAAATGCTCGACCAGAACGACCAGCGCCTCGTGCAGGCCGGGATGAGGATCGCGCTCGGGCAGCAGCCGCAGCAGGGCCGAGACGGTCGCCAGTCCGTACAGCGCGACAGGAGCCTCGATCAGCCTGGCGGCATGCGAGGTCAGGAGTTCGACCCGGTATTCGCCGAGATGCTCCTCGATCCGCGCGCGCCAGGTGACGGAAACCGCATTGCCGGGCTGCAGCGCCGCCTGCTTGCGGGCGGATCGGCCGCCGCGCACGAGGCCGAGATGGCGGCCGTGGTCGCGGGTCATGACCTCCAGGATCAGCGAACTCTCGCCATGCGGGCGAGCGCCGATGATCGTCCCCTCGTCGGTCCATTCCATGGCGGCGCTAACCGACCACCCGCTCCACGCGGCTGATGACGCGCTTCTGGCGCAGTTCGCTGATGATCGCGCTGAGATGCTTCAGATCCCAGACCGTCAGGTCGATGGTGACGTCGGTGAAATCCGGGTTGGGGCGCACCATCGCGACCGCGTCGATATTGCCGTCATGTTCGGCGATGGTCGTGGTGATCTGGGCGAGCGAGCCCGGCTCGTTGATCGATTTCAGGGCAATGCGGGCGGGGAAGCGCTGCGGCGCCTTGTCGTCGAGGTCCCAGCGGACATCGAGCCAGCGGTCGGGCTCGTTGTCGAAGGCGGCGAGCGCGGTCGACTGGATCGGATAGATCGTCACGCCTTCTCCGGGCGTCAGGATGCCGACGATGCGGTCTCCCGGCACCGCGCCGCCATCGGGCGCGAAGCGCACCGGCAGGTCGCCGCTCAGGCCCCGGATCGGAATCGCATCCGCGCCGGGCGTCTCGCCCGGCAGTTTGAATTTGAGGTTGTCGCCCTTGCGCAGCTCGAACCAGCCCTTGCCGTTGCCGGTCGTCGCGCCGGCCTTGGGCTCGGGCGCGGGGCGCTTCTCGGGCTCGAGATCAGGATAAACCGCCTTGACCACGTCGCCGGAGTACATCTCGCCGCGCCCCACCGCCGCGAGCACATCGTCGACCGCCGTTCGCGCAAGCCGCTTCAGCGCGGCCTTGAGCTTGTCGTCGGAGAAGACGCGCTCGGCGCGCGAGAAGGCGCGCTCCAGGATCTGGCGGCCGAGCCCCGCATATTGGCGACGCACGGCGGCGCGCGTGGCGCGGCGGATGGCGGCGCGGGCCTTGCCGGTGACGACGAGCGATTCCCATGCGGCCGGCGGGGCCTGGCCCTCGGCGCGCGTGATCTCCACCTCGTCGCCATTCGCGAGTTCGGTGAGCAAGGGCGCGATGCGGCCGTTGATCTTGGCCCCGACCGCGCTGTTGCCGACATCGGTGTGAACCGCATAGGCGAAATCGATCGGCGTCGCGCCGCGCGGCAGGGCGATGAGCCGGCCCTTGGGCGTGAAGCAGAAGACCTGATCGTGGAAGAGTTCGAGCTTGGTGTGCTCGAGGAATTCCTCGGGGCTGTCGCCCTCGGCCAGCAGATCGACCGTGCGCCGGAGCCACTGATAGGCCCGGCTCTCGTCGGCGTATTGCGCGAGTTCGGTGGTGCGCCCGTCCTTGTAATGGGCATGCGCCGCGATGCCGTATTCGGCGATGCGGTCCATGGTGTCGGTGCGGATCTGCAGTTCGACGCGGCTGTGGCCCGGCCCGACGACAGTCGTATGGATTGAGCGGTAGTCGTTCTGCTTGGGCGTCGAGATGTAGTCCTTGTAGCGGCCGGGCACCATCGGCCAGGTCATGTGGACGATGCCGAGCACGCGGTAGCAATCCTCCGGCTGGTCGACGAGCACGCGGAAGCCGAAAATGTCCGAGAGCTGCTCGAAGGAAACCGATTTGCGCTCCATCTTCTTCCAGATCGAGTAGGGCCGCTTGCGCCGGCCAGAGACCTCGGCATGGATGCCGCGCGCGGCGAGCTTCTCCTTGAGGTCGCGCTCGATCTCGCCGATGACCTTGCCTTCGCGCTCTGTCACCTCCTCCAGCCGCTTGGTCACGGTCGCGTGCGCCTCGGGCTTGATGTGGCGGAAGGCCAGTTCCTCCAGCTCCTCGCGCAGCTCCTGCATGCCCATGCGGCCGGCCAGCGGGGCGTAGATCTCGGCCGTCTCCTCGGCGATGCGCAGGCGCTTTTCCGGCGCCATGTAGTGCAGCGTGCGCATGTTGTGCAGCCGGTCGGCGAGCTTGACCAGCAGCACCCTGACATCGTCGACGATGGCGAGCAGCAGCTTGCGGAAATTCTCGCCCTGGGCCGCCTTCTTGGAGACGAGATCGAGCTTCTTGATCTTGGTCAGCCCGTCCACCAGCCGGCGGATATCGGGGCCGAACATGCTCTCGATCTCTTCGAGCGTGGCGGCCGTATCCTCGACCGTGTCGTGCAGGACGGCCGCGACGATGGTCGCGTCGTCGAGCTTGAGATCGGTCAGGAGCGCGGCCACTTCGAGGGGATGGGCGAAGAAGGGGTCGCCCGAGGCGCGCTTCTGCGTGCCATGCGCCCGCATCGCGTAGACATAGGCCCGGTTGAGCAGGTCTTCGTCGGTGTTGGGGTTGTAGCTCCTGACCCGGTCGACGAGCTCGTATTGCCGCATCATGCCCATGCGGGCCCTCTTACCTGCCTGACCGATTCCACGCCGTTGTTCCTTCCGCTGCTCAATATCGGTGCGGGCGGTGCGGGCGGCAAGGCGAATTGCCGGATGCAGGCATGAAAAAGCCCGGCAGGGCCGGGCTTTAGCAAATGCGGTGAAGAAACCGATTCAGTCGCGAGGCTGGCCGGCCCCGGATGGATCAATCCTCGTCGTCGGCGCTCTCGGTCGGCGGCACGAGACCGTCGAGGCCGCGCAGGAGGTCGTCCTCGCTCATGCGGTCGAACTGGACCTCCGAGTCGGAGGTGGAGGCGTTCGGCGCCGCCAGCAGCGGCACCGTCTCCTGCTCCGGCTCGTCGACCTCGACATGCTTCTGCAGCGAGTGGATCAGGTCTTCCTTCAGATCCTCGGGCTTCAGCTTCTCGTCGGCGATCTCGCGCAGGGCGACGACCGGGTTCTTGTCGTTGTCGCGGTTGACCAGGATCGGCGAGCCCGACTGGATCATGCGGGCGCGATGGCTCGCAAGCAGCACGAGTTCGAAGCGGTTGTCGATCTTGTCGATGCAGTCTTCAACGGTGACGCGAGCCATGGCGCGGCTCCTTCCAGTCTCGGCGATGCAGGGAGAATGAGTTGATCGGGGCCTTACAGGCAAAGCAGGCGCGATGCAAGATTTCTCCGATCGCAGAGCCGGATCGCCTCAGCTTGTCCCGCGCATCCGCCGGATCATCTCCTCGAGCAGCGGCTCGCCTCTTGGGGCCGCGCCGCCATGCGCCAGCGCCATCTCCGGCAGTTCATGCGGCTGCAACTCGGCGAAGCGCATCCGCATCGTCGTCGCGACGCCCTCGCCGAAGGCGATCGCCTCGCGATTGCCGATCGAGGACAGGAAGGCGATCGTGCTCGCCGATGCATCGGCGATGGCCGAGCGGATGATCTGCTGGTCGCGCTCATTGGCCAGCCGCATCGCGAAGATGGTCGAGCATTGCGACAGGATCGTCGAATCGAGTTCGCCGGGGCGCTGCGTCACTACGCCGAGATAGCAGCCATATTTGCGGCCTTCCTTGGCGATGCGGGCGATGGCCTGGCGCGTCGGCGCAAAGCCGAGCGCAGGGTCGGACGGCACATAGCGATGCGCCTCCTCGCAGAGCACCAGAACCTCGTAGCCGCCCTGGCTGGCCATGGCGAGGTCGAAGGCGAGGCGCGCCAGAACGGAGGCGACCGCGTTGACGACCTCTGAAGGCAACCCGGCAAGCTGGAACACGCTGATCGGCCGGCCGTGATGAGGCAGGCGGAAAATCTGGCCGACCACCGGAGCCATGGTCTCGATCATGTTGGCGCGGGCGAACATGAAGTGGTAGCGCGGATCGCCATACAGCGCTTCCAGCCTCACCCGGAGCGAACGCAGCACGCCGCGCGGGTAGCGGATCTCGTGCAGGCCGATCAGTTCGTCGATGATCGCGAGCGCGTCCTTCATCCGGTAGGGCGTCGGCGCGTCGGCGGACGCCGCCCCGGTCTCGGCCGTCGGCCGCGGCGCATTGGCGTCGAGCGGGCGCTTTAGCAGCGACGCCCCGAGATCGCGCGCGAGATCGTGGCTGGCTGCGGCGCGATAGCGGCCGCGTGCGCCGGCGACGACCTCGCGCAGGATATCGGCCTCGTCCTCCATCGCCGGACGGCCGCGGAAAACGACATCGGCGAACTCGTCGAGCCGGAACATCCAGAACGGCAGGTCGAGCGTGTCGGCTTCCATGGACACCGACTTGTCGGGGAAGGCGTGGGCGTATTCGTTGTGCGGATCGAGGATCAGCACGCGCAGCTTCGGCTTGACCGCGATCGCGCGCCGCAGCAGCAGCGCGACGGCGCTCGACTTGCCGACGCCGGTGGTGCCCAGAATGGCGAAATGCCGCGCCAGCATGTCCTCGATGCAGACGGTGGCCGGAATGCCCGCATCCTGCGTCAGCGCGCCGATCGTGACGCCCTGCCGGGCTCCCAGATCATGGACCAGCGCCAGATCGCCCGCGCGGATGCGATGCGCCAGCGTGCCGATCGGCGGATAGGTCGAGATGCCGGACTGGAAGCGCGTGCCGCCGCCCTGCGCCTCGACGACCTCTCCCAACAGTTCGACATCGATATGGATGGCATTGTCGCCGGCCTCGTCCCAGGCGCTCTTCACGGCGCGCATCTGGTAGACCAGCCCGACGAGACGGGTGTGGCCGAGATTGACCGAGATCAGCTTGCCGATCGTCCAGGCATCCGGCCCGAGCCGGCTCGCCCCGGAAACCGCACTGGCGATGGTGGCGCGCGAGCCGTCGCAGGAGATGACGCGGCCGAGCGCGCGCTCCGCGACCTGGCTCGAATCGCGACGATCCTGCGCGATGTCCTGCTCGAAATTGTTCGATTTCACCGCGAGTTGCACGTCGCCCCGTCCACTCTTGTCGTCTCTACCCGCCACGGAGGCTAGCGCCGGGGCGTTTACGATTGCCTTCGGTGAAGCCGGGGCGCGAGCGATGACTGCCGGTGCGGTTACCAAATCGCGAAGAAAGCGTTGCGCCGATCGTCGAAACCATCAGCAAACGTGGCCTCGTCGATCAAACACCTTGCCTTGAGCGGCCCTGCCCAAGGGTCTATGCACGACGCCCAGAGACAGGGGTGAGCGCGATGGATCGGTTGCGGCTGGGTGTGAATATCGACCATGTCGCGACCGTGCGGAACGCGCGCGGCGGCGCCCTGCCCGACCCGGTGCGCGCAGCCCATCAGGCGATCGCAGCCGGAGCGGACGGCATCACCGCGCATCTGCGCGAGGACCGCCGCCATATCCGCGACGCCGATATGGAGCGGCTGGCGACGGAGCTGACGAAGCCGCTGAACTTCGAGATGGCCGCGACCGACGAGATGATCGCGCTGGCGGAGCGACTGCGGCCCCATGCCGCCTGCCTCGTGCCCGAGAAGCGCGAGGAGCGCACCACCGAGGGCGGGCTCGACGTGGTGGGCCAGCAGGCGGCGCTGACGCCCCAGATCGCGCGGCTGAAAGCGGCGGGCTGCCGCGTCTCGCTGTTCATCGAGGCCGACGACGCGCCGATCGCGATGGCGAGAACGCTCGGTGCGCCGGTCGTCGAACTGCATACGGGCACATGGTGCCACGCCGTAGCGGACGGGCATCACGACAAGGCCAGGGCCGAATTCGCGCGACTGGCGCGCGGCGCGGCCTACGCGGCCTCGCTGGGGATCGAGGTCCATGCCGGGCATGGGCTGGACTACGACACGGCCCGCACGCTGGCGGCCGTGCCGGAATTCGTCGAGTTCAACATCGGACATTTTCTGGTCGGCGAGGCGATCTTCGTCGGGTTCGAGGCCGCGATCGCGACGATGCGGGCGGCGATGGACGAGGGACGCGCGTCTGCGTAAACCAGCCTGATGATCCTCGGCATCGGTTCCGACCTCTGCGACATCCGCCGCATCGAGAAATCGCTGGCGCGCTTCGGCGATCGCTTCACCGAACGCGTCTTCACCGCAGGCGAACGGGCGAAGTCCGACCGGCGGGCGACGCGGGCCGAATCCTATGCGCGGCGCTTCGCCGCCAAGGAGGCCTGCTCCAAGGCGCTCGGCACCGGCCTGCGCGCCGGCGTGTTCTGGCGCGACATGGAGGTGGTCAACCTGCCGGGCGGCCGGCCGACGCTGCGGCTGACGGGAGGGGCGGCGACGCGCCTCAAGGCGATAACTCCGGAAGGGTACGAGGCGATCGTCCATGTCACGATGACCGACGAGCCGCCCATGGCGCAGGCTTTCGTGGTCATCGAAGCGCGGGCGCTTCCGGTCGGTTGAGTCGCGCCATTTCTCCTCAGCCCGGAAATGCCAGCCGCGTTTTGGTGCCGCCAACGCTCTCCATGCTGTACTCACCGCGCAACTGCGCGCCCAGGGCCTTGATGATGCGCAGGCCGAGGCCATGGCCGGGTTTTGCGGCGCTGCCGGGATCGAGGCCGACGCCGTCATCCGCAATGGTCAGTTCGAGCGTGTCTTCATCACGGCGTTCCAACCGGACCGCGATCGTGCCGCCGCGCCCCTCGGGAAAGGCGTGCTTGATCGAATTGGTCATCACCTCGGTCACGAAGAGCGAAAGCGCCGTCAGCGTGCGGATGTCGAGCGTCATGGCCGGCGCTTCGACCTTGCAGGTCACGCCTTGCGCGCCCGAGGCCGAGAGCACGTCGCGGCAGAGTTCGTCGAGATAGACGCCGACCGCGAGATCGACGCTGTTGGGGTCGTGCAGGCGGCGGTGGATGCGCGCCATCGTCTCGATGCGCGCGCGCGCCTCGTCGATCACGAGGGGGGCGGCGGCAGGGTCCTGCGCGATGCGCCGGCGCGACATGTTGAGCAGGCTCGCGACGAAGGCCATGTTGTTGGCGACGCGGTGCTGCAACTCCTCGAACATCGTGCGCTGCTGCTCGGCAAGGCCTGCCGAATGCGCCTTCTCCAGTTCAAGCCGACGCATCGACAGATGCATGATGTGGATCAGGACGATATCGACCACGACGATGAAGACATAGAAGCCCATCGCCAGCGCGCTCTGGCGATCCAGCGCGAAGCCGGCAGGAGGGATGAACCAGTACCAGGCCGCGAGGCCGCAGAGCAGCGCGCAGAGCGAGCCGGCCCAGATTCCGCAGAAGACGGCGGTGACGATAACGGCCGGGAAGAACGTCAGAAACGGAAAACCGGCCGGCAGAACATCATCAAGGCCGAAACGCAGGGCCAGCGCGGCGGCGAAGGCGACGAGTGCAACGGCGAGGCCGACGAGCGCGTTCGACCTGCCGGCGGAGGGAGAGACGAGAGGGGGCATGGCTTCAGCGGGGGATGTCATGGAGAGGTCGGCGCAAGGCCGGTCGCGCTGGCTGCTCCGATCTCCTGCGAGCGCGAGATTTCGATCATGGGTGCGCTTTGATCATGACGCAGCGCGACCGTCGCCATGAAAAGACGCAATACCGTGTCAACCGGGTGTCGATCTATGCGCGATCCGGCGACGCGCGCCCGAGATGCGGCAGCGCCGTTGTCGGGCGGGCAAGAGTGGGCTAGACCGCGCGTTGACAGCCTGGACAGGAGCGCCCGCGTGGCCAACGACGCCGAGATCAAGAACAAGACGGCCCAGGACAAGCCCGCCAAGGACGAGGGCGGCGTTCTCGAGACGATCAAGGTCGTCGTCCAGGCCCTTCTGATCGCGCTCGTCATCCGCACTCTGCTGTTCCAGCCGTTCAACATTCCATCAGGCTCGCTGATCCCGACGCTGCTGATCGGCGACTATCTGTTCGTCTCGAAGTATACATACGGCTATTCCAAGCATTCTGTTCCCTTCAGCCCGCCGCTTTTCTCCGGCCGGGTCTGGGCGGCCGAGCCCAAGCGCGGCGACATCGCCGTCTTCAAGCTGCCGACCGACAACTCGACGGACTACATCAAGCGCGTCGTCGGCCTGCCCGGCGACCGCATCCAGATGATCGACGGCATCCTGCACATCAACAACACAGCCGTGAAGCGCGAGCGCATCGCGGACTATGTCGCCCAGGACAATTGGGGGCGCAGCCGGCCGGTGATGCATTATCGCGAGACGCTGCCCAATGGCGTCAGCCACCAGATCATCGAGAACGAGGGCGACACCGGCACGTTCGACAACACCGCCGTGTTCACCGTGCCCGCCGGCCATTTCTTCATGATGGGCGACAACCGCGACAATTCGCTGGATTCGCGCGATCGCAGCGTCGGCTTCGTGCCGTTCGAGAACTTCGTCGGCCGGGCCGAGATCATCTTCTTCTCGATCGAGGACGGGGCTTCGGCCTGGCGCATCTGGGAATGGCCCTGGACCGTGCGCTGGGGCCGCCTGTTCAGCGGGATCAAGTGAGCAAGGGCGGCGACGGCGCGCGTAAGGCGCCGGATCTGGCGCGGCTCGAGGCGACGCTCGGCCACGGCTTCGCCGACCGGACGCTGCTGATCGCAGCGCTGACCCATATGAGCCATGACGGCCCGCGGCTCGAGAGCTACCAGCGGCTCGAGTTCCTCGGTGATCGCGTGTTGGGCCTCAGCGTCGCCGACATGCTGTTTGCGCGCTATCCTCTGGCCGAGGAAGGCGACATGTCGCGCCGGCTGGCCGATCTCGTGCGCAAGGAAACCTGCGCCGAGGTGGCGCTGGGCTGGGATCTCGGCAGCTACATGCGGCTCGGCGAGGGAGAGATCCTCGGCGGGGCGCGCAAGAACAAGGCGATCCTGGCCGATGCTTGCGAGGCGATCATCGGCGCGGTCTTCATCGATGGCGGCTACGGTGCTGCGCGCGCGCTGGTCGAGCGGGCGCTGGGCGAGCGGCTGCTGAAACCGGTGCGGCCTCTGCGTGACGCCAAGACGGCGCTGCAGGAATGGGCGCAGGGCAAGGGCTACCCGACGCCGACCTATAGCGAGCGCGGCCGGTCGGGACCCGATCATGCGCCGGTGTTCCGCGTCGCGGCGCGGATCGCGGGCCTGCCCGACGCGGAGGCGCAGGGCCCGTCCAAGCGTTTCGCCGAGCAGGCGGCGGCGGAAGCCTTCCTGCGCCGCGAGGGCCTCTGGGCCGAGCAAGGAGTGAGCGATCATGGCTGAGCCGGACGATCTTCTGGACAAGGGCCGGCCCACCCGCTGCGGCTTCGTGGCGCTGATCGGCGCGCCCAATGCCGGCAAGTCGACGCTGCTGAACCAGCTCGTCGGCGCAAAAGTCTCGATCGTCTCGCGCAAGGTGCAGACGACGCGGACGCAGGTGCGCGGTATCGCCCTGTCGGGGCCGGCGCAGGTCATCTTCGTCGATACGCCCGGCATCTTCGCGCCCAAGCGCAGGCTCGACCGCGCCATGGTGACGAGCGCGTGGGGCGGCGCGACCGACGCCGACCTGATCGGCGTGCTGATCGATGTCGAGCGCTTCGCCAATGAAGAGAACACGCGGCTGCTGGAAAAACTGGCCGAACTGAAGCAGCCGAAGTTCCTGATCCTGAACAAGATCGACACGGTGGCGAAGGAGAAGCTGCTCGAGATCACCACGAAAGTGAACGAACAGGGCCGGTTCGAGGCGACCTTCATGATCGCGGCGCTGACCGGCTATGGCTGCAAGGACATCATGACCTGGCTGGAGACAAGGCTGCCGCTCGGCCCCTGGCTCTATCCGGAGGACCAGATCTCGGACGCGCCGCTGCGCTTCCTTGCAGCAGAAATCACGCGCGAAAAGATTTTCGAGCGGCTGCATGACGAATTGCCCTATCGTTCCACAGTCGAGACCGAGCAGTGGCAGCAGCGGCCCGACGGCTCGGTGCGGATCGAGCAGACGATCTATGTCGAGCGCGAAGGCCAGCGGAAGATCGTGCTCGGCGAAGGCGGCCAGACGATCAAGGCGATCGGCCAGAAGGCTCGCATCGAGATCGCGGACGCGGCCGAGGCCAAGGTGCATCTCTTCCTGTTCGTGAAGGTGCGCGAGAACTGGAGCGACGATCCGGAGCGCTATCGCGAGATGGGGCTGGAGTTTCCGAAGGGGTGAAGCTTACCGCCCTGCCCTGAAGGCTGCAGCCAGCTCCCGCACGAGCGTGTTGCCCCGCGGCGTCGAGACGTTGCTGCGCAGGACGACGTCGGACTTGCCCAGCGACGGCAGGCCCCAATCGGACGCGACATCGACCGCGCCGACGGGCGCGATCCGGGTCGCCAGCGGCGAGACGCCCAGCCCGCCCTGCACCGCCGCCAGAACAGCCGCCATGCCGCCGCCGATGAAGGCCTCGCGCCAGGCGATGCCGGCCTCAGCGAGCGCCTGCGTCGCCAGCCGGCGCAGGCCGCACTCAGCCATCAGGTTGACGAGCGGCAAGGGCTCACCCTCGCGACGCACAAGGCCCGGGGCGGCGAACCAACCGAAGCCATCTCGCCGCAGCACCTCGCCCGTGCGACCGGGGCCGAACCGGCGTAGCACGACGATGTCGAGCTGCCCGGCCTCGAACGCCTCTTCCAGCGCTGCGGAAGCGGCGATGCGCAGGTCGATCAGCCAATGCGGATCATGCGCCGCCAGCCGCGCCAGGATGGCGGGCGCGTCGGGGCCGACAGCCTGTTCGCTGATGCCGATCGCAACCCGTTCGCGTGCCTCGCTGAAGGCATCGCAGGCGCGCCGATGCGCCGCCATCAGATCGCGCGCCGCCGGCAGGAAGCGCTCGCCCTCGGCGGTGAGCCGCACGAGGCGCGGATGGCGCTGCATCAGGGCATGTCCGAGCATCGCTTCCAGCCGTTTGACGCGGGTGCTGACCAGCGACTGCGTCGTGCCCAGCGCTTGGGCTGCGCGCGTGAAACTCCGGAACTCCGAAGCGCTCAGGAAAGCCGCGACGGCCTCGATATCGAGCGGGCGATGGCCAATCATCGTATTTCCATATCATTGGTATCCGTTTTGATACGGTACTACGATTTCTGAGATATGGCTAGGTTGCTGCTGCCGGGGCCATCCGATCCCGCGCCCCAGCAGGAGACGACCATGCCCCTCATCCGCATTTCCATGAGGCGGGGCCGCCCGGCCTCGCAATCCGCGACAATCGTCGACGGTGTCTATCGCGCGCTGCGGGAGACGTTCGACGTGCCCGAGGACGACCTTTTCGCCGTCATCCACCAGCACGAGGCCGAGGAGTTCATCTTCAGTCCCAGCTATTTCGGCTTCGAGCGCTCGGCCGGGCTGGTCTATATCCAGCTCACCGTGTCGAATACGCGCGGCGTCGCGCAGAAGAAGGCGCTGTTTGCCCGCATCGCCGAGAATCTCGGCCGCGACCCCGGCCTGAGACCGGACGACATCTTCATCAATCTGGTCGAAGCGGCGCGCGAAAACTGGTCCTTCGGCGCGGGGCTTGCGCAATACGCGTGAGATCGCCGACCGGCAGCGCGGACCATCGACGACTTGTCAGCGCGGCCCCTATGCGGGTAGCTGTCACAGACAGCAATAGTCCGACATCAAGCAGAAACATGCGGCGTCGGACGAGTCGCATGAGAGCTTGAGCCATGACTGGCCTGTCCGCCGCCTGCCGGCCCGCGCGCCCTGCCCCGAGGGCGACGCCATCCGCCTCGACGATCATCGCGGGCGAGCAGCGATGAGCGACGTCGCCGGCAAATCCGGCCTCGATCTCGCGATCGGGACCGGCGCGTCCACAGTGGCCGCGCCAGCGGTCGCCGGGCAGCGCAATATCCGGCTGCAGTATCTGCGCGCGGCGGCGGCGCTGGCGGTCGTGCTCTATCACGGCGCGCACTACCTCGATGACCTGCGTGGAGACGGCCGCTTCCTGCCCATCTTCAGCGGCTTTTTCGGCGGCTATGGCGTTGCGGTGTTCTTCGCGCTGTCGGGCTATCTGATGGCGGAACTGATCGTGCGCGATACGCCCGGGCGCTTCCTGATGAGCCGGCTGGCACGGATCTACCCGCCGATGCTGCTGCTGACCGGGCTGTTCGCGCTGGCCTTTATTCTGGCCGGCCAGCCACGCGGCCTGAATGCGCTGTCGCTGTCGCTGGTTCCGGCCGGGCCGCGCGGCTACTTCCTCGCGGTCGAATGGACCCTGCTCTACGAGATGAGCTATTATGTCGTGCTGGCCTGCCTCGGCTTTCTGGGGCTTGCGCGTTACGCGACGCCGTTCGTTTTCGGCTGGCTCGGGCTTGTCGTCTTCGCCTGGGTCTGGGGGCCGGGCCGGGCCGATATCGTCCTGCCGGTTCTGAGCGAGCTTCCGCTCAGCATGATCAACCTGCCCTTCCTTCTCGGCTTTCTGTGCGCCGGCGCGCATCGCAGGGGCTGGCTGCCACCGGGCCTGATGATTGCGGCCGGGCTGGCCGCGCTTCCGATGGCGGTGTTGCCCTACGACTATCTGCGCCTGTTCGCGGGCCTGTCGGCGAGCCTGCTGGTCGCCGCGGCGATCCGTTCGCCGTCGCAGCCCGCGCTGCATTGGCCCGGCCGGCTCGGCGCGCGCTTCGGCGATGCCAGCTATGTGCTGTATCTCTGCCATGTCCCCGTCTTCCTGCTGGTCGAGATGGCGCTGCCTGAACGCATGCCTTCGGCGTTGGTCTGGGTCGCGATGGTCGGTTCGGCGCTTGGCCTTGCTCTGCTGCTCGGGCCCGCCGACCTTGGCCTGCACCGCTGGCTGAAGCGCGCCATCGACAGAGCTCCGGCCCGGCGCGTGCGCGCCAGCGCGCTAGGCTTCATCGCGGCCTTCCTGACGATCGGCATCTATGCCGAATGGGAGGTCCGGACGGACCGCGCCGAGGAAGCGCAGGCGCGGCGCCTCCTCGCGGCCCCGCTCGCCGCGGCCAGCCCCGGCATGCGGGCCGAAATCGATTCCGTCTCCCGCCTCGGCGACAAGCGTTGGGTCGTGCGCGGCTATGGCGTCGATCTCGACCAGCCGCGCCTCGCGACCCACATCGCGATCCGGCAGGGTGGCGACCTCGTGGCGATCGACCGGATGCGGCGGATGCGCGTCGCGACTGCCCGCGAACTCGGCCGAAAGGACCTCGAGAGCCAACGCTTCGGCTTCGCGATCATGCTGCCGGCCGATTTCGACTGCGCGAAGGGCCGGCCCGACGCCGTCTTCGTCTTCGAGGATGGCCGCGCGACGCCGCTCCCGCCAGGCCCGCTCGCCACGATCTGCCGCTGAGCTGATCCTGCTCGCCCACAGAGGCTTTGACCGGCGCGCTTGAAATGCGTCGCCGGGAGTCGCAAAGACGCGCGACGGGTTCCTTTTGCGATGGTTTTGCGACGATGACCGATGACGAGGTTCTGGCCGAGTTCCGCGATGCCGGGGCGCTGCTCGAAGGGCACTTTATCCTGTCCTCGGGGCGGCGCAGCGCGGTCTTCCTGCAGAAAATGTTCATCTTCCAGGATCCCGTAAGGACCGAGCGTGTCTGCAAGGCGCTGGCCGCAAAGATCGAGGCGGCGTTTGGCCGCGTCGATTACGTCGTCTCGCCGGCGGTCGGCGGAATCGTGCCGGGCTACGAGACCGCGCGCCACCTCAAGGCCAAGGCGATCTTCGTCGAGCGCGAGGACGGGCAGTTCCGCTTGAGGCGCGGCTTTGCGATTCCGGCCGGCGCGCGCGTCGTCATGGTCGAGGACATCGTCACCACCGGCCTGTCATCGCGGGAGTGCCTCGCCTCGATCGCGGCCGAGCCCGGTACGCTGCTCGGCGCGGCCTGCCTCGTCGACCGCTCGGCCGGCCGCGTCGATGTCGGCGTGCCGCTGGTCTCGCTGATTAGCCTCGACGTGCCCGATTATCCAGCGGACGCGCTGCCGCCGGAGCTGGCGGCGATCCCAGCAGTCAAGCCCGGCAGCCGTGGATTGAGCGCCTGATCAGGGCGGCGCGAGCGCTGTGCCGGTTGCGACACCGCGCCCCGGAACAAACCCTGAGTTGCTGGCAAAACGGCAAGCCTTCGACATTGTTAAACCGTCATCTTTCCCGATTCTGCGATTTCAACCTCATATTTCAAACCGGAGCATTGCCATGGCAGCCGAACCGCGCATCGCGCTTTTCATCGACGGGGCCAATCTCTACGCCACCTCGAAGCAACTCGGCTTCGACATGGATTATCGCCGGCTGCTGAAGGAGTTCCAGTCGCGCGGCAATCTGATCCGGGCGTTCTATTTCACCACGCTGATCGAGAGCGAGGAGTATTCCTCGATCCGGCCGCTGGTCGACTGGCTCGACTACAATGGCTACCGCGTCATCACCAAGGCGGCCAAGGAGTTCACCGACGCGACCGGGCGCCGGCGCGTCAAGGGCAATATGGACATCGAGCTGGCGATCGAGATGCTCGAGCTCGCCCCGCATCTCGACCAGATATACCTGTTCTCCGGCGACGGCGACTTCCGCCCGCTGGTCGAGGCGGTGCAGCGCAAGGGCGTAAAGGTCTCTGTGGTGTCCACCATCACCACCAACCCGCCGATGGTCGCCGACGATCTGCGCCGGCAATGCGACGATTTCCTCGACCTCGCCCATCTGATGCAGAAGATCGGCCGCGACCCGGCCGAGCGCCATGCACGGGCGGCCACGGGCGGGCCTCCGGCGACGCCCGGCAATCCGGGGCTGGAACGGCGCTACGGCATCCGGCAGGGCGACGAGCCTGTCGAAGGCTGACCAGCCGGGTCAAGGCTTTCAGGCCGATCATACCGGCTGCGGCAAAGCGTGACTTGACCGTTGGGCAAGTCCGACCACTCTGTGTCTCAATCAAAACCGTTGGGGAGGAATCACCTTGCATCGCCGTCATGTGATCAGCGGGCTCGCGCTTGGAGCCGTTGCGCTCGCCAGGCCTTCCCTCGTCCTCGGTCAGGCCGCGCCGGCCCCTGCCGCGCCGCCAGCCCCGCCGACCTTCACCCTGCCGCCGCTCGGCTATCCTTACGA
Organism: Rhizobiales bacterium CCH3-A5; assembly: GCA_001556025.1. GTDB lineage: Bacteria > Pseudomonadota > Alphaproteobacteria > Rhizobiales > Beijerinckiaceae > Allobosea. The sequence goes on from LSIB01000072.1 coordinate 44,334, forward strand.
GGCGCTGGAGCCGCATATCGATACGGCCACGATGCGCATCCACCATTCGGCGCATCACAACGCCTTCATCGGCAATCTCAACACGCTCGCCGGACAATGGGACGGTCTGAAGACGACGCCGATCGAGACGATCCTGGCCGATCTCAACGCCGTGCCGGAGGCGCAGCGCGCCGCGGTGCGCAACAATCTCGGCGGGCACTGGAACCATACATTCTTCTGGAATGCGATGATGCCGGGCGGGGCGAAGCAGCCTTCGGCCGAGCTTCGGAGCGCCATCGAGGGCTCGCTCGGCTCGACGGTCGATCTCGTGACGAAACTCAACGCGGCGGCGATGACACGCTTCGGCTCGGGCTGGGCCTGGCTCGTCGTCGACAAGGACAAGAAGCTCGCCATCGTGGCGACGCCCTATCAGGACACGCCGCTCGAACTCGGCGCGCAGGCCGTCCTCGGCGTCGATGTCTGGGAGCACGCCTACTATCTCAAACACCAGAACCGCCGGGCCGATTATCTCGCCAACTGGTGGAAGGTCGTGAACTGGGACAAGGCGAACGAGAACTTCAAGAAGGCGATGGCGTAGGGGTGACCCTCCCCCTCACCCCTCGCGGGAGAGGGTTGGGGTAAGCGGTCGGGCTGCCCTGGCGCGACCCTCATCCGGCGCTTCGCACCACTTTCTTCCACACGGGGGGGGAAGGGATCACCCCCCGGCCTTCATGATCCTCGCCTTGTCGCGGTTCCAGTCGCGGTTCTTCTCGGTCTCGCGCTTGTCGTGCAGCTTTTTGCCCTTGCCGAGGCCGAGTTCGACCTTGGCGCGGCCCTTCTCGTTGAAATAGACCTTCAGCGGGATCACCGTGTAGCCGTCGCGCTGGATCGCGCCCATCAGCTTGTTGATCTGGCGGCGGTGCAGCAAGAGCTTTCGCGGCCGGCGGACATCGTGGTTGAAGCGGTTGGCCTCGAGATATTCCGGGATATGGGCGTTGAACAGGAAGAGCTCCGTGCCCATCGGCCCGGCATAGCTCTCGCCGATCGTCGCACGTCCGCCGCGCAGCGATTTGATCTCGGTGCCCTGCAGCGCGATGCCGGCCTCGAGGGTTTCCGTGATTTCATAATTGTAGCGCGCCTTGCGGTTGTCGGCGGCGAGCTTGTAGCGGTCGGGATCGGGCCTGTTCATGGCCTCTCGCCCAGCGCATGCGCCTTGACCATCACGGCCATGGCCTGCGATTCCGATTCAGGGTCGGCCGACAAGCCGTTGAGAACGCCGTGCTTGTCGGCTTCCGGCCGGTTCTGGCTGAGCTTGAACTTGCCGGCGAGAGAGGCAATCTCGATCTCGATCCCGACAATGCCGCGCGACAGCGCGTTGATGAAGGGCTCGGGCGCGTCCGTCACGGCCCAGGGCTCGTCGCGCGGGCGCTCCTGCTGTGCGGTCAGCGCCTCCAAATGCGTATGCAGCCATCCGCCGTCCTCGATCGCGCGCGCCGGGCCGCGTGCCTGCACGGTGACGTAATTCCAGGTCGGCACGACCTTGCCGTGCTCCTTCTTGGACGCATACCAGGCCGGCGTGACATAGCGCTCGACGCCGGTGAAGATCACCAGGGTCTCCGCCCCGGCCGCGATCGCCTTCCATTGCGGGTTGGGCCGGGCGAGATGGGCGCGCAGCACCCCCTGTTCGCCCTCCTCGGCATGCAGCACGAAAGGCACGGGATTGGCGATCAGCCCGCCCTCGCCCATCGTCACCAGCGTGGCGAGCGGATGGGCGCGCATCACCTCGTGCAGCGCGGCGCGGTCCTCGACCTTGAAATGGCTCGGCTCGTACATCGATCTCTCCCCGACGCCCGCCGGGAGACCGGGCGAGCGCGAACACCCTACTTAAGCATTCAACAGCCCGGCGAACACCATCGCCTCGGCGATGACCTTGCCGGTCGCGGGCGTCACCGGAACCAGCGGCAGGCGGACCTCCTCCTCGCAGCGGCCGAGCAAGGTCAGGCCGTGCTTGGCGCCGGCGAGGCCCGGCTCCTTGAAGATCGCGTCGTGCAGCGGCGTGAGGCGGTCCTGCACCTTGAGCGCGCCGGCATAGTCGCCGCGCGCAACATGAGTCATGAGATCGGCGCAAAGCTGGGGTGCCACATTGGCGACGACCGAGATGCAGCCATGGCCACCGGCCGCCATATAGGCCAACGCCGTCATGTCTTCGCCCGAAAGCTGGATGAAGTCCGGTCCCATGGCGTGGCGCTGCTGCGAGACGCGGGCGAGATTGGCGGTGGCGTCCTTCACGCCTGCGATATTCTTCAGCTCGTAGAGCCGCGCCATCGTCTCGACCGACATATCGACGACCGAGCGCGGGGGGATGTTGTAGATGATGATCGGAATGCCGATCGCGTCGTTCACCGCCTTGAAGTGCCGGTACATGCCCTCCTGGGTCGGTTTGTTATAGTAGGGCGTGACCACCAGCACCGCGTCGGCGCCGGCCTTCTCGGCATGCTGCGCGAACTCGACCGCATGGGTCGTGTCGTTGGAACCTGCGCCGGCGATGACCGGAACGCGGCCCTTGTTCTGGTCGATGACGATCTCGGTGACGCGCTTGTGCTCGTCATGGGAGAGCGTCGGGCTCTCGCCTGTCGTGCCGACCGGCACGAGGCCAGTGCTGCCGCTCTCGATCTGCCAGTCGACGAGCGCGCGCAGGGCCGCCTCGTCGATCCTGCCGCCCTTGAAGGGCGTCACCAGCGCGGGCATCGAGCCGGTGAAGGCGGTGAGCTTGGTCATGGGCGAAGGCCTCGAACGTGGAAGCTGCAAAGAACCTGATGTCAAACGGGCGACAGACATAAACCTTTGGCCAGCCAAGGCAAAGCCGGCAACCCATCAAAATCCGTGGCCGCATGGTTAAGGCTTCATAAACCCGCATGCCGGACCATCACGCTTTGCACCTTCCGTGGAGCGCGCCATGGTCCTCTCCGCCGCCGCCAGGCTTCTGGCCTGCATCGCCCTGCTCATGCTGCTCGCCGGCGGCGCGGCGATGGCGGGCGACGATGGCGACCACCGCAGCCAGCAGGGCCGGCCCGACCCGGTCGATGTCGAGACGACGGCCGCGTTTCCAAGCGATGGCCTGCGCCATGCGCCTGCAGCCGATCCGGAAGCGGTCAAATCCGCCATCGCCGCCTACCGCCGGGGGGCGCTCGGCGAGGGCGACGCGATTGCGGCCTCAATCGAGGACCGCGCCATCCGGGCCCTGCTGGAATGGGTGGCGATCCGCAGCGGCGCGACGACGATCCCGTTCAATCGCCTGAACGCCTTTCTGCAGGCCTATCCGAACTATCCGGCGACGACGCTGTTTCGCCGTCGCGCCGAGGAGGCGCTGATCGCGGAGAAGCGGAACGCCGCCACGATCCGGATCTTCTTCCATGGTCAGCGGCCTGTCAGCCCGGCCGGCCGCGTCGCGTTGGCGCGGGCGCTGAAAGCCGATGGCGAGACCGTCGAAGCCAATGACCTTGTCCGTCAGCTCTGGCGGCAGGATCATTTCGGCGAGGCTCTGGAAAAGCTCGTGCTGGCCGAGTTCGGCGACGCGCTGACGAACGCCGACCACAGGCTGCGGGCGGAGCGCTACATCTTCAGGGGCAATGCCGGGCCGGCTTTGCGCAACGCGGCACGCGTCTCCGCAGACTACGTCAAGCTCGCCCAGGCGCGGCTCGCCAGCGGCAAGGCGAAGAGGCCGGTCGCACCCGCTGTCATCGCCTCCGTTCCAGCTTCGATGAAGGGCGACACCTCATATGCCTTCCTGCTGGCGCAGCAGGCGCGGCGACAGGACAAGCCGGCTGAAGCCGCCAAGGCGATCGCGAACGTCCCGCGCGATCCGGCGCTGCTCGGAGACGGCGACGAATGGTGGATCGAGCGCCGGCTGATCACGCGGAAACTGCTCGACAGCGGCGAGGCGGCACTGGCCTATCAGGTCGCGGCCGGCCATGGCGCGGAAGGCTCCGTCGCGAAGATCGACGCCGAATGGCATGCTGGCTTCATCGCACTGCGGTTCCGACAGGATGCGGCGGCGGCGCTGACGCATTTCAGCGAGGCGGCCCGCCATGCCGAGACGCCGGTCTCGGTCTCGCGCGCCGCCTATTGGCAGGGCCGCGCTTTCGACGCGCTCGGACGCGCCGACGACGCCAACGAAGCTTATGAGCGCGCCGCCGAGCACCCGATCGCCTATTACGGGCAGCTCGCCCGCGCGCGTCTCGGCCTCCCCGATCTGCCGCTGCGGCGCGCGGCTTCGGCTTCGCTGGAGGCGCTGCCGGGCCATCAGGGCGTGCGCATGCTTTACAGCATCGGCGCGCGCGATCTTGCCGCCCAGCTTCTCGGCGACCTCGCCCAGCGCCTGCACACCACACCGGCGCTCGAGGCGGTCGCGGCCATCGCTGCGAAGGAAAGCGACGCGCGCGGCCAGCTGTCTCTCGGCAAGCAGGCACTGCATCGCGGTTTTCCGCTCGACACGGCCGCTTTCCCGACCAATGGCGTTCCGGATTTCCCGGTGCTGGGCGACCCGATGGAGCGGGCCGTCGTCCATGCCATCGCCCGGCAGGAGAGCGCCTTTGACCCGACCGCGATCTCGCATGCGGGCGCGCGCGGGCTGATGCAGATGATGCCGGCGACCGCGCGCGAGACGGCCAGGCGCGCGAGCCTGCCCTTCGACTGGCCCAGACTGGGGCAGGACGCCCATTACTCGGCGCGGATGGGCGCGGCCCATCTCAACGATCTGCTGAAGGACTGGCGCGGCTCCTATATCCTGACCTTCGCCGCCTACAATGCCGGCTCCGGCAATGTGAAGAAATGGATCGAGGCCTATGGCGATCCGCGCAAGCCGGAGGTCGACGCCATCGACTGGGTCGAGCGCATCCCGTTCTACGAGACGCGCAACTATGTGCAGCGGGTGATGGAGAATGTGCAGGTCTACCGCCAGCGCCTCAACCAGCGAACCGCCTTCCTGATCGACCACGACTTGAAGCGCGGCGGGAAGCGGGAGTAAATCGCGACGAGATCGCGATCAGGATAAGGGCCGAGGGTTTGTTCACCACAGCTTTCGACACCGGCTTTACTTCGCTTTTCGTCACCGCACGCGACGGATTGAAACTGCATGCGCGCGATTACGGCCCCCTCGCCTCGCACGCGATCCCGGTCGTCTGCCTGCCGGGTTTCGCACGCACGGCCGCCGATTCGCACGAACTGGCGCTGGCGCTTTCGACCGACGAGGCAAAACCGCGCCGCGTGCTGGCGCTGGATTATCGCGGGCGCGGCCGCTCGGGCTTCGACAAGGACTGGCGCAACTACGACATCCGCGTCGAACTCGACGACCTGATGCAGGTGCTGACGGCGGCCGGCATCGAGGAGGCGATCTTCGTCGGCACCTCGCGCGGCGGCTTGCTGACCATGGCGTTGGCTGCGGCGCGGCCCGCCATGATCAAGGGCGCGGTGCTCAACGATATCGGCCCGGTGATCGACGCACGCGGCCTGCTGCGCATCCGCGGCTATGTTGGCAAGCTCCCGTCGCCACGCAGCTTCACCGAAGGCGCCGAAATCCTGAAGCGGCTCTCCGACCAGCAGTTCCCGCTCTTCGGCGAAGCCGAATGGGAGATGATGGCGCGCCGGACCTGGACTGAGCGCGACGGCAAGCTCGCACCCGACTACGATCCGAACCTGATGAAGGTTCTGGAAGAGCTCGATCTCGAAGCGCCGCTGCCAGTGCTCTGGGCCTATTTCGCGGGGCTGAACGCGGTGCCGGTGCTGGCAATCCGTGGCGCGAACTCCGACCTGCTGGCCGAGAAAACCCTGGTCGAGATGGGCCAGCTCCACCCGGCCTGCGAAACCTTCGTCGCACCGGGCCAGGGCCATGCGCCGCTGCTGGGGCCAAAGGACATGGTCCGGCGGATCGGCAAGCTGATCGCAAGGGCCGAGAAAAAGGCCGCCTGACCGTCAGCCCTGCGGCTTTCGCCCGGCCTTGACGCTGCGCGAATGCGCGGTGTCGCCACCATGCCTGAGGATGTCGGCGTCCTCGCGCCAGCTCTGCGAGGTCGCGGCCGGCACATCGGCGAAGGCGCACAGATAGCGGATCTCGGTGTCCTTCAGCACGGCGATCTGGTCGAAATGCCAGATGCCGAGGCGGTTGAGATCAGCCGCGACCGCCGGCCCGACACCTTTTAGCAAAGCGAGATCGTCGGGCTTTCCGTCTCGCGCCTCGCCGAGCAGATTGGCCGGCCTGTCGCCGTCGAACTCGCCATCCTTGAGCGCTGCGACATTGCCCTGCCCGTGCATGCCGTCGTCGCGCGATGACGCCACCTCTCCGGCCTTGGCCCTGCGGGCGAACTCCGTCTCGACGCCGGCTGCCAGCGCCTTGGCCTGCCCGACCCAGTCCTCACGCTCGATGCGGCCGGGAAAGGCGAGATAACCGCCGACCCATTCGACGTTCTCAGGCGTCCAGGCCGCGATCTGGTCGAAATGCCAGATGCCGAGCCCGTGCAGGCGGCCCTCGTTCTGGCGGCCGATGCCCTTGATCAGCTTGAGATCGTCGGGCGTCTGGGCGCGGGCCGCGACGAGGCCGGCCGGGCGCTGACCGGGAATTGCGTCCTCGTCCTCGACCTTGAGCATGCTTTTGACGGTCTCTCCGGCCGACTTGACCTCATCGACGACCGCCTTGCCCTCGTCGAAGGTTTCCTTCGCCTGCTTGACCTGCGTCGAGGCCTCCCGCGTCGTGGCCGTGATGGCGGCAGCGCGCTCGGCCGCATCCGGGCCGCTTCCGGCCAGCGCGGCGGCAGCGCCCTCCAGCGTCGGCATGCCGTCGAGGCCGATCGCGGCCTGCGCCAGCGCCTTGGGCTGCATCGCGGCGCGCACGGTGCCGGCCAGAGCACAGCCGGCGAAATACACCGCGAGGAACAGCAGCGCCGTCTCCAGCCACAGCGCCGGGAGGCCGTTGAGCGCCTGCATCCAGCTCACCGCGCCGGCCATCAGCCAGGCGCCGGCGGCCAGGACGAGCTTGCTCGACCAGAGTTCGAGCTTTTCACCGTTCTGGCTGACCCAGCCCATCACGAAGCCAAGCGCGAAGGCCGCGAGCAGAAACCAGGCGAATTGCGAGGCGAGATAAAGCATGGTCCCCAGCCCCTATTTCGCGACGGTGAACTGGACGCGGCGGTTGAGCATCCGGGCGTCGGGCTCGTCATGGGGCTTTAGCGGCCTTTGGCTGCCGAACCCCCGCACCGCGAGTTGCCCCGGATCGAGCCCCCGGCGGACGAGTTCGTCACGCACGCGCAGCGCCCGGCGCGTCGACAGATCGAGATTGTCGAAGCCCGAGCGCTCGCCATCCTGATTGGCATGGCCTTCGATGGTGATCCGCGAGGCCGGGCACTGCTTCAGGATCGCGAAGGCCTCGCCGATGACCCGCTCGGTCGTCGCATCGAGATTGACCACCGTCGTGCCCTGCGCGAACAGCACCGTGTTGCGCTTGGTCAGGGCGTCGAGATCGTTCTGGCAGGTGTTGGGCGGGTCGATCATGCAGCCTGTCTGACGCAGGCTGATGAGCGCATCGACCGCGAGGCCGCCCGGCAAAGTGCTCGTAGCCGCGGTCTCGACCTCGCTCTTGATCAGGTCCCGGCAGGTCAGCCCGCGCAGGGTGACGCCGGTTTCGCTGATGCTGGCCGAGCCGAGATCGAGCCGCAGCAGATTGGCCAAAACCATGCGCGCGGCTTCGACGAAACCGGCCGGCGCGCCGGGGGCGATCCGCGTCTCGTCGGAAACCTTGCCGCGCAGGGGCGAGGCCGCGACCAGCGCGAGCAGGCCTGCGCGCGCGCTTTCGTCCGGCAGGTAGCCCGACAGGCCGACGCCGGATCTGTCCGCCGTGACGGAGAGCCCATAAGGCCTGATCGCGACTGCCGCGCCGCTCGCGCGGCTGGTCAGGCCGGCGGGCAGGCCGCCCTGGAGCAGGGACTGCAGCGCCGCCCAGTCATCGAGGGTTCCGGCCGCGCCTGACAGGGCCAGTTCGCCGCCTTCCAGCGAAACCGAGCCGGTTCCGAGGCGACGAAGAACGTCCAGCGCGAACCGGGTGGCCGCACCATAGTCCGGCGTATCCTTCAGGCGCGGCTCGATCGTGAGGCGGTCGTCGAGGGTCGTGGACGGGAAGAGCGTGCGCGCGACGGCGAGCAGCGCGTCCCGCGCCGCTCCGTCGCGGGCAAAGCCGGAAATGAGCAGTCTGCCTTCGCCAAGGGCGGCGCTCCAGCGCAGCGCGATGTCGGCCGGTGGCGGCTGCGGCGGAAAAACCGGCGGCGCGATCTCGGGCAGCGCCGGCACGACCACAGCCACGGCCGGCGGCGGCTCCACAGGCGCAACGGGGGGCGGCGGCGGATCGGCGGGCGCGGCGGCCGATTGCGGCGGGACGGCCGCGGGCGGGGCCGGATCGGCGGCCGGCGGAAAAAACAGCGGCGGAATCTCGGGGAGAACCGGCATCGGCGGCAGAGGCGGCGGCGCATCCGGGCAGGCGATCGAAGCCTGCGCGACGGAATCGGGGCCGTCGGTCTGCGCGATCAGCAGCCTGAGCGCCTGGCAGGCATCGTAATCCTCCGGGCCCTGCCCGGATAGACGGTAGGCATCGCCGTCAAGTTCGGCCTTGCCGCTGCGCAGGCGGGCAAGATCGCCGATCGCGCGGGTCATCCGCAGCAGGAAAGCGGCCGGCTCGCCGAGCGCGGGCTTCGTGTCATTGGCGATCCGCGGCGCATCGGGGAAGTTGCGGCGCAGCAGCGCCAGCATCTGCTCGCGGACATCGTCGGACGGATAAAACCCCTCGACCGTCAGCGAACCGTCGGCGCTACGCGCGACGCTCCAGCGATAGGGCTGGACGACAGGCGGCGTCAGGGTGCAATCGACCGCGCGGAACCCGCCGGCGCCGCCCTGGCCCATCGCCTGCCGCAGTCTGAGAAAGGCATCCGGCGTCGCGGCGCTGCCCTCGACGCAAAAACGCTCGTCGTCGAGCGCAAGCTTGCCAGAAGCGATATCGGGCAGGTTGCGCAGCAGCGACGCCGTCATCTCCGCAAAGCCCGCGGGCGCGCCGAACGCCAGCGTCTGGCGGTCCTCGACCCGCAGATTCGGCACGGCGGCGCGGGCCGCCGCGAGATTGGCCATCGCGGTCGCCTCGTCGGGCACAAAGCCGCCCAGGGTGACGACGTCGCCGGCGCGGCTGGCCGACCACCCATAAGGCTTTTGAGCCACCACCTGGGTCAGTTCGCCCGACGCGCGGCGAACGCCGAACTCGGCGCGCAGGCCGGCCAAAGCGCGGCCGGCGCCATCGGTCGAGAGAACCTCGCCGCTGATCGCGACATCGCGGCCGGAAACGCGGGCGGAGACAGGCTTCGCGCCGGGCGCTCCGGGCGCCAGCGCACTCACCGCCGCAGTCGCACGGCGGGCGACATCGCTCTGGATGGACTCATCGAGAGTGAGATTGGCGATGCCCCAGAGCAAGGCCAGTGGAGCCAGACCCCATAACCACCGTGCCGGCTGCGCCATTCCCGTCCCCGCCCGAGCCCCGCCGCGACGCGTCCACCGTCGCAGCCTACCGTGCGGTCAACTCAGTCCGGAAGCGGCGGCGCTGTCAAGCGTGGCTCAAGCTAAGCATCGGCCCCCAAACGATAAAAGCCCCGGGTTTCCCCGGGGCTTCCATGTCTTGCAGACGAGACTTCGATCGGAAACCGATCAGAAGTCGCGCTGGATGCGGAGACGGCCAGCGAAGGCGTCGTCGCTCTTGATGCCGATGCCGGCGAGACGGGCGCCGGTGTTCGACACCACGCCGACGCGCGAGCGCAGGTCGACATGCGAGTAGATGACCTCGACACCGATATCGAGACCCGAAACCGGGGTCCAGATCAGGTTACCAGCGACGATCGTCTCGCGGGGATCCAGCGGACGAACGATGGCGCCGGCGCCGTAGGTGGCGAGCGGAGCGATCGAGCCGAGCTCGAGCTGCGAGTACGAACCGTAGATCTCCGAACGCAGCTGCGGGGTCCAGAAGTGACGGAACGCAGCGACGATCGACCAGCCGGTCGTGTTCTTGATGTTGCCGGCCGGGGTGATGCCGATATCCGGAACCGCGATCGTGCCGAGACGGGCGATGCCCGAGGTGCCGTAGCCGAGGTAGCCGACGGCGCCGTCAGCATAGGCGGCCTGCAGCCAGAAGACGTCGCCAGCCGCAAGGAACGGCAGGTTGATCTTCACGCCGCCCTGCACGGCGAAGCCGTACTCGTCGCCGCCGACCAGACCCGGGAGGGCGCTGATGACGGAACGCTGGGTGAGAGCACCCGACAGCTGGGCGGAGCCCCAACCCTGATCGACGCGCAGCGAGGCGACGACATCCGGGAAGTCCTGGCCGCCGACAGCGATGGCAGCGCCGGTGACGCGGTTGGCTGCAGCGTTCTCACGAGCGCCGGTGCCGGTGACGCGATCCTCGAGCGAGATCGTGGCCGAGAAGCCCGAGCCGAACGTCGCGGTGTAGGCGAGGAGGTTCAGACGCGAGTCAGCCGTGCGCAGGGTCGAGAAGCCGTAGTCGTTGGCGTAGAAGTCGAAGAACGACTGCGCGCGACCAGCGGTGATCGGGCCGAACTGGATGAAGGCCAGGTCGAGCAGCGAAGCCGTGGCAGTGGCGGTGGTGCGAGCGGTGCCGGGGACGATGAGGCCCTGGTTGCCGCCGAAGGTGCCGCCGTAGAAGTTCGAGCTGTTGGTCAGCTCGAAGCGGAAGAACGTGCGCAGCGGGCCGTAGGCGGTCGCGGTGCGGGCGTCGATGTTGAGGCGGCCGCGAGCGCGGGTGCCGTAAGCGTCGAACTGCTCGCCGTAGCGATCACCGACGGTGTACTCGGCGCGAACACGACCGCTGACGCGCAGGCAGGTGTCGGTGCCGGGGATGAAGAAGAAGCCTGCGCCATAGGCGGAGCAGACGCGAACGTATTCGACCGGAGCGGCCTTCCTCGAGGGAAGATCGGCGGCCTGAGCCCCGGCAACCGCGGCGATACCGGCGGCAGAACCGAGGAGGAGGCTCTTAACGAGCTTCATTGGTAACCTCCAAAATGAGTTTCGAGACCCTCGGGCTTTGGTCCGTTCCGTTTCGGCGGCCCCAGGAGACCAAACCGAAGAACTCGCCTCTTCCCGGCCTTTCGCCCACGTCCCTGAACCATTCAGAGGCGAAGACGAAAAACAGCGACCGGGAACGTCCCGACGCATGATCACCATACGAATGCCGGGTTGCCGATCAACCTCGATCACGCTGGCGAGAACCCCCAAGGGGTGCTTTGGAACCCGGTGTTGCAGGCGCGCCACGCTTTGACCGGCGAATTTTACCACCCCTTAACCAGGATCGCCGGATCGCGCCTGAATCCAGGGACGGCGCGGCAGAATCGGGTGCGGCCGCGTCCACCTATCGAACGGCGAATCTGCCCGCAGAAAGCCTGATCACCACTCCCACTCGGCCCCGACGCCGACGGCCGCGCCGCCCTCGGCGTTCGTTTCGGCCTGCAGCTTGAGCCGGCGCGTCAGATCGATATTCACCGAAACGCCGCTGTCCTGCGGCCGCGCACCGGCTTTGAGCCCGACCGAGACGTTGTCGCTGATGGCGCGCGAGACGCCGACGGTCGGCCCGCCAGCGCCGACCTGGATGTCGAGATTGTCGACGCCGAGCGACCGGCGCAGGCGCTCGAACGAATCGTCGCCGCCGCCGCCAGCGAACTGCGCCGCCGTCTGCGCAAGCTGCAGCGCCTGGAAGGGCGAAAGCGACCCCGAGGCCCGGGCGAACAGGATCCGCGAGAGCACCTCGTCCTGCGGCAGATCGGGCGAGGAGCCGAAGGCGAAGCTCGGCTGGTCGGCCGGGCCGGTGACGAGGATGCGGGCGGTGACGTCCGCCGCCCGGGTCTCGGCGACGAAATCGAGTTCGGGAATCGTCCCGCCGGCGAAGCTGATGCGGCCGCGGCTGAAATCGAGCCGCTGGCTTGCGATGTTCAGCCGGCCGCGACGCAGGTCGAACCCGCCCGACAGCGCCGGCGCAGCCGAGGTTCCCGCGACGCGCAGCTCGCCACCGAGTTCGGCGTCGATGCCCCTGCCCCGGATGAAGACGCGGCTGGGGGCGGAGATGGTCAGGGCCAGGCCTGCGTCGAAGGCGGGCGCAGGCCGCGCGCCGCGTCGCGCCGGCGCTTGCGCCTTGCGCTGGGCGGCGAGTCGCGCGGCCGCCGTTCCCGTCGGGCGGATATGTTTGGCGCCGTCGACGGGACGCAGATTGCCGGGCAGCCGATCCGGCACCGCGACCTCCAGCGAGACGACGTCGACGCGTCCCTCGATGCGCGGGCGCTGCGCCAATGGTCCGGCCAGCGTAAGGTTCAGATCGGCTATGGCGGTGACGATGCCGTTCGAGACGAGCTGGGCGCGGTTGCCGCGCAGCGCGATCGTGCCCGGGAACCCGGCCGCCGGATCGAGCCTGACCTGACCGCTGGCCGAGAGCGTGCCGCCATTGGCGGTGCTGGCCGTCGCCCGTTCGATCGCGACCGCGTCGCCGCGCGCCGCGAGCCGGGCCTCGATGCCGGTAAGCCGCAGTCCCTGCAGCGCGTCGGTGAAAGAGCCGCCCGACAGCGTCGCCGTTCCGCTCAGGCGCGGCCCGGCGGCGGTGCCGGCGGCGGCGAGATCGACCGCGACCGCGCCGGTGAGGCGTTGGCCCTGCGCGGCGATCATCGTGTTGGCGAGCGCGGCGTCGAGGCGACCCTGCGCCTTCAGGTCGAGCGGTCCCGTCGCCGACAGCGGGGCCGTACCGCGGGCGGTCAGGCTGACGAAGCGGCCGGCCGCGAGCGAGGCGGTCACGCTGGTGCGGTTGCCGCTGAACTGGCCCGAGCCCGTGATCTCGACCGGCGGCAGGCCGGCTCGCCGGGTTTCCGGCGTGGCGAGCCGCGCGATGCGCAGGCTCCAGGGGCCCGACAGCGCGTCGGAGCGCCCCGTCACCTGCGCCTGCGCGTTCAGCGTGCCGGCGAGATCGAGCTTCGGCGCGACGATGCGGGCGGCCGAAAGCGGTACGTCGGTCGCAGCCAGTTTGAGGTCGAGCGTGTCGCCGGCACGGCCGTCCAGCGTCAGGCTGCCGCCATCGATCGACAGAGCGAGGCCGGCAATGGTGACGCCGCCAGTCGAAAAGCCGATCGTGGCGGGATTGGCGAGCGCGATGCGGCGGCCGTCGCGGCTGGCGTTGAAGCTCGCCAGCTCCAGCCGCAGCGGCTGCGCCGGGACGAGCCTGCCGGCGCTGGTCAAAGCGAAACCGCGCGCATTGGCGCTAAGCGTGAGATCGCTCCCCTGCAGACTTCCCTTCGAATCGAGCCTGATCGCGGTAACGGGCTCGCCCGCCAGCACCGCGCGGTCGATCGCGACGCCGGCATCCAGGACCGGACGGCCGTAGAGATCGGCGGCATTCACCCGCGCGTCGAGCCGGTCGATCGTGGCCGACGGTGCGACAAGCCTCGCGCCTTTCGCGGTCACATCAAGGTTCTGCCGGCCCTCGACGGTGTCGAAGGCAAGATCGGCGTCGAGCTGCCCGCCGAGCTTCGTCAGCGCCAGCGGCGACAGATCGTCGAGATTACGCGCGGCGAGAACGAGCCGGCCTGCGGCGCGGCTCGCCTGATCCAGCGTCAGCGCGCCGTTCAGGCGCACCGAGCCGATCGTGAGATCGAGATTCGAAAGGTTCCAGCCGTCGCCAGGCAAGCGCGCGAGGGCGACCGTGCCGCGCGCCGGCTTGGCGTCGATCTCGCCGTCCAGCGTGACGCGGGTGTCGAGCGCGCCCTGCAGATCACGAATCGTAGCGTCGATGGCGAGGCGCGGGATCGGGCGGCCAAGCGCCGCGGCGTTCGTCACGGCGAGATTCGCCGCCATGTCCAGCTTCGCTTGCGGACCGGTGATGCGCGCCGTCATCTCGCCCCGACCCGACAGCCGCGGATCGGCGCGTTTCAGGTCGGGCAATGTCACCGCCATGCGAAGGTCGGAGGACGCCTGCCCGACGCCGCCATCGGCGGTGAAGGCGACATGGCGGCCCGCGACGCGCAGGCCGGTGAAGGAGACGTCCCCGGCGAGCGCGCCGATCCGGCCGGCCAGCGTCAGCTCGCCGGCCAGCAGGCGGTCCAGCGCCAGCTCGCCTGTCGCCAGCGCGTCGGTCTTTCCGGTCAGGCTCGCGCCATAGGCGTTGTTCTTCGGCGTGGCGTCGAGATCGGCGGCGATCTCGGCCCGGCCCGACAGCGCCGTCCCCGCCAGCCCGCTCAGGCGGGCAAGATCGGGCAAGGTCGCCCCTAACCGGCCGAGGATGCGGGCCTGCCCGAGCTTTCCGCGATAGTCGAGCGCGAGCCCCGACATGCCGAGCGTCAGCGTCTCGAAATCGGCCGTGCCGTCATCATTGGCTGTACCGCGCATCGTGAAGGCGACGCGTTCGCCGACGGCCTGCGCCTGCGCGGGGTCGGCAAGCGCGATGCCGGTGGCGAGACCGTCGGAGACCAGCGCGACGCGGCTCCTGGCCTCACCGATCCTGCCGGTCGGCGTCGCGGTGAAGCTGAGGCCGAGCTTGCCGAGACGGCCGAGCGGCACGTTGGCGTCCTCGGCGTCGAGGGACGCCACGATGCGCGGGCCGGCGGCCGGACCCTGAATGGTCGCGTCGAAAGCGAGCTTGCCGATCGCCGTGCCCGACGCGACCGTCCTGCCGCCTTCATTGGGCCGGGCGGCGGCCGTCACCCGCAGATCGAGCGTCGCGTCGACCCCGTAGCGGCCGGAGACGTCGAGCCGCGCCAGCGTCGAGACCAGGGCGAGCCGGCGGATGCCGATGCCGCCATCGTCGGCGAAGGAGACCGCGCCGTCGAGCCGCGTCGAGCCGGTGAATACGGGTGCGACGGGAGCGGGCATCAGGCCTTCGATGCGGGCGTCGAGCGCCAAAGCGAGTTCGCGCGCCGCGCCCGCCCGCGAGAGATTGGCGGAGCCTTGCGCGCCGATGGTCTCGCCGGCCGTGAAAGTCAGGTTGGAGCGGAAGGCGTCGAGCGGGCCATCGCCATTCAGGTCGAGCGTCACCGGCGGCAGGCCCGGCAGGTCGGCCAGACGCGCGATCAACCCGCCTTCCGGCTCCGCGACCTTGACCGCGAGCTGGAGCCGGGTGGATTGCGGCACGAATCCGAGCCGGACGGTGAACTCGCCCTGCCGGTCGATGCGACGGGCGTCGAAGGTGAGGTCCAGCCCCTCGGTCGGCGGGCCGAGCGTGGCGCGCCCCGTCGCGCCGATCCGGGCCGGCTCGCCGAGCACGGGCGCGCCAAGCGCCAGTTCGCCGAGCTGGAAGGCCTCGATCACGACCCGCAACGGCAGCTCGGGCAGGATCGGCGCATTAACCGTGGTGGCCGTTGCCGGCTGCGGCACCGGCTTGCGCAGAATTTCGAGCTTGCCGAGTTCGAGCCGGTTGACCTCCAGCCGCCGGAGCAGCAGCGCACTGCGGGTCCAGACCAGCCGGGCGCGATCGAGCCTGAGCCAGGGCCCGTCGCGATCCGACAGCACGATGTCGCGGATTGTGGCGTCGGATGAGAGCGCGCCGTCGACGGCGCCGATCGAGACCTGGCTGGTTTCTGTCGAGAGCGCCTTCGAGATCAGATCAGCGAGGACACCGCGCTCGGACTGGGCGTTCTGGGCGAAGCCGGTCCAGCGCGCCGACGCGACGAGCCCGACCGCGAGCATGAGCGCGATCAGCGCCAGACGCGGCAGCCCGGACCGAATGACGAGACGGCGCGCCATCAGAAGGCCTGCCCGATGCTGATATAGACCGCGGCCGGCTTGTCGCCCTTGCGCGGATTGAGCGGGGCGGCGACGTCGAGCCTGATCGGGCCGATGGCGGTGTAGTAGCGCAGGCCGAGGCCGGCCGCCATCTGCAGCCGCTCCTTGAAATTCGGCACCGCCGATTCGAAGGCCATGCCAGCGTCGAAAAACGGCACGACGCCGATCGTGTCCGTGATCTTGATGCGGGCCTCGACCGAGCCCTCGAACAGGCTGCGCCCGCCGGTCAGGCGGCCGTCGGGGCCGAGCGGCGAGAGCGTGCGATAGGCATAGCCGCGCACCGAACCGCCGCCACCGGCATAGAAGCGCCGCGTCGCTGGGATGTCTGAGAGCCCCTCGCCGGCGATCGAGCCCAAGCCCACGCGGCCGGCGAGGACATAACGCGCATCCTCGTCCAGCGCGTAATAGGCCGAGAGCGAGGCCTTGCTCTGGACGACGCCGATCGTCGAACCAAGGAAGGTCGGATAGGGGGTGACGGACGCCGTGGCGCGGATGCCGCGCGTCGGATCGAGCAGGCTGTCGGTCGAATCGTATTTCACCGAGAGCGGAATGCCGACCAGCGTGTAGTCGACCTGACCAAGCTGGTCGCTTGTCTGGCCGCGCTCCACCTCGATGCCGGCCGAGACAGAGAACGTGTCGCTGAATCGCCGCTGGATCGCGGTCGTGACATTGGCGTAGCGGGCGGTGTAGCCGCCATAGCGGCTGGTGCCGATGCGCTCGCGCACGGCCGTGCCATCGAGCAGCCAGTCATAGCGGCTGCCATAAAGCGCGGGCTTCAGGAAGCTGAAGGAGAGCCGCCCGCCGATGTCGGAGCGCTCAAAATCGCCGATTTCCTGGATCTTGGTGCCGTCGATGCGCGGGGCGAGGAAAGTCGAGCCTTCCAGCCGCAGCCGCTCCGCGCCGCCAAACAGGTTGCGGTGCTCCCAATAGGTCTTCACCGCCGGGCCGTCGATGGTCGAATAGCGCGTCGAGAAGCCGAACAGGCGCTTTGGCCGCTCGGTGACGCCGAGCGAGAGCGGCAGGTTGCCGGCAGCGTCCAGCGCTTCCGCCTCGCGGATGCGGACGGAACCGACCGCGGGGATCGTCGCGATCGACTTTCGCGTGTCGGCGAGTTCCTTGGGCGAATAGGGATCGCCCGGTTCCAGATAGATGAAGGAGCGCACGACGGCGGGCGGAATGTTGCCGGTCTCGCCGACCGAAATGTCGCCGAAGCCCGCGACCGGTCCGGGGGCGACGACATAGGTCACATCCATGCTGCGCGCCGGATGATCGACGACGGGCCGCAGTTCGACGATTTTCGCCAGCGGCCGGGACTGGTTGCGCAGATGGTCGACGAGGGCAGCCTGCGCCGCGCGCAGGGAGGCCGAGGTCGCGGCATCGCCCGCCTTCAGCCGGGAAATTTTCGCGGGATCGGCGATGGCTGGGCTCAGCCCGCCGCCCGTCTCGACGACCGAGATGCTGCGCAAGGCGAAGACCGGGCCCGGCTGGACGCGGATCGCGATCGGCACCACCGAGCGATTGCGATAGCCTTCGAGCGCACGCACCAGCGCGGCGTTCGGCTCGGCGCCGACGCGCAGCGCAACACCGTCCACGACGACCTGCAACTCGGCGTTGTAGTACCCTTGAGACCAGAGCGCATCGACCAGCGGGTTAAGATCCGCCGCCATGCGCCGCGCCAGCGTCTCGCCATCGGGCGGGGCGTCCTGGCGCAGGCGGTAGAGCAGCGAGGCGTCCTGCAGGGTGCGCGTGAGCGCCTTGGCATCTGAAGCGTCGCCGACATCGAAGCTGAGCGCGTAGGGCAGCGTCGCGGCGGACACCTCAGGCGGCTTCTCCCGGCTGGTGAACAGCCCGAAGACATCGAGGCTCGACAGATCGAACGCCATGGCGGGGCCGGGCTGGAAGGCCAGCAGGGTCGCGAAAGCGCAGCCGCTTCCGCCCGCCCATCTGCGGGACATTCCACGCCTCACCCGCATCCGCCCTCCGACGCCACCATCCCAGCACGCTACAGAATAAGACCGAACTGTGTTCCCAACATGATCGGAAATACGCGATTCAACTTCAAGTCGCGCAGCCGCTGCCGCAACTAGTCCTAACGCAGCGTCAGCGATACTGTGCCAAGCGGATCGAGGCGGGTGACGATCTCGCCCTTTCCGGGCGAGAGCACGCCGCCGCAAAGACTGCCCGTGGTGACGATCTGGCCGGCGCGCAGGCCGCCCATGAACTCAGCCCTGCGGTTCGCCCAGGCAAGGAACGGCGTCATCGGATCGCCATTGCCGTGGACGGCAGGCTGGTCGTAGAGCGTCACGCCGTTGAGCGAGATGAAGCAGGACAGACCGGCGAGGTCGTCCAACGCCTTGATGTCGAGTTCGGGGCCGAGAATGTAGCCGCCATGGCCCATGGCGTCGGCCAGCCAGAGCGGAAAGGCGACGACGCCGACCCAATCCGCGAGACGGCTCTCGACGATCTCGATGCCGAGAAAGGCCTTGTCGCAACAGGCCAGCAGTTCGGCGCGGGACCAAGGCTGGCCCGGCCGCATCGGCACGTCGCGCGCCAGCCGCAAGGCAAGCTCGATCTCGACGCGAAGCTCGGCCCCGATGGCGCCCTCATAGACGTCGCCGGGCGCGAGGTACGGCCCTGGCATCAGCCCGGCCACGGGCTCACCCTCGACGATCGCGACTTTCCAGCCGGCTTCCGCCATGCCGAGGCTCTCGGCGATGGCGGCCTGCACGGCAAAGCCGTCAGCCACGGAGGCAGGCACGGGCTGGCTCGCCAGAGGCAGGATGGCCCTGTCGCGGCGGGCGGCGATCAGCGAATCGCGCAGCGTCTCGTTCGGTGTCGGCATCGGCGTCTCGTCCCTGTCGCTGCCGCTCGATTTGCGCGGCGGGGCGCGGCGGCTGACAACGGTGCTACAACAGCGGGACGACGGCGAATACCCCCGGCGGGGCGACGCACTGCTGCGACAGGCGGTCGACAGCCGCCGCCAAGCAGCTTATCTCCCCCACCTCAACGCCAGCGGATCGAGCTCGCGCGCGAGTTCGATCAACCCCGCGCGCGTCTTGGGATGCAGCGGCGTCAGCGGGTGGCGAACGGACTCCGACTTGATCACCCCACCCTCCTTCATCACCGCCTTGGCCGAACGCAGGCCGCATTGGCGGTTCTCGAAATTGATGATCGGCAGGACGTCGCGATAGAGCGCCATCGCTGTCTTGCGGTCTCCGGCCGCATGCGCCGTCAGGATCGGCCTGATCAGATCGGGGATCATGGCGCTGGTCATGGTGCCGGTCGCCCCCGCATCGAGATCGGCCATCAGCGTAATCGCCTCTTCGCCGTCGAAGGGGCCGGCGACCGCCGAGCCGCCCGCCTCGATCAGCGCGCGCAGCTTGTTGGCGGTGCCCGGCACCTCGATCTTGAAGTAGCGGACTAGCGGCACCTCCTTCGCCAGCCTGACCATGAAAGGCACGGTGAGCGTGACGCCCGAGAGCGGCGCGTCCTGCAGGATGATCGGTATCCCGCAGGCGTCGCCGACCGCCTTGAAATGCTCGATCATGCCCTGCTCGTCGGCTTTCAGCAGCGCGCCATGATAGGGCGGCATCATCATCAGCATCTTCGCGCCGGCGTCGGCGGCGGCCTTGGCGCGGCTGGCCGCGATCCGGGTCGAGAAATGCGAGGTCGTGACGATGACCGGCACGCGGCCGGCCACCTGCTCCAGCGAGAGCCGCATGACGTGGTCGCGCTCCTCGTCGGTCAGCAGGAACTGCTCGGAGAAGTTTGCCAGGATGCAGATGCCGTCGACGCCCTGGTCGACCATCAGGTCCATGACGCGGCGGTTGCCCTCGAGATCGAGGTCGCCGTTATCGTGGAAGATGGTGGGGGCGATCGGCAGGATGCCGGCATAGGGTTCGGTCATGATGTCAGATCCAGGCGGTCGGGACAGAGATGAAAGCTATGGCGCGGCCCTGACGGTCGTCAGTTTCTTCACACCCCGGCGCGCAACGCCGATCAACGGAAAAAGCAGCAGCGCCAACCCGATCGCCATCAGTGTCGAAACCAGCGGGTTAGACCAGAAGATCGTCAGCGAGCCTTGCGAAAAGATCATCGACTGGCGAAAGGCGTCCTCTGCCTTGTCGCCGATCACCATAGCCAGCACCAGCGGCGCGATCGGGTAATCCAGCTTCTTGAAGACGTACCCGACCACGCCGAAGGCGAGCGCGAGCCAGATGTCGAAGGGTTTGGAGCCGACCGTATAGGCCCCGATGAAGCAGATCACCACGATCACCGGGCCGACGATCGAGAACGGGATGCGCAGGATCGAGGCGAAGAGCGGCACGGTCGCCAGCACCACGACGACGGCGACGACATTGCCGAGATACATGGACGCAATCAGGCCCCAGACGAAATCCGGCCGGTCGGTGAACAGCGTCGGGCCGGGGTTGAGGCCCCAGATCATCAGCCCGCCCATCATCACGGCCGCCGTCGCCGATCCCGGAATCCCGAGCGCCAGCATCGGCAGCATGGCCGCCGAGCCCGCGGCATGGTCGGCGGTCTCGGGCGCAATCACGCCCTCGGGCTCGCCCTTGCCGAACTTGTCGGGGTTGCGCGAGGAGCGCTTGGCCATGGCGTAGCTCATGAAGGACGCCGCCGTCGGGCCGCCCGGCGTGATGCCCATCCAGATCCCGATGGCGCTGGAGCGCAGCAAGGCGAGCCAGTAGCGCGGCAGCTTGGCGGCCGTCGTCAGCACGTCGCGGATGCGGACCTTGGCGTGGACGCCGTCGAACTTCAGTCCCTCCTCCATCGTCAGCAGCAATTCGCCGATTCCGAACAGGCCGATGACCGCGATCAGGAATGAGACGCCCGCGAGCAGCACGTCGAAATCATAGGTCAGGCGGATGTTTCCGGAGACCGAATCCATGCCGATCGAAGCCAGCGTGAAGCCGATGCCCATCGAGACGACAGCCTTCAGCGGCGAGGCGCCGCCCAGCCCGATGAAGCTGGCGAAGGTCATGAAATAGACCGCGAAATACTCCGGCGAGGAGAATCTCAGCGCAAAATTCGCGACCCAGCCCGACAGCAGCGTGATCAGGACGACGCCGGCCATCGCGCCGAAGCCGGCCGAGAGGAAGGCGAAGGAGAGCGCCTCGGTCGCCCTGCCCTGCTTGGCCATCGGGTGGCCGTCGAAGGTGGTCGCGACCGATGACGGTTCGCCTGGAATGTTGAACAGGATCGAGGTTGTCGAGCCGCCGAAAAGCGCGCCCCAGTAGAGCGAGGTCAGCAGGATGATCGCCGAGACGGAATCCATCGAGAAGGTCAGCGGCAGCAGGAGCGAGACGCCATTGGGCGCGCCCAGCCCCGGCAGCACACCAACGAGGATGCCGAGCAGGACGCCCGCCATCATCAGCAGGATGTGGTGCGTGGTGAGCGCGACCGAGAAGCCGTGCATCAGGTTGGCGATGTTATCCATGCGCTTGACCCTGTCGGTTCCCGCCGGTCATCACAGGCCAAGCAGCGGTTCGATCGGACCCTTGAGCAGGCCGATCTGGAAGAATTTCTCGAGCGCGAGATAGAAGAAGGCGGCGGCACCCAGCGCGGTCGCCAGCGTCGGTAGCCAGCCATAGTGCCCTTGAAAGCGCATCGCGAAGACGAGGTAGAGGATGGTGGCTGCATACATGCCGACCGTCATGCTGAGCACGACGAAGGCGAAAAGCGGCAGGAAGAACGAGGCGACGCGGCGCGCGCGCTCGCCATCGAGGAAATGCTCCTGCAACTGCGCGCTGCCGGCGACGCGGCGGACGATGGTGAGGCCGACCGTCGCAACGCTCGCCAGCGTCACCAGCATGCCGGTGTAGAACGGAAACGCGCCGGGCTGCGGACCAGACGAATCCCAGCCGATGCCGAACTCGAGCGCGCCGCGCACGATGCCGAGCCCGAACAGCGCGGTGGCGGCCGCCGTGGCGATCTCGGCCCAGAAGCGGGTGATCATGGCTCGGGTTCCCTGTCGTGGGTTCGCGCGGAAACACGACGTCATCCCGGCCGGAGCGCCGGGATCCATCCTGGAGCACGTCAGCGCCCAATGATGGATCCCGGATCTGCGCCGCTGCGCGGCTTGTCCGGGATGACGTGCTAACGCAACAACGCTTTACTTCGCGACCCAGCCTTCGGCCTCGAAGACCTTCTTGTTAGCGGCCTCGTCCTTGGCGACGAAGTCGGTCAGTTCCTTGCCCTTCATGAACCGGCCGGTCTGCGCCGTGCGGGTGATGAATTCCTTCCACTCGGGCGTCTCGCTGACCTTCTCCAGAACGCCCTCGTAGAACTTGACTGAATCGGCCGGGACCTCGGCCGGCAGCCAGACGGTGCGCGGCATCTGGAAGGTCTCGATCGGCAGCCCGGCCTCCTTGCAGGTCGGGATGTCGCCCCAGCCCTTGCCCTCGAAGACCGGCTCGCCCTTGGCCAGCCGCACCGGCGAGAAGACGCAGAGCGGCTTGACCTGACCGGCCTTCCACTGGCCGATATTCTCGTTGGGATTGTTGACGTTGGAATCGACATGGCCGCCGGCGAGCTGCGTGGCGGCCGCGCTGCCGCCCTGAAACGGCACGTAGATGAACTTCGCGCCGGTCACATCCTGGATCATCGAGGTGAGCGTCTGGTCGGTGTCCTTCGACTGGCTGCCGGCCATCTTGAAGCCCAGCGGCTTGGCCTTCACCGCTTCGATATAGGCCTTGGCGTCGGCGTAATCGGCCTTGCCATTGACCCAGAGCAGGAACTCGTCGAGCGCCAGCGCCGAGACCGGCGTGAGATCCGAGAGCTTGTAGCCGAGCTTGGCGACATAAGGCAGCAGATAGGCGTTGTTGGTGCCGAAGATGACGCGATGGGGGTCGCCCTTGCCGGCCTTGCCGTGGATGTAGCCTTCCGCACCCGAACCGCCTCCCTTGTTGACGACGACGATGGGCTGTTCGATCAGCTTGTTCTTGGTGATGATCGACTGGATCATCCTGGCGAAATTATCGGTGCCGCCGCCGGCGCCGGAGGTGACGACGAATTCGACCGGCTTGGTCGGCTGCCAGGCCTGCGCCGCGCCGACGCCAGTCAGCGCGAAGGCGCAGGCGAGAGCGGTGGTGAGCTTCAGAGTTGTCATGGCTTTCTCCCTGTTGAACCGTATTGGAAAGCGGCTCTTCGGCGGCCGCTCGTGGTGTATCCTGCAACTCGTTCAGGCTGCGGCTTTGGCCCGCGCCTTGCCGTCCTGCGCCATCTTGATGGCGAGCTGCAGCGCGGCCCGGCTGGCGCCGAGATTGGCGACGCCCTTGCCGGCGATCTCATAGGCCGTGCCATGGGCCGGCGTGCAGATCGGAAACGGAAAACCGCCGATCAGCGTGACGCCCCGGTCGAAACCGATCAACTTCATCGCGATCTGGCCCTGATCGTGATACATCGTCAAAACGGCGTCGAAATCGCCGTTCTTCGCCCGCAGGAATACGGTGTCGGACGGGAACGGCCCCTCGACCGTGAAGCCCTTCGCCTTGGCGGCCCTGACCGCAGGCTCGATGGTGTCGATCTCGTCGCGACCGAAATTGCCGCCATCGCCGGCATGGGGATTGATGCCCGCCACCGCGATGCGCGGCGGCTCGAAGCCGGCCAGCCGCAGATTGGCGTCGGCCAGCGTCAGCGCCTTCAGGATGCGCTCCTGCGTGATGTTGGCGGCGACCTCCGAAAGCGGGATATGCGAGGTGACGCGGGCGTTCCAGAGCCTGTCGAGGATGTTGAACTCGCTGGCTGCGCCCTCGAAACCGATCGCGTCGCGCACGAAGCGGATCTCATCGTCATAGCCTGGATAGGCGAAGCGCATCGCCGCTTTGTTGAACGGCGTAAAGAACACGGCGTCCGCGTGGCCGGCGGCGGCGAAACGCAGAGCCCGGCGGAAATTGTCCGTCGCGGCCTTGCCGCCGGCGAGCGTCGGCTCGCCGCGCCTCAGATCGGCCGGATCGTGATTGCCGAGATCGACGAAGACCGGCTTGTCGGAGGCGGTGAAGATCGGCTCCCCGTCGCGGATGACGCGGACGTCGGGATCGACCTTGCCGTCGGCGGCGCCCATGTCGAGCAGGCGCTTGTCTCCGAAGACGACATAGCGCGCCGCCCCCCGCAGATCGGGCTCGCAGAGGATGCGGGCGGCAAGCTCGGCGCTGATGCCGGACGGATCGCCGAGCGCGACCGCGATGACCGGCTGCGAACCGTTCGCGTGGCTGTCCATGACCCCTGCTCCCATCTTGCCGTCGTTGCCTCCAGCTACCACGGCGGAGCATCAGAGGCAAGTATGCTGTATGCAGCATATTCTGGTTGGTGTAGAGTTCGCCGAGATGCGGATGCGCCGGCCTGCCGGATCGGCGTCACCTCAGGGAGGCCGGCCTTGAATTTCCACGATCACTACGCCCGTGTTTCGCAACCGGTCGAAACCTGCCTCGTCGGCAGCGGCGGCTTTGGCCGCAGCTTCCTGGCGCAAGCCCGGCGGATCAGGCTGGTCGGCGCGCGCATCGCGGTCGACATCACGGCAGAGGCGGCCGCGCGCGCCTTCGCATCTGCAGGCACAGACCGCCGCGACATCGCCGTGTGCGAGACGGCCGCCGAGGCGCGTGCCGCTTGGCAGGCCGGACGCTACGTCGCCGCCAGCCGGCTGGAGAGCGTGATCGACCTGCCCTTCTCGCTGCTGGTCGAGGCGACCGGCGCGCCCGAGCCTGCGACCCGTCACAGCCTGATGGCGATCGAGGCCGGCCGCCATGTGGCGCTGGTGTCGAAGGAGGCGGACAGCGCGGTCGGGCCAGGCCTCGCGCGGCTTGCGCGCGACAAGGGCGTGGTCGTCACGCCGGTCGATGGCGACCAGCCGAGCCTGCTGATCGGCCTCGTGACCTGGGCCGAGGTGCTCGGGCTGGAGATAATGGCGGCCGGCAAATCGAGCGAGTACGATTTCGTGCTCGATGCCGCGACCGGCGACGTGACCTGCAACGGCGTGACGAGGCCGCTGCCGGCGCTGCGGGCGCAGTGGCTGCCGGGCGAGCGCGGTGTGCTCGCCACGGCGGCCGAGCGGGCCCGCATTCTCGGCGAGGCCTTTCCGCTGCGCGCCGTGCCCGATCTCTGCGAGATGACGCTGGTCGCCAACGCCACGGGGCTGGAAGCCGACGCGCCCGCCTTCCATGCGCCGCCGGCGCGCATCCCCGAGATCGCAGACCTATTTTGCGAGCAACGCGAAGGCGGGCTGATGAGCGGCACGCGCCGTATCGACGTGTTCCACCATCTGCGGCTGGCGGAGGAGGCGAGCTTCGCCGGCGGCGTCTTCATCGTCGTGCGCTGCGAGGACGCCGAGACCTGGGAGATGCTCGCCGGCAAGGGCCATGTCGTCAGCCGCTCGGGCAAGGCCGCGATGCTCTATCTGCCGCGCCATCTGCTTGGCGTCGAGGCGGCGACGTCGGTCCTCGATGCGGCGGGCCTTGGCCGCTCCGGCTATGGCGGCGATTATCGTCCGCGCCAGGACCTCGTCGCGGTGGCGCAGCGCGACCTTGCGGCCGGCACGGTGCTGACCATGGGCGGCCACCACCACAGCATCGACGGTGTCGGCGCGGAGGTGCGTCCTGCCGCGGCTTTGTCGGCCGAGCGGCCGGCGCCATTCTATCTCGCTGCCGACCGGCGGCTGACGCGGGCCGTGCGGGCGGGCGAGGCGATCAGCCTCGGCGCACTCGAGATCGCGCCTGATTCGAGCCTTCTGGCGATGCGACGCCGGCAGGATGCGTTGTTCGCCTGACAGTCGCGCCCGCGGTTTGACAGCCCTGGATGCGCATGCCGTAAACGACCCGAGGACATGACGATGATGGCGGCACGATGAGCGAGGCCCTGCAACAGTATCCGCGCATCATGCGGCGCACCCTGCATGACGAGGTGCTGGAACGCCTGCGCGACATGATCATCGAGGGCCGGCTCGATCCGGGATCGCGGATCAACGAGGGGCTCGTCGGCGCGCAGCTCGGCGTCTCGCGCACGCCCCTGCGCGAGGCGATCAAGACGCTGGCCAGCGAGGGGCTCGTCGAGATTCTGCCTGCCAAGGGCGCGGTGGTGCGC
Organism: Rhizobiales bacterium CCH3-A5; assembly: GCA_001556025.1. Classification (GTDB taxonomy): domain Bacteria; phylum Pseudomonadota; class Alphaproteobacteria; order Rhizobiales; family Beijerinckiaceae; genus Allobosea. The sequence goes on from LSIB01000072.1 coordinate 70,251, forward strand.
AAGTTCAGCGCGCACGACCTCTACCAGATCCTCGAGGTGCTGAAGACACTGGAGCAACTCGGCGGCCGCATGGCCTGCGAGCACGCCAGCGACGCCACAATCGCCGCCATCCATGACCTGCACCTGCGGATGATGGAGCTCTACGCCACGCGCGAGCGGCTGGAGTATTTCAAGCTCAACCAAGCGATCCACTCGGCCATCGTGGCGGCTTCGGCCAACACGGTGCTGATGGAGATGCACGAAACGCTTCAGGCCCGGATCAAGCGGCTGCGTTTCGTCGGCAATGAGGGCCCGACGAAATGGGCCGGAGCGGTGGCCGAGCACGAGGAGATGATGGCTGCGCTGCTCAAGCGCGACGCTGCCGCGCTGAGCGAGGTGATCGGGCGGCATATGGACGCGACGCTGATCAGGGTGCGCGAGGTCCTGTGAAAAACGGTTCGCCTGAGTTTCGTTCAGGACCAGGATTGCGGGCCGCCGGGTAAGCGCCGCTCGGGATCGAGAACGGCGACCACAGGCCCTTCACGCTCGTTCCATCTCCAAAGGGCCACGCATGATCCACCGGGCGACATGGCCGACGGGTAGATCACGCCGTCCCATCCTGCCTCCGCCACGACGGCCGCCAGCCGATGCGTCTCGGGCTGCGATCCGGAGTCCAGAACGGCGCGCCATTCGAGCGCATGAATCGCGTTCGACGCGCCAAGCGCATGCAACATCTCGGGCCGCGTCAGATCAGCCAATCGCGCGCCGGAGACGATGAGTTGCGCAATCAGCGCCGGATGCTGCACGAAACCCTGATTGTATTCCGCCCAGGCTGTCGACAGCTCTCGCGCTGCGTAAAGGCAGGGCTGGCCGATCGCATTCCAGCGCCCGCCATAGCGGGCAGCGCCCTCACCCGACAGAGGCGCGTATGACCAACGTGGGACATAGGCTCGCCAAAGAACGAAATCCTGCGGCGGCCCCGGCTCAGGCGTAGACACCGGCGCGAACCGATTCGAGATAGCCGAGAACCGCTTCGCTTTTGCCGTCCCTGACCAGATCCAGCGCCGTCCTGCCGCCCCAGCCCGGAAGCGGCTGGTGCTTGAACCAGATCGCCGCGCGCGCCTCGTCGCCGGCCATCTCCGTCGCCATCGCGACGATCCGGACCAGCGGGCTCAGCGCGGCATCGACCCGGCGCGCGCCAGACTTTGCCGTCAGTGTCGTCCGCGCCACCCCGATCATCGCCGCCAGCTCCGACAGGGGCAGACCGAGCTTTTCGGAAACCCGCCGGGCCGACAGATAAGGCCCGCCGCCCTCGCGGAACGCGGCCGCCGACAGCGCCAGTCCAGTCGTCATGTCGCAATTCCTGCAAGGGTTGATCAATTCGCTACCAATATGCGCCCGAACTGTGTCTGGTTCAAGCGCTGTGACCAGACAGGCGGCACGGAGTCAGGGCGGTCAATCCAACGCGCACCGCCCCTGCTTGACTCAACCCCTGCCCTCCGTTCCGCTTGGCCAAAATCAAGAAAGCCGAGGAACGCCCCACCGATGCTCACCTTGCGCCAGATCGAGGTGATCCGCGCCATCATGATCACCGGCACGATCTCGGGCGCGGCCAGGCTGCTCAACGTCTCGGCGCCGGGCATCAGCCGATTGATGAAGCACACCGAGCGGACGCTGCGGCTGAAAATGTTCGAGCGGCGTCATGGGCGTTATGTGCCGACGCCCGAAGCCAACGACATCTTCGAGCAGATCAACGGGGTCTACAAGAAAGTCGACGACCTGCACTATACGCTGGCGCGGATCGAGCGGGGCGGCGGCATCGAACTGCGCATCGGCTCGGTACCGAGCATCTGCCATGTCATGGTGCCGCGCGCGATCGAGCGGTTGCGGCGCAAGCATCCGGACCTGAAACTCGACATCAACATTCTCAAGATCGAGGAGGCGCTCGACTATCTTTTGCTCGGCAAGGGCGAGATCGCTGCGATGAGCTACAAGCTCGACCATCCCGGCATCGACTTCGTGCCGCTTTCGATGGGGGAACTGCTCTGCATCGTCCCCGACCGGCACGAGCTTGCCGGCCGGCCCTCGATCACGGCAGCCGAGATCGTGCGCCACCCGCTGATCGGCATCGACCCGACCGACCCTTATGGTCGGGTGATGGCGGAAATCTTCCAGCGCCAGGGCCTGGCCTATGAGATGATCATCAAGGCGCGCTTCGGCACGACGGTCTGCTCGCTGGTGCGGGCGGGGCTCGGTATCGCGATCATCGACCAGTTCACCGTTGCGCATGGCTCGATGCAGGGCATCGCGACGATCCCGATCGCGGAGCCGACGCAGTTCCAGACCTATGTCGCGATCAAGAACGACAAGGCGCCTTCGGTCTACGCCGAAACCTTCGTCAGATTGCTGCGCGAGGAGATGGATGCGGTGGTCAAGGCCAGCGCCCGCGCTGCTCCTCAAAAAGCCTCGAGAAAATAACATCAGGTTAGGTAATCAGGACGAATTGGTTATCGCGTTATCGCGCCAAATCGGCTTAAAGAGCGATGTCGCAAAGCCTGCTTTTCAAGACAGGCGAGCCGCAATAGGGACGGACATGCCGGGATTTCCCATCGCCAAACGGACGAAGCGCGTCCTGCTCGGATTGATCGGTTCGCCGATCAGTCATTCGGCTGCGCCGGCGATGCATGAGGCGGCCGCGCGGGCGGCTGGCATGGACCTGCACTATCATCTGATCGAGGTCGCGGGCGCAGGCTCCGACGACCTTGTTGCCATGCTCGACGGCGTGCGCCGGCTTGGTTTCTCGGGCGTCAACGTCACCTTTCCCTACAAGGAAGCGATCATTCCGCTGCTGGACGCGCTCTCGCCCGAGGCCGCCGCCATGGGCGCGGTCAACACGGTGGTGGCGCGCGACGGCAGGCTGACCGGCCACAATACCGACGCGACGGGCTTCGCCACGGCCTACCGGGCGATGCAGCGACAGGACAGCGACAGGCCAGTCGCGATCATCGGCACTGGCGGCGTCGGCAAGGCGATCGGCTTTGCGCTCGCCTCCTGCGGCGTCACCAATCTGCGGCTGTTCGACGTCGACCGCGCCAAGGCTCAGGCGCTGGCGGACCAACTCGGCCGGAGCGCGTCAGTCGAGATCGCGGTCAGTGTCGAGGACGCCGTCACGGGGGCCGCCGGCATCGTCAACGGCACGCCGATCGGCATGCTGCCCAACCGCGACAATCCCGTGCCGGCCGGGCTGATCCAGCCCTCGCAATGGGTTGCGGACGCGGTCTACCATCCGCTCTGGACGCCGCTGCTGATCGCCGCGCGCAACGCCGGGGCGACGGTGATGACCGGGCGAGAACTCTCGATCAATCAGGCCGTGGACGCCTTCGCCCTCTTCACCGGCGTCGCGCCGGCCCATGGCGCGATCGCCGAGGCTTTCGACCAGGCTCTCGCGGCGCAGGAGACCAAAGACCACGCCGCCTGAAGAACGCCCCGGAGCAAACCGGGCGAACCAAGAAAACAACCTGACATCCTCGGAGGATACGACATCATGCACAGCAAGTTCATCATCGCAGCGGCACTGACGGCCGCACTCGGCCTGCCTGCGCTGGCGCAGGAGAAGGTCAAGCTCATCAACGTGGTCGAACTGTCGGGCGCGGGCGCGACCGCCGGCACCAACTGGAAGAACGGCATCGACCTCGCCGTGGCGGACATCAACGCCAAGGGCGGCATCATGGGCCGCCAGATCGAGATTACGCATTACGACACGCAGACGAACCCGGGCAACACGCGGGCCGCCGTGCAGCGCGCCATCGACGAGGGCACCTATGCCGTACTCGGTCCGGTCTTCTCCGGCCCGATCGGCGCGTCCATGCAGATCGCCCAGCGCGCCGAGATCGCCCAGATCGTCGGCGGCGAGGCGGCCGGCCTGACCAAGCAGGGCAACAACTACATCTTTCGCACCTCGCTCAGCCAGGCGGCGGCGATGCCCAAGATCGCCAGCTACCTCAAGAACACGGTCAAGGCCGGTTCGGTCGCGGTGGTCTGGGTCAACAACGACTTTGGCAAGGGCGGCCGCGACGCGATCATCCCAGAGTTGGCGAAGGCCGGCATCAAGGTCGCAGCCGACGTCTCGACCGAGCAGGGCCAGGCCGATTTCGCCGCCGACGCGATCAAGGTGAAGAACTCCAACGCCGACGCCGTCTTCGTCTATCTCAACGAGGAGGAGAGCGCACGCTTCCTGACCGCAGCCAAGCAGCAGGGCATCGCCAAGCCGATGGTCGGCGAGACGACGCTGCTCGGCGCCAAGGTGATCTCGCTCGCGGGCGCGGCCGCCAACGGCGTCAAAGGCCATGTCGGCCTCTCGATCGACGCGCCGATCCCGGCCTTCCAGGAGTTCGGCAAGAAGTTCCAGGCCAAGTACAACTACGCCTCCGACCATAACGGCCTGAAGGGCTACATGGCCGTGTACATGGTCAAATGGGCGACCGAGAAGCAGAAGAAGTTCGACAAGAAGGGCGTCGCCGACACGCTGCGTGGCGCGACGATCACGCCGGCCGAGGAGCCCGGCATCCTGATGGAGACCACGATCGAGGCCAATGGCGACCTCGACCGGGTGAGCTTCCTCGCCGAGGTGATCGACGGCAAGCAGGTGATCAACGCGACCCTGCCGAAGATCAAGCCGTAACGGCGTGCACCGCCCGGACTCCCCCCCTTGTGGGGAGGGGGTGGGGGTGGGGGTCGTAAAGTCGAAGCTCGTCGCTGCTTGTTGAGGCAGAGCCGCTGATACCGGTGCG
>LSIB01000073.1 GCA_001556025.1 Rhizobiales bacterium CCH3-A5
GCACGGGGAACCCCTCTCCTGTAAGGAGAGGGGCAGGGGTGAGGTGACGGACGTTTCGGGATTGGCCTGAACGGACGCGCGCACAGGTCTTTCCTCGCTGGTTGACGGGCCGACCCCTCACCCCTGCCCCTCTCCCTCTGGGAGAGGGGTTCCTCGCGCCTGACTTTCGGAACACAGCCTTCAATGAACCACGACGCCTATCCCGACAGCCGGATCCGCGAGATCCTGAAATCCGTGAAGCGCATCGCGCTGGTCGGCGCGTCGGCCAGCGAGGCGCGGCCGAGCTGGATCGTGACGAAGTACCTGCTCGACCGCGGCTATGACGTGATCCCGGTCAATCCTGGGCTTGCCGGCCAGACGCTGCTCGGCAAGACCGTCTACGGCTCTCTCAAGGACATCCCCGGCGCGATCGACATGGTCGAGATTTTTCGTAACGCGGACGCCGCATCAGCCATCACCGACGAGGCGCTGGCGCTCGATCCGTTGCCAAAGGTGATCTGGATGCAGCTTTCGGTACGCAACGACGATGCGGCCGCACGGGCCGAGGCAAAGGGCGTCACCGTGATCATGAACCGCTGCCCCAAGATCGAATATGGCCGGCTCTCGGGCGAAATCGGCTGGCAGGGCATCAATTCGCGCATTCTGTCGTCGAAGAAGCCGGTGCTGGCCGGCAAGGGATTCCAGAAGCTGACGATTCACCGGCCGGGGACGTGAGACGCATCCGTCATTGCGAGCGCAGCGAAGCAATCCAGCGTTTCGCTCCACGCCCCCTGGATTGCTTCGCTGCGCGCGCAATGACGGCGGAGGGGGTAGCACCCGGAATTGACGCCATCCCGAGCGTTCTTTAAAACGAACGCTCTTGATCGGACCCAGAATTCCCCACGGAGCTTGCCATGACCGACCGCGCACCGGGTTTCCAGACGCTCGCGATCCATGCCGGCGCTGCTCCAGACGCCGCGACGGGCGCGCGCGCGACGCCGATCTACCAGACGACGTCCTTCGTCTTCGACGATGTCGACCACGCCGCCTCGCTATTCGGGCTGCAGGCCTTCGGCAACATCTACACCCGCATCGGCAACCCGACCAACGCGGTGCTGGAGGAGCGCGTCGCGGCGCTGGAGGGCGGCACGGCGGCGCTCGCGGTCGCGTCCGGCCACGCGGCCGAGTTCCTGTGCTTCCACGCGCTGCTGCAGCCGGGCGACGAGTTCGTCGCCGCCAAGAAGCTCTATGGCGGCTCGATCAACCAGTTCAACCACTCCTACAAGAACTTTGGCTGGAGCGTGATCTGGGCCGATTCAGACGATCTGGAGGCCTTTGCGGCCGCGGTGACGCCGAAGACCAAGGCGATCTTCATCGAATCCATCGCCAATCCCGGCGGCGTCGTGGTCGACATCGCCGGCATCGCGGCGATCGCTAAGAAGCACAACATCCCGCTGATCGTCGACAACACGATGGCGAGTCCCTACCTGATCCGGCCCTTCGAGCACGGGGCCGACATCGTCGTGCATTCGATGACGAAGTTTCTGGGCGGGCACGGCAATTCGATCGGCGGCATCATCGTCGATGGCGGCACATTCAACTGGGTCGGCGACGAGCGCTACCCGATGCTGTCCAAGCCCCGGCCGGAGTATAACGGCATGGTGCTGGGCGAGACCTTCGGCAACTTCGCCTTCGCGATCGCGACCCGCGTACTCGGTCTGCGCGACATGGGCCCGGCGCTGGCCCCGTTCAACGCCTTCATGATCCTGACCGGCATCGAGACGCTGCCTCTGCGCATGCAGCGCCATTGCGAGTCGACGCTTGCCGTCGCGCAGCATCTCCAAAAGCATCCGGCGGTGGAGTGGGTCAGCTATGCCGGCCTGCCCGACAACAAGTACCACGCACTGGCGCAGCGCTATTGCCCCAAGGGCGCGGGCGCAGTCTTCACCTTCGGTCTCAAGGGTGGTTACGACGCCGGCGTGAAGCTGGTGACAAACCTGAAGCTGTTCTCGCATCTGGCCAATATCGGCGATACGCGATCGCTGGTGATCCACCCGGCCTCGACCACCCACCGCCAGCTTTCGGATGCGCAGAAGACGGCGTCCGGCGCAGGGCCGGAGGTGGTGCGGCTCTCGATCGGGCTCGAGGACGTCGCCGACATCATCGACGATCTGGATCAGGCGCTGGCCTAACCACACTTGTCATTCCGGGGCGCCGCGCAGCAGCGAACCCGGAACCCACGACCGGGTGAAACCCTTACCCGGTCGAATGGATCGCCCGGTCTCGGGTTCCGGGTTCACGCCTGCGGCGCGCCCCGGAATGACAGGCGCGTCACATGCACCACCGCCATCGCGAGGATCGCGAAGGCGAGCGCCTGATGCGCGAGGCCGGCCCAGAGCGGCACGACCAGCACGAGCGTGACGACGCCGAGCACGCCCTGCATCAGCATCATGCCGGCGAGCGCCGTCGCGCGCTTTGCCCCGCCCGAGCCCGGCGCGGCGCGGCGCATCGACACGCTGTGCCAGAGCGCGAAGACCAGCAGCAGATAGGCGCCGATGCGATGGTTGAACTGCACCAGCGCGACATTATCCACGAAATTCTCCCAGAACGGGGTCTGGGCGAAGAGCAGCGATGACGATGGTAGCAGTGCGCCGTCCATCAGCGGCCAGGTGTTGAAGGTGAAGCCGGCCTTCGAGCCCGCCACCAGCCCGCCGAGACCGATCTGGACGAAGGTCAGCGCCAGCAGCGCCCAGGCAGCCGCCCTGCCCTGCCCGGCTTCAATGCGGCGCGGCGGCGTTATCGCCGTGGCGAAGGCGACGACGGAGGCGAAGAACAGCCCCGCAAAAGTGAGATGCAGCGTCAGCTTGACCGGCGCGACCGCAACCATGCCGGGCTGAAGGCCGGACGCAACCATGATCCAGCCGATCGCGCCCTGCAGCGCCAGAAGCAGGCCCATGCCGAACAGGACCAGCGTCTGCCGCCAGGGCAGGATACGCAGGGCCGCGACGACGAGAAAGCCGCCGAGATAGACCAGCCCGATGAAGCGGCCAAGCTGACGGTGGCCCCATTCCCACCAGTAGATGAACTTGAAATCGCCAAGGCTCATGCCGGCGTTGAGGAGCTGGTATTGCGGGCTTGAGCGATACTTCTCGAACTCGCTCAGCCACGCCGCGTCCGAGAGTGGCGGAATCGCGCCGGTGACTGGCCGCCATTCGGTGATGGAGAGGCCGGACCCCGTCAGCCGCGTCGCGCCGCCGACCACCACCATGACGAAGACTAGGGCGGCGACAATCCAGAGCCAGCGGCGGATGGCGGCGCGGCCCGCGCTTGCGCTGGTTTCGAGAGCGGGTCTGTCGAGGGCGATGGTCACAGGTCGTGGCTTTCGGTCGCGCTGGCCGCGCTTCACAAACTCGGCTTCCGGTGACAGATAGACCCCATGAAAACGCCCGACAACGCCCGCATTGCCGCAGCCGCCCTCTTGCGCAGGGAGACGACGCGATGACCCAGAGCCGCCGCAAGCTCGTCGGGACGGTCGCAATCCTGGTCTTCGTCTGCGTCTATGCGCTCATCGCGATGGCGCTGGCGCAGGGCCGGATCACCGACGCGCCCAAACTGGTACAGACGGTCGCCTATATCGCGCTGGGGCTGGCCTGGGTGCTGCCGCTGCTGCCGCTGATCAGGTGGATGGAGCGGAAGGACGGGTGAAGCGGGGCGGCAAACCCCCGCCCTACCCAACATTCAGCTTCCGCCCCCTGTTCCACAGCAGGAACGGCAGCCCCGACAGCAACGCCCGGACCGCCTCCTCGCTCTGGTGGAACCCGTTGAGCGAGACGCGGGGCAGCGCCTGGAGATGCCGGGCATGTGGCTCGAAGAGGTGGCCCGGGCGAGTCGTGACAGAGCTTGCGAAGCCGGCCTCCCCGGCCAACGCGAATTCGCGTCGGCCGGCCGAGGTCGGGTCTCCGACCGGATAGGCGAAATGGCGGATGGGGATGCCGAGCTCGGCCTCCAGCCGCGCCCTGCCGTCGGCGATCTCGGTGCGGGCCGTTTCGGCCGGGTGCTTCGCCAGCATGGGGTGGCTCAGCGTATGCGCGCCGATGGTGACCCCGGGCGCACCCGACAATGCGCGCAGCGTCTCCCAGGGCAGGCATTCGCGCTCGACCAGTGCGACGGGATCGACGCCGGCTTGACGCGCGAGATCGGAAATCACCGACAGCAGAATCGCTTCCGGCTGTTTGCGCAGACGCCAGTAAAGCTGGTCGAATGCAAGCTGCTTTTCCGCCGGCGTCTCCGTCCGGGCCGAGAAGCCTCCCGTCGGCAGCTCGACCGAGAAGCGCGGCAGGGCGCGGATCGCCTCCTCGAGCTCCAGCCACCACAGCCGGGCCGTGCGGTCGGCGAAGCCGGGCGTGACGAATAGCGTCCAGGGCGCGCCATGCTTTGCCAGCACCGGCCAGGCATGCTCGACAGTGTCGCGGTAGCCGTCGTCGAAAGTCAGTGCGACGAAGAAGCGGCCGGGTTTGAACGAAGTCAGCCGCACCAGCGCCTCGTCGAGCGAGACGATGTCGCAGCCCTCGGCCCGGATCAGCCGCAGCGTCGCATCGAGAAACTCCGGCGTGATCTCCAGCAGGCCGTTGGGCTGGAACGGGTCGGCGCTGGCCGGCCGGACATGGTGCAGCGTCAGGATGACGCCGATACCTTGCGCGAAGCCCCTGCCCCAGCGGTCGGCGCGGGTCAGCGCGATCGCCTTGAACACGGCCGAGAAGGCTTTGTGGCGCAGGCTCATTATCTCTCGTCCGCGGCAACCGCTTGCTAACGCTGTTCGCCAAAGCTCATGGCCGACAGGTCGATCCTGCCCGGTCTGTTCACAATGCCGGGTTAAAACGCTGGCGAATTCCACGCAGCCCCCGGATCGACCGCCGATGTCCGCCCTCGCCGAACGCCCCGCAGCCCTGGCTTTGGCCCCGCGCCAGAGCGCGGCGGCGCGCGGCTACGCCAGCGTCACGGTGGAAAGCGATGTCTCGGCCGTCGCTGCGGACTGGCGCGCGCTCGAGGACATGGCGCTGCTGACACCCTATCAGGCGCATGCATGGGTCGCGGCCTTCGTCACCACCGTCGGCCGCTCGCATGGCATGGATTTCCGCCATGTCGTGCTGCGCGATGGGCACGGCCAGCCGCTGGCGATCCTGCCGCTGGTGATCACGCGGCGCAACGGCATCCGCTTCGCGGAGTTCATCGGCGGCAAGCACGCCAACTACCACATGGGCGTCTATGCACCCGATTTCGCGGCCAGTCTCGATGCGGAGGCGACGCGCGCCATGCTGCTGGAGATCGCCGCGGCGATCGGCGGGCTCGACGCCTTCGTCTTCGTCAACCAGCCGGTCGAGTGGCGGGGCGTCGCCAATCCGATGGCGCTGCTGGCGGCCGGCCCGAGCCCAAGCGGATCATACAAGCTCGCGCTCACGGCCGGCGACTGCGACGGCGCCTTGCGCCGCGCGATGAGCAGCCATGCCCACAAGAAGCTCAAGAACAAGCGCAACCGCTTTTCGACCTTCGGCCCGTCGCAGGTGGTCAGGGCGACGAGCGACGCCGAGATCGAGCGCGTGATCGCGGCGTTCCTCGCGCAAAAGGCGATGCGGTTCGCGGCCATGGGCATCGCCGACCCCTTCGCCGGCCCCGCCATGCGCGGCTTCCTGAAACAGGGCGCCAGCGGCGAGCGGCCGGCGCTCCAGCTTTATTCGCTCGACCTCGCCGGCCGTTCGATCGCGACCTATGTCGGCGCGGTGCAGGGGCAGCGCTTCTCGGGCATGGCGACCTCGTTCGACATGGAGAGCGAAGTCGCCAAGACCAGCCCCGGCGAAATCCTGCTGATCGACCTGATCAAGCTGCAATGCCAGGCCGGCATCACCTGCTTCGACCTCGGCGTCGGCGAGGCGCGCTACAAGACGACGATCTGCGACGAGCGCGACGAACTGGTCGATACCTTCGTGCCCGTGACAGCGAAGGGGCGGCTCTTCGCCGGCGTCGCCCGCGCCAGACGCTCCGCCAAACGCTGGATCAAGACACAGCCGCGCCTGCTGAAGCTCGCGCATCGGGCGTCGGGTTTGCTCGACAAGGCGCGCGGCCGCAGCCGCACCGCCGAGGAGTAAGGCTCAGGCCTCGGCAGCGTCGCGCTCGCGGGCGTCGAAGGGCAGGTTCTGCCCGTCATGGGGCTGGTCGAGCACCAGCGACACGGGAGCCTTGGTCAGGTCAGCGAGGCGATAGGCCGCCTCGACCGCATGGCCGTTGCTGGCCGTGCCGGCCATGACGAGACCGCCCTGGGCGCGGCCCGCGAGCGGCGAGAGCACGGCGCTGTCGTCATTGGAGGCGGCGGCGACGAGCACCCAGTCATAGGTCTCGCAGAGCGCGTCGAGCGCGACCTCGACGAGATCGGGCGCGGCCAGCACGGCATCGCGGCCGGCATGGCCGGGGCCGATGCGGTGCAGCCGCGAGCCGGGTTCGCGCATGATGATGTCGGAGAACAACGCCTCGCCGGCGAGCAGCTCGGAGAAGCCGGGCTCGCGGCGGTCGCGGTCGGCGACGAGATCGACGATGATGCAACGGCAGCGGCGCGAGAGATGCTCGGCGAGGTCGCGCGCCGTGGTCGCGCCGGCTGCGCCGCCATCGAGCACCAGCAGCAGCGGGGCCATGCCGCGCGCCGGCTCCTCGATGCGGGCGGCGAGTTCGACCAGCGTCTGCTCCGGCCTGTCGGGATCAAGCGTGAGCTGGCCGAGCCTGCCGGCATGGGTCAGCAGCCCGGCGACGCGCTCGCGGCGCGGATCGGTGCGCGGCACATCGGCTCCCTGACCGACCCAGCCCGGCGCGCGGCGCGGCGCATTTGCGGGTGCGCCGGCCTGCCCGTTGAGCAGTTCGCGCGAGACGATGGTGGCGAGCGCGACGAGGAACGTCGCCAGCGTCGCGACGATCATGGTCGGGATCTTCTTGGGAAAGGACGGTTCGGTCGGCTCGATGGCGCGCGAGATCACGCGCGCGTCGGCGGGCGTCGCGTTGACGGCGTCGCGGGCGACCGCCTCGCGATAGCGCAGCATGTACTGCTCGAGCTGGTCGCGCAGCGTCTTGGCCTCGCGCTCCAGCGCGCGGAGCTGGACCTCGCTGTCATTGGCGCTGGAGACGTTCTTCTTCTGGCCGTCGAGCGCCGCGGTGAAGCTCTCGATGCGCTGGCTGGCGATCTTGGCCTCGTTCTCCAGCGTGCGAACGGTGCGCTCGGCTGCGGCCCGGAGCTGGCCTTCGAGATCGGCGAGCTGGGCGTTGAGCTCCTTGATACGCGGATGCTCGGAGAGAAGGTTGCGCGATTCGAGCGCGATCTGGGCGCGCAGATTGACGCGCTGCTCGATCAGCCGCCGAACGAGTTCGTTGTTGGCGACGTCGGGGATCTCGAAGGTGCGGCCCTGCCGGATGGCGTCGCGGATCAGCCCGGCTTTGGCCTGCGCCTCGGCCTGCTGGCGGCGCGCATCGGAGAGCTGCGTCGAGAGGTCGGCGAGCTGCTGGGAGGTGATGGTGGTGTTGTTGGCCCCGACCAGCAGGCCGTTGCGCGAGCGGAACTCCTCGACCTTGGCCTCGGCCTCGGCGACGCGCTTGCGCAGGGGCTCGATCGTGGTCGAGAGCCAGGAGGAGGCACTGCGGGCGGTGTCCTGCTTGGCGGCTTCCTGCGTCTCCAGATAGGTGTTGGCGATGATGTTGGCGCCCTTGGCGGCCAGCGCCGGATCCTGCGAAGTGAACTCGACCGCGACGATGCGCGACTTGCCGACGGGGAAAACCAGCAGCCGATCGTAATACTTCTCCAGAACGCGCTCTTCCGGCGAGCGGTCGGCAGGATGCGCGCCGAGGCCGATCAGCACGCCGATCTTCTTGAGCGCGTTGAGCGCGCCCGCGCCCGAATCGAATTCGCTGTTGCCGACGAGGCCGATGCGCTTGATCGCCTCGCGCGCCAGATCGCGCGACATGATGAGCTGGACCTGGCTCTGCACGGCCTCGCTGTCGAACTGCTGGCCGCCGCCCTCCCCGCCGTTCTGGCCGGGGCGGGTGTAGAAGCTGTCGCGGTTCTCCAGCAGGATGCGGGCCTCGCCGGTGTAGCGCGCCGGAATCAGGTTGACGGCGACGAAGGACAGGCCGAGCGCCGCCAGCGTGGGCCCGATGATCCAGGCCTTGCGCTGCTTGATCGCAGCCCAGAGCGCCGCGAGATCGAGCATGTCGCCCCGGTTCTCGCCGGCATCCCGCATCTGGCTATCGGTGTGAGCGGTCATGACCCATCCATTCACGCAAAACTGTCGCCCGCTGAACAGGGACGCAGGGTCAAGCAAACCCGATTAAGGTTAGTGGCCGGTTAATGTCGGAAACGGACGCTCCAGCTGGGGGCGACAACTTTCGAGAGTCCCGCCGATCGCGCGTCACGCTTTGTTAACCACGTCGACCTAACTCTGAATGCAGTTTCTGCATGGGTATCGCACGTGATGAGTCGACAGCTCGCCTCTCTCGCACTGGCCGCCGCCCTGGCGGCGGGCGCCTGCGCGCCGCGTTATGTCGCGTCCGAATACGCTGTCGCCGAGACGCAGGGGCCCTACCGCCTCGCCAGCGGCGACCGGCTCAGGATCATCGTCTTCGGGCAGGACAATCTTTCCAATATCTACGCGGTCGATGGCGCGGGGCGGATTTCGATGCCGCTGATCGACACGGTGGAGGCGCAAGGCCGCACCACGCAGCAGCTCGAACGGGTAATCGAGGCCAAGCTGCGCGGAGGTTTCCTGCGAGAGCCGAAGGTCTCGGTCGAGATCGACGCCTACCGCCCCTTCTTCGTCCTCGGCGAGGTCGCGAATTCTGGTCAGTTCCCTTACGTCAACGGCATGACCGTGCAGACCGCGGTTGCGATCGCTGGCGGATTCACGCCGCGCGGGCAGCGCTCCTGGGCCGAGGTCACGCGGCAGGTCGAGGGCCAGCTGATCACGGCCTCGGTGCCGATCACCTATGCCGTGCAACCCGGCGACACCATCGTCATCAAGGAACGCTGGTTCTGAAGACCAGCGGGAGATCGCCATGACGGACGCCGCCCCCGCGCGCCGGCTGCGCATCCTGCATGTCTTCCGGGCCCCGCTCGGCGGGCTGTTCCGCCATGTCCAGGATCTGGCGCGCGGCCAGGTCGCCCGCGGGCACGAGGTCGGCATCTTCTGCGATTCGACCACGGGCGGCGCGCGCGCCGACGAGGTCTTCGCCGAGCTTGGCCCCCAGCTTGGGCTCGGCGTGACGCGCGTTCCGATGTCGCGCTATCCCAGCTTCACCGACGCCAGGGCCCAGGCGAGCGCGGCTTCGACGCGCGCGCGTCTCGCCCCCGACATCGTCCATGCCCATGGCTCCAAGGGCGGCGTCTATGCGCGCCTGCCTGCGCTGGTGACGCCGAAGCGCGCTTACGTCACCGCCTATACCCCCCATGGCGGCAGCTTCAACTACAAGCCGGGCAGCATCGAACATAAGATCTATATGGCGGTCGAGCGCCTGCTGGAGCGCGCCACCGATATGTTCCTGTTCGAGAGCGCCTTCATTGCCGGGCGTTTCGAGGCCCATATCGGACACATGCCCTCGACCGACCACCGCATCGTGCTCAACGGCATCTCGCAGGCCGAGTTCGAGCCGATCGACCACGCGCAGGCCGGATACGACCTCGTCTATCTCGGCGAGTTGCGCTCGGCCAAGGGCGTCGACACGCTGATCGAAGCGCTCAGCCTGCTGAAGACGCGCGACGGACTGACGCCGCGCATGCTGATCGTCGGTTCGGGACCCGACGAGGCGGAGCTGCGGCGCATGACCGTGCAGCAGGGCGTCGACGCGCAATGCGTGTTCGAGCCGCCGGGGCCAATCCGAAAGGCGCTGTCGCAGGCGCGCATCATGGTGATCCCGTCACGGGCGGAATCGCTGCCCTATGTCATCCTGGAGGCGGCGGCTGCGGCCCAGCCGCTGATCTCGACCGATGTCGGCGGCATCAAGGAGATCTATGGCCCGGCGCATCGCGGCCGGCTGATCCCGCCCGACGACCCGGTGATCCTGGCCGACGCGATCCTGTCGATGCTGGCGACGCCGCAGGCGCAGCGGTTGGTGCAGGCGGCCGATCTCGCCGAGCATGTGCGCCAGAACTTCGCGCTCGACGCCATGATCGACGGGGTGCTGGCGGCCTATGCGGATGCCATGGCGGCGCGCGGACGCTGAGCGCTGCGGTTGAGACAGTGATCTCGCGCGAAGTCTTTTCGCTCGGCTGATTCCAGCCGAGCGGAACGCGCGCTACAGCAGCTTCAGCGCCACTACGCCGGCGATGACGAGACCCATCCCGGCCCAGCCGCCCGGACGGATGCGCTGGCCGAAGACGAGCGCGCCGATGATCGCGGTGATCACCAGCCCCGCCCCGCCCCAGACTGCGTAGGCGACCGAGAGGTCCATGCCGCGGATCGCCTGCGCGAGCGCGGCGAAGGCGCCGATGACCAGCGCCACGCCGAGCGCGCCGTGCCATCGGCGCTTCATGCCGTCGGAGAGCTTGAGCAGCCAGGTTCCGCCGACTTCGAGGATGACGGCCAGCGCCAGCCAGAGCAGGGCGAGCGATTGCGGAAGAAGGGGGGCGATCATGCCGGGCTCCCCTCTTCATCGCCTCCGCCGCTGGCGACGCCACGCTCCAGCAGAACGATGCCGGCGATGATCGCAGCGAGCGCGGCGATACGCCCGGGCGTCAGGTGCTCGCCGAAGAGCCAATGCCCGGCGACGGCAATGCCGACGATGCCGAGCCCCTCCCAGACCGCATAGGCGACCGCCAGAGGGATGACCCGCAGCGCGACGCTAAGGAGGGCGAAGGACAGTCCGATCAGGAGGAGCGGCAGGATGGCGACGAGCAGAGGGGCCGAGACGAACGACTTCAGCGCGGCCGTCGCGACGATCTCGACGGCGATGGCCGCGAGCAGAATCAACCAATGGAAAGACATGGAGCACACAGGGCGGAACGGATGTCGGACGGTGCGGGTGCAGGTCCGGTCGGTTCGGCAATCGTTTGAGTTTTCAGGATGAGTTCGAGAATAAGACTTCGGTGGGGATCGCCACCCAAGCAGCACAGCGTCATATCCAGCCTCGGCTCTCGCCGAGGACATGTTCCGCTCGAAAATGTGCTTCTCAGACACTCATCACGAACTCATATGAGCGAAAACTCTATTTCTGTCAACGATCAGTGGCGATTTCATCATTTTTCTGGAAACCTCACGCGGGTTCCGCATCAAGAAAACCTGCATCAATACCTTGAGCCGTCAGGCGAAAAACGGCTTTCCCGAAACCGCCGTTCGGACGCGCTTTCGCAGCGAAACGGAGCCCGATATCGCGCTCTCCCCGACCCGGCCATCGGCGAATCCCTGGAAACAGCGAGGCGTCGGATTAAGCCTTCCGTGAGCATTTTGGAGTAGCGCTTGGTCAAGATCGGCGGGCATCGCCGCGCCGGTCGGCCAGGGATGTGACGTCATGGGCGCCTTCGATGTTCGCGATCTGATCAAGGTCGATGCGGCCTCCGCAACGATGGCGGACATGGCCGGCACTGACGCCGCCCGCCCGACCCGCGTCTTCCACCCGCTGGCCGAACGCATCGCCGCCATGCCAGTCAAGCCGACGCTCTCTCCGGTGATGATCGAGGGCTTCGTGCGGCTGTTCGACGTGCTGGCGGTGGTCGGCGTCGGCGGGTTCGTCTACTGGCTTTACGTCGCTGGCAATGTCGAGAGCGCGACGACCTACCAGATCACGATTCCGCTGCTCGCCGTGGGGGCGCTGGGCACCTTCCAGGCCCTGCAGCTCTACCATATCGGCGCGCTGCGCCATTTCATCACCATGGCGGTCAGGCTCACGGCCGGCTGGACCACCCTGTTCTTGATCACGCTGGCGGCGTTCTTCTTTCTGAAGATCGGCGACCAGGTCTCGCGCGTCTGGCTGGCGAGCCTCTATGCCGGGGGCCTCGGCGCGCTGCTGTTCGAGCGGCTTTGCGTCACGCTGGGCGTGCGCCACCTCACCCGGATGGGCCGGCTGGAGCGCCGCACCGCGATCGTCGGCGGCGGCGAGGCTGGCGAGGCGTTGATCAAGGCGCTGGAGATGCAGCGCGACACGGGACTTCGCGTCTGCGGCGTCTTCGACGACCGAAACGACGACCGCTCGCCCGATCTCGTCGCGGGTTACCCGAAGCTCGGCACCATCGACGACCTCGTCGAATTCGCGCGCCGCACCAAGCTCGACCTCGTGATCTTCACGCTGCCGATCTCGGCCGAGGCGCGGCTGTTGACCATGCTGCGCAAGCTCTGGGTGCTGCCGATCGACATCCGCCTCTCGGCCCATATGTCCAAGCTCAGGTTCAGGCCGCGCTCCTATTCCTATATCGGTGCCGTGCCGGTGCTCGATGTGTTCGACCGGCCGATCGCGGACTGGGACATCGTCGTCAAGTTCCTGTTCGACAAGGTGGTCGGCACGCTGGCGCTGATCGCGCTCTCGCCGCTGATGATCGCCACCGCGATCGCGATCAAGCTCGACTCGAAGGGGCCGGTGCTGTTCCGGCAGAAGCGCTACGGCTTCAACAACGAACTGATCGAGGTGTTCAAGTTCCGCTCGCTCTATCACGAGATGAGCGACTTCGCCGCCAGCAAGCAGGTCACCAAGGACGATCCGCGCGTGACCCGCGTGGGCCGTTTCATCCGCAAGACCTCGATCGACGAACTGCCACAGCTCTTTAACGTGATCCTGAAGGGCGATCTCTCGCTGGTCGGGCCCCGCCCCCACGCGATCCACGCCAAGGCCTCGGACCGCGCCTATGAGCAGGTCGTCGACGGCTATTTCGCCCGCCACAAGGTCAAGCCCGGCATTACCGGCTGGGCCCAGGTCAATGGCTGGCGCGGCGAGACCGACACCGAGGACAAGATCCAGCGCCGCGTCGAGCACGACCTCTACTATATCGAGAACTGGTCGGTGCTGCTCGACATCTACATCCTGGTCAAGACGCCGCTCTCGCTGATGACGAAGAACGAGAACGCCTATTGAGCGCGCTCGCCGACCGCAACGACGCCGGCCATGGCCGCTCGCGCGGCCTGACGATCTCCTATGCCGCGATCAAGCGCGGCACGCTCTGGCTGCTGGCGGCCTGCAGCGGCTTCGCGCTGATCGAGCCCTCGCCCTATGAACTCGTCTTCCTGCTGACGCTGTTCGCGTTCGCGCTGACGGGCGTGCGCTTCTCGCAGAAGCTGATCCCGCTGGCGCTGCTGCTGCTGCTCTACAATCTCGGCGGCGTCATCTCGCTGATCCCGTGGATGGACGAGGCGCCCTCGGTGCGCTTCACCGCCGTCTCGGTCTACCTGATGATCACCGCGATCTTCCTTGCGGCGATCATGGCCGAGGACGCGTATGGCCGCATCGAGACGCTGCGCAAGGGCTACCTCTTCGCCGCATGGTGCGCGAGCTTCGCCGGCCTGCTCGGCTATTTCGACGTGGCGGGGCTGGGCTCCGTGTTCTCGCTCTACGGGCGCGCCTCGGGCACCTTCAAGGACCCCAACGTGCTCGGCCCCTTTTTGGTGCTGCCGATCGTGTTTGCATTGCAGCACATCCTGATCGGCCGGATCGGCCTGCTGCGCGGGCTCTTCATCATGAGCCTGCCGCTGGCGGCCCTGTTCCTGACGTTCTCGCGCGGCGCCTGGGGCAACCTCGCAGCCGCCGCGCTGATGATGATCGCGCTGACCTTCCTGACCTCTCCCAACGCCTCGCGCCGCACGCGCATCGTCTTCCTGACGCTGGTCGCGCTTGGCGCACTCGTCGCGGCGCTGCTGATCGCGTTGTCGTTCGAGAACATCCGGGCGGTCTTCGAGGTGCGCGCCACGCTGGACCAGAGCTACGACCAGGGCGTCACCGGCCGCTTCGGCAACCAGTTGCGCTCGATTCCGCTGCTGCTCGACCTGCCCAACGGCTTCGGGCCGCTGCGCTTCCGCTTCTTCTTTCCGGAAGACCCGCACAACGTCTACATCAACGCCTTCGCCTCTTATGGCTGGCTCGGCGGCTTCGCCTGGCTCGGCCTGATGGGCGCGACGGCCTATGTCGGCTGGACGCTGGTCTTTCGCCGCACTCCGACGCAGAACCACGCGATCGTGCTCTGGTCGGTGCTGTTCGTGACGATCCTGCAAGGGCTGCAGATCGACACCGACCACTGGCGGCATTTCTACCTGCTGCTCGGGCTGGTCTGGGGGCTGGCGGCGCTGAAGGATCCAGCAACGCGCGATCCTGCAGTCGCGCGCTGATCAGACCTTGTCCTTGCGCACCACGACATAGGCGTAGGTCGTGACAAAATCCCAGCCGATCTTCGCGGCCAGCGCGTTGAAGGCGTGGTCCGCCTGCTTCAGACCCGGCATGCGGTCGAAATAGCCATGACCCCAAAAGCGCTGGACATGGATATCGCTGAAGCCGGCGCGGCGCAGCATCGGCTCGAGCGTCGCACGGCTGCCGCGGCACTGGTCGTAGAAGGCGGGAAACTTCGGATCGCCGCCATCGTCGCGGCGGCCCGGGAACAGCGCATGCACGATAGCGCGCGAGGCTTTTTCCGGCAGGATGTGGTTCAGCGCGAAGACCGGGGCCCAGAGCGTCGGGAAGAAGGCGAGCGCGACGCCGCCGGGCGCAAGTAGCGCATGGATGTTGGTCCAGGCCCTCTCGACGTCGTGGACATGCTCGAAGACCATGCGCGAGACCATCAGGTCGTAGCCGCCGCGCGCGATGTCGGGCTCGGACAGATCGCCCGCGATGTCGAAGCGCGCTGTCGCCAGCCCCGGCGGGGTCAGCGCAAGTTCGCGGGCGTCAATGTCGTTGACGGTGAGCGCGATGCCGTTGCGGGCGGCCGCCTCGACCGAGAACAGCGGGTCGCGTCCGCCGCCGATCTCGCAGACGCGACGCAGGCCGAACTGATGGGCGAGGCCGAGAATCGTCGGTTCGTAATGGTCCCAGGCCCATTGCGAATGCCAATCCGGCGCAAGCGCGCGGAAGAAGGTCTCGACCGAACCCGCCGGCCGCGTGGGGGACAGGGCCGCCGGCTCACGCCGCCCGGCCGTGGCAGTCGCCATCGACATGGTCATCTCCGCCGTCAGGACCCCCGTCCCGAAACGACGATGCCGAGAAGCGCCGCCGCGCGCAATCACAGCCTTAAGCGACAGTTAACGGCGGGGCTGGCGCATTGTGCCGCTTTGGCCGGATGCGGATAGCGGCGCAAAGCGCATTGCATCCGCCCGCGCCCGACTCTATAAGCCGAGCCGTCGGAGCGTAGCGCAGCCCGGTTAGCGCACTTGTCTGGGGGACAAGGGGTCGGAGGTTCGAATCCTCTCGCTCCGACCATTTTTCTTCATATCGCGAATCGTGGAATCGCCGCAGTCTCGCGCAGTCGGCCGCGCCGCCTGCGGCTTGGTTGTCCCGGCAAAGGTCTTGACCCATGAGCAGCGATCGCACCCGCAGGCCCGACAGCGCCCGCGACAAGGCCGAAGCGCTGTTCAGGCCGGCCGCGCCGAAGCCCGCCGCGCCCGCGCCGCAGGCGCGCAAGCTCGTGCCCGGCGCGCGCGAGATGGTGACGCTGCGGATCGACAGCGACGTGCTGGCGCATTTCCAGAGCGCCGGCCCGGGTTGGCAGGACCGCGTCAACGAGGCGCTGCGACAGGCGGCCGGCATCGGCGGCGACGCGGCTCTGACGACGGGCGAGCTCAACTCCTCCAACGACGGCTGACGCACCCGCCCGCGCGGCTGGCTCCCGCTGTCGGAGTCAGCTGGCCACGGCCTGCTTCGGCACGTCTCCCGTGGCAGACGCCTGATTGACCGTCTCCGCCAGCAACCGCTCCAGATCGCGGCTTGCATCGGTGATCGTCTGGGCGGTGCGGTCGAGAATCGCCGCGATCTGCTCCGAGGCGCCGGCCTGGATCTCGATATGGGCGACGCCGCGCCAACTCTCGCTGGCGTGCTGGAGGGTCTCCATCGCCAGCGCGGCGACATGGCCGACGGCCTTGGCCTGCACATCGAGCGCGGTCGACATCTCGCAGGCATGCAACTCCGCTTCGCCGACCCGTTCCGAGATCAGGCGGATCGCGCCGGCCGAGCGGATCGAGGTGTCCTGGATCGCGTTGATCTGCTCGGCGATCTCGCGTGCGGCCTGCGCCGTCTTGTGGGCGAGCGCCTTGACCTCGCCGGCCACGACGGCAAAGCCCCTGCCTGCCTCGCCGGCGCGGGCCGCCTCGATGGTGGCGTTGAGCGCTAGCAGATTGGTCTGACCCGCGATCGACTGAATCAGTGAGACGACCTCGCCGATCCGCGAGGCGCCGGCGTCGAGCTGGCTGACAAGGCCGGAGGTGTCGCGGGCGAGTTCGTCGGCTTTGACCACCATGTCGAAGGTCGAGCGCAGGCGCTCCTCCAGCGCGGAGCTGGCGGCCAGCATGCGCTGCTGCGCCAAAGCGACATCGCCGGCCGCGGCTTCGGAACGCTGCGAGTGCTCGGCCAGAGCGGTCAGGCCGTCGCGGGTTTCGGCCGTGGCGTAGGTGAGTTCCGTGGTCGAGACCCTCAGCATCGACGAGCTCGCGGAGACCGTGTCGCTGATGGCGGCGAGTTGCGAGCGCCGCAGCGCCGCGGCCATGGGCTCGTCATGTCTGTGCGGTGCGGCTGGCACGGGCGCAGCCTGTGCCTCCCGGTCCAGCCGGCGCGCCAGAGCCTCCGCCAGCGTGGCCTCGAGCGGGTCAAGATAGGCGCGAAAGCGTCGCTGCGCGCGCGGCATGGCGAACAGCGCCGCCCCGCCGGCCGCAGCCCAGCACATGAACTGGACCATCGGAGCAGCCGTCGCCGGCAATCCGAGACCGGCTGAGACGAACGGGAACAGGCCGGCCACGCTCGCGGCAAGGATGAAAAGTGCGCAGACCCGAATTACGTCGAGACGGAATTGTTGCCGCATGGCCTCCACGACACCGCCCAAACCTTGCGACATGGCGGCCGACCCGGCCGCCCTGTGACCCCCGGTTTCGGTGTAGCCGCCTTTTGCCTACCGAAGCGTGAAGAAATGCGCCGTCGCAGGCCATGGCGCGACGCGCCGCGAACGGGCTTGCGCCCGGCGCGGCCTCGGCGCACCTTCGATGCAGGGTTCCAGAGTTTGGGGAGAGCATCATGGCAGGCGATCATCACGGCCCGCGCGGATGGCACGACGTCAACGCCGTTCAGGACGCGCCGCGCGAGAAGCAGAAGTCGAGCGGCAAGATCGCCGCCGAGGAAGCCGCAGCCCGCAAGAAGATCGATGCGCTGCGGGCGCTCAGGCTCGCCAAAGAGGCGGCCGAGCCGCCGCCGGAGCCCAAGGCGAAGCCGACGAAGAAGAAGGCCGCGGCGACGGCCTGACGAGGACGGCCGGCTTGCGGGTTTCACGGCCGGCCGCGATCGGCTAGACAGGGCGCATGGAGTATTTCGTCCCCCTTCTGATCGGCCTGACGCTGATCTGGCTGATCGGCCGCGGCACGCCGTGGAACGCAAAGCTGCTCACGCTCGCCGTCACGCTGGCGGTGATCGTCGTGATCGTGCTGCTCGAGCGCAGCGGCAACTGGCCGGACGCCTTCCGCCGCTGATCCGCCGCCGGCGGTCAGGACACCAGCTTGAGGCCGACGATGCCGGCCACGATCAGGCCGATGCAGGCGAGCCTCAGCGCGGTCGCAGGTTCTCCAAGCAGCACGATGCCGAGGATCGCGGTGCCGATCGTGCCGATTCCGGTCCAGATCGCGTAGGCCGTGCCGACGGGGAGGCTCTTCAGCCCAAGGCCGAGCAGGCCGAGACTGACGACCATGCTGGCGACGGTGAGAACGGTCGGCACGAGGCGGGTGAAGCCTTGCGTATACTTCAGGCCGATCGCCCAGCCGACCTCGAACAGGCCCGCGATAGCCAGATAGATCCAGGCCATGGCGGCCGCTCCTTCGGAGAGTGGATGCGGGCTCAGACGCTCTCGGCGGTCCGCGGCTGGATCGCGCCCTGCAGGATGCGCCGGCATTCGCCCAGTTCGGCGAGGATGACGGACAGCACAGTCAGGTGGTCCGGCCCCTCAGCGGCGGGCTGCGGGCGCGGCGGTGGCATGGCGGCGGGTTGGCCGCCAAAGGACGTCGCCGGCCCGGTCTCGGCTGGCTTCGGCGCCTGGTCGGCCGGGCGCGGCCCGACGGGGCCGCCTCGGCCGATCGCCTGAACATGGCGCGGCCCCTGCTCCTTGAGGATGCGCTGGAGCCCCTTGATCGTGTAACCCTCGCCGTAGAGTAGCCGGCGGATGCCCTTCAGCAGGGCGACATCGTCGGGCCGGTAGTAGCGCCGGCCGCCGCCGCGCTTGAGCGGCTTGATCTGGCTGAAGCGGGTCTCCCAGAAACGCAGCACATGTTGCGGAATGTCGAGGTCTTCGGCGACCTCGCTGATGGTCCGGAAGGCATCTGGGCTCTTGTTGTCCAATTCGGCCTCTTGGTCGCCGTCAGGAAACTCCAGAGTCACGCGTCGTCGTCCTCGCCAACCTCGCCGTTGATGCGGGCCTTCATCACGTTGGACGGCTTGAACACCATCACGCGACGCGGCTCGATCGGCACCTCCACGCCCGTCTTGGGATTACGACCGATTCGCTCGCCCTTGTCTCGCACGACGAACGAGCCGAACGAGGACAGCTTGACGTTCTCGCCGCGCGCGACCGCGTCGCAAATCTCGTCGAGCACCGCCTCGACGAGCTTCGACGACTCCGTCCGCGACAGACCGATCTTCTGATAGACAGCCTCGCACAGATCCGCGCGAGTGACCGTTTGCCCCGCCATTCATATCCTCCAAGGCGTTATTTCGGCTGACGGGCTTGCCGCCTGCCCTTCGCCATTACGGACGCCGGACGCTAGGCGCACCCGCCACGCGGGTCAATCCATCCACTGGCCAATCTGTCGGCAGCTTTGACGGAAAAGCAGAAAAACCCGATAAAACTGTCATAAATGGAATGAATCCGACGTTGTGCGTCACCAGCGGATCAGCGCCGAACCCCAAGTGAAGCCGCCGCCCATCGCCTCGATCAGCACGAGCTGGCCGCGTTTGATCCGCCCGTCAGCATGCGCTTCGGCGAGCGCCAGCGGGATCGAGGCGGCCGAGGTGTTGCCGTGATGATCGACCGTGACGACGACGCGGTCCGTGCCGATGCCGAGCTTGTCGGCCGTGGCGTCGATGATGCGACGATTGGCCTGGTGGGGCACGAACCAGTCGATGTCTGCCCCGCTCAGGCCGGTGACCTCGAAGGTGTGGCGCACCGTCTCGGCGAGATTGACGACCGCATGGCGGAAGACCTCCTTGCCCTCCATGCGCAGGAACCCGACCGTGCTGGTCGAGCCCGCGCCGCCATCGACATAGAGCTTCTCCTTGTAGCGCCCGTCCGAGCGGATATGCGTGGTCAGCACGCCGCGATCAGCCAATGTGCCCTCGGCCGGCTCCGCGACCATCACGACCGCGCCGGCCCCGTCGCCGAAGAGCACGCAGGTGGTGCGATCCTCCCAGTCGAGGATGCGCGAGAAGGTTTCCGCGCCGATGACGAGGGCCGCGCGCGCCGCGCCGCTGGTGAGGAACTTGTCGGCCGTGGTGAGCGCGAAGACGAAGCCCGAGCAGACGGCCTGCAGATCGAAGGCCGCGCCGCCATTGATGCCGAGCGCCGACTGGATCTGCGTCGCGGTGGCGGGAAAGGTGTGGTCCGGCGTCGCGGTCGCGACGATGATGAGGTCGATCTGCGCGGCGTCGAGCCCCGCATCGGCGAGTGCGGCCTGCGCCGCCTTCAGCCCCAGCACCGAGGTCGGCTCGTCTGCGGCCGCGACATGGCGCTGGCGGATTCCCGTGCGCTGGACGATCCACTCGTCGGTGGTGTCGACGCGCGTCGCGAGTTCGGCGTTGGTGACGATGCGCTGCGGCAGATAGGAGCCGCAGCCGGCAATGACGGAGCGCAGAATCGACACGTCTGGCCTTCCTTACTCGGCGGCGGAGGCCGGCTTCGCGTGCGCCTCTACAGGCGCGGATTTGGCCAGCGCGTCGGGATGCGCGATCGTCGCCATCTCGCGCAGTTTCGCCATCAGATCGTCGCGGGCCATCTCGTAGGCAAGCTCTGTCGCGCTGGAAAAGCCGATCGCGTCCGTGCCGCCATGGCTCTTGATGACGATGCCCTCGAGCCCAAGGAAGACGCCGCCATTGACCTTGCGCGGGTCCATCTTGTCCTTCAGCGCGGCAAAGGCGCCGCGCGCAAAGACATAGCCGATCTTGGCCATCAGCGACCGGCTCATCGCGGCCTTCAGATAAGAGCTGATCTGGCGCGCGGTGCCCTCGGCCGTCTTGAGCGCGATGTTGCCCGTGAACCCTTCCGTCACGACCACGTCCACGGTGCCCTTGCCGAGATCGTCGCCCTCGACGAAGCCGTGATAAGTCAGATGCGGCAGATTGCTTTCGCGCAGGATGCGGCCGGCCTCCTTGACCGCCTCGACGCCCTTGATCTCCTCGACGCCGACATTCAGCAGGCCTACGGTCGGGCTGTCGAGGTCGAAGACGACGCGGGCCATCGCCGCGCCCATGATGGCGAGGTCGACGAGATGGCGGGCGTCCGCGCCGATCGTCGCGCCGACATCGAGCACGACACTCTCGCCGCGCACGGTCGGCCAGAGCGCCGCGATCGCCGGGCGGTCGACCTGCGGCATCGACTTCAGGCAGAATTTCGACATCGCCATGAGTGCGCCGGTGTTGCCGGCCGAGACGGTGACGTCGGCCTCGCCGGTCTTGGTGGCGTCGATGGCGCGCCACATCGACGACTTGTAGCGGCCATAGCGCAGGGCCTGGCTCGGCTTGTCGTCCATCTTCACCGAGACTTCGGTGTGGTGGAACGCGGTCACGGCCTTGAGTTTCGGATGCGCGTCCAGCAGCGGCAGAACCAGCGCCTCGTCGCCGAAGATGACGAAGCGGGCGTCGGGGCGCCGCTCCAGCGTCAGGGCCGCACCCGGGATGACCACGGACGGGCCGTGGTCTCCGCCCATCGCATCGAGCGCGATTGTAACCGGTCGTGTCATGAGGTGCTGGTCAGTCCCGGTGACGGCCGGCAGGAGCGGGCGCGATGCGGCCGGGACAATAGCGACTTAGCACGCAGCCGCAAGCGCCGGAACGCGACGCCGCGCGCTTCATTCGTCCCGCTTCAGCCGTGCGAGCGCGGCGAAAGGCGACTGCATCAGCACATCGGGCTCAGGCGATTCGAAGGCCGCGCCGGGCTTGCGCGGATAAGGATCGAGCGAAAGCGCGAGAAACTCCAGCATCACCGCGCCGAGATCGATGACGCCATCGACGATGGGCTCGGGCGGGTCGTCCTCGTTGAGATTGACCTCGATATCGATCGCACCCTCACCGCTATCCTTGGCGGCGCGAGCCGCGATGACGGCGAGTTCCGCCTCGGGCAGGAAATCGAGCCTGATCGGGACCGACAGTGCAACCGCGAAAGGCTCGAGCGTGACGATGCAGATCTGGCGCAGCGCCGCCTCGACATGCCCCTCCAGCCGGACGCGCTCGCCGTTGCGCGTCAGGGTGAAGCGGCCGTCGAGGCGCTCCAGCGAGGCGATGTCGAGCGCGGCCGCGATGCGCGGCAGCGTCGCGGCGTCGACGGCGACCTCAGCCTTCGTGCCGCACTGGCGAATCGTCTCGACCCGAACAGGATGGCTGAAGGGCAGCCCGGCGGCGGGATCAGCGGTCATCGGCGCCCTCTGCGGCGGAGATCGACGGGAACAGCACCGGCCGCGACAGCAGGGCGTCGAGATCGAGCGCGCCAAGCGCCGCCTCGCTGCGCCTGACGTAATCGGCGAGAAGCGCCGCGCCGTCGCCCGCGCCGAGGTTGCGGGCGAGCGCATCGACCAGAGCCTTCGGCTCATCGGACAGAAGCGCTGTCTCGAAGGCCTGGACGCGGCCATAGAAGCTGGCGGCGATCTTCTTCATGCGCTTGGGCACGGCGATATCGCTGACGCCGCCATTGCGCAGGCCGAGTTCGAGATAGGCAAAGCAGGCATCGACGAAATCCTGCGCCAGGTCGGCCGCCGGAGCCGGCAGCGCCCGCAGCCGGCGCATCACGAGGAAGGCATGCAGCGAGAGCGAATCGAAGCGCCCCTCGAAGGTGTCGGGCACGCCGCCATTCAGATAAAGCGCGGGCAGGCGCGACGCCTCGGCCACACGGGCGAACAGCGCATTGACCGGCGCGAGCCGCTCCTCCCGCTTGCGGAACAGGCCGAACATCAGATGCCGCCCCCGCGCCGTTGCCTTGCCAAAGCCATTCTCGGGCGTTACGCCAAGGCCCACCTGTTTGACAAGCGGCATGGGGTCACGCCCCAGGGCCGCGCCGGCTTTCGGATCGCGTGCGCATGATCGTCCCTACCCGCCGTGTCGCCCTGCTGGGCCTGCTTGCGACCTCGTCTCTCGCGCTCGCAGGGTGCGGCCCCGATTCCAGCGGCTTCCGGATCCCGACCTCGGCCGGCCTGAACGAGGAGTACACGCGCGGCTTCGTCATGGATGACGGGCTGATCGCGCAGGTGCGCCCCGGCATGGACGTCCAGACGGTGCTGTCGACGCTGGGCACGCCTTCGACGACGTCGACCGTCGGCAACCGGACCTTCTACTACATTAGCCAGACGGTGCGCCGGCGCTTCCAGTTCCAGGAGCTCAGCGTCGTCGACCAGAAGGTGCTGGTGGTCTATTTCAACAAGGCCTTCAAAGTCGAGCGCATCGCCAATTACGGCCTCCAGGACGGCGTGATCTTCGACTTCATCAGCCGCACCACCGCCACCGGCGGCGAGGAGCAGAGCTTCCTGCGCAACCTGTTCAGGGGCGTGACGCGGTTCAACCCGTTCGGGGGCTGAGGCCGATCGCGCCAGCCGTCTGAAGACACAAGCCCGGGGCGTCAGGCCCGGGCTTTTTTGCGTCCGTCAGATCACAGAACGGCCAGCCGCGGGGCGGTTGTCGCCTCCTAAGGCAGGCGACGAACCCGATGCTTCGAATCAATGCAGTTTCAAAGAGGTCTAATCGGCAAACAAAAAACCCCGCGGATCGCTCCGCGGGGTCGTTTCGTTTGGCAGGTACAGGACTCAGCTATGCGCCAGGATCGCCAGCAGCAAGAGCGCGATGATGTTGGTGATCTTGATCGCCGGGTTCACGGCCTGTCTCTTATACACATCTCCGAGCCCACGAGACTAG
>LSIB01000074.1 GCA_001556025.1 Rhizobiales bacterium CCH3-A5
GCAGCCGGGCTTTATCCACATCATGCAGCGTGAATGAGTATTTCACGCCAAAGGGCCGCGCCAGCGTCTCCGTCACCAATGCCACTCGAAATCGAATACTCCAGCCGTTCTCCAGCCAAAACCGGCGGCGATCGTAGCCCAGGAGGCGCAGCATGTTTTCATCAGTCACCTCAAATCATATATCGGTAAGCGATATGAAAAACAAGATCATTGTACCAGCGGGCCGGCTCGCATGTGTCGATGGCGGCCGAGCAGGCGGGGCGCCGCCGGCGCGACCGTCATCCCTCGATCGAATCAGCCGCGGGTCCTATGGCTCGGGCGGTTTTCACGCGCGGGGACTGGTCCTGCGCGGGATCGACCCGCCCAGGACCAGATAAGGGGCGCCCCAAAGCCCCGCCCCTCATGCTACCCTCCCGGCCCATGGTTCCGTCCGATGCCCAAGCGGTCATTGTCGTCAGTCGGTGGCTGGCAGGTTGCTTTGCAGCGGATTGAACAGACGGATGCTGAGACGGAGCGGCTCGAAATGACGCATGTTGTCGGTCAGGTGTCCGTGCTCGTACGTCTGCGCCGATGCCGGTGCCGCGATCAGCACGTCCGATAGGCCGGGTTGGCGATCATTAGCCTACGCCTCCTCAGTCAGGACGCCGGCGATCTTCGCGACGTCCGCGTCCAGCGATAAAGTGCGTTCCCCGTAAATGGTCAGAATGCTATCCAACCACCCATCCAGATCGACGGCCCTGCTCTCGCCGCCGGCGCGACGAAGTTTTCGATTCCGGCTTTGATTTCGACGACCGAAAGCGCCGAGAGATAGAGCTAATCGGCATTGCGCAACAGCCACTCGCCCAGTGCCTTGGGAGCTTCTGGCCGGCCATCCTTATCGGGGCGAGCTGGCTGACGATGTTGGTGTCGAGCAGCCAGCCCGTCACAGATCGATCTCGCGTGACGGCGAGCGGTCGCATTCGATCTCGAGCTCATGGGGTATCGAGAGGAGCAACTCGGCGAAGCTCGGTCGATCATCGGGAAAGAGTTTGCGCCCTTCCGCGATCGGCACAATCATTGCTGCCGGCCGGCCGTCCTTGGTCACGATCGTCGGCTCGCCATGTTGCGCCGACTCGATGATGGCCGAGAATGTCGTCTTGCCCTCTTTCAGGTGAAGGGTTTTCATGTGGCACACCCTGTGTGATCACGGGTAACCACTTTAACTTGCTGCGCTGGTTCAGGCCACGTCATTTGGCTGCGGTAGAGGACCGGCGGGGCGAGGTTTGAACAGCCTTAGCCGGTCCGAACTCCGGTACACGAACGAGCAGAACCGTTAGAGGCGGTCGCCAGCAGAAGGCGGGGGGAGCCCACGCCGCGATCGGGCCCGCTCAGCACCAGGAGGTTGGCCTGCCAGTGTCGCGGTGGGTCTCGACGTCGACGTCGAGACCAGGTGCTCGTGAAAGATGGGTGCGCGGAGCTCATGGAACAGAATGGTCCAAGAAAGTCATGGTGGGGGCCAATAGGCTTGCGACGACCTCCGCATAATGGCGGAGGCTGGCGCCAACTCGCATGAGAGCGCGAGGGGAGCCTGCGATAGATAATGTCGAGGCTTTCGGCTCGTCGTAAGCCGCTAAACATCCAGCGTTGTTACCAGGTCGGCCTCCAATGAAGATCGATCACCGCGAAATTTTTTCGACTTCGAGCACCTTGGTATCCTTGCCATGATCGCCGCTTCATTTCCGCCGCCCGAATGGAGAAAGCCATAGTAGAGGTAGTCAATGCCGTCTTTGTCGGACCGGATGGAGTGCTCCTCGCTCGGCGAAGCTCGCCGAGGAAGCGCTATTCCGACTGCAGGAGTTTTCTTGGTGGCCGCGCCGAAGAAGGCGAGAACTCGAACGACACTTTGGTGCGCCAAAGTGTCGAAACCCGCAGGTTCTCGCTTGCGCCCGATACTCAGGCGGCGTGCCGGCTGGACAGCGTTACCGTGTCGCAATTACGCTCCGACGAAGATGCTTGTTCAGGAAAGATGGGCAAGGGCCGCACCGTAAATTAGCCGTGGCTAATTTACGGTGGTTGAGGGCGGCGGACCTTCGGCGAAGGCGGTCAGTTAGCCGCGGCGAATGTAGGCATTCTAGAAGCGGCCAGTCGCAGCGATTCCCCGAAACAATGGTTAATGAGCGTTAACCCTATTTCTGTTGCTAGAATCATCGAATCGGGCATAGTCGTGTCAGTTGCGGAAACAAACGCAATCCCGCAAAAATACCGCAACTTCACTGGCGATTCGAACCGTGGTTACAA
Organism: Rhizobiales bacterium CCH3-A5; assembly: GCA_001556025.1. Lineage (GTDB taxonomy): Bacteria > Pseudomonadota > Alphaproteobacteria > Rhizobiales > Beijerinckiaceae > Allobosea. The sequence continues at coordinate 2,278 of LSIB01000074.1, forward strand.
ACGCTGCCAAGCCCGCCGAGGTGACTGAAGGACTGAAGTCGCTGATTCAGAGCCAGTCCGCGATGTTGGCTGCCCAACTACAGGCGCACCACCTCACCACGTTTCCGCCGAATGCTCAAAAAGGGATTCGCAATCTCTCTCCATCTGAAGTGGCGAAGCTTCTTGGGGTGACAGAGGGCTATTTGCGGCAGATCGCCTCTGAAATCCCCGACTTGAGCAACTTGTCGCCAGGCGGCAGGCGCTCCTATTCCGTCGAAGCAGTCCACGAAATCCGCAAGATCCTTGACGGAGGGGCCCGCGGACATCGTCGCTATCTGCCCTGGCGGTCGAAGGCCGAGGCGCTCCAGGTTGTCAGCGTGATGAATTTCAAGGGTGGGTCAGGGAAGACAACGACGACGGCCCACTTGGCGCAATTCTTGGCGCTAAGGGGCTATCGCGTCCTAGCCATTGATCTCGATCCGCAGGCTAGTTTGTCGGCGCTATTTGGGCATCAGCCCGAATTGGACGTGGGTCCGAACGAAACCCTGTATGGCGCGATTAGGTACGATGAGCACCGCCGCCAGATCGCTGAGATTGTGCGCTCGACTTACATTCCGGATCTCCACCTTATCCCGGGCAATCTCGAACTCATGGAGTTTGAGCATGACACGCCCAAAGCCCTCATGCGCCGCGCTCCAGGAGACACTATGTTCTTTGCCCGCATAGGGCAGGCTCTTTCCGAGATTCAGGACGCCTACGACGTTGTTATCGTGGATTGTCCTCCGCAGCTCGGGTTCTTGGCCATGTCTGCGCTGACAGCAGCTACGTCGGTCCTCATCACCGTGCATCCTCAGATGCTCGACGTCATGTCGATGAACCAATTTCTGGCGATGACTGGCGATCTCTTAGAGGAAATCAGCAAGGCTGGCGCGTCGTCGAACTATCTCTGGATGAAGTATCTGATCACACGCTTCGAACCGAGCGACGGGCCGCAGAACCAGATGGTGGCATTTTTGCGCTCCATCTTTGGGGACCATGTCCTAAATCACCCGATGCTCAAGAGCACCGCGATTTCGGACGCTGGCTTAACCAATCAGACCATCTTTGAAGTCGAACGCAACCAGTTCACGCGATCCACCTACGATCGCGCCCTCGAGTCGGTCGAGAGTGTAAACGGCGAAATTGAAGCGATGATACGCAAGGCATGGGGGAGGGCGGCATGAGCCGAAAAATCTTCGCCGATCTGCCAGCGCCTGGGTCGCAGCCAACCGAGTCCGGCGCCACGCCGCGTAGACAGGCTATGCGACCGCTAATGACTGCTCTGGAGAACGAAGCCCAAGAGACGGGGCGCCGCTCGCCCGTTGGGGCTTTGGGCCAATCACTGGGAGAGATGAGCGAGCGGACCAAGCGCGCCGAAGAGATCGAGCGCCGGCTCTCCGCTGGTCAGACAATCGTCGAACTCGACGTTGCCGACGTTGAGCCTTCGTTCGTTCCAGACCGCATGCAAGTCGACGACGAGGCCTTTGGGAACTTTGTGCAGTCGATTAAGGCAGAAGGCCAGCAAGTCCCAATCTTAGTCCGCCCGCACCCGGAGAAGGCGAACAAATATCAAATTGCCTTTGGTCATCGTCGCTGGCGCGCGGCGAACGCGCTCGAGCGACCGATCAAGGCTGTCGTCAGATCGCTGACGGACCAGGAGCTTGTTATTGCTCAGGGGCAGGAAAACAACGAACGGCAGGATTTGTCGTATATTGAGAAGGCGCTGTTTGCTCGACGGCTCGATCGCCAGTTTTCCCGCGACGTAATTACGTCCGCTCTGGCCGTCTACAGCAGCGACCTGTCGAACATGCTGTCTGTTGCAAACCGAGTGCCCGACGACCTTATTGAAAGCATCGGGCCAGCTCATTCTATCGGCCGACGCAGTTGGATGGCGCTCGCAAATCTCATAACCTCTAAGCCCAATGTCGCGAAAGCACGAAAGTTGGCGGCAGAGGCGTCGTTTGGGAAGCTTGCTTCGAAAGAGAGGTTCGAAGCTCTTTTCAAGGGCCTCTCGGAAAAATCCCCATCCCGTGGTGACGCGATCGCAGTTTCGCACGCGGGCCGCGAAGTGGGAAGAATCTCGGAGACGAAGCAGCGGGTAACACTCACGGTCGATCGCAAAGTGTCGCCGGAGTTCGCTTCCTTCGTTCTCAGCGAATTGCCTCGTCTGTTTGAGCTGCACCAGAAGCAGCAAGGACAGCGAGGAGGATAGCCCGCAACTAGGAGAGCACGAGCGCAAAAGAAAAAGGCCCCCGAAAAGTGTTCCGGAAGCCCTTCTCATAGTCTGACACCTAGAGAATCGCATTTCCACGAATCACCGTCAAGAGTCCTTTGAGGACTTAGCGTGGTTTCGGCGAGCAAATTTCTTTTGCCTAACGCTAGGTGAAAGACAATGGAATCACGACTCTCGACGACGCCCTTTGGGCGGCGATCGCTGACGCTTGCCCATGTGGCCAGCCAGGCTGTCGCAAAAGCACGACCGCTAGAGAAGGCGGTTCACAAATGGAACATCTTCCGGGCGATCTGCACGGCCAAGAATGCTCTCGGCGTGCCCGAGCGAGCGCTGGCCGTCCTGGACGCGTTGCTGTCTTTCCACCCGGAGACGGTGCTGACCGGCGAAGGCCTGATCGTCTTTCCCTCGAACCACCAGCTCAGCCTGCGGGCGCATGGCATGCCGATGGCGACGCTCAGGCGGCATCTTGCGGCCCTGGTCGATGCCGGCCTGATCGTCCGGCGCGACAGCCCCAACGGCAAGCGCTACGCCCGCAAGGGCAGGGCAGGGGAGATCGAGTTCGCCTTCGGTTTCGATCTGGCCCCACTGGTTGTGCGTGCGGAAGAATTCGAAGCGCTGGCGGCCGACGTCGAGGCCGAAGCCCGGGCGCTGCGCCTGGTCCGCGAGCGGGTCACGATCTGCCGGCGCGACATTGTCAAGATGATCGCGACGGGGCTTGAAGAAGGCGTTCCGACGCAGGCAGCAGGGCAGGGACCGGCCGACTGGGCCGAGATCCACCAGCTCTATCGCGGCGTCATGGCGCGGATTC
>LSIB01000075.1 GCA_001556025.1 Rhizobiales bacterium CCH3-A5
GGGATGGGTGGGGGGCGGTTCGGCCGGGTACGACCTTGCTCGCGGTGGCTCGCCCGGTCGCTCGCCCCCCCATCGCTAACCCTTCCACGCCGCACGCGGGGCGGAAGGGGACAGGGCGGCCTTTCGCTCACCCCGCCGCCGCGGCCGCCCGCGCGACCTCCCGCGCCTGCTGCGGCAGCAGGAACGGCAGGCCTGGCGGCGGCAGGCGGCCGAAGGCGAGATCGACCCTGAAGACGCCGGCAAGCAGCGCATCGTTCAGCACCTGGCCCGGCGTCCCGTGCGCGACGATGCGGCCGCCATCCATCACCACCAGCGTATCGGCACAGGCCGCCGCCAGGTTGAGGTCGTGCAGCACGGCCAGTACCGCGACGCCGCGCGCCGCGAGCATCCGCGCGCGATCCAGCAGGGCAAGTTGGTGGCAGAGGTCGAGATTTGCGACCGGCTCGTCGAGGAACAGCGCCTGGCTTTCGCCGAAGCTGGAGCCCGCCTCGAGCTGGCCGAGCGCGCGGGCGAACTGGACGCGCTGCTGCTCGCCGCCCGACAGGCTCTGATAGGCGCGCGCCGCCAGCCCCAGCACGCCGGCGGCTTGAAGCCCCTCCCCGATCAGGGCCTCGCGGGCGGAGCGCGTCAGCGCGCGGCCGACGCCCTCGACGCCGAGGCGCGCCACCTCGTAGACGGTGAAGGGGAAGGCGAGCCGCGTCTGCTGCGCCATCATGGCGCGCCGGCAGGCCAGACGCCAGCCGGGGACGGCCGACAGCGGCTCTTTGCCGAGCCTGACCTCGCCGGCAGCGGGCGCAAGCTCGCCCGAGAGCAGCTTGAGCAAGGTCGATTTGCCCGCGCCGTTGGGGCCGACCAGCACGGTCAGCCGCCCGGCCGGGAGCGCGAGCGACGCGTCCTCGACCAGCGCGCGGCCCGACGCGCGGTAGCTCAGGTTCCGGCCTTCGACGATGGCGGTCTCAGGCATCGAAGACGCTCTTGCGGCGCAGCAGCAGCCACAGGAAGAAGGGCGCGCCGATCGCGGCCGTGACGATGCCGATCGGCAGTTCGGCCGGCGCCACGATCAGCCTCGCGACGATGTCGGCCCCCGCCAGCAGTGCAGCCCCGCCCAGCGCCGAGAGCGGCAGGAGCAGGCGGTGGTCGGGGCCGACCAGCAGTCGCACCAGATGCGGCACGACGATACCCACGAAGCCGATCACGCCGGCGCAGGCGACGCTCGCGCCGACGCAAAGCGCCACCAGCAGGATGGCGAGGCCCTTGATGCGCTGGACGGGCACGCCGAGATGATAGGCCTCGGCCTCGCCCAGCATCAGCGCGTTCAGGCCGCGCGCCAGCAGCGGCAGCAGGACGAGCAGCGGCAGCATGATCGGCGCGACCACGGCGAGCTTGCCCCAGCTCGCGCCGCCCAGGCTGCCGAGCGACCAGAAGGTCAGGTCGCGCAATTGCCGGTCGTCCGACATGAAGGCGAGAAGCCCGGTCAGCGCGCCGGCCAGCGCACCGAGCGCGACGCCGGCCAGCAGCATGGTCGAAACCGAGGTACGGCCCTGCCGCGTCGCGATGAGATACAGCGTCAGCGTCGCCGCGAGCCCGCCCAGGAACGCGCCGACAGGCAAGGCGAGAAAGGGCAGCTTGCCGAGAACGCCGACAAGATAGCGGTCGCCGAGCACGATGGTCGCCGCCGCCGCCAGCCCCGCCCCAGACGAGACGCCGACAAGGCCTGGATCGGCCAGCGGATTGCGGAAAAGCCCCTGCATCAGCGCGCCGGAGACGGCGAGCGCCGCGCCGACCAGGAGCCCGAGCAGCACGCGCGGCAGGCGGATCGCAGTGACGACGAGGCCGTCGCGAGAGGCGAGCACGCCCGCATCCCCCGTCGCCCAGCCGTGCAGGATGTCCAGCACGCGAAGCGGTGGAATTTGCGCCGCGCCCTGACCGATCGCGACGATCGCGACGAGGAGACAAAGCAGGATCAGGCCGACGACCGCGACGGCCGCCTGCCGCCGTCGGCTATCGGCATAGGCGTGCAGCGCGGCCAGAGCCGACAGGTCGCCCCGGCCGGTGGCGAGCGTCATGGCGCGGCGGCCGTCTTCAGCGGCGGAAGGATCGTCTCGGGGTTCAGCGCCGCCATCAGGTCGCGTGCGGCGGCGGGCGTGCGCGGGCCGAAGCCCAGCAGATAAAGCCCGTCCATGACGACATGGGCGCGCTTTTCGGCAGCCGGCGTGCGCGCAAAGGCCGGCATGGCGAAGAGCGCATCGGTGGTGATGGTGTGCGACGAGCTGTTGCGCATCATCAGGATGGCGTCGGGCGCGGCCTCGAGGATCGCCTCGTCGCTCATCGGCTTGTAGCCCTCGACCGCCTCGGCGGCGTTGACGCCGCCCGCCATGGCGATGATCGAGGCGGCAGAACTGTTCCGGCCGCCGACCATGACGCGGCCGTTCTGGAGCGAGAGCACAAAGAGCACGCGCGGCTTGCCTTTCAGCCCATCGCGCATCCGCGTCAGTTCGGCGAAGCCGGCTCGGGTCCGTTCGGCCAGCGCTTTTGCCGGCCCGGCCGCGCCGACGACAGCGCCGATCGCCGCGATGCGGGTGACGACGCCGTCCTCGCTGGGATCGTCGGGGATTTTGGCCAGCTTCACGCCGGCCTCGTTGAGCAGCGAGAGCGCGTCGGGCGGTCCGGCCCCTTCGATCGCAATCACCAGCGAGGGCTTCAGCGAAACCACGCCCTCGGCCGAGAGCTGCCGGACATAGCCGATATTCGGCTTGTCCTTCAGCGCCTCGGACGGGAATTGGCTGGTCGAATCGACGCCGACGATCCGGTCCTGCAGCCCCAGCGCATAAAGCACCTCGGTGATGACGCCGCCGGCGACGACGATGCGCTCCGGCGTCTGCGCGACCGAGCGCGCCACCAACAAGGAAGGCCCGGCGAGATCGGCCAGCGCGGCAAGCGTCAGGCCGAGCGCGGCGAGCACTTCGCGGCGATGCTGCGGGCGCAGCGCGCTCGCGATCAGGGGTTGCCTCGCGGCCATGGCTCCAGCCTCCGTCCAGATCCGAAGAGACTGCGCCAGCGCGGCCACGCACCGGAGAAACCATTCGGACATTGAGATCATCGCCAACATCAAACAAGTAATGATCTTGTTTTTAATTCTTCTAAATCAGAAGATATGCCAGCGTTATTGACGTTGATAGTCAGCTTTACTACAGAGGGTCAAGGGCGGCGCGCCGGGGTGGCGCGTCGCGAAACGCCAGCCAGCCAAACGCGCGAACGCGTCCAGCCAGCCAGCCGTCATTTTCTGGTCCGGGGCTGTCATCATGCATTCGCACGCCGCGCTCATGCGCGCTTCCGTCTCACTTCTCGCCCTGACGCTCTGCGCCGGGAGCGCGCTCGCGCAGCAGCGGCCGCGCCTCGCTCCGCCGCCGGCCGCCATCGTTCCGGGCGCTGCGGCTGCGCCGATCTCGCTCGACGAGATCACCGTGACCGCGAGCCGGCAGGAGGAGCGCGCCATCGATGCGCTCGCCGCCGTCTCGGTGGTCAGCCGCACCGATTTGCGCGCGCAGCAGCCGCAGCGCATCGGCACCGTCATCAACCAGATCCCCGGAGTCGCGACGCAGGAGAACCCCAACGACCCCGCGACCGCGATCAACATCCGCGGCCTGCAGGATTTCGGCCGTGTCGCGGTCACGGTCGACGGCGCGCGCCAGAATTTCCAGCGCTCGGGCCACAATGCCAACGGCGCGTTCTTCCTCGACCCTGCCTTCGTGCGCTCCATCGACGTGACGCGCGGCCCGGTCGCCAACATCTATGGCTCGGGTGCGATCGGCGGCGTCGTCTCCTTCGAGACGGTCGATCCCAAGGACATCCTGCGGCCCGGCGAGCGGGCGGCGGCCGAGATCGGCGCGACCGGCGTGTTCGGGCGGCAGAGCGGGGCCTTCGGCAACGTCGTCGCCGCGGTGCGCCCGACCGAATGGGCGGCGGGTCTCGTCGGGCTGTCCTTCCGCTCGCTCAACCCCTATCGCGACGGCCAGGGCAACCGCATCCTCGATTCGGACCAGGATCTGCGCTCGGGGCTCGGCAAGATCGTGCTGACGCCGGGCGAGGGCCAGGAGCTCAAGCTCGGCGGCCAGTACCAGCGCTACGAGTTCACCAACGGGCTCGGCACGGCTGCTGCGCCCCGGCGCGAGAACGAGGTCACGACGCAGAACTATACGGCGCAGTACTCCTTCTCGCGGCCCGACATTCCGTGGCTCAACCTGAAGGTCAGCGCTTACAACACCCGCACCGAGACCGACCAGACGCAGGTCTCGGGCACCGGGGCTGCGCTCGGCGCCAAGCGCTACTTCAACATCGAGACGACCGGCTTCGACATCGCCAACACCAGCAAGTTCCAGTTCGGCGCTCTGGGGCTCGACCTGACCTATGGCGCGGACTGGTTCGAGGACCGGGTCAAGACCAGCGACCCGGTCGGCAATGGCGACGAGACGACGCCCTCGGGCAAGCGCCAGGTCTATGGCGGCTTCGTGCAGGCGCATTTCAAATACGCGATCTTCGACCTGATCGGCGGGCTGCGCTACGATTCCTACGAGCTCAGCGGCGGGCGCACCGCGTCGGACGGGCAGCGCGTCTCGCCCAAGGTCACGCTCGGCGTCACGCCGATCCAGGGCCTGCAGGTCTATGCGACCTATGCCGAGGGCTACCGCGCGCCATCGGTCACCGAGACGCTGGTCGACGGGCTGCACCCGGCCCCGGCGAGCTTCCTGTTCCGGCCCAACCCGAACCTCAAGCCCGAGGTCGGCAAGACGGTCGAGGCGGGCGTCAACCTGAAATACGACAATGTCCTGCAGGCCGGCGACCGCTTCCGCGGCAAGCTCTCGGTCTTCCAGAACGACGTCACCAACTTCATAGACGGCGTCTTCACCGATCCGGGCGCACCCTGCGGCTCGCCAGTGCCGAGAGCCTGCGCCGACGCATTCTTCGTCTACCAGAACGTCGCCAAGGCGAAGCTGACCGGCATCGAGGGCGAATTCGCCTATGATGCCGGGCGCTGGTTCGCCAGCCTCTCCGGCTCCAGCGTGCGCGGCGACAACGAGACCAACGGCCAGCCGCTGCAGTCGATCTATCCCGACAAGCTGACGCTGGGCGCAGGCCTTCGCTTCCTCGACGAGAAGCTCACGGTCGGCGGCCGCGTGACGCTGGTCGACGAGCAGCGCCGCCTGCCGGCCTCGGCGTTGGCGACCGCGAGCAAGGCCTATGCGCTGGTCGATCTCTATGCCGACTACAAGATCACGCCCGATGCGCGCGCCTTCGTCACGCTCGAAAATGTCGGCGATGTCCGCTACAAGCGCTTCCGCGACGGCGACAACAGCCCCGGCTTCGTCGGCAAGATCGGCTTCTCGACCCGGTTCGGCACATGAGCGCAACCCGATGACGAGCGAGGCTTCCAGCGCGACGCCAAAACCCGGCGAATGCGTCGCCCCGGTCCTGCCGATGCGCGACGCGGATGCGACGGCGGCCTTTTACGGCAAGCTCGGCTTCGCCATGCAGAGCCGCTATGGCGCGCCGGTCTGCGACTATCTCATCCTGCGCCGCGACTGGGTCGAGCTGCACTTCTACCTCGATGCCGATACCGATCCGCTGACCAATGCGTCGGGCGCCTACGTCAGGACGCGCGACGTCGACGCCATGACGGCCAAGTTCGCGGCTCATGTCCCGCCCGATCCGCGCGGCACGCCGCGCTTCCTGCCTCCGGAGCCCAAGCCCTGGGGCATGAAGCAGGCCGTTCTCGTCGATCCCGACGGCAATCTCGTTCAGTTCGGCACCCCGCTCGACCAGCCAGCCACTTAAAAGGACAACGCCCATGTTCATCGCCATGAATCGCTTCAAGGTCGTCAAGGGCGAGGAGGCCGCCTTCGAGGAAATCTGGTCCTCGCGAAAGACGCGCCTCGACGAGATGGCCGGCTTCCAGGCCTTCCATCTCCTGAAAGGACCCGAGAAGGACGATTACACGCTGTATTCTTCGCACACGACCTGGGCCTCGAAGGAGGCCTTCACCGCCTGGACCAAGTCCGAGCAGTTCCGCGAGAGCCACCGCAATGCCGGCCAGCCGCGCGAGCGCCCGCTCTATCTCGGCCATCCGGAGTTCGAGGGTTTCGAGACAGTGCTGAGCGAGACTAACCCGAACGCGCCGCGCCAGCAGGCGGCCGAGTGATGGCAGGCGCTCAGGCGATGGCCCATCCGTCCAGCCAGCCCGACGCCGACAGGATGGCGCGCGTCCGCGAGATGCTGGCGCAGAAACCCGACGGCGTCATCGAGGCCGTCGCACGCGAGGTCGGCGTGCCGACACTGGCCGTGCTGGAGGAGATTCCGGCCGAACAGCGCGTCACGATCGCGCCCGAGCGTTTCGAGGCGCTCTGGAAGGAGCTTTCGACCTGGGGCGACGTGCTGTTCATCGTCCATACGCCCGACATCGTACTCGAATGCGAGGGGTCGTTGCCGGTCGGCTCCTTCGGCCATGGCTACTACAACATCCATGGCGACAGCCCGATCGGCGGGCACATCAAGGCCGGCAACTGTCGCGCGATCTATCTGGTCGACCGCGCCTTCCATGGCCGGCGCTCCTGCTCGGTGCAGTTCTTCAACGGCGCGGGCGAGGCGATGTTCAAGGTCTTCGTCCGCCGCGACGAGAGCCGCGAACTGATCGGGGCGCAGTTGGCGCAGTTCGAGGCGCTGAAGACGAAGGGCTGGTGAGAGCTTCAGTCGTCATTGCGAGCGCAGCGAAGCAATCCAGGAGACGTAGAGCGAAACGCTGGATTGCCTCGCTGCGCTCGCAATGACGGGTTAGCTTGACGTGATCAGCTTCGCGCCAACCACCCCTCGATTCCACTTGCCGCCGCGACGCCGGTGGAAAAGCAGCCCTGCAACAGGTAGCCGCCGGTCGGGGCCTCCCAGTCCAGCATTTCGCCGGCGACGAACACGCCCGGCAGCGCCTTTAGCATGAAGCCCTCGTCGAGTTCGCTCGCCATCACCCCGCCGGCGGTCGAGATGGCGCGTCCGATCGGGAAGAGACCTGTCAGCCGCAGCGGCACGGCCTTGATCAGCGCCGCGAGCCGCGCGGCGTCCTCGGGCAGCCCGCCGCTTTCGCGCAGCAATGCGATCGCCGCCGGCGACAGCCCCGCCGCCTTGCGCAGATGGTTGCTCAGCGTCTCGCCCTTGCGGCGGGTGGCGAGCCGCTCCGCCAGCCGCGCGGCCGTCACGTCCGGCCGCAGGTCGATCGCGATGTCCGCGAACCCATCGCGCAGAACGGCCTCGCTCAGAACCGAGGAGAGCGCATAGACCGCCCCGCCCTCGATGCCGCCGGCGTCGATCATCGCCTCGCCCGCCGCCTCCTCGACGCCGAACCGGACGCGGATGCGCTTGAGTGGCTGGCCGGCGAAACGCTCCCGCATGAAGGGCGACCAGTCGACGCAGAAGCCGCCATTGGCCGGTTTCAGCGGCGCGATCGCGACGCCGCGCGCCGCCAGCAGCGGAACCCAGCTTCCATCCGCGCCCAATCTGGGCCAGCTTGCCCCGCCCAGCGCGAGCAGCGTCGCGTCCGCCCGGACCGGCTCGCGATCGCAAAACGTCAGCGCGCCCTGCCCGTCCCAACCGGTCCAGTGATGGCCGGCGGCGAGGCTGACGCCGAGCCCGTCGAGCCGGCGCAGCCAGGCCCGCAGCAAGGGCGAGGCCTTCATCGCCCTGGGAAACACCCGCCCGCTCGTGCCGACGAAGCTGTCGGCGCCGAGCCCATCGGCCCAGTCGCGCAGCGCTTGCGGCGGAAAGGCGGCCAGCGCAGGTTCGAGCCATGGCCTCGCGGCACGATAGCGCGTCAGAAAAAGGTCGACCGGCTCGGAATGCGTCAGGTTCAGCCCGCCGCGTCCCGCCAGCAGGAATTTTCGCGCCGGCGACGGCATGCGCTCGTAAAGCGTGACATTGTGGCCGGCCCGCGCAAGCTTTTCGGCCGCGATCAGACCGGCGGGACCGGCGCCGACGATCGCGATCGTGCGGGCGGGAGCGGGACCCGTCGTCACGACTGAGCGCGCGCGGCGTCGAAACGCGGCAGCACCGCCCGGAAGGTCGCGCCCTCGCCCGGTGCGCTCTCGATCGTCAGCCGGCCGCGATGGCGCAGCACGATATGCTTGACGATGGCGAGACCCAAGCCAGTGCCGCCGGCCTCGCGGCTGGCCGCGGTGTCGACCCGGTAGAAGCGCTCGGTCAGGCGCGGCAGGTGCTCGGGCGCGATGCCGGGCCCGTCGTCATGGACGCTGACGCTGGCCTCGGCCGGGCCGTCCTGGACGTCGATATCGACCTCGCCGCCCTCGCGGCCGTATTTGATCGCGTTCTCGACGAGGTTTTCCATCAGCCGCAGCAACTCGTCGCGGTCTCCCGGCACACGGACCGGGGCGGGCGGGGTCGCGAGCTTCAGCGTCACCTTGCGCTCGCGCGCCATCAGCGCCAGCGAATCGACGATCTCGCGCGAGATGCCGGCGAGATCGACCGGCGTATCGGGCGCGAGATGGGCGCGCAGCTCGATGCGCGACAGCGAAAGCAGATCGTCGACGAGGCGGGCCATGCGCAGGCCCTGCTCGCGCATGATGGTCAGGAAGCGGTCGCGCGCGCCGGCGTCGTTGCGGGCCGGGCCCTGAAGCGTCTCGACGAAGCCGAGCAGCGAGGCCAGCGGGGTGCGCAATTCATGGCTGGCATTGGCGACGAAATCCACGCGCATGCGCTCGGTCGAGCGCTGCTCGCTCAAATCCTCGAAGGTCAGCAGCACGGGCCTGCGCCAGTCGGCGCCCGGCAGCGCCGCGATATGGATGCGGAAGGTGCGCTCCACCGGCACGCGCTCGATGAACTCGATGACGCGCCGACCGCCGCCGCGAGAGACCTCGCCGATCGCCTCGATCAGATCCGGATCGCGCAGCACCAGCGTGAGCGGCTTGCCGGTGTCGAGGCCCGACATCAGCGCGCGCATCGCCGGGCTCAGCGCCTGCGCCACACCCTGCGCGTCGAGCAGCACGGCGGCCGCGCCCATCGCTTCGACAAGGTCGGCGACCGGGCGGGCCTGCGGATCGAAGGAGAGGTTCATGGACGGTAGCCTTGGCGGGCGGGAGGCTTGCGGGCGGGAGGCTTGCGGACAGGCGGATGCGCTTCTTCCTGAGCGCAACGCAGGCAAGCGTCAATTCCTTCGCGACGCGGCCATGCGCGTGTCCCGAGACACGTTCCCTTGCCGCACGCAGCCGGCTAGGCTCCGCCTGACAGCAGGGAGCAAACAGATGGCCAAGGCGGTTGCGACGAAGACGGCGAAGGCGAGAGCGGCCAGACGCGCCCCCGCCGCGAAGGTGGGCAAGATCGCGCCGCGCAGCCGCAAGGTCGTGACGGCCGCCGCCGGACCCGATTTCGACATCGAGGCGGAGACGCTGCCCGAGGCGATCGTCGACGCCGCCTTCCATTCGGGCGGCTATCCTTATGGCAAGCGCATGAAGCGCAAGCCCTATGAGAAGGCGCTCGCCCCGTTGCAGATCGAGCTGCAGAAGCTGCTCGCCTGGGCGCGCGAGCGCGGCGAGCGCGTCGTCATCGTCTTCGAGGGCCGCGACGGGGCCGGCAAGGGCGGCGCAATCACGCGCTTCACCCAGCATCTCAACCCGCGCCAGGCCCGCGTGGTGGCGCTGTCGAAGCCGTCGGACATCGAGAAGGGGCAGTGGTATTTCCAGCGCTACGCCGCGCAGATGCCCACAGCGGGCGAGATCGTCTTCTTCGATCGCTCCTGGTACAACCGCGCCGGCGTCGAGCGGGTGATGGGCTTCTGCACGCCGCAGCAGACCGACGCGCTCCTGCGCGAGGCCCCGGCCTTCGAGGGCATGCTCACGCGCGACGGCATCCGCATGATCAAGCTGTTCCTGACCATCGGGCGCGAGATGCAGATGACGCGGCTGCATGCGCGCTGGCACGACCCGCTCAAGCGCTGGAAGCTCTCGCCGATCGACTTCGAGGCGATCCCGCGCTTCGACGCCTATTCGGAGGCCTTCGAGCAGCTTCTGTCACGCTCCTCAACCGACTGGGCGCCCTGGACCGTGATCCGCGCCAACGACAAGCTGCGCGCGAGGCTCAACGCCATCCGCCACGTGCTCCACGCCATTCCCTATGACGGCAAGGACGAGGCGGCGATCGGCGCGATCGACGACAAGGTCGTGCTGAGCGCAAAGGCCTATCTCGATCAGGGCGGGGAGAGCTGAACGACCGGCCCGGTGCAAAGCGTCGCAGGCGTCATTGTGACGGATCAAATCTGCTAGTCCGGCGTTGCCATCGCGCGACCTGAACCCAGCAGCGATGATGATGATCGAGACCGACGACGACTACAAACTGGCGATCGAGCGCCTGAACCGGCTGAGCGAGGCGGCCTTGGGCGAGGAGGATCAGGAAGAGTTCCTGGCGCTGACCGCCGCGATGCTCGACTACGAGACCCGCAACCATCCCGCGCTGGTCCGGAGCTGAGGCCACAGCCGGCGCAACGCGCAGGCTCCGGTCAGCCCAGAACCTCCTGCGCCTCCTCGGCCTCGACCTTGTCATGCGCGGCCTCCCAGCCATCCATCCAGGCGTCATGGGCCGGATCGTCGGCGGGATAGGGGCATTCGCTGATGGCAAGCCCGTCGATGCAGGCCTGCCGGCCTTCCTCATAGGCACAGCTGACGGTTATCGACGTCATCATGTCACCTCTTTGCTCTGCGACCCGGCGACCGCTGCCACTCATGGCGGCATGATGGCGGTTGCGAGTCACCGGATCGTGAATCATCAACGCGGCGCACGCGGAATTGATCCAACCGGCGGCCCCTACCGCTCCCGCCCCCTGATCCGGCGCGCCATCTCGTTCAGCGCCAGCAGGGCGAGGGCGAGGATGAAGGGCAGCAGGTAGTAGGCGATGCGGAAGAGCAGCAGCGCCCCCAACACGCCCTCATAGGGCAGTCGCGAGAGCGCGATCAGCATCGTCGCCTCGAACACGCCGAGGCCGCCGGGCGCATGGCTGGCGATGCCGATCAGGCAGGCGAAGACATAGGCCGCGAGGAATGTCGGATAGGCGATGTTGTGCCCGCCGGGCAGCAGCACATAGAGCACAGCGGCCGCCGCGCAGACCTCGGCCGCGCCGAGGAACATCTGGCCGAGCGTGATGCCCAACCCCGGCAGCGGCAGGTTCCAGCCGCGCACGCGGATGGTGCGCTCGCCGGTCGAGATCCAGCCGAGATAGCCGAGGGTGCCGATGGCAACGGCCAGGCCGACGCCCTGCACCACCAGCGGCGAGGTCCGGGCCAGCACCGCGACCGAGTCCGAGGCGTAGAACAGGCAGGCGCACAGGATCGCGCCGAGGCCGAGCCAGAAGGTCAGCCCCGCGATCACGGTGAGGCTCGCGACCTCGGAGGCGCGCACGCCTTTGGGCGAATAGATCCAGTAGCGCACCGTGCCGCCTGTCACGATCGGGAAACCGAGCGTGAAGGAGACCGAATAGGAGGTGAAGGAGGCCAGCGCCGTGGTGCGGTAGGGGATCGAGAGGCCGAGCCGCTTCAGCGCCAGCGCGTCGTAGCCGGTGAGCAGCAGATAGCTCAGCGCGGTGAAGCCGAGCGCCAGCCCGATCTGGCGGGCGCTGGCGTTGCGGAAGGCGTCGGCGAGTTCGCCGGGCTCGATCTCGCGGACGATGTAGTACAGCACCACCAGCGAGGCGCAGAAGATGAGCGCGCTCGCCAGAGGGCCCAGCCACCACCAGCGGCTGCGCCGGCGCAGCGGCAGGGCCGGGCGCGAGATTCCGGGCTCATCCTGGCCGAAGGACATCGATAACTCGGGGCTGTCGGGACGCGAGGGTCCGGGGCGAACGGAACGGCCGCCGACGCGACCCTTGCCGGCAGACATAGCGTCTCCGGGCCGATCCACAAGCCGGCGGGCGTCTCGGCCCGTCCGCGTTCAGCTCAACCCGCCTTCTGGAACACCCGTAGCGTCTTGAAGGTCGCGACCTCCTCGACCGGCGCCGTCTTCGCCCAGTCGGCGATGATCGGCTCGGCCGTCGCATAGGCGAAGGAGCCGGTGTAGAACAGCAGGTAGCCGCCGGCATCCGTCTGGGCGGTGAAGAGGTCGATGACCTCGCGGTCGGTCAGCGCGCCATAGGCGTCGTTCATCTCGTGCCGGAACTCGCAGGCGTGGAACAGCGTCACGATGTCGAAGCGCGGCAAAAGCTTCGCGTTCGAGGTGTAGATGTCGCCGAAATAGGCGCTGTAGGTCTTGGTTATGGTGGGGTTGCCGGTGGCGAGCTTGACGAAGGCGTCGTATTCCTTCGGCGAGGCGGTGATGCTGAGCACGGTGCAGTTCAGCTCGGGCTCGGCGCAGCGGATGCCGACATAGTGATGCCCGCCGCTGCCGAAATGGTAGATGCGCTTGTCGGTCAAGCCCAGCTCCTCGAGCCATTCGACGAAATGCACGTCGCAGGGGCACTGGTCGACGCGCAGGCCCCAATAGACGTCCCAGATGTTCATCGGCGCGGGGGCTGCGCTGGTCGCGGCGGTCATGACGGGAGGCTCCATGCAAATCGGAATTCTGTTGCGGCAGGCCGGCACAGGCGCAGTTTGCGCCTGAACTGCGCCTGAACGCGCGCCATCACGACGCGCCGGGCTCGGCCAGTTCGGGCCGCGCCTCGGCCCGCGCCGGCCCGGCCATGCGCACAACGCCGCCGGCACGCTTCAGCGTCAGACGGTGCGTCGCGGCTTCGGCGAAACCGGCGCTCTGGCCGAAGCCGAGGATGATGGCGTCAGGCCGCGCGGCGCGCAGCTCGGAAATCAGGTCGAGCGCGATCTCGATCTCCAGCGCGCTCGTCGCCTCGTCGAGCAGCAGGATGTCGGGCGCCTCCAGTTCGGCCCGCGCCAGCGCCAGCCTCTGCCGGTCGCCGGTGGCGAGTTCCTTGTCCCAGTCACGGATTTCGTCGATGCGGGGCGCGAGGCTGGAGAGGCCATAGCGCCGCAGGGCGTTGGCGATCTCGTCGCCCGCATGTACCGCGCCGGAATCGAACACCGCCCGCAACGTGCCCTCCGAGAGATGCAGCTTGTGCGGCACTACGGTGACCAGCGCACTCTCCGGCAGCGCGACCACGCCGCGCCCCCAGGGCCAGAGGCCCGCGATCGCCTGGATCAGCGCCGCCTTGCCGAGCCCGAGTTCGCCCGAGAGATGCAGCATGTCGCCGGGCTGGGCCGTGAGCCCGATCTCGGCTGCGAGCGTGCGGCCGTCGCGGTCGACCAGCGTCACGTCGTCGAGCGTCAGGCCCCCGTCGCGGCTGGGCTCCAGCGCCAGATGTGCGCCCGGCGGATCACGCTCCAGCCGCTCCAGCGCATCGGCCAGTTCGTTGACGCGGCGTGCGGCGGCGAGCCATTCGGCGATGCGCATGAAATTGTCGAGCAGCCAGTTGAAGGCGTTCTGCACCGCGACGAAGGCGGCCGCGACCTGCACCACACCGCCCAGCGACATCTCGCCCGAGAGATATTTCGGCGCGGCCAGAAGCAGCGGCACCACCGGCACCAGCGCGCCCGAGCCGTTGGTGATCCAGGTCAGCCGGCCGCGCTGCTTGATCATGGCGAGCCAGCGCTGCACCAGCCCGTCATAGGTCTGCTTCACGGCGCGGCGCTCGCCAGCCTCGGCCCGCGTCAGCGCGATCGTCTCGCCATGGTCGCGAATGCGCATCAGCGAGAAGCGCAGGCGCGCCTCGCCCTCGTTGCGCGCCGCGATCAGGCGCGGCAGTTTTCGGCCGACGACGCTGATCAGAGCCGAAACAAGAACGGCGTAGACGATCGCCGCCAGAACCATATAGGCGGGAATGACGACCCCGCCGCCGGCGGTCGGAATCGTGAAACTGCCGCCAATGCTCCAGAGGATGCCGATGAAGGTGATCGCGGTGATGATCGACGACAGGAGCCCGATGGCGAAATCGACCACCGGCTCGGTCGCCCAGCGGACATCGTCGGCGATGCGATATTCCGGATTGGCCGGCTCGTAGCCCGACAGGCTGAGGCGGAAGAAGCGGCGTCCGCCGATCCAGCCATCGGCGAGCTTCGCCGCCACCCATTCGCGCCAGTAGACCTGAAAGGTTTCGCGCGAGACCAGGATGGCGACGCCGAGCCCCGCCGCGACGAAGGCCAGCACCGGGAACACCGCCATGGCGATCAGGGCGCTTTCGGCGTCCTTCTTCTCCAGCGCGTCGAAGAACCAGCCGTTCCAGCGGTTGACGGTGACATTGGCGAAGACGCCGATGATGATCGCGGCGGCCAGCGAGAGCGACCAGAACCAGGCCTTGCCCGCGCTTTTGCCGCGCCAGAACCCGCCTGTCAGTTCGAAGAACCGAAGCGCAACCTGACGGTCGCCAGGCGCTGCCGCCTGGACCGGTCCCTGCGCCTCGTTACTCGACCCGGTCCCAGCCAAAGACGCTACAATCCCCCCGGATCGGCCCTGTTCAAGACGATGACGGCCAGCCCCCGCAGCCGAACCATAGCGATCGGTTAGCCGGATGCGAATGAACTGCCGGTGAACGCGGCGTGATCGGGGAGATGGAAGCCCGCTACTTCCCTTCGGCCTTGGCGATCGCGTCGCGCAGATCGCCCCATTCGTGGCAGCGGCCGCAAAGCTGCTCAAGCTTGGCGAGATTGGCCTTCGCGCTCGCCATGTCGCCGGTCTCGATGAACCATTCGCCCTGATATTCGAGCGCCGGCAGGAAGGTCGGGTCGCGCTCCAGCGCAGCGTCGTAAAGCTGCTTCGACAGCGGGTAGTTCTTCAGCTTGCGGTGCGAGAAGGCAAGCCAGTTCAGCAGCACGGGAGAGTTCGGAGAGCGCTTCAGCAGAACCTCCAGCTTCTCGATGGCGGACGGAAAGTTCTTCTCCTCGATCCAGCGCCGCGCCTGCCGGTACTCCGGGTCGTCGTCGAGCCAGGTCCAGTCCGGGCCCACGGCGAAGGCGGGGGCGCAGGCGAGCGCCGCAGCCCAGAGCATGATCGCGAGCCTGCGCATGATGTCCTCCATCTGCGGACCCGCGCGCCGCCTCGCGCGTTCAGTCCCGCATCGAAACCAGATCATGGAGCGTTCGCATGACAAGTCCATTGCGCAAGGGCGCACAGGTTCGCTGGAATTGGGGCAGCGGCACCGCCGAGGGCAAGGTCGAGGAGGTCTTCACCGCGCCGGTCAGCCGCACGATCAAGGGCAAGCGCATCCGCCGCAACGCCTCGGCCGAGAAGCCGGCCTATCTCGTGAAGCAGGAGGACGGCGACAGGGCACTGAAGTCGCATGGCGAACTGGAGCGGGATGGCTGAAGCCCGTCTCTCCTGCCATCTCCTGTCATCACTCGGCCCCGCCGTGCGCCCTGCCCCCTCGCAGCCGGGGGCAATCCGCACCATATTCCTCTCATGCCAAAGCTTTCCGACATCGCCAAAGCCAAGCCGCCGAAAAAGCCCGCCTCCGCCCGCACGCCGAACTCGAAGGCGTCGCGGCAGGAGCTGAAGCCGCTCGAGGGCTATCTCGCCGATCTGCTCAATCCGGCGATCAACCGGGGCAAAGCCGTTCCCGGCGGCGCGGCGGGATTCTCGGACAAGCCGCAGGCCGGCTACGAGCCCAAGCCCGACTATTCAACGGAGCGGCCCGGCGGCGAGGTGAGGCCGAAGCGCAAGCTCACGAAGAGGGCCGATTCCGCCTTCGACGGCGAGGAGGGCGCGACCGCGGCCTCGCTGACGGCGCAGTCGCTGCAGGCGCTGCTGGAGACGGGCAGCCCCTTCATCGACCCCGGCAAGGCCTGGACGCCGCACCGGCCGCCGCGCCCCGACAAATCCGAGGGCGGCATCCGCTTCCGGATGAACTCGGATTACGAGCCGGCGGGCGACCAGCCGGCCGCCATCGCCGATCTCGTCGACGGCATCAGCCGGCAGGAGCGCGACCAGGTGCTGCTCGGCGTCACCGGCTCGGGCAAGACCTTCACGATGGCGCAGGTGATCGAACGCACGCAGCGCCCGGCCCTGATCCTCGCCCCCAACAAGACGCTGGCCGCGCAGCTCTATGGCGAGTTCAAGAGCTTCTTCCCCGACAACGCGGTCGAGTATTTCGTCTCCTATTACGACTACTACCAGCCCGAGGCCTATGTGCCGCGCTCGGACACTTTCATCGAGAAGGAATCGTCGATCAACGAGCAGATCGACCGGATGCGCCATTCGGCGACGCGCTCGCTGCTGGAGCGCGACGACGTCATCATCGTGGCGTCCGTCTCCTGCATCTACGGTATCGGCTCAGTCGAGACCTATACGGCCATGACCTTCGGCATCAAGCTCGGCGAGAAGATCGAGCAGCGCCAGCTCATCGCCGATCTGGTGGCGCTGCAATACAAGCGCACCCAGCATGACTTCACCCGCGGCTCGTTCAGGGTGCGCGGCGACGTCATCGAGCTGTTTCCGGCCCACTATGAGGACCGCGCCTGGCGCATCGGCCTGTTCGGCGACGAGGTCGAGCAGATCTCCGAGTTCGACCCGCTCACCGGCCAGAAGACGGCCGACCTCGAATTCGTCAAGGTCTACGGCAATTCGCACTACACCACGCCGCGCCCGACGCTGACGCAGGCCGTGAAGAGCATCAAGGAGGAGCTGCGCGCCCGCCTCGACGAGCTCAACCGCATGGGCCGCTATCTCGAGGCGCAGCGTCTCGACCAGCGCTGCACCTTCGACATCGAGATGATCGAGGCCACCGGCTCCTGCAACGGCATCGAGAACTATTCGCGCTATCTCACCGGCCGCAAGCCGGGCGAGCCGCCGCCGACTTTGTTCGAATACCTGCCTGACAACGCGCTGGTCTTCACCGACGAGAGCCACGTCACCGTGCCGCAGATCGGCGGCATGTATCGCGGCGACTTCCGCCGCAAGGCGACGCTGGCGGAATACGGCTTCCGCCTGCCCTCCTGCATGGACAACCGGCCGCTGCGCTTCGAGGAATGGGACGCGATGCGGCCCCAGTCGGTGCATGTCTCGGCCACGCCCGGGGCCTGGGAGATGGAGCGCACCGGCGGCGTCTTCACCGAACAGGTCATCCGCCCGACCGGGCTGATCGACCCGCCGGTCGAGGTCCGCCCCGCCAAGCACCAGGTCGCCGACCTGCTCGACGAGATCAAGGAGGTCACGGCCAAGGGCTACCGCACGCTGGTCACGGTGCTGACCAAGCGCATGGCCGAGGATTTGACCGAATATCTCCACGAGAACGCCGTGCGGGTGCGCTACATGCACTCCGACATCGACACGATCGAGCGCATCGAGATCCTGCGCGATCTGCGCCTTGGGGCGTTCGACGTGCTGGTCGGCATCAACCTGCTGCGCGAGGGCCTCGACATCCCCGAATGCGGCTTCGTCGCCATTCTCGACGCCGACAAGGAGGGTTTCCTGCGCTCGGAAACCTCGCTGATCCAGACCATCGGCCGCGCGGCGCGCAACGTCGACGGCAAGGTCATCCTCTATGCCGACCACATCACCGGCTCGATGGAACGGGCGATGGCGGAAACCAACCGCCGCCGCGAGAAGCAGGAGGCCTATAACCGCGCGCACGGCATCACGCCGCAGACGATCAAGCGCGCCATCGGCGACATCCTCGGCTCGGTCTACGAGCGCGACCACGTCACGGTCGATGCGGGGCTGGCCGTGCCCGGCGCGGGCCACAACTTCAAGGCGGCCCTGGCCGACCTCGAAAAGCGCATGCGCGAGGCGGCGGCCGACCTCGAATTCGAAACCGCCGCCCGCCTGCGCGACGAGATCAAGCGCCTGCAGGCGACGGAACTGGCGATCTCGGACGATCCGCTGGCGCGGCAGGGCGACGTCGAGGCGAGCGCGGGGAAGTACAAGGGCGAGCGGGCCTATGGGGCGAGCGCGAATTTGCCGCCGACAAAAGCCTCGCCGGCAGGCGACGACGTCTACAAAAGCCGTGCGCGGAAGCCGACCGATGCGGATATGGGGCCGCATAATTTCGGCGGCGGCGAGGGCAAGCCGCTGGCGCGGGCGAAGCCGCGAAAGCCGGGGCTGGATGAGATGGGGCCGGGGGTGGAGGCCAGGCCGGTGGGGGCTGGCAAAGTGCGAAAGCCAACGGGACTGGGACAGATAAAACAATGACCGGCGATGTTTTGCCGGTCATTGCCCTCAATCGCAATACGGTATCACGCGTAACTGGAGAGCATCCAGGAGACTGCTTTGCCGCCATATGGCGGCATGCGGTTTCCTTTCGCGATGGGAGCGGTCGTGGTCGGCGTTCCGACCACTTTCCAGACTCCGCTTTCAGGGCAAGTCTCGCCCGTCTTCGCGGTCGTTCCAATAGGCTTCTTCATTGTAGGTCTCCCGCGACTGGTTGCGAAAACCGCATCACAGGGTACAATCAAGGTGTTGGAGCCTCGATCTGTTCTGTGGCGGTGATCGATCGATTGCCGTCGCTGAACAATCAGACCGATCGTAAGGCGGGACCGTTTGGCGCGGTCCCGCCTTATATCTGATCACGCTATTTCGCGTGGCGGTTAGGCAGATTGAGCTTCCAGCGGATCATGTCCGCGAGGATAGGGTAGATGTCGTTGTGCTTCGCACCGAAGCGCATGAGCGCGCCTTGGAATGAGCCTAGATCGCGGTTGGCTTCGGTGACTTGGCCTTGATCAGGCAAATACTCGCCGAGCTTGTCGATTTTCGCCGCGATCCGATCTTCCTCGCTCATTTCGTAGAACCGCCACATCGGGTTAGTGTGGCTGAAATCCACCTGGCTCAGCCGATTTAGCGCCGAGTCCAGGACGGTGTCTCCATTGTCCGGACGGCGGTTCGAGAAGGCGAGGTCAAAGACCACCTTCGCGATGGCCTTGAGAACTACTGGCTGCGCCGCGACCGTGTTCAGCTTCGCTCCAGGCTCGTTGAAGCTGTCCAGCTTGAGGATCGCCGTCCACATCTGCGAGACGGTTTCGACTCGCGGCTCGATGATCGCGGGCGTGGCGCCCACGATATTGCTCTTGTTCAGGAAGGCGATTGCGTTGATGGCGACGATATCCTTACGAGGAAGGCACCCCGTATCGTCGCTCCAGTCATTCACGTCGTTCTCGCAATCTTGCAAGCCGAGTTCATCGATCAGCACTGAATCAATGAATTTGGTGACGGGGTTTGAGCCGTCGAACTTCAAAGAGAGCGATCGCGTGACCTTTTTTCCGAGGTTGTTGAGATCGTGGAAGAGTTGCCGTTCCTGCTCGATGGAAAGGCCCAGGTGCAGCTCGACCTTGACGCTGGCGAACGAGCGAGAGCATTCCAGGGCCTCCATCCAGACCGCCATCTCCTCGGGCGATACTTTACCGCGGCCCGTGAAGAGGTTGTTCTTGGCGGGGTACGAGCCTGTCTTGGTAACGTACTCGAGGAATTCCTTGGTGGTCTGCCCGCCGACAAGGCGGTGCTGTCCGTCGATCATCCACCAACGAAAATGGCGGGGAAGATAGACCTGAAATCCCCGGGTCTCGCCTTTGGAAGAGGCTATTCGCTCTGCGCGCACAGAAGGCTTCTCAGGATCAATGTCGCGGATATTCGCGACGAAAGGCTGAAGCGAAAAATAGGGCTGCGAGCCGAGCTGACGCAGGATTTCTTGAAAGATGTCGGGGATGGGCTTCCCCATGAGTGCGCGTCGCGCCATCGCCGAGTTCACCAAACCCTTGAGCATGTAAACTCCCAGACCACGTGCATGCGCGTGGTCCAGCGGCCTTTGCGCGATCTCGCCTTTCTCAGGGTTGTTTGCGACCGAAGACCATTCGACCAGCTTCATCAGTGGAACATCGACCACCCAAGTCATGCGCCCAAGATTGTAACCGACAAAAACGGTGAAGGGCTCTTCGTCGCTCGTGGCGAAAGTCATCATGCTGTCCAAGCTGGCGTTTTCCAGCTTGCTTTCGTCCACGGCCATCGCCTTCGGCATTCCATTGGTGTTACCAAACATCTCAATCTCCCATTCTGTGATGCCCTGGATATGAATTATTGAAACCCTGGTGTCAAGATAAAACATCCCAGGTGAATAAATATTTTACCCAGGGATAATTTTGACGTAGAAACCGCTCCTGGACGAAGAGTGGTAAGGGGATGAGGTGACGGCCCCTCGACCAGCGAAGCGCCGCTCCACCCGCAGCACCGGCGACGTCTCGCCTCATACGGACACCGTCCGACCCCTCACCCTGCCCTCTCCCTCCGGGAGAGGGTTCCGCGTCGGGCTCCCGCGCCAGCCGCGAAGGGCGCGCTCCCCTTCTCCCCCGAGGGGAGAAGGACCCCAAACCCGCCGGAACAATCACCCCCTCCCCCTGTTTCCCGGAAAAGGGCCGTCCGGCCCGCACAGGGAGAGAAACCATGTCCAGAACCACCATGCCCCTCGCCGCTCTCGGTTTCGCGCTCGCCGCTTGGCCGGCTCAGGCGCAGACCGCGCCGATGGCGCCGAACACCACGCCGCTGCCGCCGACGACCTGCAGCCAGGTCGAGCTGTCCAAGATGAACGCCGAGACCGCCAAGATGACCGATCCGGACAAGAAGGCGGCGGCGATGAAGGAGCTGACGCTCGCCACCGACCTGATGGCCAAGGACGACATGAAGGGCTGCGCCACCCATCTCGGCAACGCCATCAGGATGATCCCCGGCCGGAGTTGAATGCGCATGCTGCGAGGGGCGAAGGGCGCTGGAAGAACCCCTCTCCTGTAAGGAGAGGGCAGGGGTAAGGTGACGCACGCTGGACCAGTGCGACGCCAACCTCACCGCTGCCGACAAGCGCCCGATCCGGAGATGGCCGTCACCTCACCCTGCCCTCTCCTTACAGGAGAGGGTTCCCCGCGCTCTGTCAGGCACGGGCGGCCCGATCCCGCCTCGCCAATCCCCACGGGGATGCAAAAAACCTCAATCCCCTCCCCCACGAACCCATGTCATAACCACCGCGTTCCACCCGACCAAGGGGCTTCGCGAGGCATCGTGCGGCCGGGCGGAATGGCGGTGTTCATGGCGGCGGGCCGTTGCGGGTTCGGCGCCATGGAGGTGTCGTTCGTCGGCCGGGCCGAACAGGCAGGCCCGGGTCCTCGCCGGACTCCCATCGACGACGAACCCCCAGAGAACCGCGCGCGGGGCTCGGGCAGCGGCTGACGACGCTGTTCGACTCATTCGACTCGACTTCGACATCGGCACGCAGCCGTCGACTGCGACGCCGCCCGAGACCCCGCGCATCCCCTTGGATTCGCGAACAAGGCCGGAAACCCTCGCGGCGCTCAGCGCCGGCGGGGTTTTCCGCGCGTCGTCAGCCCGCCCGGCGCTCCAGCCAGGCGATGAGCCGGGGCAGCGCCGGACCGATATGGCGATAGGCCAGCGCCGGCTCGTCCATGCCTGAGAGCGCCTCGATCAGGTCGCGCGCGTCGGCCGGCGTCGCGACCGCTTCCTCCAGCCGCAGCACGAAGGTGCGGATCGAGAACACGACCGCGCCGGTCTGCGGCAGGCGGCAGAAGCATTGCCGCTCGAGCCGCATCGCCAGTTTTCGGCCGATCTCGTCGACCGGAATCGCCTGCGCCAGCGGGCGCTTGCCGAGCTGGAACAGGGCCGGCTCGTCGGAGAGCAGCCAGTTCGCCCGCGTCACCACCCGCCCGGCGTCGAGCCGCTGCAGGAAGCGGTCGACGCCCGCGCCAACCGCCGGCTCGTAATCGGGCACATGCTCGTGGATGGCGATCAGCGGCCGGCCGAGCTTTTCCGCGAGCTTCCAGTTTGCCGGAAAGCACAGGCTCGCCCCGGTCAGCCGGTAAAGCCCGTCGCCCTCGTCCGGCTGGAGCAGGCAGACATCCTCCTGGACATGGCGGATGACCGCGCCGAGATCGCCCGGCGGCAGCGCCTCGCTCTCGCCGAGCAGACGGTTCTCGAAACGGCCGTTCTCCCGGCGGAAATGCTCGCCGTGATGCGCGACGAGGTTCGCCGCCAGAACATCGCCGAGTTCGGCCGCCGCGCCGTCAGCCTGCGGCAGCATCTGCCAGACGGCCTCCCGGTCGGCGGCGATGAGCCGGCGCTTTTCGGCGATCTGCACGGCATAGTCCGGCCCGATCACGAGCCACTCCGCCGGCTGGATCGGCGTCAGCCCCATGCGCACGCGAAAAGGGCCGCCGCGGAACGGCATCGGGGTGATCGGTTCGGGGCGCAAGGCGAGCGGGTCCTCCGGGAGAGCTCGGTCTCCAGATTAGCCCATGTCGCCGGCGGCGACAGCCGTCTTGCCTGCGCCATCTCGCCGGGCCACCCTCCGGCAAAGCGGAGGAAGCGACGATGACCGACGAGATCGTGCTCTACACCCACCCGATGTCGCGTGGGCGCATCGCGCGCTGGATGCTGGAGGAGACCGGCCAGCCCTACAGGGCCGAGATCGTCGGCTACGGCCCGCCGATGAAGGGCCCCGACTACCGGGCGATCAACCCGATGGGCAAGGTGCCGGCCGTGACCCATCGGGGCGTCGTGATCACCGAATGCGCCGCGATCTGCGCCTATCTCGCCGACGCCTTTCCGCAAGCCGGCCTCGCGCCGGAGCCGGGCGCGCCCGAGCGCGGAGCCTATTACCGCTGGCTGTTCTTCGGCGCGGGGCCGACCGAGGCCGCCACCACCAACCGCACGCTCGGCGTGGTGGTGCCCGACGACAAGCAGGGTTTCGTCGGATACGGCAGCTATGAGGCTGTGCTTGATACGCTCGAAGGCGCCCTGAAGGCCGGGCCTTACCTGCTCGGCGAGCGCTTCAGCGCGGCCGATGTCTATCTCGGCTCGCAGATCGCCTGGGGCGTGCAGTTCGGGACCATCGAGAAACGCCCCGGCTTCGAGGATTATGTCGGCCGCATCTATGACCGCCCGGCGGCGGTGAAGGCCCGCGAAATCGACGATGCGCTGATGGCGAAGATGAAGGCGGCGCAGGGGTAGCGTCCCGGCCGGCGCATATCGCACCGCAACGAATCCGGGTTGCCCGGCGTTTTCGCCGGGCCTACCGTGCTGGCAGAGGGGGCTCGACCGATCGCTTTCGCGCCTGCGCGAAGCCGGCCCGCGCAAGGCTCGATATGACCGACACTTCCGTTCCAGCCCAGCCGCGCCACGGCATGAGCTTCCGCGCCTTTGTGGGCATGACGGCGGCGCTGATGGCGACGAATGCGTTGGCGATCGACTCCATGCTGCCGGCCCTGCCGCAGATCGGCGACGCGCTCGGCATCACCGAGCCCAACGACCGGCAATGGATCCTGACCGCCTATCTGCTCGGTTTCGGCGCAGCCCAGATCGTCTATGGCACGATCTCCGACCGCTACGGGCGGCGCGCCGTGCTGCTCTGGGGTCTGGCGCTTTACGTCGCAGCCAGCGTCGCGGCGGCGTTCGCGACCTCGTTCGAGGCGATGATGTGGGCGCGGGTGATCCAGGGCGTCGGCGCGGCGGCGACGCGGGTGCTGGCGGTCTCGATCGTGCGCGACTGCTATTCCGGCCGCGACATGGCCCGCGTCATGTCGCTGGCGATGATCGTGTTTCTCGCCGTGCCGATCCTCGCGCCCTCGATCGGCCAGGCGATCCTGTGGGTCGCGCCCTGGCGCTGGATCTTCGGCTGCCTCGCCGCCTTCGGCGCGGCCGTGATGATCTGGAGCGCGCTGAAGCTGCCCGAGACGCTGCATGTCGAGGATCGCAAGCCGATCGCGTTTGCGAGCGTCGCCGAGGCCTTCGGGATCACGCTGACGACGCGGATCGCGGTCGGCTACATGCTGGCCATGGCCTTCATCATCGGCGGGCTGTTCGGCTTCATCAACTCGGCCCAGCAGGTCTTCGTCGACGTCTTCGCCGCGCCGGAATGGTTCACCGGCATTTTTGCGCTGATCGCCGGCTTCATGGCCTGCGCCTCGCTGCTGAACGCGCGCATCGTCGGAAAACTCGGCATGCGCCGCGTCTCGCATGGCGCGCTGCTGGGCTATATCGCGCTGACGAGCGCGCATGCGCTGGTGGCGCTCGCCGGCTACGAGAGCCTCTGGCTGTTTGCGGCCTTTCAGAGCGGGGCGATGTTCTGCTTCGGGCTGCTCGCCCCGAACTTCGGCGCGATCGCGATGGACCCGCTCGGCCATGTCGCCGGCACCGCCTCCTCCGTGCAGGGCTTCGTCACCACGGTCGGCGGCGCGCTCCTCGGCTTCTGGATCGGCCAGCATTTCGACGGCACCGTGGTGCCGCTGACGCTTGGCTTTTCGCTCTGCGGCTGGGTCGCGCTGGCGATCGTGCTGGTCGCGGAGAAGGGCCGGATGTTCCGGCCGGCGGCCGGACGGAGCTAGGGGGCTGGCGTTGCGCGCCGGCTCGCTCTAGCGGTGAGCGACAGCCTGAACGGAGACCGGACCATGCGCATCGTCGATGTCGTCGAGATCACCAAGCCGATCGCCTCGCCGATCCGCAACGCCTATATCGACTTCTCGAAGATGACCGCGAGCCTCGTCGCCGTGGTCACCGACGTGGTGCGCGACGGCCGCCGCGTCGTCGGCTACGGCTTCAACTCGAACGGCCGCTACGGCCAGGGCGGGCTGATCCGCGAGCGCTTCCGCGACCGCATCCTCGAAGCGCAGCCGAAGAGCCTGCTCGACGAGGCCGGGACCAATCTCGATCCGCATAAGGTCTGGGCGGCGATGATGGTCAACGAGAAGCCGGGCGGCCATGGCGAGCGCTCGGTCGCGGTGGGCACGCTCGACATGGCGGTCTGGGACGCGGTCGCAAAGATCGCCGGCAGGCCGCTGTTCCGCCTGCTGGCGCAGATGAAGGGGCGAGAGGCGGACCCGCGCGTCTTCGTCTACGCAGCGGGCGGCTACTATTACCCCGGCAAGGACAATTCCCAACTCAGGGCCGAGATGCGGCGCTATCTCGACCGTGGCTACAATGTCGTGAAGATGAAGATCGGCGGCGCCTCGCTCGACGAGGATCGGGTCCGCGTCGAGGCGGTTCTGGCCGAGATCGGTTCGCAGGCGCGGCTGGCGGTCGACGCGAATGGCCGCTTCGACCTCGAAACCGCCATCGCCTACGCCAAGATGCTGCGCGACTATCCGCTGTTCTGGTATGAGGAGGCCGGCGACCCGCTCGACTATGCGCTGCAGGCGGCGCTGGCCGAATTCTATCCGGGGCCGATGGCGACGGGCGAGAACCTGTTCTCGCATCAGGATGCGCGCAACCTGCTGCGCCATGGCGGCATGCGGACCGACCGCGACTGGCTTCAGTTCGACTGCGCGCTATCCTACGGACTGGTTGAATATCTGCGCACGCTCGACGTTTTGGCCCAGCATGGCTGGTCGCCGGCCCGCTGCATTCCGCATGGCGGCCACCAGATGTCGCTCAACATCGCGGCGGGCCTCGGCCTCGGCGGCAATGAGAGCTACCCCGACCTGTTCCAGCCCTATGGCGGCTTCCCGGACACGGTGCGCGTCGAGGACGGCCACATCGTCATGCCGGAACTGCCGGGCATCGGCTTCGAGGGCAAGGGCGACCTGATCAGGGTGATGCGGGAGCTGGCGGAGTAGGGCGCTTCACCCTGCGACGGCATGCATCCGCCCTGCGGCGTTAACGCTTCGGCAACGTCCGAATTGCAACCGATGCGGGAGGTTTGTAAAGGTCGCAACGGGACGGCTGGGTCGTCCGGACAAGGACGACAGACCATGAAGATTCTGACTTCGCTCGCCGCAGCGGCGCTTTTCGGCGTCGTGCTGTCAGAGGCCGCCTCGGCGCAATCCGTCCGGTCCTATCCAGAATGCCGATCGTTCCAGAACCGCCATTCGTGCAATTGCGCCCTCGCCAATGGCGGCAGCGTCTCCGAAAATCCTCATCGTCCGGGCCGCTTGCGCTGGCAGGCGGCGCGCCCCGGGACCAGTGCGCACATGGCCTTCATGGCCTGCGCGCAGTCGGGCGGCCATTTTTAGGCGTCGGCCGGGAGCACGTTCACCTGCGCTCCAGCCCCGCCAGATGCGCGTCGAGCAGCGCCATATTGCGCTTGTTGGCGCGGAAGAAGATGTCGCCGACCCAGCCGGCCAGCGGCACGGCCGAGATCGCGAAATCGACCCCCAGATTGCCGAGCATGCGCATCAGCGTCGCCTTGGGCACGCCGAGGCGATGCGCCTCCCAGATCAGATAGCCCGAGAGCCCCTTGGCGAAGAGCGTGCCCGCGCCGGGGATGAGGTTCAGCGCCGCATCCGCGCCCATGCGGATGTTGGTGCCGGGAATGCGGAAGGCCGTATCGAGCAGGCGCGCCAGCGCGGCCAGCCGGGCGCGGGTGGTGGCGATGTCGCCGCCGGCAAAGCGTCGCGCCTCGTCGAAAGCGGGGTGGTTGTAGGCTGCGTTGAAGCGCGTGGTCATCTCTGATCTTCCAGATGCGCCGCGCCCGTCACCGAGGGCATGGCTTTAGGTGGAAGAGTCCGACATCGCGGCAGGGACGAATGGCTGCCGCCAGAGGGGCCCGGACCCGGCTCCCCATGAGATCGCGATGATGAGCGGGGAATTCAAGATGCGGGGGCCGGGAGCCTACGCCGCAAGCCGAGCCGAAAGGCCCTGTCTTTTGAGTGTTTCAACCGCCGCCTCTTGGCGACGGGCATGCCGGGAATCGTCTTCCAGTCCGTCACAGATCGTAGAGATTCGCAGTGGCTCGGGAGGCGTCGCCGCCGATCGGCCTCCCGTCTGGGGCTTGCATCAGGCGGTCTTGAGGTTCACCGCCGAGGACTTGCCGGTCTTGCGGTCGGCCTCGAGATCGTAGCTGATCTTCTGACCTTCGTTCAGGCCGCGCATACCCGAGCGCTCGACCGCGCTGATATGCACGAAGACATCGCTGCCGCCCTGATCGGGGGTGATGAATCCGTAGCCCTTGGTTTCATTGAACCATTTCACGGTACCCGTGCTCACGTTCTGTTCCTTCAGTCTCTGTTCAGGTCGGCACATGCCGGCCCGGAATGCAGTGTGATGGCATTCCTCTCCGGTTGCAACGACGCACCGCAACACGGCGCGAAAGCCGGTCTTGCGACCGATGCCGCAGGCGCAAGGCCGCCCCCGCCGGCCAGGCCCTTGCCCGATGCGCGCGGCTCCCGCATGAACGGCGGCGAAACCTGTTTCCTAAAAGAGGCCACTCCCATGACGCAGTATGTGATCGAACCGCAGGCCGTCACCGCGGTGCCCGTCGCCGGGGGCGGGCTGTTCCCCGTCCGGCGCGTGTTCTGCGTCGGCCGCAACTATGCCGAACACACCCGCGAGATGGGCGGCGATCCCGACCGCGAAGAGCCGTTCTTCTTCATGAAGCCGGCCGACGCGCTGGTGATCAACGGGGCCGACATCCCCTATCCGGTCAAGACGGCCGATTTCCACCACGAGATGGAGCTGGTCGTCGCGATCGGCACGGGCGGCAGGGACATTCCCGAGGCGGACGCGCTCTCCCACGTCTTCGGCTATGCGGCAGGCCTCGACATGACGCGGCGCGACCTGCAGGGGCAGGCCAAGAAGGCCGGACGCCCCTGGGACATGGGCAAGGGTTTTGACCAGTCCGGACCTGTCGGCGAGATCGCGCCCGCCAGCAAGATCGGCCATCCGGCGGCCGGCAAGATCGAACTCGTCGTCAACGGCGCGCCCCGGCAAAGTTCGGACCTCGCCAAGCAGATCTGGAACGTCCAGGAGACGATCTCCTATCTGTCGGGTCTCGTCGAGCTGAAAGCCGGCGACCTGATCTTCACCGGCACGCCGGAAGGCGTCGCGGCCGTGGTCTCGGGCGACACGCTAGAAGGTGAGATCGCCGGCGTCGGCACGGTGCGGACGCGGATCGTCTAACGGACAAGCGACGTCGCAACGGAGTTCGCGATGACCAGCCGGACTGAAGCGTGGCTTGGCGGCTTCATCGGAAAGGCCATCTGCGTCGTCGTCGGCGTCGTCCCTGTTGTTTATCTCAATGGCTGGATCGGCATGGCGATTGTCGCTGTCCTGTCGGCCGGCTTGGTCGCAGTGCTGAGAAGATCGAAAAGAAAGCCCTCCCCATGACCCTCACCGCCTCCGCCTCCGGCGTCTTCCCGATCGCGCCGACGCCGTTCAATCCCGATGGCACGCTTGACCAGGCCTCCACCGACCGGTTGTTTTCCTTCTACGACTCCATTGGCGCGGACGGGACGACCGTGCTCGGCATCATGGGCGAGGCGCCCAAGCTCGAGCCGGAGGAATCGCTCGGCATCGTCAAAAGCGCGGTGAAGAACATGCCCGGCAAGCCGGTCATCGTCGGCGTCTCGGCGCCCGGTTTCGCCGCGATGCGCTCGCTGGCGCGCCAGTCGATGGAACTTGGCGCAGCCGCCGTGATGATAGCGCCGCCGCCGTCCTTGCGCACCGACGACCAGATCACCGGCTATTACGCCCAGGCCGTCGAGGCGATCGGGACCGACATTCCCTTCGTGATCCAGGACTATCCGCTGACGCTGCAGGTGGTGATGACGCCCGCCGTCATCCGGAAGATCGTCATGGACAACCCCTCCTGCGTGATGCTGAAGCACGAGGACTGGCCGGGGCTGGAGAAGATCTCGACCCTTCGGAAGTTCCAGAAAGAGGGCTCGCTGCGCGAGCTCTCGATCCTCACCGGCAATGGCGGGCTCTTCCTCGATTTCGAGATGGAGCGCGGCGCGGACGGTGCGATGACGGGCTATGCCTTTCCGGAGTTGCTGATCGACGTCGTGCGGCTGCAGAAGGCCGGCGAGCGCGACGCGGCCCACGACATCTTCGACGCCCATCTGCCGCTGCTGCGCTACGAACAGCAGCAGGGCGCGGGGCTTGCCGTGCGCAAATACACGATGATGAAGCGCGGCATCCTGGCATCCGACGCCCAGCGCAAGCCGGGTTCGGCGATCACCGCCACGGCGAAGGCGGAGGTGGATTACCTGCTGGCGCGGGTGGCGAAGGTGGATGCACGGGCGAAGGTTTGACGTCTTCCCTCTTGAAGGAGGGCGCTGGAAGAACCCCTCTCCCGGAGGGAGAGGGGCAGGGGTGAGGGGTCGGCC
>LSIB01000076.1 GCA_001556025.1 Rhizobiales bacterium CCH3-A5
GCGCTGGAAGAACCCCTCTCCCGGAGGGAGAGGGGCAGGGGTGAGGGGTCGGCCCCTCGACCAGCTCAGTCCCAACATCTCAGCGGCGCAGCGGTGAGGTCACGGCAGCGGCGTTAACGGGCCTTCCCCTCACCCTGCCCTCTCCCTACGGGAGAGGGTTCCTCGTGCTTGACGCGACAAGGTGACGGCAATCGCCTCAATGCCCGGCGTGCTCCCCCGCCGCCGGCTTCGCCCCCACCGCCTCGACCTTGAACTCGACCTCGACGGTCCCGGCCTTCTCGAACACCAGCGTGCCTTTCAGCCGCTCGTTCTGCTTCAGCGGCTGCTTCAGATCCATGAACATGATGTGGAAGCCGCCGGGCTTGAGTTCAACCTTGCCGCCGGGCGGAACAACGATGCCGGCCTCGAGCGGGCGCATGGTCATGACGCCGTTCGTCACCGCCATCTCGTGGACCTCGACGCGGCCGGAGAACGAGGCCGAGACCGAGACCAGCCGGTCGGGCTCAGCGCCCGTATTCTCGATCGAGAGATAGCCGCCGCCGACCTTCGCACCGGCCGGCGTGGCGCGCGACCAGGGATGGCCGATTTTTAGCGCGCCGAGCTTGTAGTCATGGGCGAGCGCTTCCTGCGCGAGCGAAAAGGCGCTGGTCGCGGTCAGGGCGATGGCGGCGAGATAATGCGCGAGCGTGTTCATGGGACATCCTGAAAGGCTGAGGCTGCCGCGCGGATGCGGGCCGCCATCGAGGGATCGGGCCGATGGCGGCGTGCGATCCGGAACAAGGGGCTGATGGTCTCAGACGTCCGGGTGTGGCGGGGCATGCGAGGGCGGCAGCCGCCAGGCCGGCGTCGCATCGATG
This sequence comes from Rhizobiales bacterium CCH3-A5, assembly GCA_001556025.1. Classification (GTDB taxonomy): domain Bacteria; phylum Pseudomonadota; class Alphaproteobacteria; order Rhizobiales; family Beijerinckiaceae; genus Allobosea. Next base: position 858 of record LSIB01000076.1, read on the forward strand.
CCGGCGGGGCTGGCGGCGGCAAGCGCGACGGGCCTCGCCTGCCGCACGATCGCAGCGATCTCCGGCGCCAACGGGCACGCCAGCACCGGATTGACCGGGCAGCCCTTGCAGTGACTGGCCTCGCCGGCTGGCGCGGGCGCATCCGGCAGCGGTGCGGACAGGCCCGAGCAGAGCGGCGCGCCGTCGAGGGCCGCATGGGCCGGAGCAGGCGAAAGGCCGGCCGCCAGCACCGCCAGCGCATAGGCGACCGCGAGCCAGGCTCCGAGCAGGGAGCGGCGCAGATGCGGGAGGATGGGCGTGCCGGCCGACATGAGGCGCAGATGCCGCCCAGTGCCTGCCTTCGTCAAGCTGCGCGTCGTCGCAGGTGAGGCCCCGGCGTTCGTCCCTACGCCCTCATCCTGAGGAGCGCTCTGCAAGAGCGCGTGTCGAAGGATGCTCCAGAGCGCTCCGGGAACATCTGGAGCATCCTTCGAGACGCAGCCTGTGGCTGCTCCTCAGGATGAGGGCGTGGAGTTGGATCGGGGACCGCCAGCGTCGTGCCGCGCCGATCTGCGCAGTGGTTTCTGCCATGCGCGACGGCCGATCCGCAATCTTCTGCTGCCTCAGCTTGTTTCTTTAAAAGAACGATCCGGTTGACAAAGAGGATCATTGCCGCCAGGTTCAGCATCGTCGATTGGCGCTTCTCGCCGGTCGGCCGCGGGGATTTGAGCGAGCAGCTTGCACCGCGTCACCAAACGCTAAAGCGCCACGACCGGGTCGTGGGCTCCGCTTCGGGGAGACGAGACATGACCGACACCATCAACCGCCCCGACAAGGCCGCCTCCCGTCTCGCAATGGCCTGCTGTCGACGCTGAGCCCAACCCGACCGGCGCCGCGCCGGTTACCCATCGCTCACCAGTCGTCCATCGAACGCCGCACGACGCGGCGGAGGCCACGCCATGACCCAACTTCATTCCGACGCCGCTCCCGGACGGGGGCGGGCGGCCGAACAGGCCTATGTCATCGAGATCGGCGAGACCCAGGCCGGGCTCGTCAACCGCCGCGCCGACGAGCGCTATTTCACCTTCATCTCGGCCTCCTCCGCCTTCCAGGCGCTGGAAGGGCATCGCTTCGCGACGCCCGGCGCCGCCGAACTCGCCGCGCGCCTGCTCGCCCGGCCGCACAGGAACTAGAGCCCATCATGAACGCCCCACTCAGGCCCGACGCCTTCCGCGTCGGGACGGCCGCCGACGCGCCTGCGCTCTCGGCCGGCCCGCCCATCATCCGGTTCGAGGCGGTCGGGAAATCATTCCCCGGCCGCGCCGGGCAGGACGCCGTCAGCGCGCTCTCGGGCGTCGATCTCGACGTTCCGCAAGGCGCGATCCTCGGCGTCATCGGCCGATCCGGGGCCGGCAAATCGACGCTGATCCGGCTCGTCAACGGGCTGGAAAAGGCGACGTCCGGCCGCATCCTGATCGACGGCGAGGACGTGACCACCTTGACCGAGGCCGGCTGGCGCGCCCGAAGGCGCAAGACCGGGATGATCTTCCAGCATTTCAACCTGCTCTCCTCGCGCACCGTCTTCGACAATGTCGCGCTGCCGCTGGAGATCGCCGGCGTCGGCAAGGCGGAAATCCTGGCTAAGGTTTCGCGGCTGCTCGGTCTCGTCGGGCTCTCGGACAAGAGCGGCCGCTATCCGGCCGAGCTCTCCGGCGGGCAGAAGCAGCGCGTCGGCATTGCACGCGCGCTCTCGACCGATCCGAAAGTTCTGCTCTGCGACGAGGCGACATCGGCACTCGATCCCGAGACGACACAGTCGATCCTGGCGCTGCTGAAGCAGCTCAACCGCGACCTGCGCCTCACCATCCTGCTGATCACCCACGAGATTCCGGTCATCAAGGAGATCTGCGACCAGGTCGCGGTGATCGAGGACGGGCGCATCGTCGAGGAGGGCGAAGTCTTCGATGTCTTAACCCGGCCAAGGCACCCGACCACGGCGCGCTTCGTCGAGGCCGTCACCGGCGTCGAACTGCCGGCCTATCTCGCCGGCCGCATCCACGCCGAGCCGCACGCGGGTGATCAGGCCGTGATCCGCATCACCTTCACCGGCGAGAACGCCACGGCCCCGGTGATCAGCCGGCTCACGACCACGATCGGCGTCGACGTGAACATTCTGGCGGGCCGCATCGACGCCATCGCCGGCCGCCCCTTCGGCAGCCTGCTCGTCTCCGTCCCGGCACGCGAGCCCGACCTCCAAGCCGTGCTCGGCGCACTCAACTCGCTCGCACTCAAGGCGGAGGTCATCGGCCATGTCTCCTGAGATCATCCGCCTCATCGCGCAGGCGACCGCCGACACATTGCTGATGGTCGCGGTCGCGGCCGGGATCGGCACATTGCTCGGCCTGCCGCTCGGCGTCTTCCTCGCCACCAGCAAGCGCGGCGAGCTCTTCGCGGCCCCGGCGCTGAATGCGGTGCTCGGCACGCTGGTCAACGCCACGCGCTCGACGCCCTTCATCATCCTCGTCGTCGCGATCATCCCCTTTACCCGGCTGATAGCCGGCACCTCGATCGGCACCAATGCCGCGATCGTGCCGCTGACGGTCGCGGCGACGCCCTTCATCGCGAGGCTGATCGAGGGCGCGATCCGCGAGGCCGATCAGGGGCTGGTCGAGGCGGCGCGCTCCATGGGCGCGACGCCGGTACAGATCGTGCGCAAGGTGCTGGTGCCGGAGGCGCTGCCGGCGATCGTGCTGGGGCTCACACTCGCCATCGTCTCGCTGCTCGGCTTCTCGGCCATGGTCGGCGCTGTCGGCGGCGGCGGGCTCGGCGATCTCGGCATCCGCTACGGCTACCAGCGCTTCATGCCCGATGTGATGGCCGCCGTCGTCGCGGTGCTGATCGTCCTCGTCCAGACCGTCCAGAGCCTCGGCGACCGACTCGCAAGGCGGCTGAACAAGCGCCTGCGCCACGCCTGACATCCATCAACCATCACCGACCTCGAACAGGAGAAGACCCCATGACCATCATCACTCGCCGCGTCGCACTGGCCTCCACTGCCGCGTTCGCGCTGATACTCAGCCTCCCCGCGCTTGCCCAGACCAAGCAGGTCGTGCGCATCGGCGCCTCGCCCGGCCCGCATGCCGAGATCCTGGAGAAGCTGAAGCCCCTCGTCGCCGAGAAGGGCATCGATCTCAAGATCGTCGAGTTCTCGGACTATGTCGTGCCCAACCAGGCGCTCGACGCCGGCGAGCTGGAGGCCAACTCCTTCCAGAACCAGCCCTATCTCGACAACCAGATCAAGGATCGCGGCTTCAAGCTCGTCGGCGTCGGCTACACGGTGAACTTCCCGCTCGGCATCTATTCGGCGAAATACAAGGACTGGGCGCAGGTGCCTGACGGCGCGACGATCGCGATCCAGAACGACCCGACCAATGGCGGCCGCTCGCTGCTGCTGCTGCAGGACAAGGGCATCATCAAGCTGAAGGACGGCGTCGGCTTCAAGCCGACGCCCGCCGACATCGTGTCCAACCCGAAGAAGCTGAAGATCGTCGAGATCGAGGCCGCCCAGACAGCGCGCTCGCTCGCCGACGTCGCCGCTGCCGCGATCAACACCAACTACGCGGTCGACGCCAAGATCGAGCCGACCTCGGCGATCCTGCGCGAGGACCCCAAAGGGCCTTACGTCAACCTGATCGCGGTGCGCGCCGCCGACAAGGACAGGCCCTGGGTCAAGACGCTGGTCGAGGCCTATCACTCCCCGCAGATCAAGGCTTTCGTGGCGGAGCGCTTCAAGGGAGCGGTGCTCGCGAGCTGGTGACCTCCCTTCACAATCCTCCCCACCTGGCCGCTCGCGGACAGGCGACTGCCCCGGATGCTTGCGCATCCGGGTTTTTGTCGGGCGAGAGCATGTCGCTCAGGCCATCAGGCCGCCTGGCTCGTAGCGGGTCGACCGCTTCAGCCCGATCAGCTCCAGCTCCGTCACCACCGCAACCGCCGCGGCCTGGCCCAGCACGAAGGCGATGCCGAGCCCCGTCGGCTGGAACCAGCCCAGGAGCAGGATGGCGAGACTATCGACGATCCAGACGAGGTTGACGCCGATCACGGCATGGACCGCCAGCCGCGGCAGGGTTTCACGCAAGGCGAGAAAGGCGAGGAGCGCGGCGCAGGGCAGCAGCACAAGGCCGGCCCCGCGCAGGAAACCTGCGGGGATGCCGAGCGGGGCGGCGAGCGCGCCCGCCCCGAAGGCGAGCAGCAAACCCGTGCCGGCGCAGGCGGCGGCGTCGAGGGCGAGCGCGTTTCTCAGAAGACGCGAGGACTGGATCATGGACATGGCGGGGTCTCCCTTGCTGCGGCCGCCGCGCCTCTTGCCCGGCCGGCCGTGGTTGATGGAGCCAATGCTGACGCAAACCGGAGGGGCACGCGATTAAGCCGGAGGTAATTGAAGGCCGCCGCGAGAGCCGGCTAGGGTTCGCTCATGAACAAACACACTCCACCCCCCGTCGGCGCCCTGATCCGCGACTGGCGGAAGTTGCGCCGGCTCTCCCAGCTCGATCTCGCGCTCGACGCCGAGATCTCCCAGAAGCATCTGAGCTTCATCGAAAGCGGCCGCGCGCAGCCGAGCCGCGACATGGTGCTGCTGCTGGCGCAGACGCTCAGCGTACCGCTGCGCGAGCGCAACGCGCTTCTGCTCGCGGCGGGCTTCGCACCGGTCTATGGCGAGCGCTCTCTCGACGATCCGGGGCTGGCCACGGCGCGGGCGGCGATCGACCTCGTGCTGAAGGGCCACGAGCCTTATCCGGCGCTGGCGGTCGACCGGCACTGGACGCTGCTCGCCGCCAACGCGGCCGTGCCGCCGCTGCTCGGCCTGGCGAGCGACCCCAAACTGCTGCGCGGGCCGGTCAACGTGCTGCGGCTCAGCCTGCATCCGGGCGGGCTCGCGCCGGCGATCGTCAACCTCCCGGAATGGCGGCACCACATCCTGGCGCGGCTGCGCCAGCAGATCAGGGCCACGGCCGACCCGGTTCTGGCGGCGCTGCTGGAGGAACTGTCGGCCTATCCCGCGCCTGAAGCGCCGGCGACGCGCAAGGGCAACGGCAAGGCCGCCGAGCCGGAGCCCGAGCCCGGCATCGTCGTGCCGCTGCAGTTGCGGCTCGGCGAGGCGGTGCTGTCCTTCTTCTCGACCACGACGGTGTTCGGCACGCCGGTCGATATCACTCTGTCGGAACTGGCGATCGAGGCCTTCTTCCCGGCCGACGAGGCGACGCGGGTCGCGCTCGGCGGGCGGGGCTGAACGGCTCGTATCAGCGGCCTTAGACCGCGACCTTTCCGTCTTTGCGAGCGCAGCGAAGCAATCCAGCGTCTCGCTCTACGTCGTCCTGGCTTGCTTCGCTTCGCTCGCAAAGACGGCTGGAGCTTTGACCGGTCAGCTCCCAGGCCGCTGCGCTCAGGGCGCGATCTTGCCGAAGGCGAAGAACTGCGTCTCGCCCGAGGAATCATCGACGCCGTCATTGTCGGTGACGACGAAGAGGTTGCCGGCGCTGTCGATCGTCATGCCCTCGACCTTGTCGAGTCCGTAGCCGCCAAGCTTCATCAGGTCGGGCGTCAGGTCGCGCAGGAGTTTTTTCTCGACCGTCGGGATGCTCTGCGAGCCGATTGCCGCCGGCGTCAGTCCCTTGACCGAGAATGTCGCCAGCGTCTTGACCGCGCCGGCGCCAAACCGGTTGTCGCGCTCGATCACGGCGAAGCGGTCGTCGCCGAGCGCGGTCAATTCCGAGAGGCCCATCCAGGCTCCGGCGGCGGGCGCGCTCAGCGGATAGTGCAGGACGCCCCAGGCCTTTGTCGCCGGCTTGTAGGAGAGGATCTTCGCCTTGCCTTTGGGATCGTCCTTCCATTCGCGCTGCACGGCGAGCCAAACCGTCTCGTCCGCCCCCTGCCCCGTCACCGCGAAGCCCTCGAAGCCGAAGCGGGTCGCCTGCGCGGCCAGCGCCTCGGGCAGCGCGATCTCTTCTTCGACAGCGCCTGTCGCTGAGACGCGCAGGATGAGGTTTCCGGTCGGCTTGTCCTTGCGCTCCGGATTGCCTTCCGAAGCGAGCCAGAAGCCGCCGGCGGGGCGCGTCGCGATACCTTCGAGATCGAAGGCGGCCGGCTTGCCGTCCTTCGTCACGGTCAGGCCGCCGGTGATCCGGGCCGGAATCTGCGTGGCGTCGATCTGAAGGATGCGCGACGGCTCGTAGGCGCTGTCTGTGACGGCGAAGAGCAGGCCGGGCGTCGTCGCATGCGCACTGAGCCCCGAGAGCGCGCCCCAGCCGAGCGGGACGCCGTCGACATCGACCGAAACGATGGTTGGATAGGCGGCCGGGGCCTCGCTGCGCAGATAGAGCGTCACCACCGAGCGCGGCCCGTCCTTCTCGACGAGGTCGGCCTCCGAGGCCGTGACGAAGAGATTGCGCTGCGGGATGGCGACCAGCCCTTCGGGCGCGATGCCGCCGGCCAGCGCCTGCAGATAGCGCGGCGCACGGCCCGGCCCCTCGTCGCGATAGACCAGCACGAGCGAGGCGCGCTCCAGCCCGACGAAGATCAGGGTGTCGCCGCCAAAGCGCGCGACCTCGATGCCCTCGGGCTCGCTGCCCTTGGCGGCCGAGCGGCGCTCGGGGTAATGGCCGAGCCGCATGGCGATGTGGTCGGTCGCAGCACCCGAATCGAACTCGACCGTCCCGTCCTTGCGGAAGATGGTGAAACCGCGCGAACCGCCCTTCCAGTCGCCCTCATTGGCGGTGACGAAGCGGTCATTGTCGAGCCAGCGCACCGAATCGGGCTCGCGGGCGAGGCCCTTCAGCTCCTCGACCGGGTTGATCCGGCCGTCGCGGGTCTTGTCGATGCCCTTGAGATCGACGCTGCCGGCGGAAAAATGACCCGCGACCTTGCCGGTCTTCGTATCGACCAGAACGATGTGATTGTTCTCCTGCAGCGTCACCACTGCGAGGCCGTCCGCGTTGACGTCGACGAATTCGGGCTCCGGATCGGTCGGCTCGACCGTCGCTAGACCGGTGAGATCGACGACCTGCCGAGAGGCGCAGTCGGCCTGGCCATCCTTCACGCCGATCAGCGTCAGGTTGCCGGCGGGGAGTTGCGGCAGTGCGCCCTTGTCGAGCTTCTCGTCGCGCTCGTTCTCGATGACGACGACGAGCTTGCTCTTGTCCTTGCTCAGCGTGATCGAATCGGGCTGGCCGCCGAGATCGCAGGTGGCAACGACCTGTTTCGTCGCGAGGTCGATGGTGGCGAGATGGCCGGCGGGCTGCTTGAAATTGTCGCCGGAGGTGACGACCGCGACGAAGACGCGCTGGCCCAGGATGACGAGCGAGGTCGTCTCGCCGCCAGCGGGCACGAAACCGGCCGGCTTGGGCGCTGCGGCGTCCGTGATGTCGATCAGGCCGACGCCCTTCTGTTCGCCGTCGGTATAGGCGAGCAGGGTGCCGGCCTCGTTGGCGGCGATGATCTCGGCCACGGATTTGGTCTTCGGATCGCGCCCTGCCGGCAGGTTCAGCGGCACGGAGAAGGTGCCGATCCGGTTGAATATCGGCTCGGCCGAGGCCGCCCCGCCCATGAGCAGCGAGGCGAGGCCGGCCAGAGCGATCGGCATGACGAAGGGCTTGCGCATGGGAGGCTCCCGAACCGCCGATGGCGGGTTCAAGCCTCCTCGGCTAGCCAGCCTGCATGACGGTTATGCGACAAGGCTGCGCCGGTTCTGCCCAAGGGTCAACCGGCGCCGCCATCAGGCGGAGATGTCGACGGCCTGGCCCTGCCCGGCCGGCAGCGCGGCCTTGAGCTGCTCGGCACTCTGCTGCAGCAGTTCGACGATGGCCTGCTCGGCGCCGGCCTGCTGGCGCACGATCTCGGTCTGCAGCGCCTGCCGGGTCGAGGCGGCCTGCGAAGCGGCGAAACCCTGCGCGATGGCGACTGAATCACTCATGACGGCGCTCCCTCCCCGACAGAGGTGCCTGCGAAACTCTTGCCAAACCCTGAATCGGTCCGGTCGGATCAGTTCTGGATGATAGAGGGAACGCCGCGCGGCATCGGCGGATCGCGGCCGGGCTCGGGCGTCGCGTTGCGCTGGGCCTGCTCGGCCCGGCCTCCGCGCAGGGAGCCATCGGCGCGGGGCGTCTCGCCGCCGGCGCGGCCGGCCTCGGCAGGGTTTGGCGCGAGCGGCACGCCCGGTGCGCGCTGGCGCGGCTGGCCGGGAACGGGCTCCGTCTGGGCCAGGCGTGCCGACGGCATCGCAATCGCGGCCGGGGCGGCCAGAAGGCCGGCTATCATCATCGCAGTGCCAAGGGAACGATGCAGTCGCATGACGAGATCTCCTCGGTGTAAGCCCCGGCCTCGGTGCGTAGGCGTTCGATCCATGAACGGCCGGGTTTGGACCCCGGTTCCCGCCCTCTAAGAAAAAGGGGTCGCCTCGCGGCGACCCCTCCGGTTCGTCATCGGTGAGCCGGGCTCAGCGGTTCTCGCCGGTGAGCAGCGGCGTGATCCGGCGCAAGGTGACGCGCCGGTTCTCGCGAGCCGCCTCCTGCGTCGCGACCTTGAGATACTGCTCGCCATAGCCCTGCGTCGTCAGGTTCTCGGGCGGCACGCCGAAATCGCGGGTCAGCACCTCCGCCACCGACTGGGCCCGGCGATCCGACAGCGACAGATTGTCGATGTCGGAGCCGACCGCGTCGGTGTGGCCCTCGACCAGGAAGACCTCGTTGGGCGCGGCCTGCAGTGCCTGCCGGATGGACTGGGCGATGACCTCCAGCCGCTGCGCCTGACCCGGCGCGACCTCCCAGGAGGCCGTCTCGAAGGTGACGCTGTCGATGTCGATCGAACGCATGCGCGCGCGCAGATCGGGCGAATAGCGCACCTCGTCGAGCGTGTAGCGGCGCGGCAGCGGCGCGATCGGCGGCGCGGTGATGGTCTCGTAGATCACCCGCTGATCGACCGATTCCGCATCGACGATGTAGCGCTCGCGCGGAATGCGCAGGGCCGGGCGTTCCAGCACCACGATCTCGTCCGAGAAGCGCTGGGGCCGGTCGCGGCGGGTGTTGTCGATGATGACGAACTCCTCGCCGCCGCGGACCTGTCGCGTGCGCCGGATCAGGCGGCCCTCCGCATCGGTGATGGTGACGATGCGCGTGCCGTCAGGGCGCTCGAAGACGGTCCGGGTTTCCTCGCCCCGGCGCTCGACGCGCTGGTCGATGCCGAGGTCGCGGAAGCGCTGCGTCTCGTCGCGGCGGATGATGACGCGGTCGTCGTCGCGGATGATGGTGCGGCCGGGCTCGCGGATGATGGTGACGTCGCCCTCGCGGCGCTCCTCGCGCCGGCTCCTGACGTCGTCGAGCCGATCCGCGCCCTGCGTCGCCATGATGCCGCCGATGACGCCGGCGCCAAAGCCGATCGCCGCCGCGCCGCCGGCCGAAATGCCGCCGCGACGGCCCTGCCGGTCAGGCGCGGGAGCCGGCGGCTGGCCCGGAGCAGGAGGCGCTGCCTGCGGTGCCGCCGGCGGCGCAACTTGCGGCGCGGCCCGACCGGGCTGCGGAGCGGGCGGCGCCCCGGGCGCGCGGTTGGCCGGCGGCACGGGAGCGGCCTGCGGCGCGGCTGCGGGCGGTGCGGCTGCCGGAGGAGACGCCGCCGGAGCAGGCGCCGGCTGAGGAGCCGGCGCAGCCGGAGGCGGCGCACTGCGTTGCGCCGGCGCGGCGGGAGCGGGCGTCGCGGGAGCCGGAGCGGCTGCGGGCGGTGCAGCCTGCGGCGCGGGCGCGCTGCGCTGGGCGGGAGCCGCAGGCGGCGCAACCGGAGCCGGCCTTGCGGCAGGGGCTTCGGCCGGGGCTGCGGGCGGACGCGGCGGGGCCGGCCGGGCCGGCGCATCGGGCGCAGGGACCGGCGTCGCTGCGCGGGGCGTCGGACGCTCGCCACTGTCCTGGCGGTCACCGCGACCGGGCCGTTCGGCGCCAGCCGGACGCTCGCCGCGCTCGGGACGTTCGGCTCCCGCGGGCCGCTCGGGGCGCGCCTCGCCGCGCGCGCGGCGGGCCCTGCGGACGGAGGCGCTGCGGGCGCTCGCCGTCTTCGGCGGGAGCCGGAGCCTGCGCGGTCTGGAATGTCGATGGAGCGGCGAAACCGCCCTGCGAGAGCGTCAGCGCCGGCAGCACGGTGCCGATGAGAAGCCAGGTTTTTGCGCGCGTCCGTGTATCGTTTTTCAAGATGCTGGTCCGTTGTTCGTTTCACTGGCGGGCATCAGCGCGCCGGAGCGCTGAACCCGTGGTGAACCGAAAACGGCCAAAATCGGGCGGTGTTCCGCCTGTCCTTCGGTTAGTTCGGCTTGAAAAACGCCGTCAGAGCCCCGCCTGGCCCTTCACATAAGCCGCGATCTCGTCATGACGCGCGAACCAGACCGAACCCCGCGCCTTTGCATGAGCGATCAGCTTCTCGAGGATCCAGAAGCGCGAGCGGTAGGTGATGATGTGCGGGTGCATTGTCAGCAGGAAGAGCCCGCCGGCCTCGTACGCGCCGTCGAATTCGCGGCGGAAGATGTCGTAGACGGTCTCCGGCGCGGTGTAGGGGCGCAGGGCCTGGAAGCGGTTCATGTTGAAGTAGACCGCATCGTCGCGGATCCATTCGACCGGCAGCTCGACCATGCCGGTCGGCTCGCCCCTGTCGATCAGCTCATAGGGCTCGTCATCGGCGAAGAGGGACGAGTCGTAGAGCAGGCCGAGCTCGCGCTGGATCGCCAGCGTGACTTCCGAAAAATCCCAGGACGGTGTGCGCATTCCGACCGGGCGGACGCCGGTTATCTTTTCCAGCGTATCGGCGGCGCGGAAATGCAGCTCGCGCTCGTTCTCCGGCGGGACGGCTGTGTTGACCTCATGTATCCAGCCATGCAGGCCGATCTCGTGGCCCTCGGCGATGACGCGGCGCTGCTCGTCGGGATGCAGGAGCGCGGCCACGGCCGGGACGAAGAAGCTTGCCTTGATGTCCTCGCGCTTCAGCATCTCGAGGATGCGCGGTACGCCGACGCGTGCCCCGTACTGGCCCCATGACAGCCGGCCGACGGACCTGCCGCCGTCGCGCAACTCGTTCGTCTCGTGGTCGGCGTCGAAGGAGAGCGCCACCGCGCAGCGCGCGCCGCCAGGCCAGCGCGCGGGCTTGAGACTGCGGCCGGCTCGGACGCGCTCGACTTTTGCGCGCCAGGTTTCTTCCGGCCACTGCCAGGGTTCGAGCGGGATGTCGGTCATGATCGTCGCCTTCGGGCCGGAGCGCTTCGCCGGCAGCAAAGCACGGCTGTGACCGTGAAGGCGACAAAGCGGCGGTTGCGCCGCCATCCGTTCCCGCCGGGCCGCCATGCGCGCCCGGCGGAGGTGGAGCAGGACTCAGCTTATCGGCGCATACTTCACCGCGCAGCCATAGGCCCGGGTTGCGGCTTCGGAGACCGGCTTGCCGGCCTTCAGCTCCGCAACGGCCTGCCGGACATAGCTCTTGGCGCCATTGAGGCTCGCCGCGCTTGCCGACGGTTTGTCGTCGATCGCGCCCATATAGGCGAGCGTGCCCTTGGGATCGACGATATACATGTGCGGCGTCGTGGTCGCGCCATAGGCACGGGCGACCTTGCTGTTGGGATCCAGCAGGATCGCGGCGGGCGCGGCATCGCGCTTGACGCTGAGTTCCTTGGCGGCCGCGCCGTCGACATGGCCCTGCTCGCCGACGGGCGAGGAGATCACCGAGAGCCAGACGATGCCCTCCTTCGCCATGTCCTTCTGCAGCGTCTGCATGGTGGCGCTGTTGTAGTGCTTCTTCACATAGGGGCAGTCATGGTTGGTCCATTCGAGGATCACGGTCTTGCCCGCGAACTCGGAGAGCGAGCGCATCTTGCCGTCGGCGTCGACCGCCTGGAAGGCGGGCGCGGGCGCGCCGATCTTGGGGGCGCTCTGGGCGAAGGCGGAACCGGAGGCGAGGGCGAGGCCCGCACAGGCGAGGCCAGCGAGGACGCTCTTTCGGGTCAGGCCTGATGTCATGGTCAGTCTCCTTTCGTTGAGAGTAGCGATGGGGGAGCGGGATCAGGGCCGGCTGGCGGCCGTCTTGATGTCGCGGCCGGCCGCGCGCGCGGCGGCCGTGACCAGCATGTCGGGCGTGAGAAGCTGCGGCAGGATTTCCGCCTGCGCGCCTTTCACCGCCGGATAGAACAGATAGAGCGGCACGCCGGCCCGGCCCTGCTCGGCCAGGGCCTGAGCGATCTGGCTGTTGCGGTTGGTCCAGTCGGCCTTGAGATAGACGACCCTGTGGGCGGCAAAAGCGTCCTTGACCTCCTGCCGCGAGAGCGCGACGCGCTCATTGGCGAGGCAGGTGATGCACCAGGCGGCGGTGAAGTTGACGAAGACCGGCTTGCCCTCCGCCTGCAGGACCACGACGCGCTCGGGGCTCCAGGCCTGAATGTCGCCGGCTTTGGCCTGAGTATTGGCCTCGGGCACGGCGCTCTGGAGCACGAACCAGCCTGCTCCGAAGGCGACCAGCACAGCGAGCGCCGAGGTCGCAATCCGCGCGCGGCCGCCGCCGCGCGACACCCCGACGAGCCAGACGATGAAGCCCGCCGCCAGCACGGCGACCAGAGCCGCCAGCACGCCGCCGGGACCGGCCTGCACCGAGGCGACCCAGATCAGCCAGATCGCGGTGGCGAACATCGGGAATGCGAAGGCCTGCTTGAGGACCAGCATCCAGCGGCCGGGCTTTGGCAGCAGCCGCAACAGGCCGGGCGCAAAGGAGAGCGCGACGACGGGCAGCGCGAAGCCCAGCGCGAGCGAGAGGAAGACCGCCAGGCCGAGCACAGGCGGTTGCGTGACGGCATAGCCGACAGCCGCGCCCATGAACGGCGCGGTGCAGGGCGTCGCGACGACGACGGCGAGCGCGCCGGTCATGAACGCGCCGATGCGCCCGCCCCGGCTGGCGAGGCCATGGCCGACGCCAGCAACCGACGTGCCGACCTCGAAGGCCCCGAGCAGGTTGAAGCCGATCAGCGTCATGACCACGGCGAGCGCGATGACGAGCGGCGGCGACTGCAACTGGAAACCCCAGCCGACCGAGGAGCCGAGCGCGGCGAAGCCGATGACGAGCCCGGCCAGCGCCATGAAGGTGACGACGACGCCGGCGAGGAAGAGCAGGCCCTGCTCGCGCACTTGCGCGCGGCTGGCCTGCGCCAGTTGCGCGAAGCCGAGCGCCTTGATGAACAGCACCGGCAGGACGCAGGGCATCAGATTGAGGATAAGCCCGCCAAGGAAAGCGAAGCCGAGCGCGGCAAAGAGCGTCAGGTCCGCGCCCTCGACAGGAACCGGCATGCGAAGCGTGGCGGCGGGTGGCGCGGCGGGTGTCGCGGACTGGGCGAGAAGTGCCGGCTCGGCTTCGGCCGTGACGAGGAGCGCCCGGGGCGTCCCGTTCTCGCTGTAGGTGAGGACGCCGGTCTGCGCCGTCTGCTGCAGCTTGAAGGCACTGGAGCGGGCGAGCGTCAGGCTCGCGCCCTGTCCGGACGCGGTCGCCGGCTGCGGCGCGGCATGGTCGATCAGCGTGTCGGAATAGGGGAAGAAGCGCAGGTCAGCGGCAGATGCGCTAACGCCGGGCAAGGAGAGCACCAGCGCCTCGCCATCGGCCTTCAGCGAGGCCGTGAAACCGGCCGGCTTCGGCAGGGCAGCGCGGGTCGCGTCGATGCGGGACTGCGCCGCGTCATCGCTGACGGGCGCGGCCGCGACCGGCAGGTCGAGCGTGAACGCGCCCTCCTCCGGGATGCAGATCTTCTCGCAGACGAGCCAGGTCGCATTGGCCTTCAGCGTGACCGTCTCGCCGGGTTTCGCATCGGCGGGGATGACCATCTCGACAGGCAGGAGAACCGTGCCCTCGAAGCCGAAATTGACCAGCGGCTCGACCGGCAGCGCCTTTGGCGCGGGCCACTGGATATCGCCGGCGCTCATGCCGGCCGGCAGCGCCCAGTCGATCTTCGTCGCCTCGCCGGAATCGCCGGGGTTGCGCCAATAGGTGTGCCAGCCGGGCGCGATCTTCTGCACCAGCGCGACATTGAAGCGTTCGCCGGGAGAGACCGCGTCGCGGCTCGACAGCAGCGTCGCCGAGACGCGCGGCGAGGTTACGGCGGCCGTCTCCGCCGCCAGAGCGGGGCCGGGCAAGGCGAAACCCAGCGCCAGGAGCGCGCCAGCCAGAAAACCATGTCGGGCGGTCGAAGCCATCGGCTGGATCGTCACTCCGTTCAATTCATCGTCCAGATGCCCGAAATTGGCAGTCACTGCCAATGACAAGCGGGTGATGCCCGGCAAAGACGGTCATTTTCGGGCAGTCGCGCAAAGGCCGGGCCGCGCCATGATGTCGCCGCTCGGCTCCCGTTCAAGTGCCGACCCGACTTTCTGAACCGCGAGCCTGCCGATGTCCCATGCCCAGACCGTCCTCGTCCCCAATCATGTCGCCGTCGTCACGGGCGGGGCGTCCGGCATCGGCTTTGCCGCCGCGCGCGCCTTTGCCGGGCTCGGCATGAAGGTCGCCATCGCCGACCGCGACACGGACGGGCTGAAGGCGGCGGGACAGGTTCTCGCGACGCTTGTCGGCGCGGAGAATGTGCTCGCCCTGCCGACGGATGTGGGCCGGCGCGAGGACATCGTTGCGCTCTACGAGCAGGTGATCGCCCGGTTCGGGGCCGTGCATCTCTTGATGAACAATGCCGGCATGCAGCCGGGCAGCCAGATGTTCGGCCTATACGAGACCTGGGAGCGGATCATGGCCGTCAATCTCGGAGGCATCGTGCATGGCACGCAGGTCTTCGCGCCCGGCATGATCGCCGGCGGGCAGCCGGGGCTGATCGTCAACACCGGCTCCAAGCAGGGCATCACCACCCCGCCGGGCGACCCGGCCTACAATGTCTCCAAGGCCGGCGTGAAAGCCTTCACCGAGGCGTTGCAGCACGAGTTACGCGGCACGGAGGGCTGCCGGGTCAGCGCGCATCTGCTGATCCCCGGCTTCGTCTACACGCCGCTGACGGCGAAGGGGCGGACCGAAAAGCCGGCCGGCGCCTGGACGCCGGAGCAGACGGTCGACTTCATGCTCGACAGCCTGAAGCGCGGCGATTTCTACATCCTTTGCCCCGACAACGACACGCCGCGCGCGCTCGACGAGAAACGCATGGCCTGGGCGATGGGCGACATCATCGAGAACCGCCCGCCGCTCTCGCGCTGGCACGAGCGCTATGGCGAGGCGTTCAAGGCGTTTGTGGAGGGGCGGTGAGGGAGCGTCATGGTCGGGCTCGGCCCGACCATCTCGTGACGAGCTAGCTGGAACAGGAGATGGTCGGGTCAAGCCCGACCATGACGTGTCGCAATCAGATCGCAGCTCCATCCGTCACGGTATCAGCTCCCAGCCCCAGCCTGACCGCGCGCACGATCTCGGCCTCTGCCGCGCCGCCGCGCCTGCGCGGGCGCGGCTCGCCGATGCGGTGCTCGGCAATGATCTGGCCGGGCGCGCCCGACAGCACCACGACCCGGTCAGCGAGATAGGCGGCCTCGTCGATGTCGTGGGTGACGAAGAGCACGGTCTTGCCGGTCTGTCGCCAGACCCGGATCAACTCGTCCTGCAGGTTTTCCCGCGTCAGCGCGTCGAGCGCCGAAAACGGCTCGTCCATCAGCAGGATCTCGGGATCGACCGCGAGCGCGCGGGCCAGCGAGACGCGCTGGCGCTGCCCGCCGGAGAGCTGATGCGGCCAGCGCTGCGCCTGTGGGGCCAAACCGACGAGATCGAGCATCTCATGCGCCCTGGCCAATCGCTCGGCGCGGGGCTTTTGCCCCTCCAGCCCGAAGGCCACGTTCGAGACGACCTTGCGCCAGGGCAGCAGGCGCGAATCCTGAAAGACCAGCGCGACCGGGCGGCGCGCGCTGTCGGCGGCATGAATCTCGACCTCGCCTCCGCTGGGCCTGGCGAGCCCCGCGATGACGCGCAGCAGCGTCGATTTGCCGACGCCGGACGGGCCGACGATGGCGAGGAACTCGCCGCGCGCAACGTCGAGATCGAGCTTGCGCAGCACCTCCGTCCGCTCGCCGTCGCGGCTGAAGGTCAGCGACAGGCCTCTGATCTCGATCACGCTTTCCATCGCAGCACCCATTTCTGGAACGCCACGAAGAGCGTGTCGAGCGCGCCATACAAGCCCGCCATGGTCAGCATGTAGACCACGACGATATCGGTCGCGAGCAGGCTGGAGGCCTGCATCATGCGCTGGCCGACGCCGGCGACGCCGAAGATTTCGGCCGCGACCACCGCCATCCAGGCCTGGCCGAGCGCGGTGCGGATGCCGACCAGGATGCCGGGCATCGCGGCGGGCAGCAGAATCTTGGTCAGGCGCTGCCATGCCGAGTTGAAGCCGAAGGCGTCGGCCACCTCGATCAGGTCGCGATCGACCCCGCGAATGGCGCCCTGGGCCGCGAAGAACACGATCCAGAACACGCCGATGGCGATGATGAACACCGCCGCCGACGGATTGACGCCGAACCAGATGATGGCGAAGGGCACCCAGGCAAGGCCGGGGATGGGCCGCAGCACGCGCACGACCCAGGCGGTGGCTTCCTCTGCCGTGCGCGACATGCCGACCAGCACGCCGAGCGCGACGCCCAGCACCGAGCCGGTGATCAGGCCGGTAAAGTAATGCCCGAGCGAGCCGAGGATGGCCGAGAACCACGCGCCGGAGCTTATCTCGCGCCAGAACGCTCGCGGCAGCGCGCTGGGCCCCGGCAGGAAGGCGGGGTTGACGAAGCCGAAACGGGGAATCGCCTCCCAAAGCAGCAGGAAGGCGACGAGGCCGGCGAGCGCCAGCGCCGGGGCGCGGAGGGAGGAGAGGGTCACGTCGCTGAGACCATTCGTTACAGGTCAACGCTCGATAGCGCGGCCAGCCCGTCATGGCGAGGAGCGTCAGCGACGAAGCAATCCAGGGGCGGAGAGCGCGCTGCCCTGGATTGCTTCGCTGCGCTCGCAATGACGACGAGGCGCTGCGCTCACCCGCCCGCCTTGACCGCCTTATCGTAGAACTGCGTCTCGAACAGGCCGTCGAAGGGCAGTTCCTTCTCGAGCGAGCCGAGCTTGACCTGATAGGCCTGCATGGCGCGCGAGGGCTCGATGATCTTGCGCGGGTCGATCTCGAAGGTCGAGGCCGGCGAGGTCAGCGCCTTGCGGATCAGCTCGGGGTCGACGATGCCCTTGCCGAGCGCCGCCCCGACATGAGGCGCGGCCCTGTCCGGGTTCTTCGCGATCAGATCGGCGGCG
This sequence comes from Rhizobiales bacterium CCH3-A5, assembly GCA_001556025.1. GTDB lineage: Bacteria > Pseudomonadota > Alphaproteobacteria > Rhizobiales > Beijerinckiaceae > Allobosea. The sequence continues at coordinate 18,153 of LSIB01000076.1, forward strand.
CGGACCAGGCTGTTGACCAGTTTCTGCACGGCCTCGGGGTTCTTCATGACGAAAGCGCCCGAGCCCGCGACGACGGTGCCGGGCTGGCCCGGAAACAGTTCCTGCCCGCCGGCGATGAGCCTGATGCCGGGATTGCGGGTCTGGACGATGGTCAGCGCCGGCTCGCGCACGATCGCGCCCTCGACTGCCGCCGCCAGCACGGCCTGCTGCGTCGCGTCGATGCCCATCGGCACGATCTCGACATCGGCCTTGTCGGCCTTGGCGACCTCCCAGAGCCAGTACTGAAGCGTCGTATTGGGCACCGAGCCGGCCGGCTGGGTGGCCAGTCGCGCCGGCTTGCCGGTCGCGGCCTTGTGCGCCTTGAAGGCGGCGGCCGGGGCCGTCCCGGGCGTGAAGAATTTTGCCAGCGTAGGGGCTGCGACGAAGACGTTCTCGGCGATGGCGGTCGCGGCCACGACGCGGACATCGACATTGCGCGAGCGGGCGACCGCCAACGGGGCGATGCCGGCGACGTAGAAGTCGATCGTGCCCGAGGCGACGGCCTGGATCATGTTGGGGCCGGATTCGAACACGGTGAAGACCGGATTGATTCCCGCCTCCTTCAGCCAGCCCTCGCCATTGGCGACGAAGACCGGGGCGGTGCCGATGATCGGGATATAGCCGATGCGGGCCGTGACCGGCGTGCCTTGAGCGTGGGCGCCAGCGAACGGCGCGGCAGCGAGCAACGAGGAGCCTGCGAGCAGGAAGCGGCGGCGATCCATCGATCAAATCCTTCGTCGAAACGGGCCGTGAAATGCCCTATTGACTGTTTGAGAAAAGGATTTTCTATCTGATTGCAAGGTATCGACCTCAAAAAGATGATTATTCTCTTCAAGCCATCGGCGACAGAGATAATTGTCTCCCAATCGACGGATTGCGAGAATGGATCAGATCGACCGTAAAATCCTGACGGTGCTGCAGGGCGACGCCAACATCTCGATCGCCGAACTGGCGGACAAGGTGGGGCTCTCGCAGACGCCGTGCTGGAAGCGGATCCAGAAGCTCGAACAGGCCGGCGTGATCATCAAGCGCGTCGCGCTGGTCGCGCCCGAGAAGATCGGATTGGGGCTGACCGTCTTCGTCCAGATCGAGACCGCCGATCATTCCGGGCCGTGGCTGGAGAAGTTCGCGCAGATGGTCTCCTCGATGCCCGAAGTGATGGAGTTCTACCGGATGGCGGGCGACGTCGACTACATGCTGCGGGTGGTGGTGGCCGACATGGCGGCCTACGACACCTTCTACAAGAAGCTGATCGAGACGATTCCGCTGAAGAACGTGACGTCACGCTTCGCGATGGAGCGGATCAAGGCGACGACGGCCTACAAGGTGCCGGAGTTGGCGCGGGTGTGAGCGGTGCGGCCTCGGCCGTCATCCAAGACACAGCGAAGCGGGGCTCCGGGATGACGTCGTGGTAACGTGGAGGTAGCGTAAACCCTCAAGACCGCCCGCCATCCACCGACAGCACCTGTCCGGTGATCCAGCCGGCCTGCTCACTCAGGAAGAACAGCGTCGCGTTCGCGATATCTTCAGCCGTCCCGAGCCTGCGGGTGTGGATGCTCTCGACCAGTCGCTTCTGACCTTCCGGCCCGTAACTCTCCCATTGCCGCTCGGTCGCGGGGTTGGAGCGCACGAAGCCCGGCGCGACGGAATTGACCATTATCCCGTGCGGGCCGAACTCCCAGGCGAGCTGCTTGGTCAGGCCCACCAGCGCGTGCTTGGCGCTGGCATAGGCCTGGATGCCGGTGAGGCTGGGTCTCAGCCCCGCGCCCGAGGAGATGGTGACGATGCGGCCGTAGCCCGCCTGCTTCATCGCTGGCGCTGCGGCCTGCGCCAGCCAGAAGGCGGAATCGACATTGGCGGCGAAGATGACGCGCCAGTCGGCCTCGGAGATCGCCTCGATCGGCCGGCCAACCTGCCCGCGCACGCCGCCTGCGGCATGGACCAACAGGTCGAGCCGACCGCCGCCCGAAACGATGTTAGCGACCAGCGTCTGCGCGGCCTGCGCCGAACCGAGATCGGCGGCATGGCCGGTCGCGCCGAGTTCTGAAGCGGTCGCCGCCACGCCCTCAGTGTCGATGTCCGCCAGATGCACGGTCGCGCCTGCCTCGACCAGAGCGGCGGCGATGGCGCGGCCGATGCCCTGGGCTGCGCCGGTGACGAGGGCTACGCGGTCATCGAAACGGATCTGCATCGGTCGATCAGCACTTTCAGGGTCTCGAAGGCCATCGGACGGCGGCCGTCCTCGATATCGTGGATCAGCGCGACCAGCGTCTCGATCGCCGGCGTCGGCACGCCAGCCTCAGCGCCCAGTTCCGCAATGACCCCGATCTGCGGGTCGACCTCGGTCCGGCGCTTGCGCACGGCGAGATCGCGCCAGATGCCGGAATGGGTCTTTGCGGTTCTGGACGTGTAGTCGGCGAGCCAGGCGATCGTCTCGACCTGCTGCACTTCGGGCGCGCCCGGCGCGAAGACCAGCGGGTCGAATTCGCCGAAGCCGAGCGAGGCGACGCCGCGCGCCCCCGCAACCGCGCCGACCTCGCGGCCGAGCGCGAGCCAGACCGGCAGGCGCTGCGGATCGGCGAAATTGGCCGACATCGAATCGTTGGTCAGCGCCGTGCCGAACAGCATCGCGCCATAGGCCAGCTTGCCCCAGAGATAGCCCCAAATGTTGTCGGTCAGGATCGAATCGGCGTCGAACAGCGTCAGCAGGCGATGCATTTCGCGGACGCGCGGCGTCATCGCCCCGTCGATCTCGCCGACGACGACCGCGCCGCGATTGCCGTAGAGAATGTCGCCCGGCCCGTGCCAGTCCGCGCCGAAATTGACGAAGCAGCCCATGGTGCGGGCCTCGCCGACTGCCTTGGCGATCGCGATCTCGTTGAGGCCGTTCTGGGCCGAGAGAAGGAAGCCGTCCGTCGCGAGATGGGGTTTGAGCGTATCGAGCGCGGCCTGCGTTGCGCCCGCCTTCACGGCGAGCACGATGCGGGAATAGACGCCGGTCAGTTCGGCAGGCGTCACGGCCGGGATCACCTGGCGAAATTCCTCGATCGGTCCGGTGATTGACAGCCCCGTCGTACGGCAGGCCTCGACATGGTCCGGCACGATGTCGACGAGCAGGACGGGCACGCCGGCGCGCGCCCAGTAAGCGCCCAGCGTGCCGCCGATCGCGCCCGCGCCCCAGATCAGGATGGGTTCGCTCACGCCTGGCCCGCCGTTTCGACCTCGGCATGGGTCGCGACATGCACCACGCCATCCGGCGTGACCCAGCCGCGATACATGCCCTCGGAGTTGTAGGGCGCGACGATCGACCCGTCCGCGCCGACAGCGACCAGCCCTGCGCCGATTTTATGCGCGGTCAGCTCGGCCAGCACCGCGTCGGTCGCGTCCTTCAGGCTCAGACCCCTGTAGGCGACCAGCGACGCGACCTCGTGGCCGACGCAGTAGCGCATGAAGTATTCGCCCTTGCCGGTGCCCGAGACGGCGCAGCGGCCGTCGCGGGCATAGGTGCCGGCCCCGATGATCGGCGAGTCGCCGACGCGGCCGACCGGCTTGTTGGTGTAGCCGCCGGTCGAGGTCGCGGCCGCCAGATGGCCGGCCTCGTCGCAGGCGACGGCGCCGACCGTGCCGTGTTTTTCCGCCTCGCTGGCCTCCGAGGCCGTGCCGACCAGCTCCCTGATCTTCATCGAGGACAGGTTTTTGCGCCGCCGCTCGGTCGAGAAGAACTCGTTCTCGACCATGTCGAGGCCTTCGTGCTCGGCGAAGACGTCTCCAGCCGCACCCGCCAGCAGGAGGGGATCGCCGCGCTGCATCAGCGCCCTGGCGGCGCTGACCGGATTGCGGATACGTCTGACGCCTGCGAGCGCGCCGGCGGCCAGCGTCGCCCCGTCCATGATCGAGGCGTCGAGCTCATGTTCGCCATCGGCATTGAAGGCTGAGCCATGGCCGGCGTTGAAATGAGGCGAATCCTCCATGACGCGCACGGCGGCCTCGACGGCGTCGATGGCGGAACCGCCTCCGGTCAGGATGCTCCAGCCGGCGCGCAGCGAAGCGGCGAGATGGGCCTTGGCCTCGCTCCACTCGGCCTCGGTCATCTCGGATTTCGGCAAGGTGCCGCAGCCGCCATGGATGGCGAGAGCGATGTTGTTGGTCATGAGACGACGGAACCTCGACGGAAACCCCTCCCCCTTGTGGGGAGGGGCAGGGGTGGGGGGCGAACGACCGGGTGAGCGAGGAGAAGGAAAGGTATTGGACGAGCGAAGGCGCCTTGCCCATCAACGACGAGCTTTGCCTTTTCGCCCCCCACCCCAACCCCTCCCCACCAGGGGGAGGGGCTAGCGCAGCGACCTCACTTCTTCGCGGGCTTGATGTCCATCGCCAGCGTGTCCTCGTCGACGCGGGGCGCGATCGTGACCTTGTCCTTCTGCATCGCCCAGGCCGAACCCACCGCGACGATCGGCAGGCGCGGACGGTCCTTGGCGACGATCGCGTTGGCCTGCGCCAGCAGATCATTGCGCTTGGCCTCGTCGAGTTCGACCGCGGCGTCCTCGATCAGCTTGTCCAGCGCCTCGTTCTTGTAGCCGAGCACGTTGAAGGCCCCGAGCTTCTTGGCCGGATCGTTGGAATGGACCACCGAGGAGAGCGTGTAGTTCGCCTCGCCGGTGAGCGTGCCCCAGCCGGACATCGTCATGGAGTATTCGGCGCGGGTGCGGGCCGGGAAGAAGACAGCGCCGGGCTGGGCGTTGGCGTTCACCTCGATGCCGATGCGCGCCAGCATCTGCGCGATCGAGGTGCCGACCTGGCGGTCGCCCGGCAGGCGGTCATTGGTGAAGGAGAAGGTGACCTTGAAGCCGTTGGCATAGCCGGCCTCCTCCATCAGCTTCTTGGCGCGGGCGAGGTCGGGCTTCAGCGCCGGAAGACTCTTGTTGAAGCCGGCGATGTTGGCGGTGACGAGCTGGTTGACGGGCGCGCCGAGGCCCTCCATCGCGATCTCGACCAGCGCCGGCCGGTCGATGGCGAGGTCGATCGCCTCGCGCACCTTCGGGTCCTGCAGCGGGTTCTTGGGCAGCGCCGAGCCGTCCTTGGCGCTGATCTGCGGGGACTTGTCGCGCAGATCGAGCTCCATGTTGAAGACGTAGACCGTGTCGATCGTCGCGACCGAAAGCTTGGGATCGCGCTTCAGCGTGGCGACGTCCGAGGCCGGGGCGCGCACGATGATGTCGACCTGGCCGGCCTTGAGCTGGGCGACGCGGGCCGCGTCATTGGGCAATTCCTTGCGGGTGACGCGGGCCCAGGGCTCCTTCTCGCCCCAGTAGCCGTCGAACCGCTCGATCACCATCTGGTCCTTTGGCGTCCAGGAGACGTATTTGTAGGGGCCGGTGCCGATCGCCGCCTTGCCGGAATTGAAGGCCTCGTTGGCGTTTTCCTTGGTCAGCCCGGCGGCGGCCTTCGAGGACACGATGAAGAGGCGGATGAAGTCGTTTGGCAGGTTCGGCGCCGGCCCGTCGGTGACGATGTGGACGGTGAGCGGATCGACGATCTTCACCTCCTTGACGCGGCGGACATAGATCGTCGTCGGGTTCGGGCCCGCGACGACCGGGATGCGCTCGATCGAAAACTTGACGTCCTCGGCGGTGAAGTCGGAACCGTCATGGAACTTGACGCCCGAGCGCAGCTTGAACTCCCAGACGTCCGGCTGGATCGCCTTCCAGCTCGTGGCCAGCCGCGGCTCGATCTGCAGCTTGTCGCCAGACCAGGTCAGCGTATCGAAGACGTGCTTGAGCGCCTCGGCATGGGTTCCGGTGGCGGTGAAATGCGGGTCGATCGAATCGGGACCGGCGCGGACGCCGATGGTCAGGTTCTGGGCGAGAGCCGCACTGGCGACGCCGCAGGAGAGCAGCGCGGCGAAGGCCGCGAGGCGCAAGGTGCGTGTGGTGGTCATGACAGAGTCCCCTCTTGTTCGAGATCGTTTGGCCAGGTCGGCGAGGCAATGACGAGTTTGTCCATCAGTTCGCAAAGCTGCCGCTGCTCGGCGTCGGTCAGACCCGCCAGCATCGCGGTCTGCTGCTGCACCATCAGCGGCATGGTCTCCTCGAAGATGGCGCGGCCGGCGCTGGTCAGCCGCAGCACGTAGCTGCGGAGGTCGTCGCGGTCGGTCTCGCGCTTGAGCAGGCGGCGCTGGAGCAGTTTCTGGATGGCACGCGAGAGCGTGTTCTTGGGCAGGCCCGAGGAGGAGACGATGTTCTTGGCGGCGACGCCTTCCTTCAGGCCGACCGCGTAGAGCGCGACGAATTCCGGCCTGACCAGGCCGTAGCGCGTCTCGATCCAGCGATAGACCGGGTCGTTGAAGCGAAAGGCGACGAAGTTCAGGCGGAAGGACAGCCAGCAGGGATTGTCCCAGAGCTTGGTGATGGTCAGCGGATCGAGATCGCGAAGCGCCGCCTCGCGCTCATGGTCGAGACGCGACAAGGCGGTGGGAGCGCGGCGCATGGTCACCCTCGTTAGTTCCAGATGGAACTTGACGCTGTCGGTCGCCAGAGTCAAGGATACGCAACATAGAGCATTCCACTATTTGAAACAGCCTGTTGCCGCGGCCAGCCTTGCCCGTCGCCTGCGCTCAGCCAGCAAGGATCACGCCGTGCGCGTCGCGCAGATGAACTGGATGCACATCGAGGCGCAGGCCGCCCGTGACGACCGCTGCGTGCTGCCGCTCGGCTCAGTCGAGCAGCATGCCTATCTGAGCCTCGCCACCGACCAGATCCTGTCCGACAGAATGGCCAACGAGGCCGCCGACCCGCTCGGGCTGCCGGTCTTTCCGGTGCTCGCCTACGGCATGACGCCGGGCTTCCGCTCCTATCCCGGCACGATTTCGCTGCGGATGAGCACCTATGTCGCGCTGCTGGAGGATCTGCTCGAGGGCTTCTATCGCTCCGGCTTCCGCCGTATCGTGCTGCTCAACGGCCATGGCGGCAATTCGCCGGCGATCAACTTCGCAACGGAATGGATGGGCGTGCGCAGCGACACATCCGTCAAGATGCACAACTGGTGGGCGGGACCGCGCTTCCAGGCGGCGGTCAAGGCGGTCGATCCGGCCGCCTCGCACGCCTCGTGGATGGAAAACTTCCCGTGGACGCGCCTCGACGGCGTGACCATGCCCGAGGGCGCCAAGCCGCCCTTCAACGCGGCGCTCTACCAGGCCGCCAACCCCGACAGGAAGCGCGAAATCCTCGGCGACGGGAATTTCCTCGGGCGCTACCAGCGCTCCGACAACGAGATGCTGAGCCTCTGGCAGATCGGCGTGGAGGAAACCCGGGCGGTGATGGCGGACGACTGGCCGTGAGTGGGCATTCTCTCCAGTTTGCGAGCGTCGGCGCAACGCGCCCTCTCCCCCCTCGTGGGGGAGAGTTGGAGAGAGGGGGCGAACGACCGGGCGATCGGCTGCGGGAGATACCACCCTGTCCAACGGCATTCGCCCGGACTCGCCGACCAGAACCCCGTCGTTCGCCCCCCACCCCCAACCCCT
>LSIB01000077.1 GCA_001556025.1 Rhizobiales bacterium CCH3-A5
CCGATGTGATCCGCCAGGAACTGGCGCAGGAGAAGGACATCCATGTCAGCCTGCGCACGGTCGAGCGCACGGTGGCGCCGCTGCGCCGGGAGTTGGTGGCCGAGGCGCGGGCGACGGTTCGCTTCGAGACACCGCCCGGCGAGCAACTGCAGATCGATTTCGGCGAGCGTCGGGTCGAGATCGCCGGTGTCGCGACCAAGGTTTTCTTCTTTGTCGCGACGCTGG
>LSIB01000078.1 GCA_001556025.1 Rhizobiales bacterium CCH3-A5
CCGCCCAGACGATGGAGGCTGCACTCGGGCGCGCCTATGCCGGCAACCCGACGCTGAATGCGCAGCGTGCGGCGGTGCGGGTGACCAACGAGAACGTGCCGCAGGCGCTGTCGGGCTATCGCCCGAAGATCAATGCCTCGGCCGATATCGGGGCGAGCATCACCGAGTCCGACACGCCGGCCAACGCGACGACGCGCGGCGTGCATTCGACCGCGATCTCGCGGCTCGCGCCGCGCGGGGCGGGCGTGACGATCGACCAGAACATCTTCGATGGCGGCAAGACGCGCAACTCCGTCAGCCAGGCGGAGTCGCAGGTGCTGGGCGCGCGCGCCACGCTGCGCAACACCGAGCAGAACGTGCTGCTCGACGCCGCGACCTCCTATATGAACGTGCTGCGCGACACCGCGATCCTCAATCTCAACCGCAACAATGTCGAGGTTCTGGAGGAGCAGCTGCGCCAGACGCGCGACCGGTTTCAGGTCGGCGAAGTGACGCGCACCGACGTGGCGCAGGCGGAAGCACGCCTGTCCTCGTCGCAGTCGCAGGCGATCCTGGCCGAGTCGAACCTGAAGACCTCGATCGCGCGCTATCGCCAGAATGTCGGCGTCGAGCCGCGCGCGCTGGCGCCGGGCCGGCCGGTCGAGAACCTGCTGCCGAAATCGCTGCCGGGCGCGCTGCAGGTGGCGCTGTCGGGCCATCCCGCGATCATCGCCTCGCTGCATGGCGTCGACGCCGCCGAGCTGCAGGTCAAGGTGACCGAGGCCGATCTCTATCCGGTGCTGGGCGTGCGCGGCCAGGTGCAGCAGCGCTATGATTCGACGGCCTTCGGCGACAACCGCACGTCGGCCAGCCTCGTCGGCACGCTGACGATCCCGATCTACGAGGGCGGCCAGGTCTATTCGCGCACGCGCCAGGCCAAGGAGACCGCCGGCCAGCGCCGGATCGAGGTCGACACCCAGCGCGACACGGTGCGCGCGGCGGTGGTCTCGGCCTGGGGCGGGCTGGAAGCCGCCAAGGCGCAGATCACGGCGGCGCAGGCCCAGGTCCAGGCGGCCGAGACGGCGCTGGCGGGCGTGCGCGAGGAGGCCAAGGTCGGCCAGCGCACCACGCTCGACGTGCTCAACGCCCAGCAGGAGCTGGTCAGCGCCCGCTCGACGCTGGTGACCGCCCAGCGCGACCGGGTGGTGGCGTCCTATTCCGTCCTCTCGGCCGTCGGAAAGCTCTCCGCCGAAACGCTGAAGCTGCGCGCCGAGCACTACGACCCCCGCCGCCACTACGACCAGGTCAAAAACCTGCTCTGGGGAACACAGACGCCCGACGG
>LSIB01000079.1 GCA_001556025.1 Rhizobiales bacterium CCH3-A5
CGGCGCGCGTGCAGCTTCTGGCGGCCGTCGAGGGCTATGCCCGCGCGTATCAAGATGCCGCCCGCATGCGCGCCGCCGATCTGCCGGTGCTCGAGCATCAGAAACTGGCGCTGCGGAGCGCCGGGGCTGCCATGGACAGGGCTCGGCCGGGGTCGACGCAGGAGATGGCGTTGGTTCTCAAACATGAGAGCTTGAGCCAGCGCGCCATGGGCGATCTGACGGGTCCTGAGCGCGCTGCGCAGCTCGTCGCCGGCATGGATCGCGAGCGGCAGCGGCAGGTTCAGCGGGAGGCTGCCGCGCGGGGCTTGGAGGCTGGTGCTGGAAAGACAGGTCAGGGTAAGGCGGGGCGCGAGCCCGAGGCGGAAAAACACGTTCGCGAGCGCGACAAGGGCATGGAGCGGTGAGCGTGATGGATGACGATCGGATGCAGCCCGGGGAGGATGATGCGGCGCGGGCGTTTGCCGCGCTGCAAGCTGAGGTCGCAACCCTGCGCCAGGCTGTCGAGGCGCTGCCGGCCATCGTCGAAGGGGCGACGCGGGTGACCGACTACACGCCGACACTGGGCGCTGTCGTGAAGGTCCTGACCCAGGTCGAGGCTCGCATCGTCGCGATTCAGGACCATCCAGCGTTGAAGATGACGCCCGAGCAGCATGGCCGGGCGATCGGGCGCGCGGGGGCGGATGCGTTCGCCGAGGCAGCGCGGCTGATGCGTGATGAGTCCGATGCGCTCAAACGCGAGCGGATCAACCTGGCCGGGATCGTCCGGCAAGCGTTGACGCGGCCAGCGCAGAGGCGGCAGCAGATGTGGGTAGGGATTGGCGGGGTTCTGATGGGATTGATGATTGCCGCGTTGATCCGGGCTTTTGGTTGATTGGCTGGACCGATCCTGTGAAGCCGCCCCCTAATTGACAAGCTGGCGATGTCACTCAACCGTCACCGCTTCGTCGTCGCACTGAGATGCAGGACCGCCAAACGTTCCAGTCTGCCCCCAAAACCTGGAGCGTTCCATGCGCCTTTCCCTGACCGCGGCCCTGCTGCTCTCCTCGACCATGCTCGCCGGCGCGCAGGACGCGCAGAAGGAGTTCCCGGCCAAGCTGCTCGGCCATGCGCTGCTGCCGGCCAACACCATGGTCGCCGTGCCGGCGGACGCGCCCGCCGACCTCAAGGTCTCGGGCAAGTTCACCACGCCGGGCAAGCGCGTCGAGGCCGTCGGCACGGTCGTCGGCACCTCGGGCGGCCGCCCGACTGGGCTCTCCACACCGTTTCAGGGTCAGCCGGTGCAGGGCTTCTCCGGCATCCGCTCGCTCGGCAATGGCGAGTTCCTGGTGCTGACCGACAACGGCTTCGGCTCCAAGGCCAATTCGCCCGACGCCATGCTGTTCTTCCACCGGATCAAGGCCGACTTCGCCGGCGGCAAGATCGAGCGTCTCGCCACGACCTTCCTGCACGACCCCGACAAGAAGGTGCCGTTCCGCATCGCCAATGAGGGCACCGAGAAGCGCTACCTGACCGGTGCGGATTTCGACCCCGAGTCGATCCAGCCGATCGGCGGCAAGTTCTGGATCGGCGAGGAGTTCGGACCCTATCTGATCCGCGTCGACGCCACCGGCAAGGTCGAGGCCGTGTTCGAGACGCTGGTCGACGGCAAGCCCGCCCGCTCGCCCGACCATTTCGCGGTGACCACGCCGGCCGCGCCCAACCTGCCGGTCGAGTTCAATGTCCGCCGCTCCAAAGGCTATGAGGGCATGGCCCAGTCTCCGGACGGCCGCTTCCTCTATCCGCTGCTCGAAGGCCCGCTCTGGAACACGGAGACCAAGGGCAATGAGGAGGTCGACGGCAAGGAAGTCCTGCGCATCCTCGAATTCGACGTCGCCGCCGAGAAGTGGACCGGCCGCTCCTGGTTCTTCCCGCTGGAGCAGAAGGGGCTCGCGATCGGCGACTTCAACATGATCGACGCCACCACCGCGCTGATCATCGAGCGCGACAATGGCGAAGGCACCGGCGACAAGGCCTGCGCCACCGGACGGCGCGGCCCGGACTGCTTCCACGACCTCGCCAAGTTCAAGCGGATCGTGAAGATCGAGATGACCGACGCCAATGTCGGCAAGGCCGTGCGCAAGGTCGGCTTCATCGATCTGATGAAAATCGCCGATCCCGACAAGAAGGCCGTGCAGGGCGCCATCGACGGCGTGCTGCCCTTCCCCTTCTTCACCATCGAGAACGTCGACGTCGTGGACCGCGCCAACGGCATCATCGTCGTCGGCAACGACAACAACCTGCCCTTCTCCTCCTCGCGCGACCCCAAGAAGGCCGACGACAACGAGCTCGTGCTGCTCTCGGTCAAGGACCTGCTCGACGCCAAATGAGAAGTCGCATGCGTCATGCCTGCGCTCGCCTCCGACATGATGTGCAAAAAGGGGGCATGTTCGCGGCGGTGATCGCCGCCGGCGGCGTCAACAGCGATGGAAGGCGCGAGGTGCGGTATGGATATCGGCCCCTCCGAGGCCGAGACCTTCTGGACCGCGTTCCTGCGCAAGCTCGCCAGCTTGCGGCCTAATCGGCACCTCTGACAGCCATGATGGCATCAAAGGCGGCCGTACGAAGGTGGTGCTGGCCGCGACCTGGCAGCGCTGCCGGGTTCACCTCATGAGGAACGCGCTCGTCCATGCCGGCCGAGCAGGGCGGCGCGTCATCTCAGCCTTTATCGCCACGGCGTTTGCTTAGGATGATGCGGCCGCCGCCAGCCAGCAATGGCGCAGGATCGCCGATCAGCTGATCCTATCGTCAGCCCGTCAGCCGAGGCCGCCTGACAATCCCGGCCAAAGCCGGCATCGTGGTGCTCTCGTGAAGCTACATCCCTATCAGAGACGACCCCACGATGCCGAACAGCGCGTAGATGCAGATGATCGCATCAAAGGCAGTCCGGAGATCGCCACGATATCTTGTCCTTAGTCTAGCGGCGCTAGGCGACGATATCGGTCATGACGAATTGTTGCGGCGCGCTTGAGCCAAGCTTATCGCCTACAGAACCCTTAGAGCCCGTCCCGAAAGGGTTGAGCGACTGGGGCACTCGTGATTCCAAGGG
>LSIB01000008.1 GCA_001556025.1 Rhizobiales bacterium CCH3-A5
CGCCCGAACCCGCCCCGATGACGCAGATGTCGGGCGTAAGCGTCTGGGGCGTCGTCGCCTTGGTCTCGCTCACGCCCCGTCTCCCAGTTTGTCCGGCTTCGCCTTGCTGATGCGTCGCCAGATCACTGGAATCAAGGCCACGCAGCCCAGAAGCGCGAAAGCGATCAGAAGTTCCGGCGTCAGGATCGCTTTCAGGTCAAGCCCGCCGGCGCAGTCGCCGCGTCCTGCAGCCTGGCAGGCGGCGCGCGCGCTTTGCTGCGCCGCGATCACCGAATCGAGGCCTGCGCCCGCCACCGCGAAGGCGAGCGTGCCGGGGATAATGCCGACCAGCGTCGTCCAGGCGAAGACGGGCAGGCTGACGCCGCCGAGCGCCGCCGCGAGGTTCACCAGCCAGAACGGAAAGGCCGGCACCAGCCGCAGGAACAGGAGGTAGGAGGCGGCGTCGGATTTGAAGCCGTCGAGGATGCGTGCCAGCGCCGGGCCCGCCTTGCGCTGCAGCGCCTCGCCGAAAGCCGAGCGCGCCACCATGAACACGATGACCGCGCCAAGCGTCGCCGACACCACGATGACCGCGCCGCCAAGCACGCCGCCGAACAGGAAGCCGCCGAGCAGCGTCAGCAGCGCCGCGCCCGGAAATGACAGCGCGACCGCGGCGATATAGAATCCGGCGAAGGCGAGCAGCGCTAAGGCACGGTTGGCGGCGACGGATTGCTGAAGCTGCTCGCGGTGCTGCAGCACCGCGTCGAAGCTCAGATAACGGTGCAGTCCCGCCGCATAGGCGCCCGCCATGGCGAGCGCCAGCACGGCGAGAGGAAGATAGCGCCGCCAGGCGGGCCTGCCGTCACCTGTCTCCGGCACGGCCGCGCCCGTCGACATCCCAGCTTTGGTCATGCCAGGCTCTGTCATGCGCCATCCACTTTCAGGCCGGTCATTCGGATGGTCAGTTAAGCGAAGCCTGCGGCAAACGCATCGCCCCGTCACCGCATAGTGAGGCGGCGTGAGACGGCGGGCCGTTTCAGGCGACGTGACGGTTCTTGTCGGGCGTGAAGCTCGATACCGGTTCGGGCCGGCCGAACAGATAGCCCTGCGCCCGCTGCGCGCCGAGCAGTTGCACCGCGATGCGCTGCTGGTCGGTTTCGATGCCCTCTACGACCACGGTCATGGCGAGCCTGCGCGCAAGCTGGCAGACCGCCTCGATGATGGCCTTGGAGGCCTCGTTCTCGGTGACGTTACGGGTGAAGCTCTGGTCGATCTTCACATGCGCGAAGGGGTAGGTCGAGAGATAGGCCAGCGAGGAATAGCCGGTACCGAAATCGTCGAGCGCGAAGCGCACGCCGAAACTGCGCAATTCGTCGATCACCGCGAGCGTCGTCTTGTTGTCTTCGATCAGCAGCGATTCAGTGACTTCGAGCGTCAGCCGGTCTGAGGTGAGGCGCGAGGACAGTAACGCTTGCTTCACGGTTTCGACGATGCGCCGGGGCTCGCGGAACTGCAGCGGCGAGATGTTGACTGAGACGCCGATCGAGCCGGGCCAGCTCGCCGCGTCCTTGCAGGCCTGGCGCACGGCCCAGTCGCCCATCGCCGCGATCAGGCCGGACTGCTCGGCGATCGGGATGAACACGCCGGGCGGCACCATGCCGCGCGTCGGATGCCGCCAGCGCATCAGCGCCTCGCGCGAGACGATCTCCTGCGTCTTCAGATCGACGATCGGCTGATAATACAGCTCCAGAGCGCCCTCGTCGCAGGCCTTGCGCAGATCGACCTCGATCTCGTGCCGGTCGAGCATCTCCTCGGCCATGGCCGGGTTGAAGAACATCAGCGTGTTGCGGCCCGCTGCCTTGGCCTTGTAGAGCGCGGTGTCGGCATGGCGCAGCAGATCGGCCGGATCGGCCCCGTCATGGGGAGCCATCGCGATGCCGATGCTCGCCGTGATGTAGACGCTCTTGGTGTCGAGCAGGAAGACCTTCGACATCGCGTCGATCATGCGCTGCGCGATGGTGGTGACGACGGCATGGTCGGCCGAGGGCAGGATCAGCAGGAACTCGTCGCCGCCGAAGCGGGAGAGATGGTCGCCGGCGCGGATCGCGGCCCGCAGCCGGTTGGCCGTCTCGGTCAGCACGCGGTCGCCGATATCGTGGCCGAGGCTGTCATTGACCTGCTTGAAGCCGTCGAGATCGAGATAGAGCAGGGCGAACTGCTCGGCAGTGCGGTCCATCCGCGCGAAGGCCTGCGCCAGTTGCGTGTTGAACTCGAAGCGATTGGCGAGCCCGGTCAGCTCGTCGAAGCGCGCCATCTGCTCGATGCGCGCCTCGGTCGCCTTCCGGTCGGTCGCGTCCTCGGTCAGCATCAGTACGCCGCCCTCGGCGGCAGGAGCAATGCTGATGACCAGAACCCGTCCGCTGCGGGTCTGGAGTTCGCGGGTCAGCGTCGCCTGCGTCTCCTGGACCACGGCGAGCGCCCCGCGCATGTCGCGCACCTGCTCGCCATCCACGACCTGGCGCTCGATCAGGAAGCGCGCGATCGCCGTCAGTGGTGTGCCGGGCAAGGCGAGCGTGTCGGGGATGCCGTAGAGCGACTGGTGCGGCGCGTTGCTGACGGCGAGCTTCAGATCGCGGTCGAACATCGCCAGACCGTGGATCATCGTGTTGAGCGCGGCGTCGAGCGTCAGATTCTGCGAATGCAGCGCGGTCGCCAGGGCCTTGGACTGCTTGGTCGCGTCGCTCAACGCCAGCAGGTTGCGGTGCAGGGAATTGGTGATGGCGATGTTGGCGATCACATAGAGGAACGCGAAGTAACCGATATACTGGTAGTAGACATTGTGGGCCTGGATCAGCCCGAAGGCCATCGGTACGCAGAAGGTCAGCAACTGCACCGCGACGAATTTCGGCCGCCCGGCATTGCGCGAGACATAGCCCGAGGCCAGTGCAATCGTCGATGCGACGGATGTGATATGCGCCGCCGGATCGTCGGTCTGCGCCAGGGCGACATAGCAGCTATAGCCGAGCACGGCGCTGAACACGGTCGCGCCGACGAAGTATTCGCGGTCCCAGCGCCGCGTCTCGGCGAAGCTGTCCTCGGAATGGTCGCGCCGGCGATATCTGACCACCGTGATCAGCCTGACGACCACGACGAGCCCAACCAGCACCGTCAGCGTCATGAACAGGCTCATGCCAGTGGAGAGCCAGCAGAGATAGGGCGTCAGGATACCCGCGATGCCGCCGGGCACGATGGAGGCGGGCGATGAGAACAGCGACGAGACCAAAAGGCGATAGCCCGGCAGGTCGTGACCCTCCGCCGGTCTGGCCGTCCCGCCTTTGAGAATACGCCCGAGAGCGCCTGCCATCCGCTCTTGCCTTGTGCCGGCGAGATCGATCGAGCGCACTACGCGCCGCAAACCTCGCCATTCAAAGGGTTTAAGGCAGGAGAGGTAAATGTTTCGTATTTCGTCCGCCGGACCGTGCTGGCCAAATCACGTCCCGCCCCGGCAAATGTTTGCCTTCAATGCGCGCCGCCGACGCCTGCCGGCGCTGGCCGCTGATAGACCCGCGCCAGAATGCGGTCCTGCGTGGCGGCGATCCGCTGCAGCTTCGAGATCGCGGCCGGATTGAGCCGCAGCATGCAGTCGGTCCAGATTTCGCCGAGGCCTTCGAGTTCGCCGCGCAGATCGCCGGCGCGGCGGTTGAAGGCCGAGAACAGCGCCGTCTTGGCGGCATGCATCGGCATGGAATCGCTCGCGTATTTCCGGATCCAGCTCTCTCCGGTTCCAGCAGGCACAACAGCCTCGAGCCCGCCCGCCGCCATGAACTCGGTCGCGCTCATCTCTTCGCCCGAGAGCAGCATCCGCTCGGCGGCGCGCGGACCCATGCGGCGTGACAGGATCGCGACCGCCGTGATCGGGAAATGGTTGAACTTGATCTCGGGATAGACGAACGAGGCCTGCTCCTCGGCAATCATGATGTTGCAGGAGCGCGGCGCGTCGATGCCGCCGCCGATCGCCTTGGCGTGGATCGTCGCCAGCGTGATGACCGCGCCGTTGAGACCGCCTGCGTTCAGCACCGCGCCCTCGATCGAGAGCCTTGCGTATTCCGTCAGCGCCGCACGGTCGTTTTTGGCCAGGCAGTCGAGATAGAAGTCGAGATCGCCGCCGAGCGTGAAGAACGGCCCGGCGCCGCGGAAGGCCAGAAAACGCACCGGCGAGCGATGATACTGCTCGGGCTGGCCCCAGAGCGCGATGATGGCGCGCTGAATCTTTCCGAGGCTGTCGAGCAGCTGCAGCGTGAAGACCGGCTTCAGTTCAGGCTTGATCGTGACCCACAGCGTCTTGATCTCGGCCTCGTAGGCGAGCTGCACCTCGGGCAGGAAGCCGGCCTTGCGCCGCACCGCGTCGATCACCTCGCAGCATTCGATCTGCGTCGCAGGGGTTGTCTCGGTGAACGGGGCAAATGACGCAAACATGCCGCTGATCCCTCTTTCCGCAACGCAACAAAACGCCGGATCAGGGTAGGCGAAGTTAACAGACTGTAAACGAAAAGCCGGGGAAATGGTTAATTTCATTAAGATTTGTTTGCTAACGATTCTGGCGCGAGCGCGCTCTCGGCATCCGGTTTCCGATTGGCGGCCCACCGGGTTCGCGTCTGCTTCGATCGCGCGATACACGCATGGGTCGTGCCAGGCTTGCGGACCGACAATTGGCCAACCGAGACAGTCGCCAAACTGATCTGTGTGGTCGATGGCTCGACGCAGCCATGCAGCGATTGAACCATTGTGGCGCAGGCCTTGTCCGATGCTGGCACGCGAGGCGGTTTGGTCATTCCGTATCGCCGCGCTTGTCGAATGCGCCGCACAGGGCTATCGGTTGCGCCGCGAATTCGCCGTGTTCCGGGCGTTGAACCCATCATGCCGAGTTGATTTGCGTGACCCGCCAGCCATCCGCCGACGACGAGAAGCGGGCGCGCCTTGCCGCTGCCCTGCGCGAGAACCTGAAGCGCCGCAAGGCACAGGGCCGCGCCCGCCGTCAGGATGAGGCTAAAGCGCAAGAGCCCGACCAGCCCGTCCAGGCCGAACCTTCCCGGTCCTGACACTCGACAATCTCATGCGCCCGGCCGCCCGCGCCGCCGCGCTCCAGCAGGACTGACGATGGACAAGATCCGCATCACCGGCGGCCAGCCCCTCACTGGCACGATCCCGATCTCGGGCGCCAAGAACGCCGCCTTGCCGCTGATGATCGCGAGCCTTTTGACCGACGAGACGCTGACGCTCGTCAATGTCCCGCGCCTGTCGGACGTGACCGCGCTCTCGCGCATTCTGTCGAACCATGGCGTCGATCGCTCGGTCGCCGGCAAGCGCATCGGCCAGTCGGCCGAGACCGGCCAGACCATCTCGCTGACCGCCCGCCAGATCGTCGATACCTGCGCGCCCTATGAGCTGGTCTCGACCATGCGGGCGAGCTTCTGGGTGATCGCGCCGATCCTGGCGCGGATGGGCGAGGCCAAGGTCTCGCTGCCAGGCGGTTGCGCCATCGGCACCCGGCCGGTCGATCTGCTGCTTATGGCGCTGGAAAAACTCGGGGCCGAGATCACGATCGAGAATGGCTATGCCCTGGCGCGCGCGCCCAGAGGCCTCAAGGGGGCCGAGATCGTGTTTCCGAAAGTGACGGTCGGCGGTACGCACACCGCGCTGATGGCGGCCGTGTTGGCGCAGGGCACGACGGTGATCGAGAACGCCGCGCGCGAGCCCGAGGTCGTCGATCTCGCCGCCTGTCTGTCGAAGATGGGCGCGAAGATCGAGGGTGCGGGCACGAGCCGCGTCGTCGTCGATGGCGTCGCGCGGCTGGGCGGGGCCCATCACGCCGTGCTGCCCGACCGGATAGAGGCCGGCACCTATGCGATGGCGGTCGCGATGACCGGCGGCGACGTGGTGCTGGAGGGCGCACGTGCCGACCTCCTGCAAGCGGCGCTCGACGCCATCGTCAGGGCGGGCGCAGACGTAACCTCGACCAATGAGGGCATCCGCGTGCGCCGCAACGGCCATGGCCTGAACGCGGTCGATATCGACACCGACCCCTTCCCCGGTTTCCCGACCGATCTGCAGGCGCAGTTCATGGCGCTGATGACGCGGGCGAAGGGCACCTCCCGCATCCGCGAGACGATCTTCGAGAACCGCTTCATGCATGTGCAGGAACTGGCCCGGCTCGGCGCGAAGATCAGGCTCGACGGCGACGTCGCCCATGTCGAGGGCGTCGCCAAGCTCACCGGCGCGCCGGTGATGGCGACCGATCTGCGTGCCTCGGTCTCGCTGGTCATCGGCGGGCTTGTGGCCGAGGGCGACACCACGATCAACCGCGTCTACCATCTCGATCGCGGTTTCGAGGCGCTGGAGGCCAAGCTGACGCGTTGCGGCGCGCAGGTCGAGCGCATCAGCGGTTGACGTAAAGGGTCGGCGTCGCCAGAACACGGCCATGCCCAAGAACACGGTCATGTCCGACGACGCAGCGGAACCGCTGAAGCTGATCGCGCTCGACGGCGACGATCTCGCGATCGTCTCGGCTCATCTGCAGGACGCCGTCCTGAAGATCGGCGATATCGTGTTTCGACCGGCCGAGCGGCGTTTCGCGCTCGCATTGCGCCGCTTCGACTGGGAAGGCGCGGCGACGGGCGCGCGCCGCCGCCGGCTGACCGCCCTGCATTTCGAACGTGTGACCAGCGCCCGCAGCACAGGCATCGATGCGGCCGCGCCCGATGTCGTGCTGAACCTGCTGGCGATCACATTCGCCGAGCGGGACGCACCGGCCGGCGACCTGACGCTGCATTTCTCGGATGGCGCGGCGATCAGGCTCGACGTCGAATGCATCGAGTGCCAGATGAAGGACCTCGGGCCCGTCTGGGAAGCGGTGGCGATCCCGGGCCATCCCGACGACGCCTGAACCAATCCTTCGAGCGACCAGCAGGACGAATCCGATGCCGATCAGGCTCGACGACAGGGACGCGCGCTTCGAGGCGGATTTCGCCGCGCTGCTCGGCGCCAAGCGCGAGGTCTCCGAGGAGGTCGACCGCGTCGCCGCCGACATCATCGCGGCTGTGCGCGAGCAGGGCGACGCGGCGGTCATCGATCACACCGCCCGCTTCGATGCCTTGACGCTGACGCCCGTCACGCTGCGCGTCTCTCAAGGTCAGATCGATGCGGCGCTCGCTGCCTGCCCGCCGGATTTGCTGGCGGCGCTTGAAACCGCGCGCGCCCGCATCGAGGCCTATCACCGTCGCCAGAAGCCGGCCGATAGCTGGCAGACCGACGAACTCGGCATCGGCAGCGGCTGGCGCTGGAGCGCCATCGAGGCGGTCGGCCTCTATGTGCCGGGAGGGACGGCGAGCTATCCGTCCTCGGTTCTGATGAACGCGATCCCCGCCAAGGTCGCCGGCGTGCCGCGCATCGTCATGGTCGCGCCGACGCCGCGCGGCGAGACCAATCCGCTGGTGCTGGCCGCCGCCCATCTGTCGGGCGTCGACGAGATCTACCGGATCGGCGGAGCACAGGCGGTGGCCGCGCTCGCCTATGGCACGGCGAGCATCGCCCCGGTGGCCAAGATCGTCGGCCCCGGCAACGCCTATGTCGCCGCCGCCAAGCGCCGCGTCTTCGGCCAGGTCGGCATCGACATGATCGCCGGCCCTTCCGAGGTGCTGGTCATCGCCGACGGCACGGCCAATCCCGACTGGATCGCCGCCGACCTGCTGGCGCAGGCAGAGCACGACATCTCGGCCCAGTCGATCCTGATGACGGATGATGCCGCGCTCGCGAACGAGGTCGAAAAGGCCGTGCTGTCGCAGTTGAAGGGCCTCCCGCGCGCCGGGATCGCCGGCAAAAGCTGGGCCGATTTCGGCGCGATTCTGCTGGTCGCCGATCTGGAAGCCGCCGTGCCGCTGGTCGACCGGCTGGCGCCCGAGCATCTCGAGATCATGACGGCGCAGCCTGAGCGCCTCTCCGGCATGATCCGCAATGCGGGCGCGATCTTTCTGGGCGGCCATACGCCGGAGGCCATCGGCGACTATATCGGCGGGCCCAACCACGTTCTGCCGACGGCGCGCTCCGCCCGCTTCTCGTCGGGCCTCAGCGTGATGGATTTCATGAAGCGCACCTCGCTGCTGCAATGCAGCGCCGAGGGCTTGCGCTCTCTTGCCGGGGCGACCGACCTGCTCGCGCAGGCCGAGGGCTTGCAGGCGCATGGCCGTTCCGTGACGATCAGGCTCAATCTCTGACAGGCGCGTCCAGATTCGCGCCCGGAGACCGGAGGCCCGATGTCCGACGAGAGAAAACCCGAGCGCCAATGCCTGGCCGCCGTCACGCTCGACGAGGCTTCGCTGGGCCGCGGCACGCCCGATCAGGAGCATGAGCGCCAGGTTGCGATCTACGACCTGATCGAGCGCAACCATTTCGCGCTGGCAGGCCATGAGGGCGGCCCCTACCACGCCCATCTCGCTCTGGTGGAACGCCGCCTCGTCTTCGAGATCAGACTGGCGGACGGTACGCCTGTCGTCAGCCACCATCTCTCGCTGACGCCGTTCAAGCGCATCATCAAGGACTACGAGATGGTCTGCGAGAGCTATTATGCCGCCATCCGCACCGCCACGCCCTCGCAGATCGAGGCGATCGACATGGGCCGGCGCGGCCTGCACGACGAAGCCGCGACCGTTCTGGTCGAGCGGCTGGCGACCAAGGTCGAGGTCGATCACGACACGGCGCGCCGCCTCTTCACCCTGATCTACGCCCTGCACTGGAAGGGTTGAGGCGGGTGGAGCCGCCGGCCTCCCGCAAGGTCCAGAGCGTGCTGTTTATGTGCGCGCAGAACGCGGTGCGCTCGCCGATGGCGGAGGCGATGGCCAAGCACTTCTTTGGCAAGTCGATCTATGTGCAATCGGCAGGGGCGCGGAAGGGCGAGCCTGACGGATTCGTGCTGGCGGTGCTCGACGAGATCGGCATCGACGCCCACAAGCACAAGCCGAAATCGATCGAGGAGCTGGAGGAGTGGGAGGGGCTGAATTTTGACCTGATCGTCTCGCTCTCGCCGGAAGCCCACCACAAGGCGCTCGACCTGACGCGCACGGTCGCGGCCGATGTCGAATACTGGCCGACCATGGACCCGACCGTCATGCAGGGTTCGCGCGAGCAGATGCTCGACGCCTATCGCGATGTCCGCGACGGGCTGATGAAGCGCATCAAGGACCGGCTGCGGAGTTAGGCTGCCAGGCTGCTTCTTTGAGCGGGGTCCGTATCAGGGAGGCCTTCGGCGGAGCGGACCTGTCCGACGTCCGTCGCCTCAAGGCTCTGCCGGGCGTGAGCGATCGAACGGTGAGCCCGCCGCCAGCGCCTCGCTGTCTCTGAGGCGCTCATGCAAAGCGCGCCCGGCGTCGGTCAGGCTGTATTCGACCTTGAGAGCCGCGCCGTCATGGACGTTGCGGACGACGAAACCGTGACTCTCGAGGTCCTTGAGCCTCGTCGACAGCGTCCGCGCGGACACCGGCCCCGGAAGAGCCCGGCGCAGTGCGCCAAACCGCGTCGGGCCCATTTCGCCGAGCGCCCAGACCACGTGGGTCAACCACTGCCGCGCCAGAAACTGGATCAGCGGATCGACGAGGCAGCCTTCAGTATCTGTCGTGGATTTATTCATGAGCCGGCTTTCAATACACGGTATCCGTGAAGTTACTACTGGTCGTGCGTGATGTCCTGTCCTAGCTTCCGCAGCGTTAGCATCCAACCCTGGGGTATCCTATGCCTGTCGCCGTCGCCAAGCCCAGCCCGTCGCTTCTCTCGCCCGCCGACCACACGCTCATCCTGATCGACTTCCAGTCGCAGATGGCTTTTGCGACGAAGTCGATCGACCCGGTGGCTCTGCGCAACAACGCAGCCCTCGTCTCGCAGGCAGCGTCAGGTTTCGGGGTGTCGACGATCCTCACCACGGTGGCCGAGAAGAGCTTCTCTGGACCGATGTTCGACGAGATCGCCGCGGCTTTCCCGGGGCAGGCGATGCTCGACCGCACCTCGATGAACACCTGGGAGGACGCCGCCGTCATCGCGAAGGTGAACGCGATCGGCAAGGGGCGGATCGTGCTGGCCGGCCTCTGGACCAGCGTCTGCATCGTCGGCCCGGCCCTCTCGGCGCTCGACCAGGGCTTCGAGGTCTACGTCATCGCCGACGCCTGCGGCGACGTCTCGGACGAGGCGCATCAGCGGGCGATGGAGCGGATGATCCAGGCTGGAGCGCGCCCGATGACGGCGCTGCAATATCTGCTGGAACTGCAGCGTGACTGGGCGCGGGCCGAGACCTACGACCTCACCACCGGCATCGCGAAGAAGGTCGGCGGCGCCTACGGGCTCGGCATCGTCTACGCCAAGCAGATGTTTGGCGCCTCCGAAGGGCATTGAGCGCAAACGGCAGGGAGAGCCGCGATGAAGCCCTATCTGCTCGCGCTCGGCGCCGGCCTGCTCGTCGGCGTCGTCTACAGCCTGCTGAATGTCCGATCGCCCGCCCCGCCGGTGATTGCGCTGGTCGGACTTCTGGGCATCCTCGTCGGGGAGCAGATTGTGCCGATCGCCAAGCGCCTGTGGGGTGGCGAAAAGCTGACGGTCGGCGTGCTCCGGCGCGATTGCGGCGAGCACGTCTTCGGTCCCCTGCCGGGTCGCGCCGCATCGGCTGAAGCCAAAGAGCCGCGATCGGCATGAGCCCGACGCGACGCCAGACCGCGCTGGGCGTCGCCGCCGGCGCGCTTTCCAGCCTCATCGGCGGCGCGGCCGCCCAGAACCGGGATGCCCGCGCGATGACCGCCGATCTCCTGCTCGTCAATGGCCGCTTCACGACGCTCGACCGCGCCAATCCGAACCCGGATGCCGTCGCGGTCGCGCAGGGGCGCATCCTCGCGGTCGGGACCGAAGGCGAGATGCGCGCGCTGGCGGACCAGACGACGCAGGTGATCGACCTCGGCGGGCGGCGCGCCATTCCGGGGCTGATCGACAGCCACATGCACATCATCCGGGGCGGCCTGAACTACAACATGGAGCTGCGCTGGGATGGGGTGCGCTCGCTCGCCCAGGCGCTGGAGATGCTGAAGAAGCAGGTTGCGGTGACGCCGCCGCCGCAATGGGTGCGCGTCGTCGGCGGATTCACCGAGCACCAGTTCGCCGAAAAGCGCCTGCCGACGCTCGACGAGATCAACGCGATCGCGCCCGACACGCCGGTGTTCATCCTGCACCTCTACGACCGGGCGCTGCTGAACGGCGCGGCGCTGCGGGCCGTCGGCTATGGCAGGGATACGCCGGACCCGCCCGGCGGCGAAATCCAACGCGACGCGGCCGGCAACCCGACCGGCCTGCTGCTGGCCAAGCCCAACGCCACGATCCTCTATGCGACACTGGCCAAGGGACCGAAGCTGCCGCCCGAATACCAGCTCAATTCGACCTGCCACTTCATGCGCGAGATGAACCGCCTCGGCGTGACGACGGTGATCGACGCCGGCGGCGGCTTCCAGAACTATCCCGACGATTACGCGATCATCGAGAAGCTGCACGCCGAGGGGCAGCTCACGCTGCGCATTGCCTACAACCTCTTCACCCAGAAGCCGAAGCAGGAACTGGCCGATTTCGAGAGCTGGTCGAAGCAGGTCAAGCCCGGTCAAGGCGACGATCTCTACCGCCATAACGGCGCGGGCGAGATGCTCGTCTACTCCGCCGCCGATTTCGAGGATTTCCGGGTCGAGCGGCCGGAGATGCCGCCGACCATGGAAAGCGACCTCGAGCCTGTGGTGCGCCTGCTCGCCGAGAACCGCTGGCCATGGCGGCTGCACGCCACCTATGACGAGACGATCTCGCGGGCGCTCGATGTCTTCGAGACGGTCAATCGGGACGTGCCGCTCGCCGGGCTCAACTGGTTCTTCGACCATTGCGAGACGATCAGCGACCGCAATATCGACCGCATCGCGGCGCTGGGCGGCGGCATCGCCGTGCAGCACCGGATGATGTTCCAGGGCGAGGATTTCGTCGCCCGCTACGGCGCGAAGGCGGCGGAGCGTACGCCGCCGGTCGCGCGCATGCTGGAGGCGGGCGTGCCCGTCGGCGCGGGCACCGACGCCACGCGGGTCGCCAGCTACAACCCCTGGGTCTCGCTCGCCTGGCTCGTCACCGGGCGCACGCTGGGCGGCCTGACGCTCTATCCCGCCCGCAACCGGCTCGACCGCGAGCAGGCGCTGCGGCTGTGGACGCAAGCCAATACCTGGTTCTCGACCGAACAGGGCAAAAAGGGGCAGATCGTGGCGGGCCAACTCGCCGACATCGTCGTGCTCGACCGCGACTATTTCGCCGTGCCGGAGGACGAGATCCAGGACATCGAGAGCGTACTGACGCTGCTCGGCGGCAAGCCGGTCCATGGCGCAGGTCCCTTTGCCGACCTCGCGCCGCCGCTGCCGCCGGCCATGCCGGACTGGTCTCCCGTGCGGACGTTCGGCGGCTACCAGAAGCGGGCGGCCGCCGACGAGGCGCGCAAATACGCCTTCGCCGCCGCCTGCGGCTGTGCCAGCGCCTGCGGCGTCCATGGCCACGGCCATGCGGCCGCGCTGGCCGCAGCATCGCCGGCCCGCGACGAGCGCTCCTTCTGGGGCGCGCTCGGCTGCTCCTGCTGGGCGTTCTGAAATGAGCCTCGGCCCGCCGCCGCATCGACCCTCGCCCCCTTCCTGACCAGCCAGCCGGAGCAGCAGCCATGACCAGCCTAAGCGGAAAGCGTATCGTCGTTGCAGGCGGCACGGGAGATGTCGGCGCAGGGATCGTCGAAAGCCTGCTCAAGGCCGGGGCGCGCGTCGTCGTGCCGGTGCGCAGCCGAGCCAAGGGCGAGCGGCTCGCCGGCGATCTCGGCCATCCGGAGGGCCTGATCCTCGCCGATGGCGAATTCGGCCCCGGCGAGCCCTCTGCCGCCTTGATGCGGACGATCCTGGCGCACGGCCCCATCGACGGCGCGGTGGCCAGCCTCGGCGGCTGGTGGCAGGGCGCGCCGCTGACGCAGGTTCCGTCGAGCGACTGGGATGGGATGCTCCGCAACAATCTGACCAGCCATCTCCTGGCCGCCCAGGCGCTGCTGCCGGCGCTGGCCGGCCGCAGCCCTTTTGTCCAGATACTCGGCGCCGCCGCCGAGTATCCGATCCCGGGCTCGGGGCCGATCTCGATCACGGCCGCGGCCGTTGGCATGATGGGCCGGGTGCTCGCCGCGGAAGGCGCGCTCGTCCGCCAGGTGATGATCGCAGCCTTCGTCTCGACGCGGACGCGCCGGTCCGACGATCCGGGGTGGATCGGGGTCGAGGAAGTCGGCGCCGCCGTGACCGGCCTGATCGCCGATCCCGGCGAGGCGATGATGCTGACGCTCCCGCCGCGCGGCTGACGCTGCCTTCGGGTCCCCGTCGGACCTCGGTACAGCGAGCGCCGGGGCAAGGCACCGACGGGAGGTCATGGTTTTGCGGGTGTGACGCACCGGACCATGCGCCGAGGCGCTGACGCGGCTCATGCATCCGGCAGTCCGGCTGGACGGGCGAGCCCGACTGCCGGACGATTTTGCCTCAGGCTGCCTCCGGCACCGGGGCGGAGGCGATCGCCGCGACCGGGGCGAGCCCGCCGCCGCCGCCGCCCCGCCGCGGCAGCGCGAAAGCCGGGCTCGGCGGAGGATCGTCGTCGTCATCGTCGCGCCGATCCCGGCGGCGAAGACGCAGAATATCGGCCATGCGGACCCGCCGACGGCGTGACCGAATGAGCATATCTCCCGCCTGGTCGAGACCGGATGCTTTGGAGTCGAGTTCCTTCAACGCGCAGGCAATGTCGTCGAGCCTGACCAGGGCGCCGTTGTCGAGTTGCCGAAAGCCCGGCAGATGTTCGACAGCCCGTGCATCGGACGCCCAGTCCGCAAGGAGCGCGCGCTTGGCTTCAGGTGTAATCGTCTCGTCGCGAAGCACGTCTCGCGGATCGAGGTGGCTCCTCTTCGGCGCCGCGTTCGGGCCGGGCCATCCAGCCGGTTTCCGATAGGTGGTAATGTCCTTTGCTGTCATATGAAACCTCTCGCAGTCTCATGACGATCGTTGAGGGGCGCGCACTCAGCTCGCTGCCGACCTCGGGCGCGGCCTCAGCCCTGCTGACCGCTCCCGCGCCTCGCTGTACGTTTCGATCGGGATAGTCCGGGGCTTCATCGCCTCCGGAACCTCGCGTTTCAGGTCGATCGTGAGCAGGCCGTTGCTGAGCGCGGCCTCAGTGACCTGAACGTGATGGGCGACATGGAAACGGCATTCGAAGCCGCCCGAGGCGATGCCGCGATGAAGATAATCGCCCCGCGTCTCGTCCCGGGCCTTGCCCGTGACGATCAGCAGCGTGTCGTGCTGGGTGACAGACACATCGTCTGGACGAGCACCCGGCACCGCGATCGTGACGCGGTAACCGTCATTGCCCGATTTGACGATGTCGTATGCCGGCCCCTGCGTTGCAGGGTCGATTGTTCCCGCCGCCTCCAGCATTGACAGGATCGGATCGTACCCGACGCTGGCCCTGTAAAATGGTTCGAAACCTGCTCTCATGACCACATCCTCCAAGGAGCAACATGGAATCTGACAGTGAGGCGTCGGCCCCGTAGAGGCAGCCGACGCCGGGCGATTTGGTGATCCGCATCGTCAGGTCAAGAGGTCGGTCTGATTTTTCGCCGCAATCACTGCGGGCTCGCTAGCGCACCAGCACCGCCCCGCCGCAGCGCACGCCAGTGACCCAGCTATCGGCCTGGCCGAGCCCGAGACCCAGCGTGCCGAGCACGGCGTTCAGCACCTGGTCGAGCGGCGTCGCCGCGCCCGCGATGACGCCGCTGACCGCTGGGCCCAGGCCCGGCACGCCGAGCCCGAGACCGAGCGCCTGCACCCTGATGTCGAGGTCGCCGACCAGCCGTGAGAGCAGCGTCGCGGTGAAATTCTGCGTCGAGGTGGTTCGCTTGTCGCCGCGCAGGATCTCGGAATAGCCGAAGCTGACCGGCGTCGGCGCGAGATTGGTCATCGTGGCGTGCGCCCGGCCGCTCACCGAGGCGAGTCCGGCGAGGTTGAGCAAGGTGGCGGCTGGTGGGTTTGGCGCGCTGCGAAAATTGGCGAACTCCGCCATGGAGACCTGCCCGATCCAGGCATCGACGAGGGCTGGAGTCACGGCCAGCGTGACGCGCGCGCTCGCGGCGTCGCTGCCATTGCACTGGATCGATGACAGCTTCGCGGTGGCCGCCGCAAGCTCCAGATACAGCGGCAGGCGCACCAGCGCGGCCGAACCCGACCCCACCAGCTCGACCGTGAACAGCAGGCGCGTCTGCGCGGTGTGAACGCTCGCGCCCATCCTCCCGATGCTGACGAGGCTCGTGCCGACCGGCCGCTCGCCGATGCCGAGCCTGAGCTGCACCGAAGCGATCCCCGGAACCTGAAGCGCCAGAGAAAGGTCGATCTGACGCGCTCCATTGGCGATCTGGGCTATCGCCGAAACCATATCGAGCGCCGTCAGCGACGCCGCGATGGGCGCAGGCTCCGACAACGCCTTTTTGCCAAACGTGCCGAAGGCAGCGAGCGCGCGCAGATCGACTGGCCGGGTCGAGCCCGCATGGGCGGTGGCGAGCCGCGACAGCGCGCTCGTCGCTGCGGGCGAGCCGGTGGCGTGGTCGCGCGAGGCCTCCTGTATGGCCGTCAGCACCTCGGGCAACCTCACATTCGCCTGCAGCACGTCGTCGAAGGTGACGGCGGTCAGGTTCGCCCGCGTCGCCAGCCGCTTCGAGAAATCGAACAGATCGATCCGCGCTTTCGCCAGCGCCTCGTAGTCCATCACGGACAAGGACAGGCTGCCGCCGAGCAGGCTGCCCAGCAGGCCGTTGAGCACGCCGCCCTCCAGCTTCGCCAGCCGCGAGCCCACAGTGAAGGCCGCCTGCATGTCCTGTGTGGCGATGGCGCTCGATCCGATCGGCACGTCGCCGCTGCTGTAGCTCGCCTGAATCGTCGTCGCCGGCGTGCCGGGCGGCGTGGCGGTGAGGCTGGAGGAAGCCGACAGAACGCGGCCGAGCAGCATCGGCGTCACCGCCTTCATTCGCACCCTGACGGCGTTGGCGGTCGCCGCGGGGCCGGGAACGAAGCGCTGCTCGACAGGAAGTCCGGCATCGGCGGTATAGATGCCGTGCTGAACGGTCTCGATCGTGCCCGGCGCAAAGCCGTTGCGTGTCGCGGTCGCTTCCGCAGCGGCCCGCGCGCGGGGCAGGTCGCCGGCGGCGGCCAGCGCGGCGAGGTCGTTGGCTGTCTGCTGCCGGCGCTTCTCGTAGAAGAAACTGCCGACATCGACCGCCATGGCGCCGAAGCCGAAAAGCACGAAGATGGCGGCCGCGAACATGAGCGTGACGCCGCCGCGCCGGTCCGCCGCGAAGGCGGCAAGCGCTCTCACGAGACCGTGAACAGATGGGGCGATGCGTGCCATCTCAATAGCCTCCGCGCTGGATGACCGCCCGTCGCTCAACCAGGGGTGGTGGCAGCGAGACGAGTGAACTCAGACTGCTGAACAGCGAATCTGACATGTCGTAGACGACGGCGACCTCGAAGACCTGCTGGGGTGCCGGGCTCTGGCTGGTCGTGACCCTGATCCTGGCGGGGTCGATGAAGGCGTAGGAGGAGGCATGCGCGACGACGAAGTCGCGCGCGATTCGTGCCCTTTCAGCGTCATTCAGGCCGGAAACGGAAGCTCTGGCGGCTTCCGACGCGATCTGCTGGATGCCATGGTAGATTCCCAGCACATAGCCGTAGCCGATGATGCCGAAGGTCATCAGCAGCAGGACCGGCGCGACGAACGCGAATTCGACTGCGCTGGACGCGGTGCGGTCGCAGATCAGGCGGGAGGCGCAACGCAACATGGGCGGCTCCAGAATGGACACGTATAGGTTGTAGTCATGGCGGCTTAACAGAGGCCTAACGGCGCGTGTTAGCGCGCCTGGGCAAGCCGTCGACTAAACCCAAATTTTACCCTCGCCCGATACCGGCATCGCATGCTCTCGACACCCCGCCTGCCGCCTCCATCAGAACCTTCGGCGACCGCGTCCGCCCCAGCGCTCTCCAAAGAATCCCCACCGTCCAGCCGTGTCCTTCAGGCTGGCGTGGTCGCGCTCGTGCTGTCGCTGTCCTCTCTCTCGGCGCTGGCCTCCTTGCCGCGAGCGAACCCGGCCGGAACGGAACCTTTCGCGCTGATCTTTCCGCCATGGACCTCCGCGCAGGAGGCGGCCGGGATCAGTCTGGCCGCCGGCTTCAGGGTGCTTCGCGGCGGTGCCTGGCCTTTCGTCGCGATCGTGACGGGTCCCGATGACGGGAGCCCCGCCGTGTTGCCGGGCACCGTGCTGGCGCTCAAGCTCGCCGGCCTCGCGGGCTGTCTCGACGCTCCCGCCGCGCGCGAGACGACTCAATGATCCTGACGCTAGACGCCATCCGCCACCACACCGCCCGCGCGCTGCTCGGGGTCGCGATCCTTCACGGCGCGCTGCTCGCGCTCGCCGGCCCCGTCTTCGATGCGCAGACCGGTATGGCGGCCGTGTCCGCTCTCGCGCTCGCAGGTGCCGCGTTGCTGACGTTCCGGATCTTCGGCGTCACCGTCGTGACGCAACTGGTCATCGCGGTCGTTCTGGTGGGCCAGGTCTCGATCATGGTCTACAGCCTGTCGGGCCATCCCTGGCAGCCCGACAGCCACATGTACTACTTCGCAGTGCTGGCGCTGCTCGCCGGTTTCTGCGACTGGCGGCCCATCGCGATGGGGGCGGGGCTGACGGCGCTGCATCACCTCGCGTTGCAATACGCGCTGCCGGCGGCGGTATTCTATCAGGGCGGCAGCCTGTTGCGCGTCCTGCTTCATGCTGTGGTTCTGATCGTCGAGACGGTCTTCCTGATGGGCTATGCGATGATCATGGGCAGGCTCCTGGCCACCAATGAGGGCAATCTCAGTCTGGCGCGGGAGACCGCCGAGCGGGAGCGCGAGACCAGCGGCCGCGAGAAGGCGCTGGCGGACGATCTGGCGCGCCGGTCGGGGCTGTTGCGGCAGGAGATAGACGGCTTCAACCGGCAGATCGCGGCCGCCATGGCCGTGCTCGATGGCGCGCGCGAGGCCATGCAGTCGGACGCGCGCGAACTCGCCGAGGCCTCGGAGCAGGCGCGCCGCGAAATGGCCGTGGTGTCGGACGCGTCGGTGAGCACGACACAGGGCATCCAGCATCTGACCAGCGCCAGCGGAGAACTCGAGCAGTCGATCGCGGAGATCGGCCGCAACGTCACGCAGTCGGCCGATGGTTCGAAAGCCGCCGCCGAACTGGCGCGGCGCGCCAGCAACGAGATCGGCCAGCTCGCCGCAAACGGCCAGAGCATCGGGGCCGTGGTCGAACTGATCCGCGGCATCGCCTCGCAGACCAATCTGCTGGCGCTCAACGCAACCATCGAGGCGGCCCGCGCCGGCGAAATGGGCCGTGGCTTCGCGGTGGTGGCGAGCGAGGTCAAGGCGCTGGCCTCGCAGACGGCGGCTGCGACCGACGAGGTCTCGGCGCGGATCGGGTTGATGCAGACGGCGTCCGAGCGTTCGCAGGCCGTGATCCGTGAGATTGTCGAAGCGATGTCGAATGTCGAACGGCTGACCGACGCGATCGCCGTCGCGGTCCATCAGCAGGACATGGCGACAAGCGAAATCGCAAGACAGGCCCGGTTCTCGTCGGATGGCGCGCAGCGCAGCGCCAGCATGGTCAGCGGCTTCGAGGCCATGACGGTGCGTACCCACGACGCCGCCGGCAGCCTGAAGACGGCCGCCGACACGCTGGCCTCGCAGGCGCAGGACATCCGCCGGCAGGTCGCGGCCTTCTGCGACCGGGTCGCGGCGGCCTAGCGCTTCGCGGCAAGCCAGGAGCGGCCGGGACCGACGGCGCCGGCGCCAAGCCATTCGCCAAGCGTCGCGGCGATGTCGGCAAAACTCTCGCGGCGGCCAAGCGGGCCTGGAGTGACGCCCGGCCCGAAGGCCAGGATCGGCACATGCTCGCGGGTGTGGTCGGTGCCGGGCCAGGTCGGGTCGTTGCCATGGTCGGCGCTGATCACGGCGAGGTCGCCGGGTTGCAGCGCCGCTTCCAGCCTGGGCAGCATCGCATCGAACGCCTCCAGCGCCGCCGCATAGCCGGGCACGTCACGGCGATGGCCGAACTCCGTGTCGAAATCGACCAGATTGACGAAGCAGAAACCGCCATCGGCCAGACGCTCCCATGCCTCCAGCGCTGCCTCGAACATCGCTGCGTTGCCGAAGCGCTTGATCTCCTCTCCGGTGGCGCGATGGGCGAAGATATCGCCGATCTTGCCGACCGTGATCACCTCCCGCCCCCGTGCCGTCAGCCGGTCGAGTATGGTCTCGTTCGGCGGAGGGATCGCAAAATCCTTGCGGTTTCCGGTGCGGATGAAGCCGCTCTCGGCGTTGCCGATGAAGGGCCTCGCAATGACGCGCCCGATCCTCAGCGGATCGACCAGCACGCGGACCTTGCGGCAGAGCTCATAGAGCCGCTCCAGCCCGAAATGCGCCTCATGAGCCGCGATTTGCAGCACGGAATCGACCGAGGTGTAGCAGATCGGCTTGCCGGTGCGGATATGGTCCTGCGCCAGTTCGTCGATGATGCCGACGCCTGATGCATGCTTGTCGCCGAGGATGCCAGGCAACCTGCCCTCGCGAATGATCGCAGCGATCAGCTCTGGCGGGAACGAAGCCTCCAGCGCGGTGAAATAGCCCCATTTGAACGGAACCGGGCAGCCGGCGATTTCCCAATGGCCCGATGGCGTGTCCTTGCCTTGGCTGATCTCGACCCCGTAGCCATACTGCGCGAACGGAGAGGCGGGTCTGGCGACGCCCGCCAGCCTCGCGCCCGTAGACGCCTCGCAGGCATGGCTCAGCCCCAGTCTTGCGAGGTTCGGCAGCATGAGCGGCCCGGCCCGCAAGCCTTCGCGGTCGCCGCGCCCCTCAGCGCAGGCCTGCGCGATATGGCCGAGCGTGTCGGCGCCGGCGTCGCCATAGGCGGCCGCATCCGCCGCGCCGCCGCATCCGACGGAATCGAGTACGATCAGGATGGCGCGCGCCACAGTCAGTCCCTGACCGCGGCTGCGCCGGCCGGCTCCAGATTGAGCGCGGCCGCCAGCAGCGCCTGCGTGTAGGCTTGCTGAGGCCGGGCGAAGATGTCCTCGGCCGGGCCTTCCTCCACCACCTTGCCGTTCTGCATCACCACGACCCGGTGCGACAGCGCCCGCACCACCTTGAGGTCGTGGCTGATGAAGAGATAGCCGAGTTTTCGCCTCGCCTGCAGGTCGCGCAGCAACTCGACGATCTGCGCCTGCACCGACATGTCGAGCGCCGAGGTCGGCTCGTCGAGCACGATGAATTTCGGATTCAGCGCCATGGCGCGCGCGATCGCGATGCGCTGGCGCTGGCCGCCGGAGAATTCGTGTGGGTAACGGTCCATCGCGGCGGGATCGAGCCCGACATCCTTGAGCGCGCCGGCGACGACCTCGCGACGCTGGGCGTAGGTGAGCGCGCTCTGCTGGACGGTCAGGCCCTCCGCCACGATCTCGGCCACCGACATGCGCGGCGAGAGCGAGCCATAGGGGTCCTGGAAGACGACCTGCAGGTCCTTGCGCTTGGGTCGGACGGCGGAACTCGTAAGCCCGTCGATGCGGTCGCCGAGAAAGACGATCGGCCCGTCCGACGAGATCAGCCGCAGGATCGCCAGCCCCAGCGTCGTCTTGCCCGATCCGGACTCGCCGACGACGCCGAGCGTCTCGCCCTCGCGCACCTTGATCGAGATGCCGTCGACCGCCTTCACATGTCCGGTGGTGCGGCGCAGGAAGCCGGACTTGATCGGGAACCAGATCTTCATCGGCCCGGCTTCGAGCAGCGTCGCCGCTCCGTTGGGCACAGGGGAGGGCCGGCCCTTCGGCTCTGCCGCCAGCAGCCGCTTGGTATAATCGTGCTGCGGATTGCCGAAAATCTCGGCGACCGGGCCTTGCTCGACGATCTTGCCTTTCAGCATCACGCAGACCCTGTCGGCGATGCGCCGCACGATGCCGAGGTCATGCGTGATGAACAGCATCGCCATCCCGAGCCGGCCCTGCAGTTCGTTGAGCAGCGCCAGGATCTGCGCCTGCACGGTGACGTCGAGCGCCGTCGTCGGCTCGTCGGCGATCAGCAGGTCGGGCTCGTTAGCGAGCGCCATCGCGATCATCACGCGCTGGCGCTGACCGCCGGAGAGCTGGTGCGGGTAGGCGTCGAGCCGGCTTTGTGCATCGCGGATGCCGACCAGCGCCAGCAGTTCGAGGGTACGCGCGCGCGCCCTGTCTCCGCGCAGGCCCTTGTGCAGCTCCAGAATCTCGCCGATCTGCCGCGCGATCGTGTGCAGCGGGTTGAGCGAGGTCATCGGCTCCTGGAACACCATGGTGATGTCGTTGCCGCGCACCTTGCGCATCGCGTCCTCGTCGGCGGCGATCAGGTCCTGCCCGTCGAACATCACCGTGCCGGAGGGGTGGTGCGCCGCCGGGTAGTTCAGCAGTTTCAGGATCGAGAGAGCGGTGACGGATTTGCCCGAGCCCGACTCGCCGACGATCGCCAGCGTCTCGCCTTTGGCGAGGTCGAAGGAGATGCGGTCAACGGCGAGCGTCTCCCGCCCACCCTGGCGGAAGGCGACGGAAAGGTCCTGGACGGAGAGGAGGGGGGAGGGGGTCAAGCGAAAGTCTTCCGTGGATCGAACGCATCCCGAACCGCCTCGCCGATGAAGATCAGCAGGCTCAGCATCAGCGCGATCACGACGAACCCTGACAGGCCGAGCCACGGCGCCTGCAGGTTCGATTTGCCCTGCGCCAACAACTCCCCCAGCGAGGGCGAGCCGGGCGGCAGGCCGAAGCCCAGAAAGTCGAGCGAGGTGAGGGTCGTGATCGAGCCGTTCAGGATGAAGGGCAGGAAGGTCAGCGTCGCCACCATGGCGTTCGGTAGAAGGTGCTTGACCATGATGGCGCGGTTGGAGAGGCCGAGCGCGCGCGCCGCCCGGACATACTCGAAATTGCGCGCCCGCAGGAATTCTGCGCGGACCACGCCGACGAGCGCGACCCAGGAGAACAGCAGGAGGATGCCGAGCAGCACGAAGAAGCTCGGCGTGATGATCGCCGCCACGATGATCAGCAGGTAGAGAGCCGGGATCGAGGTCCAGATCTCGATGACGCGCTGGAAGATCAGGTCGGTCCAGCCGCCGAAATAGCCCTGGATCGCGCCGGCCGCGATGCCGATCACGGACGAGATGCCGCACAGGATCAGCCCGAACAGGATCGAGATTCGGAAACCGTAGATCAGCCGCGCCACCACGTCGCGGCCCTGGTCGTCCGTGCCGAGCCAGTTCCATTCAAGGTCGCGGCAGCCCTTGCCGCCAAGGCGCTCGGCGACGGTCTTGCACTGCTCGTCCTTGAGCATCCAGGTCGGCGGAGCAGGGGCCGGCACCGGCAGGTCGAGGTTGTGGGTGCGATAGGAATAGCGGATCGGCGGCCAGATCGCCCAGCCATTGGCCGCGATCTCCCTGGCGATGACCGGGTCGCGGTAGTCGGTCGTCGCGAGGAAGCCGCCGAACTTCTCCTCCGGATAGTTCACTGCCACCGGGAACAGGAACTCGCCCTTGTAGCGGACCAGCAGCGGCCGGTCGTTGGCGAGGAACTCGGCGAAGAGCGACAGCGTGAACAGTGTCAGGAAGATCCACAGCGACCACCAGCCGCGCTTGTTGGCCTTGAAGTTGTTCAAGCGGCGGCGGTTGATCGGCGAGAGTTTTAGCCAACCCTGGCTCGCCTCGGCGGGCGCAAGGGGCGGATCGCTGCGCAGGAGCGGCGGGGGTGCGTCGAGCAGGGCGTCGGTCATGCGCTCAGGTTTCCCGCGTCTCGAAATCGATGCGGGGATCGACCCAGGTGTAGGTCAGATCGGTGATGAGATGCACGATGAGGCCGATCAGCGAGAAGATGTAGAGATTGGCGAAGACGACCGGATAGTCGCGATTGACGATCGCCTCGAATGACAACAGCCCGAGCCCGTCGAGCGAGAAGATCGTCTCGATCAGCAGCGAACCGGCGAAGAGCGCGCCGACGAACGCGCCGGGAAAGCCCGCGATCACGATCAGCATGGCATTGCGGAAGACATGGCCGTAGAGCACGCCGCGCTCCGACAGGCCCTTCATCCGCGCGGTCAGGACATATTGCTTCCTGATTTCGTCGAGGAAGGAGTTCTTGGTCAGCAGCGTCGAGGTGGCGAACGCGCCGAGCGCCATTGCCGTCACCGGCAGGGCGATGTGCCAGAGATAGTCGAGGATTTTGCCGAAGAAGCTGAGCTGCGCCAAATTGTCGGAGTAGAGCCCACGCAGCGGAAAAATCTGCCAGAACGAGCCGCCGGCAAAGAGCACGATCAGCAGGATCGCGAACAGGAAGCCGGGGATCGCGTAGCCGACGATGACGACGGCGCTGGTCCAGGTGTCGAAGCGCGAGCCGTCCTTGACCGCCTTGCGGATGCCGAGCGGGATCGAAACCGCGTAGGAGAGCAGCGTCATCCACAGCCCCAGTGAAATCGACACCGGGAGCTTCTCTTTGATCAATTGCAGCACCGGCGCGTCGCGGAAATAGGACCGGCCGAAATCGAAGCGGACATAATCGGTCAGCATCTTCCAAAAGCGCTCATGGGCCGGCTTGTCGAAGCCGAACTGCTTCTCCAGCTCCTTGATGAAGGCGGGGTCGAGCCCCTGCGCGCCGCGGTAGGAGGAACTGGCGTCGCCTCCGGCCTGCAGGCCGTCGCCACCCTGGCCGCCGCCGACGCGGTCGGCTGCGCCGCCGCTATTGGGGTTCTGCAATTGCGAGATGATCCGTTCGACCGGGCCGCCCGGCGCGAACTGCACGATGACGAAGGAGATCAGCAGGATGCCGAACAGGGTCGGCACCATCAGCGCAATGCGGCGGGCGATGTAGCTCAGCATGCCAGCTCAGGCCTTCCCGATCCGCTTGGCCTTCTCCGCATCATACCACCAGGTCGAGGGCGCGCCCGAGCCGAATTTCGGCTTGGTCTGCGGCCGGTCGAACATGTCCCAATAGGCGAGCCATTCGCTGGCGTTCCACCACATCGGGATCCAGTAGCGTCCGGCGCGCAGCAGCCTGTCGAGGCATTTCGCCGCGATGACGACCTCGGCGTAAGAGTCGGCCTGGCCGATCTTCTCGATCATCGCGTCGATGGCGGGGCTGGAAACGCCGCCGACATTGCGCGAGCCGCGCGTCTTCGCGGCTTCCGAACCGTAGACGATGCGCAGCGAGTCGCTGGGAATCGCGCTGCCGCCGAGCGCCCTGCTGATGATGTCGAAATCGAACTCGTCGAGCCGGCGCTGGTATTGCGCGCCATCGACGATGCGCGAGGTCGCGTTGATGCCGAGCCGCTTGAGATTGGCCTGAAACGGCTGGGTGTGCGGCTGCAGGGCCGGCTGCGAATCGAGGAACTCGATCTCGAAGGGCTGGCCGCTGGGCAGTCTCAGCACGTTGCCGTCGCGCCTGCAGCCGGCTGCGCGCAGCATCTCGTCTGCGCGGCGCAACAATGCGCGGTCGCTGCCGGAGCCGTCCGAGACCGGCGGCAGGAAGGGCTCGCCGAAGACCTCGTCGGGAACCTGTCCGCGAAAGGGCTCCAGCAGCGCCAGTTCCTCGGGGGAGGGCTTGCCGACGGCCTTGGAGTCGGAGTTTTCGAAATAGGAGGTCATCCGCGAGAAGGACGAGAACATGATGTTCTTGTTCGTCCACTCGAAGTCGAAGGCCAGCCCCAGCGCCTCGCGGATGCGCGGATCTGCGAATTTCTCGCGGCGCAGATTGTAGATCCAGCCCTGCGAGCCGGTCGGGTCGGTCTTTGGCAAGGCTTCTTTCTTAACCTTGCCCTCGTTGATCGCCGGGAAATCGTAGCCGGTGGCCCAGATGCGCGAGGTGAACTCCTCCTGGAAGGTGATCACGCCGCTCTTGAACGCCTCGAAAGCGACCTGACGGTCGCGGAAATACTCCCAGCGCACCCGGTCGAAATTGTTCGTCCCGATATTGACGGGCAGATCCTTGCCCCAATAGCCGGGGAAGCGCTCGAACTCGATGAAGCGGCCCTGCTCCAGCCGCGCCACCTTGTAGGCGCCCGAGCCGAGCGGAGCCTCCAGCGTCGCGGCCTCGAAATTGCGCGTCGACCAGTATTTTTCCGAGAAGACCGGCAGGCCGGCGACGACGAGATGCAGGTCGCGCGAGCGCTTGGGCGACAACCGCACCACGAGGATGTCGTCGCTCTCGGCCGTTGCCGACACCATCTCGTTCAGGATCAGCCGGTAAGACGGGTGGCCCTTGGCCTTGAGAAGGTTGAAGGTGAATGCGGCGTCGCCGGCCGCGACGCGCGTGCCGTCATGGAACCTCGCCTCGGGCCGCATTCGGAAACGGTAGGTCAGCCGGTCGGGCGAGACCGCGACGCTTTTCGCCAGTAGACCATAGAGCGATCCGGGCTCGTCTGCGGAGCCCGCCATTAGGCTGTCGAAGCAGGCGTCCATGCCGGCCGCGCCATTGCCCTGCAGCACGAAGGTGTTGAGCGTGTCGAAAGTGTCGAAGCTCTGGTTGCCGCCGGCTCGCTTGATCTGGATGGTCAGCGTGCCGCCCTTGGGCGCTTTGGGGTTCACATAGGCGAAATGCGGGAAGTCCGGCGGCAGCGCCAGTTCGCCGAAGGTCGAGAGGCCGTGGCTCTCAGCCTCCTGCGCCAGTGCGCGGCCAGACAATGCGGGCAGGCCAGCTCCGGCGGCAAGCGCGCCAGCGCCCTCGATCAGCCTGCGGCGCGTGAAGCGGATCGCCATGGTGCGCTGTCTCCCCGTTCGATTCGCCGGACCATTATGTCGCCCGCACGGGGCGACGCCAGCCCTGCACGATTGACGCTACCGTGAAGGCGAGAGCATGGCGGCGGTCGCTTGCAAGACACAAGCAAAAGCCGGGCGCGGCGGCCCGGCTCGTCGGTGTCATTGCAGCGCCCGATCGCCGCAGGCGATTACTTCGGCAGCGGCTTGGGCGCGTCGGCCAGGCTGTTGAGATAGGCCACGACATCGGCGCGCGTGTCTGGCTTGCCGAGGCCGGCGAAGGCCATCGAGGTGCCGGGCATATAGGCCTTGGGATTCTTCAGGAAGCCGTCCAACTGCTCAGCCTCCCACTTCTCGCTCGACTTTGCCTTCATCGCCGCCGAATAGCCGAAGCCCTCGACTGCGCCCTTGGCGCGGCCATAGACGTCGTAGAGGTGAGGACCGACCTTGTTGGCGCCGCCCTTCTCGAAGGTATGGCAAGCCTTGCAGGCGCCGACGGCCGACGCGCCCTTGGCGACGTCGGCCTTGGCGAGGCGAACCGTGATCGGCTCGTCTGCTGCGGCAGCGGCCGGACCGGCGGCCGCGGCGGGTTCGTCGCTCGGCAGTTCGTAGCCGGGAATGGCGGGCTTCTTGGGCGCGAAGACGATGCCGGAGATCATGTTGAGGCCCAGCGCCACCAGCAATGTGGAGAGAACCGCACCAGCGATCTTGTTGGTTTCGATATCCATCGCATCCGAACCCTGAGACGCCTCTCGCGCGAAGGCGCGGGAAGCCGGTAAAGCGGCCGAGCCGGCACCGTTGGATGCCGGCATATACGAGGGTTGCTTAACCGCTTTGCGCGCTGCAATGCAACTCGTATAAGCACCCTCCGCTTTGAGACCTTTTGACGCCTCTCCGCCGAGCCCTGTCCCCCAAAGATGTCCGATCCGCTGATCCTGATCCCCGCGCGCATGACGGCGACGCGCCTGCCCGGCAAGCCGCTTGCCGACATCCATGGCGAGGCGATGATCGTGCATGTCTGGCGGCGCGCGATCGAGGCCGGCATCGGCCCGGTCGCGGTGGCGACGGACGAGCCTGCGATCGTCGCCGCGATCGAGGCCGTCGGCGGTCGCGCCGTGCTGACCCGCGCCGATCACCCCTCCGGCTCCGACCGTATTAAGGAGGCCGCCGACCTGCTCGACCCCGACGGTCGCCACGACGTCATCGTCAATGTCCAGGGCGATTTGCCGACCATCGATCCGCGCGTCATCGCGGCCTCGGTCGGCCCGCTCTCGGACCGCGCCGTCGATATCGTTACGCTCGCCGCCATCATCACCCGCGACGAGGAGAAGACCGAGCCGAGCGTGGTCAAGGCGATAGGTAGCGAGATTTCGCCCGGCCGCATGCGCGCGCTCTACTTCACCCGCGCGACCGCGCCCTCGGGCGACGGACCGCTCTTTCACCATATCGGGCTCTACGCCTATCGCCGCCGCGCGCTCGACCGTTTCGTGGCGCTCCCGCCCTCAGCCCTGGAGAAACGCGAGCGGCTCGAGCAGTTGCGCGCCGTCGAGGACGGCATGCGCATCGACATCATCGTGGTCGACGACGTGCCGCTCGGCGTCGACACGCCTCATGATCTGGAGCGCGCCCGCGCGGTCCTCAAATCCCGCGCCCAAGCCTGAGTTCTGTCGATGTCCGAGTCCAAGACTTCCATGATCGTGTCCTATCAGGGTGAGCCCGGCGCCTTCTCCTCGCAGGCCGCGCTCGCTGTCTTCCCCGATTGCGAACTCCTGCCCTGCGCCACCTTCGAGGATGCGCTGGCAGCCGTCAGCGACGGCACCGCGCGCTATGGCATGATCCCGATCGACAACTCGATCGCCGGCCGCGTCGCCGACATCCACCATCTGCTGCCGCGCTCGGGCCTGCACATCGTCGGCGAGCACTTTTTGCCGATCCGCTTCCACCTGATGGCGCTGAAGGGCGCGACGCTGGCGACGCTGAAGACGGTGCAGAGCCACATCCACGCGCTCGGCCAGTGCCGCAAGATCATCCGCAAGCTCGGCCTCAAGGCCGAGGTCGCGGCCGACACGGCGGGTTCGGCCCGGCAGGTCTCGCAATCGGGCGATCTCACGCGCGGCGCGATCGCGCCCCATATCGCGGCCGAGGTCTACGGGCTCGACATCCTGATGGAGGATATCGAGGACGAGAAGCACAACACCACGCGCTTCGTCATCCTGTCGAAATATCCGGAGTTCGCCCGCGCCGGCACGGCCCGCACGGTGACGACGCTGATCTTCCAGGTCCGCAACATCCCGGCCGCGCTCTACAAGGCGATGGGCGGCTTCGCCACCAACGGCGTCAACATGACCAAGCTCGAGAGCTACATGGTCGACGGCCATTTCTCGGCGACGATGTTCTACGCCGATGTCGAGGGCCATCCCGACGACCCGGCGCTCAGGCGCGCGCTCGACGAACTGGCCTTCTTTTCCAAGGAGATGAAGATCCTGGGCGTCTATCCAGCGCATGCGTTCCGGGAAACGTTCGCCGAGCCGGGGGAGTAAAGCGTCTTCCTTCTCTCCCGAGGGGAGAAGGGGAGCTGCGTCTCTACGCCTCTTCCCCATCCACCGCCCACGCCTTCAGCAGCGTATTGGCGATCGCCATGTGCGGCGGGCAGAACAGATTGTCCGGGTGCTCGCCCTTCAGCATCTGCAGCGCTTCGGTGCGCGAGAACCAGCGTCCGGCCTCCAGCTCGGTCTCGTCGAGCACGATGTCGTCGTTCAGCGCCTGCGCGATGCAGCCGATCATCAGCGAGCCGGGAAACGGCCAGGGTTGCGAGGCGATGTAGCGCACCGTCCCGGTGCGCAAGCCCGCTTCCTCCCAGGTCTCGCGGCGCACCGCATCCTCGAAGGTCTCGCCCGGCTCGACGAAGCCGGCGATGCAGGAATACATGCCCGGCGCGAAGCGCGACTGGCGCGCCAGCAGGCAGTTCTCGCCGCGTGTCGCCAGCATGATCACCACTGGGTCGGTGCGCGGAAAATGCTGCGCGCCGCAGGCGGTGCATTCCCGCTTCCAGCCGGAGGCGCCGGACTGGCTCGGCGCGCCACAGCTTGCGCAGAAGCGGTGGCGGGCATGCCAGTCGAGCAGCGCCTTGCCTTCGCCGAGCGGCCCGAGCTCGTCCTTGGGCACGAGCTTCTTCAGCGCGACCGAACGCAGATCGGTCAGCATCAGCTCCGGCCGCTCGCGCAGAAGATCGACGAGTCCTTTGTCGATCAGCCGGGCGAAGCGCGGCGCGCCGCCAGGCGCGAGCCCGAGAAAGGCCTCGTCGAGGCCGGAGCCGAGCAGTTGAGCCTCCGCATGGCTGAACCAGACCGTCTGCATCTCGTCGTCGAGGCGCTTGAGCACCGGCGTCTCGCCGGCGACCACGGTCAGCCGCGTGTCCGAGCGGTGCCGCAGCGCCTCGATGGCGTCGGGCTTGTCGCGCAGATCGGCGCGGCGGTCGAGGGTGCTGGTGGCGAAGCCGGTCTGGGCGGAACGTTCGCGGCGGATGGAGGCGTCATTCATGCCCCTGTCCTAGCGCCTCTCCGCTGGCCCCGGCAAGCCGGTCTCAGGCCGGTAGCCTAGGCAGGATCGCGCCCTCGCAGCAGATGGATGATCGCGGAGAAATCCGCCCCGCCTTCGCCCCAGGCATTGTGGATGCCGTAGAGCTGTGCCGCGGCGGCCCCGAGCGGCGTCGCCGCGCCCGCTCCCTGCGCCGCCTCCTGCGCGAGCTTCAAATCCTTCAGCATCAGCGCCGAGGCGAAGCCGGCCTTGTACTCGTTGTTGGCCGGCGAGGTCGGCACGGGGCCGGGCACCGGGCAATAGGTCGTCAGCGACCAGCATTGGCCCGACGAGGTCGAGGCGACGTCGAACAGCGCCTGATGCGACAAGCCGAGCTTCTCAGCCAGCACGAAGGCCTCCGAAACGCCGATCATCGAGATGCCTAGGATCATGTTGTTGCAGATTTTGGCGGCCTGGCCGTTGCCCGCCGCGCCCGCATGCACGATCCGCCGGCCCATTTTCGCCAAAACCGGCTCGCCCAGCGCGAAGGCTTCCTCCGCGCCGCCGACCATGAAGGTCAGCGTCGCCCCTTTCGCGCCGCCGACGCCGCCCGAGACCGGCGCATCGAGCGAGAGGCAGCCGCGGTCGGCGGCGAGCGCATGCGCCTTGCGGGCGCTCTCGACGTCGATGGTCGAGGAATCGATCAGCAGCGCGCCTTGTTTCACGGAAGGCAGGATGTCGGCCCAGACCGAGAGCACATGCTTGCCCGCCGGCAGCATGGTGACGACGATCTCGGCCTCCGCGACGGCTTCGGCGGCGGAGCCCGCGATGCCGACGCCAAGCTCGGCGGCCGCGTCCTTCGACGCCTGCGACAGGTCGAAGGCGCGCACCTGGTGGCCCGCCTTGACGAGATTGCCGGCCATGGGCCCGCCCATATTGCCGAGGCCGATGAAGGCGATGGTGGTCATGGTCGATGTCTCCTCAA
The DNA here is from genome assembly GCA_001556025.1 of Rhizobiales bacterium CCH3-A5. Taxonomy (GTDB): domain Bacteria; phylum Pseudomonadota; class Alphaproteobacteria; order Rhizobiales; family Beijerinckiaceae; genus Allobosea. The sequence continues at coordinate 30,426 of LSIB01000008.1, forward strand.
TTCCCCTTCGCCCGGCCGACGAGACCGCGCGCCACGATCATCCGCATCACCTCGTTGGTCCCCTCCAGGATCTGGTGGACGCGCAGGTCGCGGACGATCTTCTCGATGCCGTAATCGGCGAGATAGCCGTAGCCGCCATGGATCTGCAGCGCCTGGTTGGCAACCTCGAAACCTGCGTCGGTGGCGACCCGCTTGGCCATGGCGCAGAGTTTGGTCGCGTCGGGGGCCTTGGCGTCGAGCGCCGAGGCTGCCCGCCACAGAAACGTCCGCGCCATCTCAAGCTCCGTCGCCATGTCGGCGAGCTTGAACTGAAGCGCCTGGAAATCGGCGATGCGCGAGCCGAAGGCCTTGCGCTCCTGCGCATAGGCCAGCGCCTTGTCGAGCGCGCCCTGCGCGCCGCCGAGCGAGCAGGCCCCGATATTGAGCCGGCCGCCATCGAGACCCGCCATGGCGATCTTGAAGCCGATGCCCTCCGGCCCGATCCGGTTGGCGACGGGCACGCGGCAGTTCTCGAAGATCACGGCGCGCGTCGGCTGGGCGTTCCAGCCCATCTTCTTCTCGTTGGCTCCGAAGGAGAGGCCGGGCGTGTCCATTTCGACGATAATTGTGGAGATGCCGGACGGCCCGGCCTCGCCCGTGCGCACCATCACGACATAGATGTCGGCGACGCCCGCGCCGGAGATGAACTGCTTCTGGCCGTCCAGCACATAATGGCCGCCGTCGAGAACGGCCTTCGTCTTGAGTGCGGCGGCGTCCGAGCCCGCTCCCGGCTCGGTCAGGCAATAGCTCGCCAGATGCTCCATGCTGCTCAGCTTCGGCAGGAAGCGCCGGCGCTGCGCCTCGTCGCCATAGCGGTCGATCATCCAGGCGCACATGTTGTGGATCGAGATATAAGCCGCGACCGTCGGGCAGCCGGTCGAGAGCGCCTCGAAGATCAGCGCCGCATCGAGCCGCGAAAGCCCCGAGCCGCCGACATCCTCATTGATGTAGATGCCGCCCATGCCGAGCGCGGCGGCCGCCCGCATCTCCTCGATCGGGAAATGCTTCTCCTCGTCCCAGCGGATGGCGTTGGGAGCGAGCCTGTCGGCGGCGAAACCGAGCGCCATCTCCTGGATGGCAAGCTGGTCTTCTGTGAGGGCGAAGGGGGTCATGTTCGGCTCAAGGCTCGATCAGTTTCACAAGGCCGGCGTAGGGTGTTCCCGCGAGCTTTCGCCACAGCCGTGCGTCCGACGTAACCATCAGGTCTCTCTGGCGTTCGGCGAGGGCAAGAAAGACGCAATCCGGCGTCGGATGCACAAGTTGCAGGGAAAGTTCGAAGGCGCGGTTCATCAGCGGTTTGGAGGGTTCAATGTCCGGCATCAGTTGCAGCGCCAGTTCGTAGCTTGTTCGGGCTTCGGCGGGGCTAAGGTGCTTGCGCCTGACCGAGCGGGTTAACGCGCTTGCGATTTCGATCTCGATGAGGTCCGGCGCTGACGCCAGATCGTACTGGGCGATAAACTGCGCGGTAGGGACGTTTCGCGGGCCGTCCACGACAAGATCGTACAGGACGCTCGTGTCGAGGATCACACCTCCGCCTCGTCATCTCGAATGGCCCTTACGATCTCCTCGCCTGTAACACCGACTTTCGGCAGCTTGCCATTGCGGCGGGCCTCTTCGACGAGCGCGAGCCGCTCGGCGCCGGTCATCGACGTGCCTCTGCCCAATGCTTTGCTCGCCTCGTGTTGAAGCGAGGTGTTGTTGATCTTCGCTTTCAGTTTCAGCCGCTGCACGAGCGTGTCCTCAACATCGCGGATCAGCAGATTGCCCATCGTCGAGGCTCCAATGCTATCAGTTATGATAGCATTGGAGCGTCTCTTCCTCAACCCATCGTCGGGATCACGAAACTCGCGCCGTCCTTGATGCCGCTGGGCCAGCGCGCCGTCACCGTCTTGGTCTTGGTGTAGAAGCGGATCGAATCCGGGCCGTGCTGGTTCAGGTCGCCGAAGACCGAGCGCTTCCAGCCGCCGAAGGTGTAATAGGCCAGCGGCACCGGGATCGGCACGTTGATGCCGACCATGCCGACCTGCACCTTGGACGCGAAATCGCGCGCCGCGTCGCCGTCGCGGGTGAAGATCGCGGTGCCGTTGCCGTATTCGTGGTCGTTGGTCAGCTTCAGCGCCTCGTCGTAGGTGTCGGCGCGCAGCACGGAGAGGACGGGCCCGAAAATCTCCTCCTTGTAGATGCGCATGTCCTTGGTGACATTGTCGAACAGGCAGCCGCCGACATAGAATCCGTTCTCATAGCCCTGCATCCGGAAGTCGCGGCCGTCGACGACGAGCGATGCGCCCTCCTCGATACCGAGATCGACGTAAGATTTGATCTTCTCCATCGCGGCCTTGGTGACGACCGGGCCGTAATCGGCCGAGGCATCGGTCGAGGGGCCGATCTTCAGGCTCTCGACGCGGGGAATGAGGCGCTTGACGAGTTCGTCGGCGGTCGCCTTGCCGACAGGCACCGCGACCGAGATCGCCATGCAGCGCTCGCCGGCCGAGCCGTAGCCCGCGCCGATCAGCGCATCGACCGCCTGGTCCATGTCGGCGTCGGGCATGATCACCATGTGGTTCTTCGCGCCGCCGAAGCACTGCACGCGCTTTCCGGCCGCGCAGCCCCGCGCATAGATGTATTCGGCGATCGCGGTCGATCCGACGAAGCCGATCGCCTTGATGTCGGGATCGTCGAGAATGGCGTCGACCGCGACCTTGTCGCCGTTGACGACGTTCAGGATGCCGGGCGGCCCGCCGGCCTCGATGAAGAGTTCCGCCAGCCGCATCGGCACGCCGGGGTCGCGCTCCGAGGGCTTCAAGATGAAGGCGTTGCCGCAGGCGATGGCGGGGCCGAGCTTCCAGAGCGGGATCATCGCCGGGAAGTTGAACGGGGTGATGCCGGCGCAGACGCCGAGCGGCTGTCGCAGCGAGTAGATGTCGATGCCGGGCCCGGCGCCGTCGGTGAATTCGCCCTTCATCAGGTTGGGCACGCCGAGCGAGAACTCGACCACCTCGACGCCGCGCTGGATGTCGCCCTTGGCGTCGGGAATGGTCTTGCCGTGCTCGCGGGCCAGCAACTCGGCCAGTTCGTCGTTGTTCTGGGCGATCAGGTCGAGGAACTTCATCAGCACGCGGGCGCGGCGCTGCGGGTTGACCGCCGCCCATTTCGGCTGGGCCTCGGCCGCGTTCTCGACGGCGGCCCGGAGCTCCGCCGCCGAGGCGAGCGCGACCTTGCCGATGATCGATCCATCCATGGGCTGGTAGATGTCGGCGCTGCGGCTGGACGTCCCCGCCACATGCTTGCCGCCGATGAAATGCCCGACCTGACGCATCGCGCCCTCCCTACGAATGGTGGTGTCCGGTGATTGGATCCACCCCTACCATTCTCGTTTGCGCACGGCTATAGCGACCATGGTTCGGGCGGTGTGCGGAAAATCGAATATCGGGGAGGGCGGCTTTGGAGAGGTTCGACTGGGACGATCTGCGCTTCTTCCTCGCCGTCGCGCGCTCGGGCCGGCTGACGGCGGCCGCGCGCCGGCTCGGCGCCGACCACGCCACGGTCTCGCGCCGCATCACCTCGCTTGAGGAATCGCTCAAGGCCAAGCTCTTCGAGCGCCGGCCGCAGGGCTATACGCTGACAGCCCATGGCGAGCGCCTCCTGGCCAAGGCGGAAAGCATGGAAACCGAGGCGCTGGCGATCCAGAGCGATATCGGCGGAGCCGACATGGCGCTGGCCGGCACGGTCAGGATCGGCGCGCCAGACGGTTTCGGCACGGTCTTCCTCGCGCCCCGCCTCGCCAAGCTCTCGGCCGCCTATCCCGGCCTCGAACTCCAGCTCATCGCCATGCCGCGCCTGCTCTCGCTGTCGAAGCGCGAGGCCGATGTCGCGATCACGCTCGCCCCGCCCAAGGAGGGCAAGGTCGTGGCGCGAAAACTCTCCGATTACCGCCTCGGGCTCTACGCGACGCAGGGCTATCTCGATGCGATGCCGAGGGTGGAAAAGCCGGAGGACCTCTTCGCCCACCGTATCGTCGGCTATATCGACGACCTGATCTTCACCCCGGAACTCGACTATCTAGACGAGGTCGCCAAGGGGCTGCGCGCGCAGGTCCAGAGTTCGAGCGTGCTGGCCCAGATGAACGCGGTGGTGGCCGGAGCCGGCATCGGCGTGATCCACCATTTCATGGCGCAGGGCGAGCCGCGGCTCGTGCCCGTGCTGCCCGACACGGTCTCGATCACGCGCTCCTTCTGGCTGCTCGTACATGCTGATCTCAAGGACGTCGCCCGTGTCCGCGCCATCGTCGATTTCATTGTCAGGGAGGCGAAGGCGAGCCGTGCGCTGCTGATGGGCGAGCCATAGCGTCCGGGAGTCATCAGGCGGCGTCGAGGCTGACCCGATTGCGCCCGCTGCGCTTGGCAGCATAGAGCGCGCGGTCGGCGGCGTTCAGCGCATCGTCGAAACTGCGCTGCTCGCCGATCTCCGCGACGCCGATCGAGACCGTGAGGCCGTCCCGCTGCTCGCCGATTTCCAGCGCCTCATGCGAGACGTCGAGACGGATGTGGTCGCTCTGCCGCATGGCCGCCCTTGCGTCGAGTCCGGGAAACAGAATGGCGAATTCCTCGCCGCCGATGCGGGCGAGGAGATGGCCGCCGCCATCGGCACACTGCGCGAGACAGCGCGCCACGCTCTTCAGGGCCTGGTCGCCGTAATCATGCCCGTAACTGTCGTTGAGACGCTTGAAATCGTCGATGTCGATGATCGCGACGGCGCTGCTGCGCTTCTTGGCGCGCGCCCGCTCGATCAGCGGCCCGGCCTGCTCGAAGAAGTGGCGGCGGTTATAAAGCCCGGTCAGGGCGTCGCGCGACGCCAGATTGTGCAGTTGCGCGATCTGCGCCAGCGTTTCGACATTGCTGGCGATCCGGCATTGCAGCTCTTCGGGGATGAACGGCATCGAGATGAAGTCGTTGGCGCCCGCCTTGAGGAAACCGACGGAGACCATGCGGTCATTCGAGGACGAGACGCCGATCACGCGCAATCTGTCGGAGCGGAACCGCCGGCGAATCCGGCGCGTGAGTTCGTAGCCGTCCATCTTCGGCATGTGGTAGTCGCTGACGACGAGCCGGATCTCCGGGTCGGCCTCCAGCATCGAGAGCGCCTCGGCGCCCGAGCCGGCCTCGACGACGTCGTATTGCTGGATTTTCAGCATCCTGACCAGCAGTCTGCGGGTGGCGGTCACGTCGTCGACGACGAGGATGCGCGTCTGGCGGTTGGCGAGCGCCCGCTCGACGGTGCCCATCAGGATGTCGAGGGCGAACTCGCTGTCCTTGGGCACATAGTCGATGACGTCGCGCTCCATGATGCGGTTGCGCGTCTCGAGGTCGAAGCTGGCCGTATGGACGATCGTCGGGATGCCGCGCTGGACCGCGAAATCGATCGCCTCGCCATGAGGCGCGTCGGGCAGGTTGAGGTCGACCACGGCGAGCGTGAACGCGGCGCGGTCGTCGGTGACCGCCTCATGCAATTCGTTGAGCGAGCGGCAGGAGACGAGCGGCAGTCCGATGGTATCCGTCAGGCGGCGGCACAGGGCCATCGAATAGGCTTTCGAATCCTCGACGACGAGGATCGTTCTGTCGCCGTCCACCGGTGCGGTTTTTTGGCTGGTGGAGGGTGGGTAACTCATGGGAGATCGTGCTCCTCCGGCCGCGCCGGAATCCGCCGGGGCCGGTCGCGGAAGCCTGATCGGGAATGCGCAAAAAAGCACCGTCGCTTGCATCGGGATAGACCGAGGCTGGTGAACGAGGAATTAACCAGGCATGGTGCGGCCGCGAGCGTCCTTGGCCGAAACGGGTCCGCTGTCACAGCCGCCAGGGCAGGATGTTTTCCGGCAGACGCCGGCCGAGCAGGTCGAGCCCGAGCATCACCACGAGGATGATGGCGCTGGCGCTGATCGCGACCGCGGCGGCCTCGCCTGCGAGCCCGGCCTCCTTCAGCGAGAACAGCACGACGCCGAGCGTCTCCGTGCCGGAGGACCAGAGCAGCGCCGAGACGGTGAGTTCGTTGAAGGCGATCAGGAAGACCATCAGCGCCGACACCATCGCGGCCGGCGCCAGGAGCGGCGCAACGATATGGCGCAGCATCTGCCACAGCGTCGCCCCGTCGAGCCGGGCCGCCTCCTCGTGATGCGCCTCGATCTGCGCCATCGCCGCGACGGGCGCTTTCAGCGCCAGCGGCAGGAAGCGTGCGAGATAGGCGAAGAGGATGATGAAGGGCGTGGCGTAGAGACTGACGCCCAGAACCGGCAGCGGCTTGAGAAAGAGCAGGATGCAGGCGATCGCAAGCACGACGCCGGGCAAGGCGTAGGGCAGTTCGATCACGAGTTCGACCCAGCGCCGGAACCGGCCCATGCGACGTTCCAGCCCATAGGCGAAGGCGATCGAGATCACGGACAGGATCACGGCCGCCGCGCCCGCGAAGAGGAACGAGTTGCGGAAGGCGCGGACCGTGACCTGTTGGCGCATCAGCACCTCGGCGAATTTGTCGAAGGTCAGGCTCTGCCAGCTCAGCGCCACGCCGAGCGCCGGCGTCAGCGCCTCGCCGAGCAGAGCGAGCAGCGGCAGGCCGAGCTTGAGCGCCAGCAAGAGCCAGAGCGCCGCCGTCAGTGCGGCCCGCGCCCGGCCGAGCTTCCAGAAGGGCTGCAGCGGCCGCTCGATCTCGACCTTGCCACCGGCCCCGCGCGTCGCCAGCACGCTGGCGAGGATGCCGAGACCCGCCACCAGCCCCACCAGCAGCGAGAGCGCTGCGGCGTCCGAAAGGCCGGCGGGCCCGAAGCTCGACAACCGCCGATAGATCAGCGTCGGCAGGGTCAGGTAATTCACCGGCAGGCCCAGCAACGCGGGAATGCCGAAATTGCCGATGCCGGCGACGAAGGCGATCAGGGCCGCCGCGATGAGTTGCGGCCGCAGCACCGGCAGCAGGATGCGCGCGACGATCGTGGGTGGGCTCGCGCCCTCCATCTGCGCCGCCTCGATCAGCGAATGCGGTACGCTGCGCAGGCCCGACCAGAGTGTGATCGCGACCAGCGGGGCATGATGCAGCGCCATCACCAGGACGATGCCGCCGCGCCCGAGCAGCGGGTTTGGCGTGCCGGGTTCCGGCGAGAGGCCGAGCCAGCCCAGGATCGTCGAATGCGGCGCGAACAGCGAAAGGAAAGCGAGCGCCGCCACCTGCGGCGCGATCATCATCGAGAATACGAAGGCGAAGGCCAGCGGCCGCTTGCCCCGGACATCGGTGACGCCGAGCGCCAGCGCCACGAAGCTGCCGATGACCAGCGCGCCGAGCGCCGACAGGCTGGCGGTCTCGAGCGTGTGCATTGTCGCGTTGATGGCGGCGCGGCTGCCGATCTCGGCCAGCGCGGCGTCGGGGGCAAAGCGCCAGCCCGGCGCGAACGCCGCCGCCACAAGCCTCAGGAAAGGGAGGGCGCCGAGCAGCAGCGCCGCAAGCGTCAGGAGCGCCGGGAGGCCGAGGCCGGCCGGCAGACGCAGCGTCGGGCCCGGCAGGCTGAAGCTGCTGCTCCGGCCTGTCGGCGAAGGCGCGACGATGGTCACCTATGCCGGCCCCGTCCCGCGGACTTACTCGAAGATCGCGCTGAAGCGCTTGCGCGCGGCGGTCTCGTCGGCCAGCGCCTTGGCGGCGTCGAACGGCATCAGCTTGATCTGGCTCCTGGCCGGGTACCCGGCCGGCAGCGCGACGTCGGGATGGGCTGCGACATAGCCCTGCTTCAGCGCCAGCGCCTGGCCTTCGGCCGAGAGCAGGAAATCGACGAAGGCCTTGGCGGCTTCCGGGTTTTTAGCGGTGCGGAGAATCGCGACCGGCTCGCTGACCGCCGAGACGCCCTCGCTCGGGAAGACGAACTCGACCGGCGCGCCCTTGGCCTTCTCGCGGATCGGCATGAAATCGACGATCATGCCGTAAAGCTTCTCGCCGGTGGCGACCTGCCGGAGGATGTCGCCATTGCCGCCGGCGGCCAGCGCGCCGTTGCTCTTGAGCGCCTCGTAGTAGCTCCAGCCGCCGGGCAGGGTGCCCGTCAGCGTGATGGTGTGGATCAGGGCCGCGCCCGAGGTCAGCGGGCTCGGCATGGCGAGAAGGCCCTTGGCCTCCGGCTTGGCGAGATCGGCCCAGCTCGCAGGCTTCATCGCGGCCTTCGTGTTGTAGACGATGCCGGTGGTGATCAGCTTGGTAGCGAACCACATCTTCTGCGGATCGTGGATGCCGGCGGGATAGGCCGCCACATCCGCCTTGTCGTGCGCCAGCAGGCGGTTTTCCTTCTTGAGTCCCTCCATGGTCACCGAATCGGCGATCAGCAGCACGTCGGCCTGCGGCGCGCCGGCCTCGAACTCGGCCCGCAGCTTGGCCATCACGCGCGGCGTGCCGTCTCGCACGAAGCTGACCTCGACCTTGGGGTACTTCGCCTTGAAGGCGTCGATCGTCTGCTGCGCGTCCGTGTTGGGCTGGCTCGTATAGAGCACGAGCTTGCCCTCGGCGGCGAGCGCGGCTGCCGGCGCGCCGGCGACCAGCGCGGTCATGCCGCCGGCGAGAAGCGTCTTTGCAATCAGGCGTCTGGCCATCGCGTTCGTGGAAGACATCGTCAATCTCCTGCCCCTGGGCGGTCCATCTCTGCGCGCGGCGGTAGACCTTGCATATGACATATCGGTGAAGGTCGTCGCTGTCATGCCGGGCCGCCGGGCCTGCCGCCCGGCGAGGCGGTCGGGGCCGGGCGGACTTGGCGCCAATGCCGATATTTCCTGCATTCGCCCGGCTTGTTTGTCATGGGGGTTTTCGATTAGTGTGACTACAAGGCGCGGCAAAACGCCGGATTTAAACGTTTTAAATGGGAGGATACCGATGAAAACCATGCGTCATCTCGTGGCCGGCGTCGCCGCCGCCGCCGTCGTGACGGGCTGGACCGGAGCTGCGCTCGCACAGGAGACGGTCCAGGTCTGGTTCACCAAGGGCTTCTACAAGGGCGAGGACGATGCGCTGCTCGCCGTCGTCGACAAGTTCCAGAAGGCGACCGGCGTCAAGGTCGATCTGTCGCTTTATGCGACCGAGGATTGCGTGACGAAATCGGTCGGCGCGGTCCAGGCCGGCACGCCGCCCGATGTCGGCTTCTGCACCACCTACGACTTCCGCACCACCGGGCAATGGGCCTTCGAGGGCAAGCTCGAGGATGTCAGCGACGCGATCGAGCCGATCAAGGGGACGATCCAGCCGCAGGCGCTGGCGACCACCTTCCTGATGAACGACAAGGCCAAGAAGAAGGCTTATTACGCCTTCCCGGTCCAGCAGCAGATGATGCACATCACCTACTGGAAGGACATGCTGGAAGAGGCCGGATTCAAGGAGAGCGACATTCCCAAGGGCTGGAACGGCTACTGGGACTTCTGGTGCGACAAGGTTCAGGCCGGCCTGCGCGCCAAGGGCAAGCGCGTCTACGCCGTCGGCCATCCGATGGGCGTCGCGGCCTCCGACACCTTCTACTCGTTCCTCACCTTCGCCAACGCCTATGGCGCGCAGGTCGTGGACGAGGACGGCAAGATCGTGCTCGACCAGCCCAAGAACAAGGCGGCGATGATCGAGGCCGTGAAGTCCTACGCCAACATCCAGCAGCGCGGCTGCACGCCGCCCTCCTCGGTGAACTGGCTCGATCCGGACAACAACGTCGCCTTCCACAACAAGACGACCGTGATGACGCATAACGCGACCATCTCGATCGCGGCCAAGCATCTCGACGACATGAACAATCAGGCGCTGACCCAGGAGCAGCGCGACCAGGCCAAGAAGAACTACTACGACAACATCCGCACGGCCGAGTTCCCCAACAAGCCCGACGGCAGCAAGATGACCAATCTGGCCGCCGTGAAGACCGCCGTGGTCTTCGCCGACGGCAAGAACAAGAAGCGTGGCAAGGAGTTCATGGCCTTCATGATGAAGGACGAGAACCTGCGTCCCTTCGTCGAGGGCTCGGTCGGCCGCTGGTTCCCGACCACGATCGAGGCCGCCAAGGCTCCGTTCTGGACGGGCGACGATCCGCACCGCAAGATCGTGCAGAAGCAGTACACGGACGGCACCGTGCCGTTCCAGTTCGTCTACAACTACAAGTTCACGGCGGTGAACGCCGAGAACGTCTGGGCCAAAGCGGTCAACCGCGTCGTGCAGGACAAGATCGCGCCCGACGTCGCCGTCGACGAGATGATCGCCCGCATCAAGCAGATCGCCGGCTGACGCCTGCGCTCTACGAAAAGAAGACCAACAAGGCGTCCTGCGGCAAAAAGAGCCGCGGGACGCCGACCTGTCTGACGAGGGCAGGGCGAGGAGGGAGTGAGCCATGACAGCGACCACGATGGCCGTGCCGATGTCCGCACCGGCCAGCAACGCGACCTCGGGCCATACCCGCGACCGCGCGCTCTGGGGCGCGATCATGCTGGCGCCTTATGTGCTCGTCTTCACTGTGATGGTGGCCTATCCGGTCGCCTACGGCCTCTGGCTCGGCCTCAACTGGAATTCCTATCGCGCGCTCTTCGCCGATCCGATCTTCCTGCGCACCGTCGTCAACACCATCGTCTTCCTCTTCGTGGCGGTGAACCTTAAGTTCCTGATCGCGCTCTGGCTCTCGGGCTTCTTCGTGGCGCAGCGGGCCTGGGTCCGCATCGTGCTGGTGCTGTTCATCCTGCCCTGGGCCGTGCCGTCGATCCCGACCATTCTGTCCTTCCGGGTGATGCTCAACCCCGAGAACGGCATGATCAACCAGCAGCTCTTCCAGTGGTTCGGCATCGTCGAGGGGCCGGGCTGGCTGACCGATCCGACGCTCGCTTTCGCCTGCTCGGTCATGGTCCATATCTGGAAGTCGCTGCCGTTCTGGACGCTGATCCTGGTCACCGGTCGGCTCGCCATCTCCGCCGATCTCTATGAGGCGGCCAGCGTCGACGGCGCCAGCAAATGGCAGCAGTTCAAGTTCATCACCTGGCCCTCGCTGGCGACGCTTTACGTGACCTCGACCATGCTCTCGATGATCTGGACACTGGGCGACTTCAATAGCGTCTACCTGCTCACAGGCGGCGGTCCGGGCGACCTCAACCATGTGCTTGCCACGCTCGGCATCCGCTACATGCGCAACAACAATCTCGATCTCGGCATCGCCTCGATCATCGTCGCCATGCCGCTGATCCTACCGATGGTCTACTTCATGGTGAAGCGCCTCTCCAAGGGAGCCGACGCATGAAAAAGCTCATCGACGAAGGCAAGCTCATCCTGATCGCCATCCCGGTCCTGCTCTGGACGCTGCTGCCGATCTACCACCTGTTCGTGCTGTCGATCTCGAACCAGGAGGCGATGCTGGCCGGCACGCTCTGGCCGGCCAAGCCGACGCTGCAGAACTTCCAGATCGTCTTCAATCAGCAACATTACTACCTGTCGAATTTCTGGCGGCAGATGTTCAACAGCTTCTTCATCGCGGTCACCACCGGGCTTTTGACGCTGTTCGTCGCGACCTTCGCCGCCTTCGCGATCTCGCGCCTCAAGGTTGCAGGCGGGCGCACCATCATGAACCTGGCGCTCGCAACCTATCTGATCCCGGCCGCCTTCCTCGCCATCCCGATGTACAAGGCGATGGGCAATTACGGGCTGCTCAATACGCAGACCGCGCTGATCCTGGCCATGGTCGCGCTGGCCTCGCCCTATGCGATCTGGGTTCTGAAGCAGGCCTCCGACAAGCTGCCCAAGGAACTCGACGAGGCGGCGATCATGGATGGCGCGACCTCGCTCCAGCTCTTCCGGCTGGTCTACTTGCCGCTGATGAAGCCCTCGATGGTCGTCATCGGCATCTACGCGCTGCTGCTCGCCTGGAACGAGTATCTCTACGCCTTCCTGCTGCTCTCCAGTGAGCAGGCAGTGCCGCTGGCGGTGGGGCTCGGCCTCTTCCTCTCGGCCGACGACGCGCCGTGGAACCTCTTGATGGCGGCTGGCCTGCTCTATGCGATCCCGCCAGCGGTGATCTATTACGGCTTCCGCAAGAACATGGTCGGCGGACTGACGGCGGGCGCGGTGAAGAGCTGAGGGCGGCTCCCCTCGTTATTGCGAGCACGGCGAAGCAATCCGGCGTCCCCGACATCGCTGGATTGCTTCGCTGCGCTCGCAATCACGTCACAGGTCGCGGATAGTGGGCCTCGATAATGACCGCGTGATCCAGGGATATGAAATGACCGCTTCGAAACTCGACCAGCTCCGCGAGATGACCGTCGTCGTCGCCGACACCGGCGACATCGAGGCGGTGCGCCGCCTCCAGCCGGTTGACTGCACCACCAACCCGACGCTGATCCTGAAAGCCGTCGAGACGCCGGCCTACGCCCATCTCGTCGATGAAGCGATCGACTGGGGCAAACGCGAGGGCAGCACCAGTGAGGCGGCGGTACATGCGGTCTGCGATCGGCTCGCCGTCGCCTTCGGCGCGGAACTGACGAAGATCGTGCCGGGCCGGGTCTCGACCGAGGTCGATGCGGACCTCTCCTTCGACACTGAAGCCACGATCGCCAAGGCCCGCGCCATCATCGCCGCCTACAAGGCGCGCGGCATCGGCAAAGAGCGCATCCTGATCAAGATCGCCTCGACCTGGGAGGGCATCCAGGCGGCGAAAGTGCTGCAGGCCGAGGGCATCGACTGCAACCTGACGCTGCTCTTTGCCCTTCCGCAGGCGGTGGCCTGCGCCGATGCGAAGGCCTTTCTGATCTCGCCCTTCGTCGGCCGCATCCTCGACTGGCACGTCAAGGCCGGCGGTGGTCCCTATACGGCCGAGACCGATCCGGGCGTGGTCTCGGTCAAGAGCATCTACGCCTATTACAAGGCGCTCGGCATCAAGACGGTCGTCATGGGCGCGTCTTTCCGCAACATCGGCGAGATCGAGGCGCTGGCCGGCTGCGACCGGCTCACCATCGGTCCGAGCCTGCTCGACGAACTGGCTGCCGCGACCGGCGACCTGCCGCGCAGGCTGTCGCCCGCCGCCTCGCCGCAAGCCGTTTCGGAGGCCTTCACAAAGCCGATCGTGCTCGACGAAAAGGCCTTCCGCTTTGCGATGAACGAGGACGCCATGGCGAGCGACAAGCTGGCCGAGGGCATTCGCGGCTTCGTCAAGGATCTGCGCGGGTTGAGGAAGCTCGTCGCCGCCCGGCTGGCCTGAGCGACGATGCCTCATCCGCGGATCGCCGTCGTCACGGGCGGAGCAAAAGGCATCGGCCATGCCGTTGCCGGGAGGCTTGCGCGGGACGAGCTAACTCCGGTCGTCTGGGATCTTGCGCCTGGGTCGTCGCCGCATGGCTTCGTCGCCTGCGATGTCGCCGATGAGGCTGCCGTCGACGCCGCGACGGCCGAAACGGAGGCGCGTCACGGCCCCATCGCGGTGCTGATCAACAATGCTGGTTTCACAGGCCCTTCGACCACGATAGCGCAGACGCCTCTGGCGCAGTGGCAGCGCGTGCAGGCGGTGAACCTGACCGGCACTTTCCTATGCTCGCGCGCCGTCGCCGCCGTCATGACGCTGCGCGGTTATGGGCGCATCGTCAACATCGCTTCGCTCGCCGGCAAGGAGGGGACGCCGACGCTCGGCGCCTACAGCGCCGCCAAGGCCGGCGTCATCGCCCTGACCAAGACCCATGGCAAGGAACTGGCGGGCACCGGCGTGCTGGTCAACGCCGTTGCGCCGGCCGCCATCGAAACCGAGCTTTTGCAACAGATGAGCGATCAGACGGTCGCGACCATGATCTCCAAGAGTCCGCTCGGCCGGCTCGGCACGGTCGATGAACTCGCCGAACTTGTCGCCTGGCTTTCAAGCGAGCGCTGCAGCTTCTCGACCGGGGCGGTGTTCGATCTCTCGGGCGGCCGCGCGACCTATTGAGGCGCGGCCCGGCGGCTCAATTGGTCTTCGCACCCGTGAGCGAGACGGTCGCGATCGCCGGTGCCTCATAGCGGAAGAAGCTGCGCCCGCCGGCCGCAGCCTGCTGGAGTTGCTGCTGCCATGCGTTCGAGCCGGCCTTTTTCGAATTCGGCTTCCCGCCGCCCAGCGCCGCGAAGTCGCTCCGGCGCAGCGCATCGCTGTCTCGGCCCTGATAGACCAGAACGCCGCGATTGGTGACGACGATGTCGCCGCGCCGCAGCGTCGGGTCGGCCAGATACCAGTTCGGGTCTGTCGTCGGATCGAGCTGCACCACCGGCGGAGGCGGCTTGGTCGAGGTTTCCGAGAACTTCGGCGCCTTTCGTCGCGGCTGGACCGTCATCTCCAGCGGGTTGCTGTAGACCTGCTGCTGCGGCGCGGCCGACCTGCCGAAGAACGCCCTGGCGAAATCGTCGAAGATGTTTGCAGCCTTCGCCTGCGGCGCTGCCGCCAGCAGGGCCGCGCCCGCAAAGCCCACCGCAATAAACCTGTTCAGCATCATTACCGTCGCTCTCCTGATCGCCTCTTCAAACGATCAGGACGGTCAAAAGTTCAATGCGAATCCGGCAGCGTCGTTAAAAAGAAAACAGCGGCTGGATCGGCAATCGAATGGTTGTCGCAGGGAGCCCCATCGGCCGGCCTCGACGCCTATTCCTGCGCCGCGAAGGCCTCTGCCCTGATGGTGGAGAGCGTCTTGGCCGGCGTGATCACCTCGGGATCGAGCAGGCAATGCAGGATCGCGGGCTTTCCGCTCGCAACCGCGCGCTCGAACGCCGGGCCGAAATCGGCCGTCGTCTCGACGCGCTCGCCATGGCCGCCGAAGGCGCGCGCATAGGCTCCGAAATCCGGGTTCTTCAGTTCGGTCGCCGAGACGCGGCCGGGATAATGCTTCTCCTGATGCATCCGGATGGTGCCGTACATGCCGTTGTCGATGACGACGACGATGACGCCGAGATCGTATTGCACGGCCGTGGCGAAATCCTGCCCGTTCATCAGGAAGCAGCCATCGCCGGCGAAGGCCACGACGGTGCGCTCCGGATAGAGCCGCTTCGCCCCGATCGCGGCCGGCACGCCATAGCCCATCGAGCCCGAGGTCGGCGCAAGCTGAGTCGCGAATTTGGTGAAGCGGTGGAAGCGATGTACCCAGGTTGCGTAGTTGCCCGCACCATTGCACAGGATCGCGTCGGCCGGCAGATGACGCCTGAGCCACGTCACGGCCTCGCCGGGGTGGAATGTCCCCTGCACCGGGGCCGGCTGCTCGCTCCAGCCGAGATAGGCCTCGTGTGCCTCGGCCGCTGCGCCGGCCCACGGAATCCTCTGCGGCGGGTGAACGGTCTCCAGCGCCGCGCAAAAGGCAGTCGGCGAGGCGTTGATCGCCAGCGCCGGCCGGTAGACGCGGCCGAGTTCCTCCGCATCGGGATGGACATGGACCAGCGGCCGACCGGGCTCGGGGATTCCGAAGAGCGTGTAGGACTGGCTCGGCATCTCGGACAGCCGCCCGCCGACGAGAATGACGAGGTCGCTGTCCTGGATGCGCTTCAGCAGCTTCGGGTTCGGGCCGATGCCGAGATCCCCGGCGAAATTCGGATGGTCGGCCGGAAACAGCATCTGCCGTCGAAAGGAGACCGCGACAGGCAGGTCGAAGCGCTCGGCGAAGCGCTGGAAGCGGGCGATCGACTGCTGATCCCAGCGCGATCCGCCAAGGATCGCGACCGGAGATTTCGCCGCCCAGAGCCGCTTCTGCAGGTCGATGGTCTGCAGCAGCGAGGGGTGCGTTTCGGTGACCTGGTAGGGCTGCGCATCCGCCACATCGGCGAGGTCGGTCAGCACGTCCTCGGGCAGCGCGATCACCACCGGGCCGGGCCGGCCGGCGGTGGCGACATGGAAGGCGCGGCTGATGATCTCGGGGATGCGCGCGGCGTCGTCGATCTCGGTTGCCCATTTCGTCATGGTGCCGAAGACGGCGCGATAGTCGAGTTCCTGAAACGCCTCGCGCTCGCGCATGCCGCGCTCGACCTGCCCGACGAACAGGATCAGCGGCGTCGAATCCTGATCCGCGATATGGATGCCGGGCGAGGCGTTGGTGGCGCCCGGCCCGCGCGTGACGAAGCAGATGCCGGGCTTGCCGGTGAGCTTGCCGGCGGCTTCGGCCATCATGCAGGCGCCACCCTCGGCCCGGCAGATCGTGACCTTGAGCGACGCGTCATGCAGCGCATCGAGCACGGCGAGGTAGCTTTCGCCCGGCACGCAGAAGGCGTCGGTCGCGCCATGGATCAGAAGCTGGTCGACGAGGATCTGCCCGCCTGTGCGATTAGCCATGCTGCGGCCCTCCCCAGGCCGGGTCATTCAAAACCTCGTCGGCGTGCTCACCGAGCCGCGGGCTCGGCCGCTGCGCGACCTGCCGCACCCCATCGATCACGATCGGCGACGCGACGGTCGGGATCGTCCCGCTTTTCGCGTGAGGGCTCGCCAGATCGACCCTCACGCCACGCGCGACGATCTGCGGATCGGCAAAGACTTCGTCGACCGCGTTGATCGGCCCGGCCGGCACGCCGACGGCCTCCAGCGCCGCCAGCAGATCGGCCTTCGTGAAACGCTGTGTCAGGCCATGCAGATGCGCGGTCAGCGCGACGCGGTTGGCGATGCGGGCGCGGTTCTCGGCATAGTCGGCATGGCCGGCAAGCGTCGGCTCGCCCAAAACCTCGCAGAGCTTGCGCCACTGCCCGTCATTGCCGGTGGCGATGATGATATGCCCGTCGGCGACCGGAAACACGTCATAGGGCACGATGTTGGGATGCGCGTTGCCGAGCCGCGCCGGCGGCTTGCCCGAAACGAGATAGTTCATCGCCTGATTGCCGAGCACCGCGACCTGCGCGTCGAGCAGCGCCATGTCGAGGCTCGCGCCTTCGCCGGTCGCGTCGCGCCGCCGCAGGGCCGAGAGGATGCCGACCGAGGCGTAAAGCCCGGTGTAGATGTCGGCCACCGCATAGCCGGCCTTCATCGGCGCGCCCTCGGGCTCGCCGGTGACCGACATCGGCCCGCCCATGCCCTGCACGAGAAAATCATAGCCGGCGCGCGGGGCGTAAGGGCCGGTCTGGCCGAAGCCGGTGACCGAACAATAGATCAGCCGAGGGTGGGCGGCGCGCAGCGAGGCCGAGTCGAGCCCGTATTTCTGCAAGCCCCCGACCTTGAAGTTTTCGACCACGACATCGGCGTGCGCGGCGAGCCTGCGCACCAGCGCCTGGCCTTCTGCCGTGCGGAAATCGGCCGTGATCGAGCGCTTGCCGCGATTGGCCGAGTGGAAATAGGCGGCGGACAGATGCTCGCTAGCCACGCTGTCGACGAAGGGCGGCCCCCATTGCCGCGTGTCATCGCCCTCGGGCGCCTCGACCTTGACGACATCGGCCCCGAGATCAGCCAGCAACTGGCCGATCCACGGCCCGGCGAGGATGCGCGCGAGTTCGAGGACGCGCAGGCCGGCGAGGGGAGCGGGCGAAGGACTATCCATTTCGGTCATTCATCCCCATCGTCAGAAGCGTCTATCAACAGCGCTGCCAACGCGGTGAAGACGACGATCTGCGCCGCGTAGATCGTCAGCGAGTGCCGGCCGCAGAACCGCAGCAAGGTTGCGACCGGGGCGGGCAGGGGCCATTCGAGCGTCGCGCGCCGGAAGCCGAACAGGAGCAGCGAGACGCCGGCGACGATTGCCACCAGTGCGACGATTTCCATGCCCTCGAACCCGTAATCCTGCGTCTCGACCAGAATGAACAGCAGGCCGGCTGCCAGCGCCAGCGCGATTCGCAAGGTCAGCGTTCCGCGATCGGGCGCATCGAGCCAATGCCGATGCGCCAGCCCGACCAACGCGAGCAACCAGCCCTCCGTGCCGTATTCGACGATCTGGTTGGCATAGGGCGAGAGCAGCGCCAGTACGCCGACGAGCAGCATGATCCGTGAGCTCTGAGGCCAGACATGCCGCTCGATCGCCGGCAAGGCAAGCCGGATCGCGGCGAAGTTCAGCAGGATGCTGAGCTGCGCGCCCGCGAACGAGCCCTCGCGCCAGAGATCGAGCAGGCTCAGGGCCACGCCAAGCCCGATCCATGTCCAGGCGGTCGTCCGCGAGCGGGCAAACCCGATCAGGAAGAACCAGACCGGCAGCGAGGCCCGGCCGACGACGCGCCACCAGATCTCGTCGGGCGCGAAGTAATGCCCCCAATGATCGACGAAGACGAAGACAAGCGCGGCGGCCTTCAGCAGGTCGGTCGTGGTGACCTGCTGCCGGAGCCCGCTTGCCGCCATCGGCTGGGCGCGCGCGATCATCTCTGCCGTCGCTCGCCAGATCGCCCCGCTCACCCTCAGAAGAACGCCTGCAGGCCCGTCACCGCCCGGCCCAAAATCAGCGCATGAACGTCATGCGTGCCCTCATAGGTGTTGACCGTCTCCAGGTTCGCCGCGTGGCGCATGACATGGTATTCGATCGAGATGCCGTTGCCGCCGTGCATGTCGCGGGCCATGCGCGCGATGTCGAGCGCCTTGCCGCAATTGTTGCGCTTGACGAGCGAGATCATCTCGGGGGCCATTTGACCGGAGTCCATCAGCCGCCCGACCCGCAGCGAGCCCTGCAGGCCGAGCGTGATCTCGGTCAGCATGTCGGCGTATTTCTTCTGGAAGAGCTGGGTCTGGGCCAGCGGCTTGTTGAACTGCCTGCGGTCGAGCCCGTATTGGCGGGCGCGGTGGAAGCAGTCCTCGGCCGCGCCCATCACGCCCCAGGAGATGCCGTAGCGCGCGCGGTTGAGGCAGCCAAACGGGCCCTTCAGGCCGGAGACGTTCGGCAGCAGATTCTCCTTGGGCACGATCACGCCGTCCATGACGATTTCGCCGGTGATCGAGGCGCGGAGCGAAAGCTTGCCGCCGATCTTCGGCGCGGAGAGGCCCTTCATGCCCTTCGTCAGGATGAAGCCCCGGATAGCGTTGTCATGTGCCGCCGACTTCGCCCAGACGACGAAGACGTCGGCGATCGGCGAGTTCGAAATCCACATCTTCGAGCCGGTGAGGCGATAGCCGTCGGAAACCTTCTCGGCCCGCGTCTTCATGCCGGCGGGGTCGGAGCCGGCGTCGGGCTCGGTCAGGCCGAAGCAGCCGACCCATTCGCCCGAGCCGAGTTTTGGCAGGTACGTCTTGCGCTGCGTCTCGTCGCCATAGGCGTAGATCGGATACATCACCAGTGAGGACTGCACGCTCATCATCGAGCGGTAGCCGGAATCGACGCGCTCGACCTCGCGGGCGACGAGTCCATAGGAGACGTAGTTCGCGCCGGCGCAGCCATACTCTTCCGGCACGGTGACGCCGAGCAGCCCGAGCGCGCCCATCTCGTTGAAGATCGCGCGGTCGGTCTTCTCCTCCAGATAGGCCTCCGAGACGCGCGGCTGCAGCTTCTCCTGCGCATAGTCGCGCGCCGTGTCGCGAATCAGGCGCTCGTCCTCGGACAACTGCTCGTCGAGCAAAAAGGCGTCGTCCCAGGCGAATTCGGCCAGCTTGTGGCTGTGGCTGGACTTGCGGGCAGGCTCGGACATCGGTTCTCTCCCTGATCTGTCAGGCGTCGACATCGAAGCTGACGCCCTGCGCCAGCGGCAATGTCGCGCCGTAATTGAGCGTATTCGTGGCCCGGCGCATATAGGCCTTCCAGGCGTCGGAGCCGGCCTCGCGGCCGCCGCCGGTCTCCTTCTCGCCGCCGAAAGCCCCGCCGATCTCGGCGCCGGATGGCCCGATATTGACGTTCGCAATTCCGCAATCGGAGCCTTCCGCCGAAATGAAGCTCTCCGCCTCGCGCATGTCGAGCGTGAAGATCGAGGAGGACAGGCCCGCTCCGACCGCGTTCTGGATCGCGATCGCCTCGGCCAGCGTCCGATACTTCATGACGTAGAGGATGGGAGCGAAGGTCTCGCGCTCGACCGGGCCGGTCTGCGCTGGCATCTCGACCAGCGCCGGCCTGGCATAGAAGCCACCCGCGCCGACATCGACACGCTCGCCGCCATGGACGGTGCCGCCCGCCGCCCTCGCCTCCGACAGCGCCTTCTGCATGCCCTGCCACGCCGCGTCGTCGATCAGCGGGCCGACCAGCACGCCGGCCTCGCGCGGATCGCCGATCGTCACCGATCCGTAAACCTTGATCAGCTTCGGGATCAGCGCGTCGTAAACGCTCTCGTGCACGATAAGACGGCGCAAAGTGGTGCAGCGCTGGCCGGCGGTGCCCATCGCCGCGAAGGCGATGCCGCGCAGGGCGAGGTCGAGATCGGCCGAAGGCGCGACGATCGCGGCATTGTTGCCGCCGAGTTCGAGGATGGCGCGGGCGAAGCGGCTGGCGAGTTTTTGACCCACCTCCTTGCCCATCTTGGTTGAGCCCGTCGCCGAGACGACGGGGACGCGGTGATCGGAGACGAGAATATCGCCGATCTCGCGGCCGCCGATCAGGATTTCCGAAAGCCCCGCCGGAGCCTCCGGACCGAACCGCTTCATCGTCTTCTCGACGATCGCCTGCACCGCCAGCGCGGTCAGCGGGGTCTTCTCGGATGGCTTCCAGACAACGCTGTCGCCGCAGACGAAGGCGAGCGCCGCATTCCACGACCAGACCGCAACCGGGAAATTGAAGGCCGAGATCACGCCGCAGACGCCCAGCGGATGCCAGGTCTCCATCATGCGGTGGTTGGGCCGTTCCGTCGCGATCGTCAGCCCATAGAGCTGGCGCGACAGCCCGACCGCGAAATCGCAGATATCGATCATCTCCTGGACCTCTCCGAGGCCCTCGGAGGTGACCTTGCCGGCCTCCATCGTGACCAGCAGCCCGAGATCGTCCTTGGCGGCGCGCAGTTCCGCGCCGAGCAGGCGCACGAACTCACCCCGGCGCGGCGCGGGCACCTTGCGCCAGGCAAGGAACGCCGATTGCGCCCGTCCGATCGCGGCCGTCGCCTCGGTCGGGCTCGTCTCGCGCAGGGTCGCGACAGTCTCGCCGGTGATCGGCGAGCGCGCAACGAGACCTGTGGCCGCGAAGGCTGCGTCGGCGACGCCGAGACGCTTCAGCAGCGCGAGCGTATTCTCGGGGAGAGTGGAGGTCATGCGTCAGGCCTTGGTCGTCTGGTTCGTCGCGAAGCCGCAACCCTCCCCGTCATCCTGGACAAGAGACTAAGCCGCGTAGATCCGAGATCCATCGTAACGCGCGATGGCGCTTCATGATGGAACCCGGAACTTCGCTGCGCGAAGCCAGGATGACGGCATGGCGGAGGCCTCAAATCCAACTCGCACAATGCCCTCTTCCGCGCCTCGCCAGCAACCGATATGTTCTCACGACTTGATGAGTATTGATCATGATCGGTGAATGGGCTTCCGGCCGCCTCAGCGTTCCGTCCTTGTCGGCGCTCGCCGCCTTCGAGGCGGCGGCGCGCCATGGCAGTTTCACCCGCGCCGCCGAGGAGCTTAACCTGACGCAAGGCGCGGTCAGCCGCCAGGTCGCCCATCTTGAGCAGGTGCTCGGCGTTGCCCTGTTCGAGCGCGTTCGCCAGCGCGTCAGCCTGACGCCGGCGGGCGGGGCCTATGCAGCGGACATCCGCGACGGTCTTTCGCGCATCGCAGCCGCCACCGTCTCGACCATGGCTTTTCGCGGGGCTGCCGGCGTGCTGCATCTTGCCATCCTGCCGACCTTCGGCACGCGCTGGCTGATCCCGCGTCTGCCGCGCTTCACCGAGGCGCATCCCGGCATCACCATCAACTTCGCCACAAAGCTTGTACCGTTCGATTTCGCGCGCGAGCCGCTCGATGCGGCGATCCATTTCGGCGATCCGGTCTGGCCCGGTGCGAAACTGCACCGGCTGATGGGCGAGGAAATCGTACCGGTCGCCGCGCCTGCGCTGGTCGCCCGGCTCGGGCTCGCCGCGCCGGCCGACATGCTGCGCGCGCCCTTGCTGCAGCAATCGACGCGGCCGCGCGCTTGGGCGAACTGGCTGGAGCAGCAGGGCCTGCCGCCGAGCCTCGCTTTGATGGGGCCGCGCTTCGAACAGTTCGCCATGGTCTCGCAGGCTGCGGTCGCAGGGCTGGGCTTGGCCATCGTGCCGCGCTTCCTTGTCGAGGAGGAACTGCGGGCGGGCTCGCTGGTCATCCCCTTCGATCTGCCGGTGACCGGCTCGGAAGCCTATTACCTGGTCTATCCGGATGCGCGGGAGCATGTGCCTGCGGTGATCGCTTTCCGCGACTGGCTGCTGCGCGAATGCCAGCCATGACGCCGGCCTCTCGACAAGCGCAGCGTCCCGCGTCATTCATGCCGGAAAGTCACCAACCACCGCCGTCCTGCGTGACAGCATTTCTGCGAGCCCTGCCATGTCGCCCCATTCTGACAGCGCCGATGTCGTAATCTGCGGCGGCGCGGCCATCGGCTCGTCCGTAGCCTTCCACCTCGCGGCCGACGCCGGCTTTACCGGCAAGGTCGTCGTGATCGAGAAGGATCCGACCTATCGGCAGGCGGCGTCGGCACTCTCGGCGGCGTCGATCCGGCAGCAATTCTCCAGCCCGGTGAACATCCGCATCTCGCTGCACGGCATCGCGTTTTTGCGCAACATCGGACAGCATCTCGCAGTCGATGGCGAGGCCCCGGCGATCGACCTGCACGAGGGCGGCTATCTCTATCTCGCCGGTTCGGAGGGCGCGCCGATCCTCGCCGTGAACCAGCAAATGCAGACGCGCGAGGGGGCCGATGTTGCGCTTTATGCTGCGAAAATGCTGCGCAGCAAATTTAGCTGGCTTAATGTCGAAGACGTCGCCTGCGGCACGTTTGGGGTCAGCGGCGAGGGCTGGTTCGACGGCTGGGCGCTGCTGCAGGCTTACAGGAAAAAGGCCCGCTCGCTTGGCGTCGAGTACCGCCAGGGCGAAGTCGCGCGATATGTCCTCGAAGGTGGGCGCGTGACAGCAGTGGAACTGACGGACGGCAGCCGCATCGCCTGCGGAGCGGCCGTCAATGCCACGGGCACCCATGGCGCGAGGCTTGCCGCCACCGCCGGCATCACGATCCCCGTCAGATCGATGAAGCGGAACGTCTTCACCTGGACCTGCAAGGGCGATGTCGGAAACTGTCCGCTGCTGATCGACACGAGCGGCGTCTGGTGCCGGCCGGAAGGTGCGCGCGGCGGCGACGGACAGATGTTCATTGGCGGCGCGGCGCCACCGGCCGAGACCGACCGCGAATGGATCGAGACCGACCCGGATGTCGAGGATGTCGACTGGGCTTTCTTCGAGGAGACGGTCTGGCCGGCGCTGGCGCACCGCATTCCAGCTTTCGAGGCAATCAGGCCCGGCCGCGGCTGGACCGGCCCCTACGACATGAACGGCCTCGACCACAACGCCATCCTGGGGCCGGCCGTCGGCGTGCCGAACCTGTACCTCGCCAACGGCTTTTCGGGGCATGGCCTGCAGCAATCGCCTGCCGTCGGGCGCGGTCTGGCCGAGTACATCGCGCATGGCCGCTATCGCAGCCTCGATCTTGCCGATCTCGGCCATGAGCGCATCGTTGCAGGCCGGCCTCTGCTAGAGGCCAATGTGATCTGAGAAGGCGAGATCCATGATCGACACTGCCTTCGTCGCGACCATGGTGCGCTACAATGCCTGGCAGAACGGCAGCCTGATCGCAGCTGCGTCCGGGCTCGACGATGCCGCCCGTCGTGTCGAGCGCGGCGCCTATTTCGGTTCGATCCATGGTACGTTCAATCATCTGCTCTGGGCCGACGAGATGTGGCTCAGCCGTTTCACCGGCTCGCCGAGACCTGGCTGCGGCATCAAGGACTCGCCCCGGCTTGTCGAGGGCTGGGACGCGTTCGTCGCGCGCCGCAATTCGATCGACGCCACGATCGCAGATTGGGCGGGCGGCCTCTCCCAGGACTGGCTCGACGGCGAACTGACATGGTTTTCCGGCGCGACGCAGCGCGAGATGCGCCGCTCCTGCGCGCTGCTGGTCGTGCATCTCTTCAACCACCAGACCCATCATCGCGGCCAGATCCACGCCATGCTGACGGCGGCCGGCGCGCGTCCAGACGACACCGACCTGATGCTGCTGGGCGAGCCGGACTTTGAGGTCACGCAGACGTGACGTGCCATTGATGGCGTGATCGCGGAAGCCAAGGTGTTCCGTCGAGGCGCACACGCCTCGCGCGGCAGTCTTGGATTGCGCCTGCATGCCCGAAACGAAGCCTGTCACCGGCGCTGATCTGATAGCCCGCCGCCTCGCAGGCGCGGGCATCCGGCATGCCTTCGGCATTCCAGGCGGCGAGGTTCTGGCGCTGGTCGAGGCGTTCGAGGCTGCCGGCATCGCGCCGATCCTGGCCAAGCACGAGAATGCCGCGGGCTTCATGGCCGAGGGCGCGTGGCACGCCACGGGCGCTCCGGGCTTGCTTTACGCCACACTCGGCCCCGGCGTCGCCAACGCCGTCAACGTCGTCGCCAATGCGCAGCAGGACCGGGTGCCGCTGGTCTTCGTCACCGGCTGCGTCGATTCCGCCGAGGCCGAGAGCTACACCCATCAGGTCTTCGACCATCAGGCCCTGCTGCGACCGATCGTCAAGGCGAGCTTTCGCGCCACCGCGCAGACCTGCGAGGCGGTGGTCGACAAGGCGCTGGCCACGGCCCTGTCGGGTCGGCCGGGCCCCGTCCATATCGACGTGCCCATCGGCGTGGCGGAAGGGCCGGCTCAGGCGAGCCGCCAGCGCGCGCCAGTCCTGCCGCTGCCGGCCGCTCCGGCCGAAGCGGCGGCGCTCGACGCGGTCCGTGCGGCGCTGGCGCAGGCAAGGCGGCCGCTGATCATCGCCGGGCTCGACATCGTCAATCAGGGTGCGTCGCAGGCGCTGACGGATTTCGCGCGCCGACGCGCAATCCCCGTCGTCTCCAGCTACAAGGCCAAGGGCGCGCTGCCCGAGAGCGATCCGCTCGCTATCGCTGGCGCGGGGCTTTCGCCCAAGGCCGACCGGCATCTGCTGCCGCTGATCCAGGCCGCCGATCTCGTCCTCCTTGCCGGCTATGATCCCATCGAGATGCGGATCAACTGGCGCAATCCGTTCTCAGCCGAAACCTTGGTGATCGACCTCGTCGCCGAGGCGATGCAGCACGGCATGCACCGCAGCGACCATCTCATCGTCGGCGATGTCGCGGCCGGCCTCGCCGCGCTCGACGCTGCCCCTCTCGCGAGCGGCCTCTGGCCGGGCGGCGAGCCGGCCCGGACGCGCGCCGCCCTGCGCGAGGCCTTCGCCAGCGACGGCTGGGGGCCGGATCTCGTCTTCGAGACGGTACGCGCGGCCGCGCCGGCCGACACCGTGATCACGATCGATTCCGGCGCCCACCGCATCCTGCTCTCGCAGATCTGGCGCACGGACATCCCGCGCGCGATCCTGCAATCGACGGGCCTTTGCACCATGGGCTGCGCCGTGCCGCTGGCGCTGGGCTACAAGCTCGCTGCGACTGCCGCGCCGGTGATCGCGTTCGTTGGCGATGCCGGTCTGGAGATGGGGCTCGGCGAACTCGCCACCGCGCGCGATCTCGGTCTTCCGGTCGTCATCGTCGTTCTGGTCGACCAGAGCCTGGCGCTGATCGAGATGAAGCAGCGCGCGAGCCAGCGCCCCAATGCGGCGGTCGATTTTTCCGGCAGCGACTTCCCCGCCGTCGCGAAGGCTCTGGGCGGGGAGGGGCTCTGGATCGACGACGCAGACACGCTGGCCGCCGAAGTCGAGGCCGCGCTCGGTCGTGACGCCTTCACGGTGTTGGCCTGCCGCATCGCGCGGCGCGCCTATGACGGGAAGATCTGAGCGATGACCGCCGCTCCGGCAAAACGCGAGCGCGACGTCAGGCTGGATTTCTTTCGCGGCCTGACGATGTTCATCATCTTCATCGCCCATGCCGATCTGAACCCGTGGAACGCCTGGATTCCGGCGCGCTTCGGCTTCTCCTCGGGCACGGAACTCTTCGTCTTCTGCTCGGGGCTGGCGAGCGCCATCGCCTTCGGCTCGGTCTTCGTCAAGCGCGGCTTCTGGTTAGGCCTCGCGCGCATCGTCAATCGCCTCTGGCAGGTCTACTGGGCGCAGATCGGCGTCGTGCTCGTCGTCATCGGGGTGATGTTCGCAGCCGAGACGTTGTTTCCCGGACGCGGCCTCAACACAGATCCGTTGCCCGATATGCTGCGCGACCCGGCCACCGCCATCGCTGGGCTGCTGACCCTGCGCTGGCTGCCGGGCTATCTCGACATCCTGCCGATGTATCTGGTCATTCTGGCCCTGATCCCGGTGATGATGGCGGCGTCGCTGCTGCATCGGCTGTTGCCTGTCGCCCTCTCGCTCGTCCTGTACGCTCTGGTCTGGACGGTCGGCATCAACCTGCCCGGCAATCCGTGGACGGGCTTCGGCTGGTTCTTCAATCCCTTCGCCTGGCAGTTGATCTTCTTCACTGGCTTTGCCCTCGGCATGGGCTGGCTCAGGGCCCCGCCGCTGCGGGACCGGCGCTGGCTGGCGCTTGCGGCGGCCATCCTCATCGTCAGCCTGCCGCTGAGCTTCTGGGGCTTCCATGCCGCCGTGCCGGCGCTGGAGCGGGCCTATGCGGCGATCCTGCCCGGCAATGAGAAGACCGACCTGCACTGGCTGCGCTATGTGCATTTTCTCGCGCTCGCCTATCTCGTGCTGTCCTGGGTCGAGCCGCGCCGCGCCCGTCTGACCCAAGGGCTCGCGATGGTCGTGGTCAAGGTCGGGCGGCAATCGCTCGCCACCTTCCTCGTCAGCCTCGTCGCTGCGCGCACGGCCTCGCTCGCCTTCCATTTGCTGGGCACGGATGCGCTGGTCAGCCTCGCGATCAACCTCGTCGGCGTCGTGATCGTCATCGCGACCGCGCTCATCGTCGGCTGGTTCAAGTCTTCGCCCTGGGCGGTGCGCCCGTCGCCTGCGAGGCAGCCCGTTCAAACTGTTGACGAAATTCCTGCCGCGGCGGCGAAGCCGCGACAGATCGATCAAAACCCCGTCACGAAACAGTTATTGCCCAGCGCCCGAACGTGAAAACCATCCGGATTCGGGGCTGGTAGAAGAAAATCCATCTGTCCGATCAGGGCGCGGCAGCGAGGATTTTGATGTTCACCGACGCTTACGGAAACGCCACCAGCCTGAACTGCGAGATCGCCGTCGGCCATTGGAACGAGACCGTGGAGGCGATTCTGGCGCACGCCCGCAGCGCACCCGACGAACTGGGCAAGACGCTGGCCGCCGACCCGCTGTTCGCTCAGGGTCACGCCACCAAGGGCATCCTGCTGCTGACGCTGGCGCGGGCCGAATTGGTAGGGCAGGCCCGCCTTTGCCTCGACACCGCCCGCACCGCCGCGGCCGCCCGCCCGACGCCGGAGCGTGAGCGCCGATACATCTCGGCCCTTCAGCTCTGGCTCGATGGCGAGCCGGCGCGCGCGGCCGACGTCTTCGAGGTCGTGCTGTCGGATTGCCCGCGCGACGTGCTCGCCTTCAAGCTCGTGCAGGCAATCCGCTTCATGATCGGCGACATTCGCGGCATGGCGCGCGCCGGCGCGACGACGCTTGCGACCTTTTCCGAGCGCAGCGCCACCTCCGGCTATGTCCGGGGTTGCCAGGCCTTCGCGCTCGAGGAACTCGGCCATCTCGGCGAGGCCGAGGCGATGGGTCGCGAGGCCGTTGAGCTTGCGCCGCGCGACGCCTGGGGCCGCCATGCCGTGGCCCATTGCTTCGAGATGACCGGCCGCGCCAGCGACGGCGTCGCCTGGCTCGGCCAGTCTCAGGAATGGGAGCATTGCAGCAATTTCGGCTTCCATCTGCACTGGCATATGGCGCTGTTCCAGCTCGAACTCGGCGAGATCGACGCCGTGCTCGATCTCTACGACACCGCCGTGCGCGCCGCGCCGACGGATGATTTCCGCGACCTCGCCAACGCGGCCTCGCTGCTCCAGCGCCTCGAACTCGAAGGCGTCGATGTCGGCTCGCGCTGGGAGGAACTGGCGCTGATCGCGCAGGGCCGCGTCAACGACCGCCGGCTCGTGTTCGCCGATCTGCACTATATGCTGGCGCTGCTCGGCGCGGGCCGCGCGGATGCCGCAGCGACCGTCGCCGAAAACCTCGTCCGCGATTCGCGCGAGGGCCACTCGCATGATTCCCGCGTCGCCGGCGAGACTGGGGCCGCGACCGCGCAGGGCATCATCGCCTTCCGCCGGGGCGATTATGCCGAGGCGGCGCGCCTCCTGCGTCTGGCCGCACCCCACCGCATCGGCGCCGGCGGCTCGAATGCCCAGCGCGACGTCTTCGAGCAGATCGCGCTTGAGAGTCTGGTCCGGGCCGGCGATTTCGCGCAGGCCGAGACGCTGCTCGGCCAGCGGCTCGCCGCCCGCGGCGGGCGCAACCGCTTCGCCGCGCGAAGGCTCGGGCGGATCGCGTCGGGCCGGGAAGCGAGCGCGCGGCTTGGCGCACTGCTGGTTGTGGCCAGCGAGCCGGCGACGCATCACTGATGCCGTCAGGCGCGCTTTGCGCGCGGCCGACGCGGCTTCGGCGCGGCTTGCGCCGTCTCGTTCTTCTCGTCGCGGTCCGGCGGCAGCGCCGCCGTGGCATTCTGGCTGAGCTTCTGAAACAGGCCGAGACCGACCATCGCAAGCACGCCGAGGAGCCCGAGCAGGGCCGGGTAGATCACCTCCGACATTGTCCCGCGCGACGCCTTGGTGATCAACACCAGCGACTCCAGACTGAGCGCGATGATGATGATCGTCATGAATTTAGTCAACGAGCCGCGCGCCTCGGCCGGGCTGCGCAGCTCGCGGTCGGCGAGGACCTCCTCCTCGAACAAGAATTTGCCGACATCGGCGACTGCGACCGCGATGATGATCAGCCCGATTCCGTCCAGCATCGTCTCCAGTGCGCCTTCGCCGGTCCAGAAGCCGGTCGCGGTGCGCCAGATCGCGATGCCGATCAGTAGGATCGCCGCGCCGAGCAGCGCCCCGGCGATGGCAGTGTAGAGGATGCGGCCGAACAGGTTCATGGCTGTGGGCTCGAAGTGGGGAGAGGGCAGGGTGGCATAGTCGCCGCGTTGCAGCACGCCCGAAACCTGCGCGCCGGCACGGGGTTCCACTGCGCATATCACGGCGGCTCAAGCACCTGTGAAGCGCCGTTGGTGGACGTGTCTGGACCGGCGCGCCGGCTTTCGGCACGCTCGGGTTGGAGTCAGCAGCGTCTGCGGGAATATCCATCATGCGCGTTTCGATACGATCGTTCTTACATCGCCTGATGCTTGCTCTGTCGATCGTGGTGGGAGCGGCCGCCAGCGCCGCCTTCGGCGGCGAGATCAACGATGTCGATGGACCTGCGATCAAGGGCTACGATCCGGTCGCCTATTTCACGGCCGGCAAGCCGGTCGCAGGTTCTGCGCAGTTCACGACGCTCTACAAGGGCGCGACCTTCCGCTTCGCTTCGGCCGCCAATCGCGACGCCTTCGCCGCCGCGCCGGAGAAGTACGCGCCGCAATATGGCGGCTTCTGCGCCTATGGCGCGGCCGGCGGCTACAAGGCTGTGATCGACCCGGCCGCCTGGACGATCACCGACGGCAAGCTCTACCTGAACTACAGCACCCGGGTTCAGCGGAGCTGGAACCAGGATCAGGCGGGCTATATCGCCAAGGCCGACAGGAATTGGCCGAGCGTTGCGACGCAGGACAAGGTCAACCGCTGAGGCGGGCTGGCGAGGCGCAAGGGCCGGCTCAGGGCAGGCTGACGAGCCGCGCTTCGGCGGCGTAGCTCCGTTCCCCGCTCGCGACGATCCCGTCGGCGACCTCCCGGATGATTGCCGCCAGCGCCGCGAAATCGCGCCGACGCGGCGATGTCCTGCGCCAGACCAGCCCGATCGCGCGGCTGGGCTCAGGCTTGGCGAAACGGAACAGCTTCACCGGCATGTCCGGCCGCCATTCCACGGCCAGCGCCATCGCCGGCATCAGCGTCGTCCCGAAGCCGTTGGCGACCATCTGCATAATGGTGGACAGGCTGGACGCGCCATATTGCCGGCGCGATTCCAGCCGCGTCGTGCCGCAGACGCTGAGCGCCTGGTCGCGCAGGCAATGGCCCTCTTCGAGCAGCAGCAGGTTGTCGCCCGAAAGCGCCGCCTGCGGCTCGAACGCGCCGCCGCCGTCGCCATGCGCCGGTACTGCCAGTAGGAAGGGGTCGTCGAACAGCGCCAGCGTTTCCAGCCCAGCGCGCTCCACGGGCAGCGACAGCAGCGCGACGTCGAGCCGGCCTTCCGCCAAATCCTCCAAGAGCGTCGCGGTCTGCGTTTCGCGGAGACGCAGCTCCAGCGCCGGATAGCGCTTCTGCAGCAGCGGCAGCGTCGCCGGCAGCAGATAGGGCGCGATCGAGGGGATCACGCCGAGATCGAGCGGTCCGCTGAGCAGGTTGGGGCGGTGCCTCGCATGATCGACGAGGTCGTTGGTCTCGATCAGGATGCGGCGCGCCCGCTCGGCGACCTCGACGCCCGTCTCGGTCAGGCCGATCGCGCCGCGCCGCCGCTCGACGAGCTGGCAGCCGAGCTGCAGTTCGAGTTCCTGGATCTGGAGCGAGAGCGCCGGCTGGCTGATATGGCACTCCTCGGCCGCCTTGCCGAAATGGCGGTGCCGCGCCACGGCGGCGAAATAGCGGAGCTGTTTCAGGGTGATCATGGCGATTTGATAAACTTATCGAAAGCGCGCGTAAACGGTATTGGACATCATCGTCACAAAGCGATGTTAGTTTCTCCAATTCCAGTTCAGGCAGGGGCGCGTGTCGCGTCTGCGATCCAGCGGAGGACTACAATGTCGAAGATCATGACAACCACGGCCGGCGCGCCGATCCCCGACAACCAGAACTCCCTGACGGCGGGCGAGCGCGGCCCGGTCCTGCTCCAGGACTACCAGCTGCTGGAGAAGCTCGCCCACCAGAACCGCGAGCGCATCCCCGAGCGCGCCGTCCACGCCAAGGGCTGGGGCGCGCATGGCACGCTGACCATCACCGGCGACATCACGAAATACACCAAGGCCAAGGTCTTCAAGCCCGGCTCGCAGACGCCGATGATCGCGCGCTTCTCGACGGTGGCCGGCGAGATGGGCGCGGCCGACGCCGAGCGCGACGTGCGCGGCTTTTCGCTGAAATTCTACACGGAGGAAGGTAACTGGGACATGGTCGGCAACAACACGCCGGTCTTCTTCGTCCGCGACCCGGTCAAGTTCCCCGACTTCATCCACACCCAGAAGCGCCACCCCAAAACCAATCTGCGCTCGCCGACCGCGATGTGGGATTTCTGGTCGTTGAGCCCTGAGAGCCTGCACCAGGTCACCATCCTGATGTCGGATCGCGGCCTGCCGACCGATGTGCGCCACATCAACGGCTACGGCTCGCACACCTTCTCGCTCTGGAACGATGCAGGCGAGCGCTACTGGGTCAAGTTCCACTTCAAGACCATGCAGGGACACAAGCACTGGACCAATGACGAGGCCGCCGTCGTCGTCGGCAAGACCCGCGAATCGACCCAGGAAGATTTGTTCAACGCCATCGAGAAGGGCGATTTTCCGAAGTGGAAGATGCAGGTCCAGATCATGCCGGAGCTGGACGCCGAGAAGACCCCCTATAACCCCTTCGACCTGACCAAGGTCTGGCCGCATGCCGACTATCCGCTGATCGACGTCGGCATCGTCGAGCTCAACCGCAACGCCGAGAACTATTTCGCCGAGATCGAGAACGCGGCCTATTCGCCGTCCAACATCGTGCCCGGCATCGGCTTCTCGCCCGACAAGATGCTGCAGGCCCGCGTCTTTTCCTATGCCGACGCCCATCGCCACCGGCTCGGCACGCATTACGAGAACATACCCGTAAACCAGCCCAGGAGTCCGGTCGCGCATTACCACCGCGACGGCCAGATGAACACCTATGGCGGCATCCGCACCGGCAATCCGGACGTCTATTACGAGCCGAACTCCTTCGGCGGGCCGGTCGAGGCGCCGTCCGCCAAGGAGCCGCCGCTGCGCATCTCGGGCGATGCCGCGCGCTACAACCACCGCATCGGCAATGACGATTATTCGCAGCCGCGCGCGCTGTTCAACCTGTTCGACCAGGGCCAGAAGGAGCGCCTGTTCTCCAACATCGCGGCCGCGATGGGCGGCATTCCGCGCGAGATCGAGGAGCGCCAGTTGGCGCATTTCGACAAGGTGCATCCCGACTACGGCAATGGCGTGCGCCGCGCGCTGGCCAAGGCTGACGGCCGCGAGCGCCCTGGCATCTCGGTGACGCCGGAGACCCCTCAGCAGGCCGCCGAGTAAGGCTGCGCTGCCCGAAACGTAAGTACCCGCCTGCTTCCGCAGGCGGGTTTTTTGTTGGTTGCCGCCAACCGCCCTCTTGCTGATGGACTGCCTCAGGCGGTTGCGACCCGCTGCATGAACTGGTGGACCGCAGTCTCCAGCTTCTCGGCCTTGTTCGCAAGCGTCTCGGTCGAGCCCAGAACGTCGCCCGCGACCTCGTGGGTGCGCGTCGCCGAATCGCGGATGGTCGAGGTCGTCTGGGCGAGATAGGCGGTGCCGGTCGCGACCTCGCCGATGCTGCGGCTGATCACATAGGTCATCTGGCCCTGCTCCTCGAGCGCCGCCGCGATCCCGACCGTGCGCTCGTCCATCTGCAGCATCCCTGCCGAGAGGCTGCGGATGTTCGTTACGGCCTGGGTCGTCGCCTGCTTGATCTCGGCGATCTGGGCGGCGATGTCCTGGGTGGCGATCGCGGTCTGGTGCGACAGCGTCTTGACCTCGGCGGCGACGACCGCGAAGCCCCGGCCGGCGTCGCCGGCGCGCGCTGCCTCGATGGTGGCGTTGAGCGCCAGCAGATTGGTCTGCTCGGCGATGCCGCGGATCAGCGCGACGATGCCGTCGATCTTCCGCACCGAAAGGTCGAGCTTGTCGACGGTGACGTTTGTCGCCTGCGTGCTGTCGTTCATCTCGGCGACGAGGGTTTGCGTCGTCACGAGCTGGCGGTCGATCGCGCCGATCGCCGAGGAGAGCTGCTCGGTCGCGGCGGCGACATCGGCGACGTTGCGCGACGACTCCTCCGAGGTGGCCGCGACCGCGATGACCTCGTCATTGGCCGTGTCGGCGATCGAGGCGAGTTCGCCCGCCGTCTGCTTGAGATGGCGGATCGAATCGAGCACGCCGTCCAGCGTGTCGAGAAATTCGGTGTCGAAGGATGTGATGATCTC
Organism: Rhizobiales bacterium CCH3-A5; assembly: GCA_001556025.1. Lineage (GTDB taxonomy): Bacteria > Pseudomonadota > Alphaproteobacteria > Rhizobiales > Beijerinckiaceae > Allobosea. The sequence goes on from LSIB01000008.1 coordinate 63,693, forward strand.
CTGAAGCTGCTTGCGCCGTTCCGCCTCACGCCGGGCGAGGTCGTCGGCGAGTGTCGCGGCCTCGTCGGCTGCGCCACCGGCCGGTGTGTCCGCTGTCGCGGCGGGCGCGCGCCGCTCCGAGCGGTTCGCGACAATGGCGGCGATGCTGAAGAGCGCCGTCGCCAGCGCGCTGCCCGGGAGGATGGCGGGAAACGGTGTGATGGCCGCGACCGCTGTCGCTGCGGCGCAGGCCAGCGTGCATCCCGACAGCACGAATGCGGCCAGCGCCCGGCTGCGCCCGGCTATGTCGTTGGTCGTCGTCACACTGTTCGAGTTCATGCCGCTGCCGTTTCGAAGGGCCGGTTAGCGCAGGCTCTGCGCGTCGCGACGCCGACGATTCCCCAGTCGACAGTCAATCGAAGTGGGGTGAAATTTCCTTTAATGGTTCTGGCGGGACAGCCGCCCTCGGCCGCGGCAACGCGGCGGAGGGCGGGTCCGTGTTCAGGCGACGGCGCGCATCCGGGGCGCCTGCTCGCCCATGGTCGCGAGCTCGATCTCGGCCTCCAGCCGCGCCGCCTTGATGCGGGCGACCGCGTCGGTGACGTTCTGCGCCGAATGCTTGGCCATCACCTGCATCCGGAAGCGGGCCGCGCCCTTGCCGACCGCGGGATATTCCACGAGGTTGCAGAGCAGGCCGAGCTCCGGCAGGCGCCGCGAGACGAGGCGGGCGAGCCCTTCGGTGCCCATCTTGACCGCCACGATCGCCGATGGGTCGCCATAGTATTCGAGGCCGGCCTCGGTGAGCTGGCGGCGCAGCTCCAGCACATTGGTCATCAGCTCGTTGCGCAGCACCTTGCCCTCGGGCGAGTCGATGATCTCGAAGGCCTTGAGCACGATCGCGGCGTTCACCGGGGACATCGCGTTCGAGAAGGTGGCCGGGGCCGAATAGAAGCGCAGATACTCCTTGATGGCCCGGTCCTTGACCGCGACGAACCCGCCATTCGAGGCGAAGGTCTTGGAGAACGACCCCATCACGATGTCGACCTTGCCGATCATGTTCTGGATGCCGATATGGCCGCGCCCATCTTCGCCGAGCGCGCCGAGATCATGGGCGACGTCGACCATCAGCGTCGCGTTGAACTCGTTGCAGAGCTCCTGCATCGCCGCCAGGTCCGGCGTGTCGGAGTCCATCGAGAACAGGCCTTCCGTCACCACCATAATGCCGTTCTCGGTGTCGGTGGCGCGGATCTTCTCCAGCCAGCGGCGGCAATGGGCCATGTCGAGATGGCGAAACTGGTAGATGTTGCGGGTGGCGGCGTTTGCGCCTTCCTGCAGGCAGGTATGGGACAGCGTGTCCATGACGATGTGGTCGGATGAGCGCACCAGACCCTTGATCACGCCAAAGCCCGCTCCCCAGCCGGTCGGGTAGAGCAGTGCGTCCTCCATGCCGAGGAACTCGGCGATCTTGCGCTCCAGCGCGACCGAGGCCGTCGTGTTGCCGACCAGAGCCGGCGAGCCGGCGCTGTGGACGCCGTAGCGCTCGATCGCCTCCAGCGCGGTCGCCTTGATCACCGGGTTGGAGGACATGCTGAGATAGTCCTGCGAGGCGAAGTTGACGCCCTGCATCGCGATGCCGCGGTCGTCGGCGGCCGAAACCTCGGTGCGCGGCCCGAAATCCGTGGCGCGCGAGAACGGCCAGACGCCATTCTGCCGGCGCAGATTCTGCCATTTGAAGAAATTGCCGACGCGGCGCTCGAGATCGTTGCCCGCCGGAACCCGGAAATCGCGCATGCTGCCCGTCAGGGCGTCAGCAGGCACCTCATTATAGATCGTCTTCATCACCCGACACCCCAACCGAACCTGTTGATCTGCGATCTTGTTCGTCGCTGGGACTGACCTTACGGGCGGTCATTTAAGATTGAGTTGAAAAGCCAAGTATTTCATTGTGTTAGCTGTAATTTAACTGTGTCGCGCCGGGTGTGGTTACCAAAGAGTCGGTGTAATTCTGTTCCTCTTTGCGCGGATTCAACCTTGAGGATCATGAATCTGTTTCGAAGCCCGCGGGCACAATCAGGGCGTGCGTGACCAATCGTTGACTCTGTTTGGAATGGCGGCTCTTTGTCGCCCTGCGCGAGCCCGCCCTACCGAACCGCGCCGGCCTTCCAGCCTGCCTTCGCCAGGATCGCGTCGATCGCCTGCTGCGAGGCCAGCGCTTCCTCGCCGGTGACGAGCGGGTCGCGGTCCTGGGCGAGCGCATCGAGGAAGTCGGCGATCAGCGCGCGATGCGCGTCATGGGGAAAATCCATGATGCCGGCGCCGCTGCCGGTCGCGCCCTCCGCCTCCACCGTCTCCAAGGCCCCATCGAGGAACGATAGAGCCAGCCGCCCGCCGGCCAGCGCCGCATGGCCTTTGGTCCCGATGATCTCGATGCGCTCGGGGTGGCCGGGATAGGCCGCAGTCGTCGCGACCAGTGTGGCCGGTGCGCCATCGGCGGTATCCAGCAGCGCCGAGACATGGTCCTCACCCTCCATGGCATGCAGCGCCGTGGTGCGGGCCTGCGCCGCAACCACATGCGAGATGCCGACCAGCGAGCGGAACAGGTCGAGCGAATGGATCGCCTGCGTCATCAGCACGCCGCCGCCGTCGCGCGCCAGCGTGCCGCGCCCGGGCTCGTCGTAATAGGCCTGCGGCCGCCACCACGGCACATGCAGAAAGGCGGCCTCGATGCGGCCGAGTTCGCCGCCCTCGAGTGCAGCCTTCAGCCGGATGCTGCCGGGCCGGAAGCGATGCTGCAGCATGACGCCGAGCTTGCGGCCGGCCGCGCGCGCCGCAGCGACGAGGTCGGCCCCGCGCGCGCTGGTCAGTTCAAGCGGCTTTTCGACGAGCACATGCTTGCCGGCATCGAAGCATCGTCCGGCGATGTCGCGATGGCTCGATGGCGGCGTCAGCACGAGCACCGCCTCGACCGCCGGATCGGCCAGCGCGTGTGAGAGGTCGGTCGTAACGGGGAAGTGGAAGTCGCGCGCAAAGGCAGCCGCCCGCTCCGGCGAGCGGGTGACCGCATGGCGGACGTCGGCACGGTCGGCGAGGTCGAGCAGGCTGCGGGCATGGGGCTGAACGGCCGCACCCAGCCCGACGATGGCGATGCCGATGCGGCTGCTCATGAGGACACTCCGGTTCGTGGTCCGGAGCCTATAGCAGGATCAGGCTCAGCGCCGGGAAGGCTGCAATCGCGACCAGCGCCGCGAGCATCACCATAATATAGGGCATCGCGCCGCCGAATATCTGCTCGACCGAGATCGTCGGATCGCCGAGCGTCGCCTTAACGGTGAAGACCGAGATGCCGAAGGGCGGCGTCAGCAGACCGATCTCGACGGCGATGACGGTGACGATGCCGAAATGGATCAGGTCGAAATTGAAGCTCTGCGCGATCGGAACCGCAATCGGCGTCATGATCAGCAGGATCGAGCTTGAATCCAAGAACATGCCCAAAAACAGGATGATAAGGACATAGACGAACAGGAAGCCATAGGCTCCGAGCCCGGTCGCCTGCACGAGATCGCCGATCGCCGTCGGCACGCCGGCCATGGACAGCATGCGGCTGTAGAAACCCGCCGCGATCAGCAGGATCAGGATGCTGCAGGAGACCGAGCCGGTCTCGGTCAGCACCCGCCAGATTTTGCCGTCGCCGAGGCTGCGCCGAGCCAGCGCGATCAGCAGCGCCCCGAACGCGCCGACGCCGCCGGCCTCCGTCGGCGTGAAGAAGCCGGTATAGAGCCCGCCGAGCACGAGCGCGACGAGCAGCACGATCGGCACGAGCTTGGTCAGGATTTCGCGGGCGGGCATCGCCGGCGCCTCGGCCTCGGTGGCGGCCAGCGTGCGGCGGCGGTCGAGATCGTAGACGTAAGCTGGCCAGAAGGTCGCGAGCCCGATGATCACCGCCACGAAGCCGAGCGCGATGATGACGCCCGGCACGACGCCGGCGACGAACATCTTGCCGATCGAGACCTCGGCCAGCACGCCATAGATGATCATCAGCAGGCTCGGCGGGATCAGCATGCCGAGGATCGAGGAGCCGGCGACCGTGCCGGCCGCGAAGGCTTTGCGGTAGCCGTGCCGCGTCATCTCCGGCACCGCGACCTTGGTGAAGACGGCCGCCGACGCGATCGAAACGCCTGTGACGGCCGCGAAGACGGCGTTGGCCGCGACGGTTGCGACACCGAGCCCGCCGCGCACGCGCCGCAGCAGCGCCTCGGCCACCTCGAACGTGTCGCGCCCGACATTCGAGATCGAGACCAGCAGCCCCATCAGCACGAAGAGCGGGATCGTGGCGAAGAGATAGTCGGCGATGCCGTTATAGGCGGAGACCGAGAGCAGCCGCATCGCCAGCGCCGGGTTGTCGCGGATGATCCAGACGCCGGCGAAGGCGACGCCGAACAGCGCGACCGCGATGTGGACGCCGAGCAGGACGAGGATGACGAGCGCGCCGATCAGCGCCAGGCCGAACCCGAGATCCATCAGGCCTGTCCCGCCGTCGCACTGCGCATCCGCACCCGCCCGGCCATCGCAACGAGATAGGCCGCCGCGGCCGCGAGGCTGCCGATGACGGTGATCGCCCAGAACGGCCAGGTCGGGATGGTGAAGAGCCCCTGCACGCCGAAGAAATCACGGGTCCGCCATGAACTGGCGAGGTCGGGCCAGGACGCCAGCGCGATCAGCAGGAACACCGTCGCGCCGAGCAGCGCAAACAGCGCCTCCAGCAATACGGCCAGGGCAGGCGCGCGCGCCTCGACGATGTTGATCAGGAAATCGGCCCGCGTCATCCGGCCCTGCGCCACGGCCGACGCGATCTGCAGGAATACGATCGCCACCACCGAACGGCCTGCGACCTCCGCGACGCCGGTGATCGGCGCGTTGAACAGATTCCGGCCGAGCACGTCGGCGACGATCATGAACATGGTCAGGAAGATCCAGATCGTCCCGATCGCGGCCATGACGCCCACGGCGCGCTGGAACAGGCCCTGGGGGACCTGCGGCGCGGCGTCGAGATTGGTGTCTGTGGCGTCGGCCAAGGGCTCAGCCTCCCTGCATCGTCAGGTTCGGACGCCACGGCGCTGTTGCCGCAGGCGCTTCAAAGCCCCTCGTCCCAGTTGCGCAGCGGCTTGACGCCGCGCGCCCGCAACTCGGCGAAATAGGCCTTCAGCACTTTTTTGGCCGGCTCGCCATTGGCCTTGATCCAGGGATCGACGATGTTGGGCAGGTTCTTGACCCATTTCGCCTTCTCGGCCTCGGGCAGTTCCGCGACCTTGAGGCCGGCCGCCTTCATCTCCGTTAGTGCCGCTGTCGAGCGCTGGGTGACGTATTCGCCATGCTTTTTCGAGGTCGTCTTGCCGGCTGTCTTGATCGCGTCCTGCACGTCTTTCGGCAGCTTGTTGAAGAACGCCTTGTTGGCGGCAATGCCGCCGAAATACATCGCGCCGATGCCGACCCTGGTCAGGTTGGGCGCGACCTCGTAGACCCGCGTCGGCTGGATGCCGCTGGCGAATGAGAGCGCGCCCTGCGTCACCCCGGTCTGGATGTTGGTGTAGTAGGTCGTCAGCGCGCCATCGACCGGGGTCGAGCCCGTGCCGGTCAGCCAGTTCGCCGAGGTGCCGGGCGCGTTGATGCGGCGGTTCTGCAGGTCCTCTAGCTTCGTCACCGGAAAGTTGGCGTAGATGTCGTAGGAGTCGGTGATCAGCGACGAGAGATAGACCATGTTCTGGCTGTCCCAACCCTTAGCAAGCTCTGGCACCTCGGCCGTCAGCTTGTCGAAGACCTCGATCAGCAGCTCGTGGTTGTCGGTCGCGAAGGGCGCAAAGTAAGTCACGTTCTGCAGCGGCATCGCCGCACCTTCCCAGACCGTGCCGACCATGCCGATATCGGCGATGCCGTCGGCCACCGCCGCGCGCGTATCGGTGAACTTGTAGAGCGTGCCGCCATAGGCTTCGCGCCAGTTCACCACGAACTTGCCCCCGCCCTCCTTGAGGATGCGGTCGACCTCGGTCTGCAGCGCGTTCTTCATCGCCCAGACCCAGATATTGGCGGTCGGGTGGCTGGAGGCGATGTTGATGGTGATGCGCTGCTGCGCCTGCGTCGGCTGGCTGAGCGCTGCATATTCCATTGCGGCCGCGAGCGCGCCGAGGATCGTGCGTCTGGTGAAGGTCATGGCCGTCGTCTCCCTGGGGCGGTCTGTCGCCGCCTGATTGGTTGCAAATGTCAAAGGCGTCGTTCGGGAATCGTGCCCAGCGCCGCCAGAATGCGCTCCGGCGTGAATGGCATGGCGGTGACGCGTGCTTTCAGGGGCTTCAGCGCGTCGTTGATCGCGTTCATGATCGCGGCCGGCGCGCCGGCCGTACCGGCCTCGCCCGCACCCTTGGCGCCGAGCAGCGATTCTCTCGTCGGAGTCTCGACATGGCCGATCACCATGTCGGGCATCTCGGCCGCCATCGGCACGAGGTAGTCGGCCATGTTGGCGGTCATGAGCTGGCCGTCCTCGCTGTAGAGGCAGTGCTCGTAAAGCGCCCCGCCAATGCCCTGGACGATGCCGCCGCGGACCTGCTCGTCGACGAGCTGGGGATTGATGATGCGCCCGCAATCCTCGACGCACCAGTGCTTCAGCAGCCGGACGAAGCCTGTCTCGACATCGACCTCGACGTACGACGCCTGCACGCCGTTGGTGAAGGCGAAGGGGTAGTCGCTGGTGATGAAATGGCGCGTCGCCACGAGTTCGCGCGGCAGGCCCTTGGGCAAGGTGTCGCCACGGAAATAGACGATGCGGCCGAGCTCGGCGAGGGGCATGCGCGGCTGTCCCGTCGCCTTGTCGACGATCTCGCCGGCGACGACATCGAGCGCGCCGGCCTCGGCCTGCAGCATGGCGGCTGCCACCACGAGGATGTTCTCGCGCAGCGCCAGCCCCGCCTGCAGCGCCGCCTCGCCGCCGATGCCGGCTCCGCGCGAGGCCCAGGTGCCGCCGCCATAGGGCGTCACCTGCGTGTCGCCGGTGATCACCCTGACGCGCTCGATCGGCACGCCGACGCCCTCGGCCACCACCTGCGCCAGGATCGTATCGGTGCCCTGGCCCTGCTCGGTGACGCCCGACAGCGCAACGACCGAACCGTCCGGGTCCATCCTGACCGTGCAGCCGTCCTGCGCCGAGATGCGCGCCCCGCCGATGCCGTACATGAACGGGCTTGGGTTGGTCAGCTCGATGAAGCTCGCGAGCCCGATGCCGCGATGCACGCCCCGTTTGCGCAAGGCGGCCTGCTCGGCCCGCAATGCGTCATAGTCCATCATGACGAGCAGCTTTTCGAGGCTGGCTTGATGCGACAGCCCTTCGAAACGCATGTTCGCAGCGGATGTGTAGGGATAGGCGTCGTCGCGCACGATGTTGCGGCGGCGGAACTCTGCGGGGTCGAGCCCGATCGCGTCGGCCGCCAGATCGACCAGTCCCTCGGTGACGGCGGTGGCGATGGGGTGGCCGACGGCGCGGTACTGGCAGGTCGGCGTCTTGTTCTGCAGCACGACCGTGGTCTGGGCCCGGTAGTTCTGGAAGTCGTAGGGTCCGCCGCAGAGATTGACGACCTGGTTGCCCTCGATCGCGCTGGTGCGGGGATAAACCGAGTAAGGCCCGATGCCGGTCAGATCGTCGATCTCCATGGCGACAATCCGGCCTTCGGCATCGACGCCCATCTTCCCCTTGATGCGATGATCGCGGGCATGGATGTCGGAGGCGAAGGATTCCAGCCGGTCGGCGATAAACTTCACCGGCCGCGCCATCGCCTTGGCGATTGCGGCGACCGCCATCTCGTCTGGATAGACATGGACCTTGACGCCGTAGCTGCCGCCGACATCGCCGCAGATCACCCGGACATTGCCCTCGGGCAAATCGAGATGTTTTGCGAAGATCGTCTGCATCATATGCGGCGCCTGCGTCGAATGATGCACCGTGAGCTGGTTCTCGGGCCGGCTGTAATTCGCCAGGATCGAGCGCGGTTCGAGACAGACGCCGGTGTGGCGGCCGGTGTGAAAGACAGCCTCGACGACTTTGGCGGCGCCCGCCATCGCGGCGTCGGGCTCGCCCTTCTCGTGCAGGCGCTGGAAGACGAGATTGTCGCCGAGTTCGGGGTGGATCAGCGGCGTATCGGGAGCGAGCGCCGTCTCCATATCGGCGACGACCGGCAGCGGCTCGAACTGCACTTCCAGCACCGCGACGCCGTCCTCGGCGGCGGCGCGGGTGCCTGCCACCACGGCGACGACGGGCTCGCCGACCCAGGTGGCCCGCTCGACCGCGAGCGCATGCTGCGGCGCCGATTTCAGCCCCTTCAGATGGGCCAGCACCGCGACCCATGGGCTGCAGATGTCTGCGATGTCCCGGCCGGTGAAGACGCGGATGACGCCGGGCACCGCCAGCGCCGCAGCGGAGTCGATTTCGCCGATGCGGGCATGGGCATGCGGGCTGCGGAAGAAGGCGACATGGACCATGCGCGGCAGCACGACATCGTCGACATAGACGCCGCGGCCCTCGACGAGGCGCGGCGCGTTGGGGCGCGGCACGGTCTTGCCGATATAGGAGTTCGGCCGGTCGAGTTCGCTGAGATGCAGGTTCACGGTCACTCGGCGGCCCTCGCCAGCCCGCGTCGCGCCGCCGCGACGGTCGCGACCGCGTCGACGATCGCCTCATAGCCGGTGCAGCGGCAGTAATTGCCCGAGATGTGCTCGCGGATGTCGTCGCGGCTGGGGTCGGCGTTGTGGTCGAGCAGGTCGGCGCAGGCCGCCAGCATGCCGGGCGTGCAGAAGCCGCATTGCAGCGCGTTGCGCGCGACGAAAGCGTCCTGCAAGTCGCGGATCGCGCCCGAATCCGACAGGCCCTCGATGGTCCAGACCTCGCTGCCGTCGAGTTGCGCCGCGAGCGTGAGGCAGCCGCGCACGATCTCGCCGTCGACGCGCAGCGTACAGGCGCCGCAGACGCCATGCTCGCAGCCGGCATGCGAGCCGGTGAGGCCGAGATCGAGCCGCAGGAAATCGATCAGGTGCCGGCGCGCCTCGACGCGCGCGTTGACGGGCTCGCCATTCACCCTGAGCGTGATCTCGACATGGCTGGAGAAGCTGCCGGTCATTCCTGTCGCCCTCGTGCCGGGGCTGCGAAATCGCCGAGCACGCGGCGCAGCAGCACCTTGGCGAGATGGCGCTTCATCGCGGCGCTGGCCTGCAGATCGTCGGAGGGGTCGAGATCGTCGTCGAGCGCCGCTTCCGCCTCCGCCACAGGGCGGCCGGCGTCGAGCGCGGCCATCGCAGCCCGTGCCAGCACGGGCGAGCCGCCGACGCCGAAATAGGCCAGCCTGACGTTGCGCAGACCAGCCGGCGTGACCTCGGCCGCCGCCACCAATCCGACCATGGCGTAATCGCCGCTGCGCCGGGCCAGCTCACGGATCGCCTGGACGCGCCCCGCCCGTAGCACCGGAATCTCCACTGCGACGAGCAATTCGAAGGGCGCGAGCGCGGTCTCGAATACGCCGGTGAAGAAGTCCTGCGCCGCAATGCGGCGTTCGCCATCCTGCCCTTGCGCGACGATGACCGCGTCCAGCGCCAGCATGCAGGCCGGCAGTTCGGAGGCCGGATCGGCATAGGCGAGCGAGCCGCCGATGGTGCCGCGTGTCCGGATGGCCGGATGGGCGATCAGAGGCGCGGCCTGCGCCAGCGCCGGCGCATGAAGCGCGACCAGTGTCGAGCGTTCGAGATCGGCATGGCGGGTCAGCGCGCCGATGCGCAAGCTGTCGCCGACCAGATCGATCGTCCGCAGGCTCGCGATCCGGCTGATGTCGATCAGCCCGTCAACCTCGGACATGCGCAGATTGAGCCCGGCGAGCAGGCTCTGGCCGCCTGCCAGAATCCGGGCGTCAGGGCCGGCCTCGCGCCAGAGCGCGAGCGCATGGCCGACATCGCTGGCGCGCGCATAGCTGAGCGGGGCAGGCTTCAACGGCGTCTCCCTGATCGCGAGGCCTGTTCCAATGCGGCAACCTCTTTCTTATTGATCAAATGATCTCTAAAATCAGAGCACTTCGCAACTGGAATTTTTCGTGGTCTGACGTGCGGCGATGCACATGACTTTGAAACCGGGCGTGCCGACCGCCTCCGCCCGCTCAGCCGCGCCCAAACGCCGGTTGAGGCCGGCCGAGCGCCGCCTGCAGATCGTCGAGGCGGCCGTCGCCTTCTTCGCCGAGGCTGGGTTGGCGGGGACGACGCGCGACCTCTCGCAGCGGCTCGGCATCACCCAGTCGCTGCTGTACAAATATTTCGACAGCAAGGAGAGCCTCGTCGAGGCGGTGTTCGAGCGGGTCTATCTCGACAGGCTGCAGCCGGAGTGGCGGGCTCTCCTGCTCGATCGCGCCCTTCCTCTGCGCGAGCGCATGCTGCGCTTCTACACAGCCTATACCGATGCGATCTTCACCTATGAGTGGATGCGCATCTTCATGTTCTCGGGGCTCGCCGGCGCGCAGCTCAATGCGCGCTATCTCGGACATCTGCGCGTCGCTTTCCTCGAGCCGATGCTCGGCGAGATCGCAGCCTCGGCGACGTCGACGCGGCTGCCCGACATGGAGGACATCTGGAACCTCCATGGCGGCATCGTCTATCTCGGCATCCGGCGTTTCGTCTACCAGACCCCGACGCCCGACGATGTCGGTCCTGCGATCGAGCGCGCGATCGACCGCTTCCTGCGCGATTTCGGCATCGGGGAGCAGTGATGGCCGGCTAGCTATTGCAGGGTTTCGCCGCCCCGCCGCGCGCTCGGCGTCAGCGTTTGAAGCGCCGCGGCGACGATTCCTTCGAGCCGCCCGCGCGAGGGTTTCGTCTTGGCCACGACGTTGAGCCCCTGCACCGTGCAGACGAGATAAGGCGCCAACTCGCGCGATGCCGCGCCGATCTCGCCATCCTCCTCCGCCCGCGCCAGGGCCGCCGCGAAAGCCTGCTCCAGCCGCTGGAAATGGGCCTGAACCTTCAAGGCGATCTCGGGATCGCGGGCGGCGAGTTCGACGGCCGCATTGGTCGCAAGGCAGCCCCAGCGCCGCTTCCCGTCGAGAATCGACTCGATCATATGGGCAAAGTAGCTGCGGATGCCGGCGAGGCCGGACGGCGCGTCCAGCACCCGCTCGATCGCCCGCTTCGAGACCGTGGCCGCATAGCGGTCGAACGCCGCCAGGAAGAGCGAGCGCTTGTCGCCATAGGCGCCGTAGAGGCTGCCGGGGTTGAGCCCCATCGCCCGGCACAGTTCCTGGATCGGCAGGCCGTCATAGCCGTGCTGCCAGAAGCGCTCGACGGCGATGTCGAGCGTGGTCTCGGGGTCGAATGCCTTCGGGCGCGCCATGGTCGTGCTTCGTCCAGAGTTTCGTTTTCGTTGAAATAGCTGTGCCTGCGTCAGGAAGCGACCCGCTTGACCAAAAATTCTTGAGCGCATATTCCAGAACCATAATTGAATAGAAATTCAAGAATTGCCTCGGGAGCGATAGTCGCATGCGCATCGCGATGATGGGAGCCGGCGGAATCGGCGGCTATTTCGGCGCAAAACTCGCGCTGGCCGGCGCGGATGTGCGGTTCGTCGCGCGCGGTTCCCATCTGGCGGCGCTCCGCGAGTACGGCCTGGTCGTCGAAAGCGATCAGGGCGCGATCACCCTTCCAAATGTGCAGGCGAGCGACGATCCGCTTGCCTTCGGCCCGGTCGACCTCGTCGTGATCGGCGTCAAGCTCTGGGACACCGAGGACGCGGCGCGCGCCGTGCTGCCGCTGGTGCAGGCTGGTGCGGCGGCGGTCTCCTTCCAGAACGGCGTGCGCAAGGACGCGATCCTGCGCGACGCGCTCGGCTCGCAGGCCGTTCTCGGCGGCGTCAGCTACATCGCGGCCTCGATCGCGCGGCCCGGAGTCATTCGCCATGTCGGCGCGATGCAGAAACTGGTCTTCGGCGAGTTCGGTGGGGCAACCTCCGCCCGGACCCAGAGTCTGCTCGAAGCCTGCCTCGCCGCCGGCATCGACGCGCAGATCAGCCCAGACATCGAGCGCTCGACCTGGGAAAAATTCGTCTTCCTCGCTGGGCTCTCGGGTGCGACGACAGCAATGCGCTCGCAGATCGGGCCGATCCGCGAGAATCCGCGCGCCCGCGCCTTCCTGCTCGGCCTGATGAACGAGGTCGTGGCCGTCGGCCGCGCCAGCGGCGTCGCGCTGGCGGAAGATTTCGCGCAGAACCGGCTCGCCTTCTGCGACACGCTGCCGGCGCAGATGACCTCCTCGATGCATGGCGATCTCGATCGCGGCAACCGGCTCGAACTGCCGTTCCTCGGCGGCGATGTGGTGGCGATGGGCGAGCGCCTCGGCGTGCCGACGCCGCTGAACCGGGCTGTCCTCGACATCTTGTCGCTGCATCAGGACGGCCGGGCGGCCCTCTGAGATGGTGCCCGCCCCGATCATCACCGGCTTCAGGGCCGTCACGGTCGATGTGCCGATGGCGCGCCCGCTCGGCACCAGCGCCGATACGGTGCGCACCGCGCCGCTGCTGCTGATCGACATCGAGACCGACCAGGGCATCACCGGCCACGCCTATCTGTTCTGCTATGTCGCGGCCGCCGGCCCGGCCATCGCGCATCTGCTCGGCGCGGCGCTCGACAGCGTCAGGGGCGACGCCGTCTCGCCGCAGGCCGTCGCTCTAAAGCTGCACAAGCGCTTCCGGCTGATCGGCGTGCAGGGCGTGGTCCGCATGGCGCTGGCGGGGCTCGACGTCGCGCTCTGGGACATCCTGGCCAAGGCGGCCGGGTTGCCGCTCGCGACGATGCTTGGCGCGTCGCCCGCGCCGATCCGCGCCTATAACAGCAACGGGCTCGGCCTGATGACGCCCGAGGCCTGCGCTGACGAGGCGATGGAGCTTCTGGAGGGCGGCTTCACGGCCGTGAAGCTCAGGCTCGGCCGGCCGACGCTGGCCGCCGATCTCGCAGCGGTTCGCGCGGTGCGCAAACGCTTGCCCGACGATGTCGTGCTGATGGTCGATTTCAACCAGGCCCTCTCGCTGACTGATGCGCTGGAGCGCGGCCGGGCGCTCGACCATGAGGGCGTCTACTGGATCGAGGAGCCGATCCGGCACGACGATTACGACGGCTATGCCCGGCTGATGCGCGAACTGAAGACTCCGATCCAGATCGGCGAGAATTTCTCCGGCCCGACCGCGATGGCCACAGCGCTGGCACGGAAGACCAGCGACTACGTCATGCCCGATCTCGAACGCATCGGCGGCGTGACCGGCTGGCTGCGCGCGGCCGGCCTCGCTGCCGGTCACGAGATCGCGATGTCGTCGCATCTCTTTCCGGAGGTCAGCGCGCATCTGCTCGCCGCGACGCCGACCTGCCACTGGCTCGAATACATGGACTGGGCCGCGCCGATCCTGCGCGCGCCGGTCTCGGTCATCGACGGCTTCGTCACGCCGTCGGCTGCGCCCGGCGTCGGGCTCGGCTGGAACGAGGATGCCGTCGAACGCTACCGGCTGCGCGACTAGCGCGGCCAGATTTTGCCGAACGACCCGGGACCAACCGGGCGCGGACCAATGGGGAGGGAACCACATGGAGACCTATCGCAAGGAGGCCCGTCTCACGATCGGGTTCTTCGTCCTGTATCTGCTGGCGGCGCATACCGCGCCCTGGGCGCTGATCTTCGGCACCAATAACGGCGTCCGCATCCTCGGTTTCCCGCTGCATTATTTCATGGCGGTCTTCCTCGGCTGGTTCGGCGTGCTCGCCGTCTCGATCTGGTGGAACATCGCCGCCGACAGGCTCGACGAGGAGATCGCGGCCTCCGGTCCGGCGGCCCCTGCGATGCCGGCCTCCGCCCCGACGACGCAAGGGGACCGGACATGACCGCGGCCTCCTGGCAACTCAGCAATATCTGGCTCGGCGTCGGCGTCAGCGCCGCGATGTTCCTGCTCTATTACGGCGTCGCGCTGTATTTCCGGACAGCGACCCACAACGAGCGCGATCTCTATCTCGCCGGCCGGCAGATCGGCCCGGTGATCAACTCGCTGGCGGCGGCCGCCACCTGGATGAGCGTCGCGACCTTTCTCGGCGTCGTCGCGCTGATTCAGCAGCTGCATTTGCCCTTCGTCTATATGTGGATCCAGCTCATCCTGAGCGTGCCGCTTTTGGTGCTGTTCTATGGCGCGATGCTGTGGCGGCTCGGCGTCTACACCTCGGTCTCTTTCGTGCGCGTGCGCTACGGCCAGAGCGTCGCCTATCTCGCCGCGGTCTGGATGATCCTGATCATGCTGATGTACATGATCGGCCAGTTCATCGGCGTGGCGAAGGTCTTCGAAGTCCTGCTCGGGCTGCCCTATCTCGCCTCGCTGATCATTTCGGCGCTGGTCATCACCGGCTACATCACGCTCGGCGGCATGAAGGGCGCGACCTATAACGACGCCATCCAGATGGTGATCATGCTGCTGACGCTGCTGCTGCCTCTGGCGGCGATCCTGAAGCAGCTCGACGCCACCGGCTGGTGGTTCCCGCCGCTCGGCTACGGCAACATGACCGACGCGATGCTCAGCCGCATCCCGGAGTTCTTCAACCTGAAATTCGACCCTCGCTTCTTCCTGGCGCTGTTCGTGGCGCTGACTCTCGGCACGCTCGGCCTGCCGCAACTGGCGCAGCGCGTCTTCACCTCCGCCAGCATCAGGGATGCGCGCCGCACGGTGCCGTGGTTCTGCTTCTGGGTCGGCATGACGTTTTCGGGCGTCTATGCGGTCGGCTTCGCCGGCGTGTTCCACTTCGCAAGGCTCGGCCAGGCGCTGCCGCCCGCCGCCGCCGACAAGACGACGCTCCTGCTCAACCTCGCCTACAATCCCGAATGGGTCAGCGCGCTCGTCATCGCCGGCGCGCTCGCGGCCGGCGTCTCGACGATCGCGGGCCTGATGATCGGCGTCGCCACGGTCGCAAGCCACGACATCGTCGGCATGCTGAAGCCCGATCTCGACGAGAAGACCAAGCTGCGCTGGGGCTATATCGCCCTGATGGCGACAGGCGTGGTCTCGCTCTTGATCTCGCTCGACCCGCCGGCCTTCCTGATCATCTCGATCTTCTGGGCCTTCGGACTCTGCGCCTGCACCATCACGCCGATGCTGGTGCTCGGCGCCTGGTCGACGCGGATCAACAAATACGGGGCCTTCGCCGGCAGCGCGCTCGCCGGCATCCTCTATGTCGCGATCTCGCCCTACGTCTTTCCGCAATTCGCCGTCGGCAAGGGGCTGATTGCCAATCTCGGCTATGCGGCGGCGCTGGTTGCGGTGCCGGTCGGCTTCATCGTCACCATCCTGGTCTCGCTGGCGGCCGAGAAGCTCTCGGCGGTCGACGAGCCGACGCGCGCCGGCACGCAGACGCTGGTCGAGACCATGCATGGCTGGCCCAGCGTCGAGGGCTCGCGCTACGGAGCGACCGGCTGGCTCGTCGTCCTGTGCCTGCTCTGGCTGCCGGTGCTGTGGTGGGGCCTGCAGCCATGGTGAGCCTGCCCGTCGCCCTGCCGCAGCGTTTCGCCGGCCTCGGTGTGCTGCTGCTGGGCCTGAGCTGGAGTTTCGGCATCCTCCTCGCGCGCCATGATGTCGTGGCCGCCTCGGGCGTGCCGCCGGCGCAGGCCTTCGGCTACATCGCGGCCGGCGGTGTCGGCGCGGTCGCGGCGTCCTGGTTCGGCGTCGGGGCGGTGCTGTTTGCGATGACGCGGCTGCTGCGCGCCCGCGCCCCGTTCTGGAGCGTGCTCTGGGCGCTCGCAGGGGCACTGCCGCCGCTCTGGATCGCCGCGCCCGCCGCCGCGCTCGTCGTCGCAGGCAGCGGCGGTATCGCGCTCACCGCGGTCGTCGCCCTGGCCGGCGCGGCCTTTCTCGTGCTGGCGGCGCGCGGCGTCGCCGAGGTCGCCGGCCTCTCGCAGGCTCGCGCGGCGGCCTGTCTTCTGCTCACCCTGGTGTTCTGCGCCAGTGTGTTGTCGCTAAGCTGATCGCAAGATCGAAAGCTGATCCCAAGACCGACCGGAGATCCCGTCCCATGACCATCAAAGCCTTCGTCTTCGACGCCTATGGCACGCTCTACGACGTGCAGTCGGTGGCCGGCGTCACCGATGCCGCTTTTCCCGGCCATGGCGACTACATCACGCAGGCCTGGCGAATGAAGCAGCTCGAATACACCTGGCTGCGCTCGCTGATGGGCGCCTATGAGGATTTCTGGTCGGTGACGCGGGCCTCGCTCGCCTACACGCTGAAGACGCTCGGGCTGGAGGCCTCGCCCGAGCTCTTCGAGCGGCTGGCCGACGCCTACAACAACCTGCAGCCCTATCCCGATGCGCGGGCCGCGCTGGAAGCGCTCGCAGGCTATGACCGCGCCATTCTCTCCAATGGCAGCCCGGCCATGCTCACAGCGCTCGTCGCCAATAGCGGCTTTGACGACCTGCTCAAGGCCGTCCTCAGCGTCGACGCCAAGGGCGTGTTCAAGCCGGACATGCGAACCTACGAACTGGTCGAGGAAAGGCTCGGCGTCGCCCGCGACGAGGTCGTCTTCGTCTCGTCCAACGGCTTCGACGTGGCCGGCGCAAAAGCCTTCGGCTTCAAGGT
The DNA here is from genome assembly GCA_001556025.1 of Rhizobiales bacterium CCH3-A5. GTDB lineage: Bacteria > Pseudomonadota > Alphaproteobacteria > Rhizobiales > Beijerinckiaceae > Allobosea. The sequence goes on from LSIB01000008.1 coordinate 80,329, forward strand.
GGCCCGCATCGAGCGCGTGTCTCCGGCCGCGCTGCGCGAGGAGCTATCCGCGCCGGGCGCCATCGCGCCGAAGACGATGTTCAAGGCGCTGCGGATGCAGGCCGAGGAACTCGGGCAGGAGGCCGACTGGACGATTGCGTCGCTGGGGGAGTTGCAGGGCCTGATCGCGGATAGGCACGGGTGAGGGCGCAGAAGACTTCCGGCGACGGGGAGAGTGGTGCCGCTTGAGGGATTCGAACCCCCGACCCCCTCATTACGAATGAGGTGCTCTACCAGCTGAGCTAAAGCGGCGACGCGGGCAGGCTCTACCAGCCCGGTCGATTGTTGGCAAGGATTCCCGGCGGGACGACAGCGGTTTTGCGCTGCGCCCCGTCACGATTTCCTGAGCTTCTCCGTCTCCGGCTTCTCCTGGCCGAGCGCCACGATGCCGCGCCGGATCGCGCGTGTCCGGGTGAAGTGCCTGTGCAACGTCTCGCCGTCGCCATAGCGGATGGCGCGGGTGAGTAGCGACAGATCCTCGCTGAAGCGGCCAAGCATTTCCAGCACCGCGTCCTTGTTGTGCAGGAAGACGTCGCGCCACATCGTCGGGTCCGAGGCCGCGATGCGGGTGAAATCGCGAAAGCCGCCGGCCGAGAACTTGATCACCTCCGACTGCGTCACCGCCGCCAGATCCTCGGCCGTGCCGACGATGGTGTAGGCGATCAGATGCGGCAGATGGCTGGTGATGCCGAGCACCAAGTCATGGTGCTGGGGCGTCATCACCTCGACGATCGCGCCCATGCCTTCCCAGAGCTGGCGCGTGCGGGTTACCGCGTTCTCGTCGGCACTCTCCGGTGGCGTCAGGATGCACCAGCGGTCGAGGAACAGGCTGGAAAAGCCGGCATCGGGGCCGGAGTTCTCGGTGCCCGCCACGGGATGGGCCGGCACGAAATGGACGCCTTGCGGCAGATGCGGCGTCACCGCCTCGACCACGGCGTTCTTGACCGAGCCGACATCGGACAGGATCGCGCCGGGCTTGAGCGCACTTGCGATTTCGGCCGCCACCGCGCCGCAGGCCCCGACCGGCACGCACAGGATGATGTGGTCGGCGTCGTGCGCGGCCTCGGCCGCGCTGTCGGCAACCCGGTGGCCGAGCCCGAGTTCGCGCGCGCGCTGGCGCACGGCTGCGTCGCGGTCGGCCAGCACGATCTCGCCGGCGAGATTGAAGGCCTTGGCCGCATGGGCGATCGAGGAGCCGATCAGCCCGATGCCGATGATGGCGAGCCGCCCGAAGACAGGCTCCTCGCGCCGCGTCGCGAAATTGTCCGCAGGCGTTGCGGCAGGCATGGTCATGGCGCGGCTTTCAGGAAATCCGTCAGGGCCGCGACGACGAGGCGGTTGGCCTCCTCGCTGCCGATCGTCATGCGCAGGGCGCCCGGCAGCCCATAGGCCCCGACGCCGCGCAGGATCAGCCCACGCTGCGTCAGGAAGGCGTCGGCCTCCTTCGCGGTGCGGCCTGGCGTCTGCGGGAAATGGATCAGCACGAAATTGCCGACCGAAGGCGTCACGCTCAGCCCGAGCTTTTCCAGCTCCGCCGTGGTCCAGGCGAGCCAGCGATCATTGTGCTCGATCGCGTTCGCGACATGGGCCTCGTCGGCGATGGCGGCGGCTCCGGCCTCGATCGCTGCGCCATTGACGTTGAACGGCCCGCGGATGCGGTTCAGCGCATCGACGAGATGGGCCGGCCCGTAAAGCCAGCCGAGCCGCAAATTCGCCAGCCCGTAGATCTTCGAAAAGGTCCGCGTCATCACGACATTGTCGCAGGTCGCGACCATTTCGAGCCCGGACGCATAGTCGTTGCGCCGCACATACTCCGCATAGGCGGCATCGAGCACGAGCAGCACATGGGAGGGGAGGCCGGCCTGCAGCCGCTTGACCTCGTCGAAGGGGATGTAGGTGCCGGTCGGGTTGTTGGGGTTGGCGAGAAAGACGATTTTCGTGCGCGGCGTCACGGCGGCGAGGATCGCGTCGATATCGGCGGTGAAGTTGGTCTCCGGCACGACGACAGGCTTGCCGCCCATGGCCATGATCGCGATCCGGTAGACCAGAAAGCCGTGCTCCGTGAAGACGCCCTCGTCGCCGGGGCCGAGATAGGCCTTGGTAATCAGTTCCAGCAGCTCGTCCGAGCCATTGCCGCAGATGATGCGGCCGGCATCGAGGCCGTAGCGGCCGGCGATGGCCTCGCGCAGCCTTGTCGATGAGCCGTCGGGGTAGAGTTCGAGGTTGCCCGAAAGCGCCCCATAGGCCGCGATCGCCTTGGGGCTGGGTCCGAGCGGCGTTTCGTTCGACGAGAGCTTGTGCAGCTTCACGCCCGCGGGGGCGGCCGACTTGCCGGGCACATAGGCCTCGATGTCGAGGACGCCGGGGCGGGGGGTGGGACGGGATGCGGTGGTCATGGGCGTTCGACCTTACGGAAATCGATCAGCGGACGGATCTGACGGAAAAACGCGCGGCGTGGCTGCCGATCTCGGAAAAGTCGCTCAGGCCCGCCGGCTCCAGCGCCTTGCGGATGGCGCTCTGGTCCGCTTCGCCGGAGGCCGCGACGAGCAGCGAGAGATGCGAGCCGTCCGCCGCACTGGCCGAGACCTCGGCGAGATGCTGCGACAGGCCGGCCCGCAAGGTATCCGACCAGCGCTCGACCCGGGCCGCATAGAGCACGATCTCGCGTACCGCCGCGTCCGCCAGGGGCTTGGCGATGCAATAGACCGGCGTGCCGGCCGGGTGGTCCGGCCGCTCGATGAAGGGCAGGCGGGCGATGATCTTCGGCGTGTCGGGGCCGATCAGCTCGCGCCACCAGATGCCGGCGCTGGCGCCCTGGTCCATCCGGAAGATGCCGAGATCGCCGGCCGAATCCGCCACGGCGCGGATCACCGCGCGCGCGTCCTCATGCGTGACGAAGGGCACCGTGAAGCCGAAATGGAAGCGGGCGGAATCGCGCATAGCGGCATCGCCGCCCGACACGTCGGCATGCACGGCATAGTTCGCCTGCACATAGGTGAAGGTCGCGATGATGATGCGCCAGATGCCCTCGATCGTATCGAGCGGCAGCAGGCCTTCATGCCGCAGAGCGAGCCGCTTCATCATGTCGGCCTCGCGGCCGGGCCGGAAGGCCGAGCCCGACACCTGCGTCTTCTTCACCGCGATCAGCGTCTCGATGATCGAGGAGCGCTCCATCAGCAGCGCATGCATCTCGCTGTCGATACGGTCGATCCCGGCGCGCAGATCGGCGAGTGTGGTGGGGGCGGCTTGGGTCATGATGCGATCTTGGCGGGTTCGCGCGTCTCTTAGCGGTCGCGTCGGGACTTGGCAAAGCCGGCTCACGCATCCGCGCGTTGACAGGCGCGCGCGCAGGCGGCATCGATCAGGTTCGATTTTCCGAACGACCCGACCGGCAAGACAAATCATTGCTGTCAAAGCGGACGTTGATGAGCGATCTTTCCCTGAACCTGGCCGATCCGCTGAAGGAGGCCAACGAACCGTCCAGCCCTGTCGCGCGTTTCGGGCCCGAAACCCCGCTCGCGATGGATTGCGGCGTCAGGCTCGACCAATGGCAGATCGCCTACCAGACCTATGGCGAACTCAACGCGGCCCGCTCTAACGCCGTGCTTGTCTGCCACGCTTTGACCGGCGACCAGCATGTCGCGAGCCGCAATCCGATCACCGGCAAGGGCGGCTGGTGGACGGCGATGATCGGGCCCGGCAAGCCGATCGACACCGACCGCTTCTTCGTGATCTGCGCCAATGTCATCGGCGGCTGCACCGGCACGACCGGGCCGGCCTCGACCAATCCGGAAACGGGCAAGCCCTGGGGCCTCGCCTTCCCGATGGTGACGATCCGCGACATGGTGCGCGCGCAGGCCCTGTTGCTGGAGGCGCTGGGCATCGAGAGTCTGTTCGCCGTCGTCGGCGGCTCGATGGGCGGCATGCAGGTTCTGCAATGGGCCGCGAGCTACCCGGAGCGCGTGTTCTCCGCCTTGCCTCTGGCGACCGGTGCAAAACATTCGGCCCAGAACATCGCCTTCCACGAGGTCGGCCGCCAGGCCGTGATGGCCGATCCCGACTGGCGCGGCGGGCGCTATCTGGAGGAGGGCACGCGGCCGGCCAAGGGTCTTTCCGTCGCCCGCATGGGCGCGCATATCACCTATCTCTCCGAGCCGGCGCTGCACCGCAAGTTCGGCCGCAAGCTGCAGGACCGCGAAGCGCCGACCTTTTCCTTCGACGCGGATTTTCAGGTCGAGAGCTATCTGCGCCATCAGGGCGTCTCCTTTGTCGAGCGGTTCGACGCCAATTCCTATCTCTACGTCACCCGCGCGATGGATTATTTCGACCTCGCCGCCGACCATGACGGCGTGCTGGCCAAGGCTTTCGCCGGCACGAAGACGCGCTTCTGCGTCGCCTCCTTCACCTCGGACTGGCTGTTCCCGACCTCGGATTCGCGCGCCATCGTGCATGCGCTGAACGCGGCCGGAGCCTCGGTTTCCTTCGTCGAACTGGAGAGCGACAAGGGCCACGACGCCTTCCTGCTGGAGGAGCCCAACCTCTTCGCCACGACGCGCGGCTTCATCGGCGCGGCGGCGCGGGCGAGGGGGATCTGATGACCCTGCCCGACCACCACACCTCCCGCATCGACCTGAAGCTCGTCGCCGAGATGGTGACGCCGGGCTCGCGCGTGCTCGATGTCGGCTGCGGCGACGGAGAACTCCTGGCTTTGCTGGCCGAAACCCGCAATGTCGATGCGCGCGGCATCGAACTCTCTCGCGAGGGCGTCGCCGGCTGTGTCGCACGCGGCCTCTCGGTGATCCAGGGCGACGCCGACACCGACCTCGCCGACTATCCCGATGACAGCTTCGACTACGTCATCCTGTCCCAGACCATCCAGGCGACGCGCAATCCCCGGCTCGTGCTGGAGCACATGCTCAGGATCGGCCGGCGCGCCATCGTCTCCTTCCCGAATTTCGGGCATTGGCGCATGCGCTCCCAGGTCTTCTTCAAGGGCCGCATGCCGGTGACGGACTCGCTGCCTTTTGACTGGTGGGACACGCCCAACATCCACTTCTGTACGATCCGCGACTTCGTCGCGCTCTGCGACGCGGTCGGCGCGGAGCGCGAGCGCGCCGTCGCGCTCAACGCCGCCGGTGGCAGGGTTGGGCTCAACGCGCCGTGGTGGCTGTGGAACCTCTTTGGCGCGCAGGCGGTATTTCTGTTGAAAAGAAGCTGATCGCCTCCGCCGTCATGTCCCGACTATCCACGTCTTCACTCGTCGGCTCTGCGACTAAGACGTGGATGCTCGCCACAAGGGCGAGCATGACGGTTGAGGTTGGCCAAAAGGCTAGTTCAGCACGACATTGGCCGGACGCTTCTCCTTCACGACGGATACATCGCCCAGCATCAGGCTGGTTGGGCCGACCGTCACCGGCACCGTCTCGCCGTCCTTGACCTTTCCGGCCAGCAGAAGTTCGGCCAGCGGGTCCTGAACCGACTTCTGGATCACGCGCTTGAGCGGGCGCGCGCCATAGGCCGGGTCGTAGCCCTTGGCGGCGAGCCATTCGCGCGCGGCGTCCGAGAGCTCCAGCACGATCTTGCGGTCGGTCAGCAGCTTGGCGAGCCGCGCCATCTGGATATCGACGATCGCGCCCATGTCCTGCCTCTGCAGGCGGTGGAACAGGATGATGTCGTCGATGCGATTCAGGAATTCCGGCCTGAACGCCTGCCGCACAACGGCCATGACCTCGTCGCGGACCTCGTCGCTGTCCTGCCCCTCGGGCTGGTTCACCAGATACTCCGACCCCAAATTCGAGGTCATGATGATCAGCACGTTGCGGAAATCGACCGTGCGGCCCTGCCCGTCCGTGAGACGTCCGTCGTCGAGCACCTGCAGCAGCACGTTGAAGACATCCGGGTGAGCCTTCTCGACCTCGTCGAACAGCACGACCTGATAGGGTCTGCGTCGCACGGCCTCGGTCAAGGCGCCGCCTTCTTCATAGCCGACATAGCCGGGAGGCGCACCGATCAGCCGGGCGACCGAGTGCTTTTCCATGTACTCCGACATGTCGAGCCGCACCATCGCAGTCTCGTCGTCGAACAGGAAGGCGGCGAGCGCCTTGGTCAGCTCGGTCTTGCCGACGCCGGTGGGACCAAGGAACATGAACGAGCCGATCGGGCGATTGGGGTCCTGCAAACCAGCGCGCGCCCGCCGTACCGCCGTCGAGACGGCTTCCACCGCCTCGCGCTGGCCAACGACGCGGGCGGCAAGCGTGTCCTCCATCCTGAGCAGCTTGTCCTTCTCGCCCTGCAGCATCCGGTCGACCGGCACGCCGGTCCAGCGGCTGACCACCTGCGCGACATGATCGGGCGTCACAGCCTCCTCGACCATGCCGGAGGTGTCGCCAATCGCCTCGATCTCGGCGAGCTGCTTCTCCAGTTGCGGGATCTCGCCATAGGCGAGCTCGCCCGCGCGCTGGTATTCGCCCTTGCGCTGCGCCTGCGCCAGCTCGTTGCGGGCGTTGTCGAGCCGGGTCTTGATCTCTGCGGCCGCGCCGAGCTTGTCCTTCTCGGCCTTCCAGCGCGCGGTGATCGCGGCCGAGCGCGTCTCGAGGTCGGCAAGCTCGGATTCCAGCCGCTTCAGCCGCTCCTGCGAGCCGGCATCGCTCTCCTTCTTCAGCGCCTCCTGCTCGATCTTCAGCCGCACGATCTCGCGGTCGATCGAATCAAGTTCCTCGGGCTTGGAATCGACCTGCATCCGCAGACGCGCCGAGGCCTCGTCGATCAGGTCGATGGCCTTGTCGGGCAGGAAACGGTCGGTGATGTAGCGGTTGGAAAGCGTCGTCGCCGAGACAAGCGCCGAATCCGTGATGCGGACGCGGTGGTGCTGCTCGTATTTCTCCTTCAGGCCGCGCAGGATCGAGATCGTATCCTCGACCGAGGGCTCGGCCACGAAGACCGGCTGGAAGCGCCGGGCAAGCGCCGCATCCTTCTCGACATATTTGCGATATTCGTCGAGCGTGGTGGCGCCGATGCAGTGCAGGTCGCCGCGCGCCAGAGCGGGCTTGAGCAGGTTCGAGGCGTCCATCGCCCCGTCCGTTTTGCCCGCGCCCACCAGCGTGTGCATCTCGTCGATGAACAGGATCACGCCGCCATCGGCCGCCGAAACCTCGTTCAGCACCGCCTTCAGGCGCTCCTCGAACTCGCCGCGATACTTCGCTCCGGCGATCAGCGCGCCCATGTCGAGCGCCAGCAGTTCCTTGTCCTTCAGGCTTTCGGGCACGTCGCCATTGACGATGCGCAGCGCCAGCCCCTCGGCGATCGCGGTCTTGCCGACGCCTGGTTCGCCGATCAGCACGGGATTGTTCTTGGTCCGGCGCGAGAGCACCTGGATCGTGCGCCTGATCTCTTCGTCGCGGCCGATGACCGGGTCGAGCTTGCCCTCGCGGGCAGCCGCTGTCAGGTCGCGGGCATATTTCTTCAGCGCGTCATAGGCCTGCTCGGCCGAGGCCGAATCGGCGGTGCGGCCCTTGCGGATCGCCTCGATCGCGCTGTTGAGCGACTGCGGATTGACGCCGGCCTTGGCAAGCGCCTTGCCGGCCTCGGTCTCCTCCTCGATTGCCAGCGCCAGCAGCAGCCGCTCGACCGTAACGAAAGAGTCGCCGGCCTTGTCGGCGGCTTTCTCGGCGGTGTCGAAGACGCGGGCGAGGCCGGGCGTCAGGTTGGGGCCGGACGCGCCGCTGCCCGAGACCTTGGGCAGCCGGGCGAGCGCGGCGTCAGTCAGCTGCAAAGCGAGCTTCGCCTGCCCGCCGGCGCGGTCGATCAGGCCTGCCGCCATGCCTTCGCCGTCGTCGAGCAGCGCCTTGAGCAGATGCTCCGGGGTGAACTGCTGATGGCCTTCGCGCAGCGCGATGGTTTGCGCCGCCTGCAGGAAGCCTTTGGCCCGATCCGTGTACTTTTCGATGTTCATAGCATCACTCCGCCCACCGGCACGCCCCGTGGCAGCGTGGTCCGGTTGCCTTTCGTCAGGATGGAGCTCCCGTTGGGGCAGCCCCTCGAACACAGAGATAGGTGTGGCATCCGCGCAACGTAAGTGGCGGCGACGCGCAAAACATTGACGAGCGTCAGATCGTGGGACCACTTTCTCGGCATGACCGGAACCAAACGGCAGCAATCGATCCGCAGGGCGCTCCGTGCGATCGCTCCGGGAATCCCGCTCGCCGACGCCCAGGCCGTCGTCGCGCTCGCGGAACGGCGGCACATGAAGGACCTGCCACCCTCGACCGCGCTGTGGCTCGCGCTCGGCAGCCATGTCCGCCATGTCCATACCGATTACGAGCAGTTGCTAGCCGATGGCTACGAACGGGAGGCGGCGCGCTTCTTCGTCGCCGACGACACCGACGACGTGCTTGCCGGCTGGGGCTGCCAGCGTTCGGTGGCGGAGCTCGTCGAGGAGGCGGAGGAGGAGGCGATCAGGGTGCGCGTTCCGAAGCGGTGATGCAGCGCGGCGCTGATGGAAGCGATGCAAGGATTTGATCGCTAGCCCGGCAGCGATCGGGATATCCTCGTCGTCCCGTCAGCCTGCGGATCCTGTCCATGCGCATCGCCTCGCTCTATCGCTATCCGGTCAAGGGGCTCTCGCCCGAGCGCCTGTCGGGCGCCATTCTGGAGACGGGCGGCTATTTCCCCGGCGACCGGCTCTTTGCGATCGAGAACGGCCCGTCGGGCTTCGATTCCGCCGATCCGCAGCACCAGCCCAAGATCAAGTTCCTGATGCTGATGCGCCACGAGATGCTGGCGCGGCTGCGCACGCGCTTCGACGACGCCACCGGCGATCTCGTGATCGCCTATGAGGGCGGCGAGGTTTTGCGCGCCAGCACGATGACAGCCGAGGGCAGGGGGCTGATCGGCGCATTCTTCGAGGGCTTCATGCCAGACGAACTGCGCGGCAAGCCGCGCCTGCTGAGCGCCCCGGCCGGCTTCCGTTTCACCGATTCGCGCTCGGGCTACGTCTCGATCATCAATCTCGCCAGCGTCGCCGATCTTGAAGGCCGCATCGGCTCACCCCTCGATCCGTTGCGCTTTCGCGGCAACATCATGGTCGAGGGGCTTGGCGCCTGGGCCGAGTTCGACCTCGTCGGCCGGGAGCTGGCGGCCCCGTCCGGCCTGCGGCTCAGGGTGACCAAGCGAATCGACCGCTGCGCGGCGACCAATGTCGATCCGGTCAGCGGCATCCGCGACCTGCAGATTCCGAAGGCCCTGATGAGCGCCTATGGCCACATCGATTGCGGGGTCTATTGCGAGATCGTCGCGGGAGGCCGTCTGGCCGAGGGCGAGCGGCTCACGGTCGGTGCAGACGAGGCTCCGCAACGCGCAGGTCTCGGCATCGCCTGAACGAGAAAGGGACCCGCGAGGGTCCCTTTCCTATCATCGCGGCAGGCGGGCCTGTCCGGTTCACTCGACGGCGTTGTCGCCATCCGAGCCGAGTGCATCCATCACTTCGCGCGGCGAGCGGCGGCGGCGGGGCCGCTTGGGGGCGTCGCCGGCTCCGGCATCGTCGGGCTCGGCGGCAGGCGCCGAGACGGGAGCCTCGTCGGCCACCGAGATCGGAACCCTGACCGGCGTGGTCAGGAACGAGGGCAGCGCGGCGGCGACGTCGCCATCGACGTCGACGACGTCGGGCTCGCGGCGCGGGCGGCGCTCGGGACGCGGGCCGCGGTCGGGCCGCTCGCTGCGCTCGGGCCGGTCCGGGCGCTCGAAGCGCGGCTCGAGAGCGCGCGGCTGCATCACGGCGTCGGGCTGGTCGGACGGCACGGGGATGTCGGAGCGCGGCGCATCGGGGCGCGGTGCATAGCCACCCTGGCCGCCCTCGCTGCGGTCGAAGCGGAGGCGATCCTGCCTGTCGTTGCGGTCGAAGCGGCGCTGGCCGTTGCGGTCGTTGTTCTGCCGATCGTTGCCCTGCCGGTCGCCGTTGTTGCGGTCGTGCTGGTGGCGGTCGTTGCGGTTGGGCCGGTCGAAACGCTGGCCGTTGCCGCCCTGGCCCTCAGCCGTGCCGCCTTCCTGGCGATGGGCGCCGTTGCCGTTGTAGCCATTGCCGTTGAAGTTGGCCTGGCCGCCGTCATTGCTGCGGATCTCGGGCTGGGGGCCGGCGCCGGGCTGGAAGTCCTGGGCGTCCTCGTCGCCTTCGTCGCCCTCGTCGTCATTGGTCTCGACGAAGCCGCGATTGGGCGGGAAGCTGTGGCCGAACTGCTGGGCCATCTGCTCCTGCGCCGCCAGCAGGATGCGGTAGTAGTGCTCCGCATGCTGGAAATAGTTCTCCGCCGCCACCGGGTCGCCCGACGACTGGGCATCGCGCGCCAGCTGCAGATATTTCTCGGCGACATGCTGCGCGGTGCCGCGGACCTTCACGTCGGGACCGTTAGACTCATAGCTCCGCTGCAGCGGATTGGGCGCCTTGCGGTTGCCGTTGTTGTTGCCATTGTTGTTGTTATTGTTGTTACGGCCGCGCATACGCCGGTTCTGACCTGGTCTCATTCGCGTCTGTCTTTTCGAAGCAACCGTTGCGGCGTCATGCGCGTTCCGACGCATGGCGGGTTGCGACGCCATGCCGGGCTGAGTTGACCTGAAGGGGCGATATGCCGTCTCTGGCCGTCACGCGCTCTTTTCCAAACCGGAGCGATCTCCGCTCCAAGGGCCGACGAGCGTCAAGGCGCTCCCGGATGTCCAAAACTGGCTGTGTCAAGTTCCGTATGTCTGCGGACTTATCCGGAGGCATCGCTTGGCCGTCGGGGCTTGTCCCAAGGGCTCGGCGCTGACGACACCAGCTTCGGCTTACTTGAGTGCATAGCGGTTTTTGGCCCGGCATCCAAGCAAATTCGCACAAATGCCTGTGAGTATCGTCAAACGGTAAACAGAAGCGCGCGCTCGTGGCCGCCGAGATCGCGCCGCGACCCCGCGAATCGCAAGCCCGCCGCGCGCATCAATGCCGTCACATCGGGTCCCTGCCCGGCGCCAATCTCGATCACCGCGAGCCCGTTCGGGGCGAGCGCATGCGGCAGCGCTGTGGCCAGCGCCCGGTAGCAGGCGAGCCCGTCATCGCCGCCGTCTAGCGCCAGAAGCGGATCGTGCTCGCGCACGCCGATCGACAGGGTCGTGATTTCGGCTGTCGGGATGTAGGGCGGGTTAGAGACGATCAGGTCGAAGCGCTGGGACAGGCCGCGCGTCCACTCGCCCTGTAGGATCGAAGCCCGGTCCCCGACGCCGTTCAGCGCCGCATTTCCCATCGCCGTGACGCAAGCCTCGTCCGACAGATCGACTCCCACGCCTCGCGCGGCGCGAAATTCGGACAGGAGCGCGATCAGCAGGCAGCCGGTGCCGGTGCCGAGGTCGAGGATCGCCAGCGGCTCGTCGCGGCGGTCCTTCAAGGCGGCGAGCGCCGCCTCTATCAGCGTCTCGCTGTCGGGGCGCGGCTCCAGCGTCGCCGGCGAGAGCCGGAAGGGCAGGCCCCAGAACTCGCGTTCGCCGAGAATGCGCCAGACCGGTTCGCCGCCCAGACGTCGCAGCGCATAGGCGTCGAGCCTGTCCCGGGCGGCTGATGACAGGCGCGCGCGCGGGTCGGTGCTGGCGGCATCGAGGCCGAGCGCGCCTTCCATGAGGATGCGTGCCTCAAGCGCGGCATCGTCGAAGCCGGCCGAAAGCAGCCGTGCGGTGAGCGTTCTCCGCGCGGCCGCGATGGTCGGCAGTTCGCCCGTCAGTTGCCCTGCATCTTTTCGTTGATGCAGAAGGTCATCTTCTGGCGGATCGCCGCGCGTCCCTCGCGCGAGCCGCGCATCTCGCTCTGGCAGGCCCGGCGCGCCTGCGACTGCGTCATCGCCTTGTTGAGCATCGCCGGCTCGCCGGAGGTGGCGCGACGCAGCGCGCGCTCCTGGGCCTGCGCCGGAGCCATCGAGCCTAGCGCCATCATCGACGCCAGCGCGAACCCCGCCGTGATCTTGCCTGCTGTGAACCTGGTCATGAGCGTCTCCCGCCATCTGTGTGTTCGATGGGAGATCAACGCTTCTCGGGCTGGGAGGTTTCATCGCCTCACGCCGCGTTCGTATCGGCGAGCAGGGCGGCCTGGTGCTCGGCCGTCAGCGCGTCGATAATCTCGTCCAGCACCAGCCCCTGCATCATCTCGTCGAGCTTGTAGAGCGTCAGGTTGATGCGGTGGTCGGTGACGCGCCCCTGCGGGAAGTTGTAGGTCCGGATCCGTTCCGAGCGGTCGCCGGAGCCGATCTGCGAACGCCGGTCGGCGGCGCGCTCGGCATCGGCCCTCGTCCGCTCCATGTCGTAGAGCCTGGCCCGCAGCAACTCATAGGCGCGGGCCTTGTTCTTGTGCTGCGAGCGCTCGTCCTGCACCACGATGGCTAGCCCGGTCGGGAGATGGGTCAGCCGCACCGCCGATTCGGTCTTGTTGACGTGCTGGCCGCCCGCGCCGCCGGCCCGCATCGTATCGATACGGATGTCCTCGTCCTTCAGCACGATGTCGACATCGCTGGCGAGCGGCAGCATCGCCACGGTCGCCGCCGAGGTGTGGATGCGCCCGCTCGTCTCGGTGTCGGGCACGCGCTGCACGCGGTGGACGCCCGATTCGAACTTCAGCCGCGCATACACTCCCTTGCCGGCGATTTCGGCGATGACCTCCTTGTAGCCTCCGACAGTGCCCTCGCTTTCGGACAGGATCTCCACGCTCCAGCGGTGCTGGGCCGCATAGCGCTGATACATCCGCAGCAGATCGCCGGCGAAGAGCGAGGCCTCGTCGCCGCCGGTGCCGGCCCGGATCTCGAGGATGACGCCGCGCTCGTCGGCGGCGTCCTTCGGCAACAGCGCGATCAGGATCTCGCGCGCCCTCGCCTCGATCTCGGCGCGGGCCGCGTCGCGCTCCTCATAGGCGAGGTCGCGCAATTCAGGGTCGGTCGCCGGATCGTCGATCAGTCCTTGAGCCTCGTCGAGCGTCGCCTGCGCCTGCCGCCAGGCCGCGATCGCGGCGACGACCGCTTCGAGTTCGTTGAGCTCCTTGGCAAGCTCGACGGTGCGGCCGGCCTCGGTCGCGTTGTTGATCTCGTCGGTGGCGGCGGCGTGGCGCGCCACGATGGCGTCGAGACGGTCTTGCGGCAGGGGCAGGGACATATGGCGGAACTCGAAAAAAGGCGAATGCAGGAGCGGTGGCGCAGGCGGCGAGCCTCGCTAAACCGGCGCCTTCAACTCGGCCGCCAGCGCCGCAAGCTGCGGGCGCAAGGAGCCAGTCCCGTCGGGCGCGGCCAGCATCCAGTCGAGCCGGTCGCGCAGCTTGTCCACGTCGAGCGCGCGCAGCATCGCCTTGACCGGTCCGACCGACGCAGCCGTCATCGAGAAGGCGCGGTAGCCGAGCCCGATCAGCGCCATGGTCTCCAGGGGCTTGCCGCCCATCTCGCCGCAGACGGTGACCGGACAATTGGCCTCCGTCGCAGCCTCGACGATGGTCTTGAGCGCGCGCAGCGCGCCGACCGAAAGCGGGTCGAACCTGTCGGCGACGCGCTTGTTCTCGCGGTCGGCCGCGAACAGGAACTGCATCAGATCGTTGGTGCCGATCGAGAGGAAATCGGCTTCGCGCGCGATTTCGTGGATCTCGAACAGCAGCGAGGGCACCTCGACCATGACGCCGAGCTGAAGGCTCAGCGTCGGCTGATGACCCTGCTTGGCCAGCATCGCCTGCTCGCGCGCGACCAGCGTGCGCGCGCGTCGGAACTCGTCCACGGTGGCGACCATCGGAAGCATGATCTTCATGTCGCGGCCCGCGCCTGCCCGCAGCAGGGCCCGGACCTGCGCCCGCAGCAGGCGCGGCTTGTCGAGTCCGATGCGGATGGCGCGCCAGCCCAGCGCCGGATTCTCCTCCTCGACGCGCTCCATATAGGGCAGCACCTTGTCGCCGCCGATGTCGAGCGTGCGGAAGGTCACCGGCCGCCCCTCTGCCTGTTCGAGCACGGCTGAATAGAGCGCCTGCTGCTCGCTCGTCGTCGGCATGTGTTGGGCGACCATGAACTGCAGTTCGGTGCGGAACAGGCCGATGCCCGAGGCGGCGGTCGCCTCCAGATTCGGCATGTCCACCAGCAACCCGGCATTGATCTGCAGGACGATCGGCACGCCGTCCTTGGTGACGGCGGGCGCCGTCTTCAGCTTGCGGTACTGCTCCTGCTTGCGGGCGCGCAGGCGGGCCTTGTCCTTGTAGGCGTTCTCGACGTCTGGCTGCGGCCTGATCTGCACCTCGCCGGCCTGTCCGTCGACGATCACGGCGTCGCCCGACTGGATCAGCGCCGTCGCGTTGACGATCTCGCCGACGGCGGGGATGCCGAGCGCGCGGGCCACGATCGCGATATGGCTGGTCGGCCCGCCTTCCTCCAGCACCAGCCCGCGCAGATGGGCGCGGTCGTAGTCGAGCAGCGCGGCCGGCCCCATCGAGCGCGCTATCAGGATTGCGTTCTCGGGCAGTTCCTCGCGGGCGACGCCATTGGCCTTGCCCATCAGCGTGCGCAGCAGCCGGTTGGCGAGGTCGTCGAGATCGTGCAGGCGCTCGCGCAGATAGGGGTCGGTCTGCCGCAGCATTTTTGCGCGCGTGTCGGATTGCACGCGCTCGACGGCGGCTTCGGCCGTCAGGCCGGTCATCACGACCTCGCGCATGCGCCTGAGCCAACCCTGGTCATGGGCGAACATGCGGAAGGTCTCGAGCACGTCGCGGTGCTCGCCGGTATGGGAAACGTCGCCGCGCTCGAGCAGTTCGTCGATCGAGGCGCGCATCTCCGCGATAGCGTCCTCCAGCCGCTTGACCTCGCCGGCCGGGTTCTCCGCGATCAGGTTGGTGATCGCGACGCGCGGCTCATGCAGCACGGCATGGCCGAGGCCGACGCCGTCGGCCAGCGAGACGCCGACGCCGTGGATCGGTCGGTCGAGGCCAATCGAGGCGCCAGGTGCGGCCAGCGACTTTAGGCCGCCCGCCGCGATCATCTCCGCCATGATCATGGCGGTGGTCTGCAGGCTCTCGATCTCGTCTTCGCTGTACAGCCGGGTCGCGCGGTTCTGAATGACGAGCACGCCCATCACCGCGCCGCCGCGCAGGATCGGCACGCCGAGGAAGGAACGGTAGATCTCTTCGCCGGTCTCGGGACGGTAGGAGAAGGCGGGGTGGTTCTGCGCGTCCGACAGCGCCAGCGGCTCGGCCTCGCGCGCGATCAGGCCGACGATACCCTCGCCCGCGCGCATGGTGGTGAGGTGGACGGCCTCACGGTTGAGGCCTTCCGTGGCGTAGAGTTCGAGCGAGCCGTCCTCGCGCAGCACATAGACCGAGCAGACCTCGGCGACGAGATTGCCGGCGATCAGGACGACGAGCCTGTCCAGCCGCTCCTGCGGGCTGATCGACGCCGCCATCACCTCGCGAAGGCGGCGCAGCAGGACGCCTGGTCCTCCGAGAGCGCCTCGCATCGATCTCAGCCCTCCGCCCGCCTCCTCAGCCATTGCGGCTGGTGCCCTTCCAGGGATTCGACAACGGCCGGGCTCCGACGCTTGCGGGGCCCGACAACCGGCACTGACATTTGCGGTCGCGAGTCGCAAGCGGCAACCGCCCGTGCGCGCCTTCTAGCGATGCAAAGGCGTGGTCGGCAAGGCCTGCGACCTGAGCGCGAGTGGGCGGCGCGGCTGCCGGGTCAAGGCTGCCGCCGCGTCAATGAGAGGACGAGCCGGGCTGCGCGGCGCGTTCCCCTCGCATCGTCGCCATGGTGGGCACGGTCTTGCGGGGCTTGTCCCTCGCAGCCTTCGCCGGCGCGCGGCGCGGGCCGGCGCGGGGCGGCGTCGTCTGCTCGGACGCTGCGGCGCCCGACAGCGCCGCAAGGTAGCGCTTCGTCCACCAGCCGATGTCGCTGGCGTCGATTACGGCGTAAAGCCGCTCGAAACGCCTGATACGCTCGGATTTCGGCATCGCCAGCGCGGTTCGGATCGCATCGGCGACCTCGTGGGTATCGAAGGGATTGACGATCAGCGCCTCGCCCATCTGTTGGGCCGCGCCGGCGAAGCGCGACAGCACCAGCACGCCGGGATCGGCAGCATCCTGCGCTGCGACATACTCCTTGGCGACGAGGTTCATGCCGTCGCGCATCGGCGTCACGAGCCCGACCTGCGCGCGCCGGTAGAGCCCAGCCAGCGCGTTCCGCGAATAGGCCTTCTTGACGACGCGGATCGGCGTCCAGTCGAACTCACCGAGCGTCGCGTTCAGGCGTCCCGCCACCTCGTCCGACTGGCGGTCGAGTTCGGCGTATTCGGGCACCTCCGAGCGCGAGGGCGGCGCGATCTGGAGCAGGCCGACGCGGCCGCGATGCTCGGGATGGCTGCGCAGGAACTGCCCGAACGCCTCCAGCCTCGGTACGATGCCTTTTGAGTAGTCGAGCCGGTCGACGCCGATGACGAGCTTGCGCTCGCCAAGGGTCTCCCGCGTTGTCTTGATCGGCAGGGTCGCTGCCCGCACCGAGGCCGCCGCGAGCTTGCGGAAGGCTTCGACGTCGATTCCGATCGGGAAGGCCTGCACGCTGGTCTGGCGGCGGCCGACGCGGACGCGGTCGCCGTCGACGCTTGCGCCTGACAGCGCCCTCAGCCCGCCGATCAGGTTTGCGGCGTCGATCTCGGTCTGCACGCCGACGAGATCATAGGCCGCCATCGTGCCGATCAGGGTGGAACTGAAGGGCAGCGCACCGAAGACCTCGCTCGGCGGCCAGGGGATATGGTGGAAATAGCCGATCCGGTTCGTGACGCCGCGACGACGCAGTTCGGCGGCGAGCGGGATCAGGTGATAATCGTGGATCCAGATCACGTCTTCGGGCTGCAGCATGGCGACCAGCGCCTTGGCGAAGCGGCGGTTCACGCCGAGATAGCCCTCATATTCGGTACGCGAGAATTCGGTCAGCCCGAGCCGATAGTGCATCAGCGGCCAGAGCGCGCGATTCGAGAAGCCGAGATAGTAGCTGTCACGCTCGCCAGCCGTCAGATCGGTCACGGCGTAGGTCACCTTGCCGCGCTGAGTCGTCTTCACCGGGGCGGTGGCCGCGTTCTCCGCGACCGCGCCGCTCCAGCCGAACCAGAGTCCGCCATGGCTGTCGAGCGCTTCGCGCAGCGCCACCGCGAGACCGCCCGCCGCGGCCTTCTCCGAGCGATCGGGAATGGTGACGCGGTTCGAGACGATGACGAGGCGCATGGTCGGGACAATCTCCGGTTTTGCGGGATACCGCCAGAAATTCGACACGGGCGGCAGGATTCGACACGGACGGCAGGAACAGAACGCGCCGGCGGGCGTAATGTTTCAGGACGGCCCGCAAGGGGCGATGGCGACGCCATGTCGAACTTGCGTCCAGATCATGACCGCGGCGCAAACTGTCGTCAAAATGTGGCAATGTCGCGATTGGGGGTTCGCGGGTTCGCACTTCGATGCGAAGACGCGAACTTTTACGAACTGAAAATTTTTGAGCGCGAGCCGTAATTTCGCCGGTTCCGGCGCTCAGCTAGGCATTCATGATGGACCAGATCGACATTGTATCGAGGAGCGGAGATGGTGGCGTCGCGACGGCGGAGACTGGGATCGCCCTGTTTCTCGACTTCGACGGCACGCTCGTCGAAATCGCGCCGTTGCCCGACGCCGTGAAGCTCGACCGCCGGGTTGCGCCGGCGCTCGAGGCCTTGCGGCTGAACCTGAACGGCGCGCTCGCGCTTGTTTCCGGCCGGCCGATCGGATTTCTCGATAACGTGCTGGAACCTTACCGGTTCGATGCGGCCGGCTTGCATGGCGCGCAGATTCGCATCGATGGCGAAATCCGCGCGCAGGCTGATGCGCCAGACGCCATGCGCGAGGCGACGCGCGATCTCGTGCGTTTCGCCAACAGTCATGTCGGCATCATCGTCGAGGACAAGCGCATCTCGATCGCGCTGCATTGGCGCATGGCGTCCCATCTCAAGGACGAGGCGCTGGGTCTGATGCGCGCCATCGCGGCACGGATGGGTCCGGGCGTCCGCTTGCAGGAGGGCAAATCCGTCGCCGAGATCGTGCCGGCCGGCGCGAGCAAGGGCGGGGCGATCGCCTGGCTGATGCGCTCGCCGCCCTATGCCGGGCGCGTGCCCGTGTTCATCGGCGACGATATTACCGACGAGGCCGGCTTCGAGGCGGTTAATGCGCTGGGCGGCGTCTCCATCCGCATCGGGGCGGGCGAAACCTGCGCCACGCACCGGCTCGCCTCGCCGACCGATCTGCGCGCCATTCTGCTGGCCGCCGCAGAGCAAGGCGGCCTGACCTTGGCCAGCTTCTCACAGACAAGATCCTGACAGGAACGACGATGACAGTGACCACCACCACGGCGAGGCGGCATTCCGCCTCGCTCGATCTCGGCGTGATCGGAAATTGCTCGGTCGCCGCGCTCGTCGACCGCCGCGCGCGCATCGTCTGGGGCTGTTTCCCGCGCTTCGACCGCGACCCGGTCTTCTGCTCGCTGATCGACAACCAGGCCGATGACGGCGACGCAATGCCCGAAAAGGGCGTCTTCGCGATTGAACTGGTCGGCATGACGCGCTGCGAGCAGGCTTACCTCGACAACACGGCGATCCTGTCCTCCGTGCTCTCCGACGATCATGGCAACGCCATCGAGATCCTCGATTTCGCGCCGCGCTTCGTACGCTATGAGCGCTCATTCCGCCCGCCACAGCTCGTTCGCCGCGTCCGCCGCATCTCCGGCCGTCCGCGCATCAGGGTGGTGCTGAAGCCCTGCCTGGGCCTTGGCGAGGAACCCGACGAGATGACGCGCGGCTCCAACCATGTCCGCTATGTCGGCGCCGACCAGACGATCAGGCTGACCACGGACGCGCCGATCTCCTATGTCGTCGACGGCGTGCCCTTCGCGGTCGATCGGCCGTTCTCGTTCTTCGTCGGCTCGGACGAGGCCCTGCGCGCCGAGATCGAGACGACCTCGCGCGAGTTCCTCGACAAGACGACCGATTACTGGCGCGACTGGGTGCGCTCGCTCTCACTGCCCTTCGACTGGCAGCGCGAGGTCATCCGCGCCGCCATCACCTTGAAGCTCTGCTCCTTCGAGGAGACGGGCGCGATCGTGGCGGCGCTGACCACCTCGATCCCTGAGGCGCCCGGCACGCAGCGCAACTGGGATTACCGCTTCTGCTGGCTCCGCGACGCCTATTTCGTCGTGCATGCGCTGAACCGCCTCGGCACGACCCGGACGATGGAGGATTATCTCGGCTTCATCACCAACATCGTCGATACATTCTCGGAGAGCGGCTCCGAGCATCTGCCACCGCTCTACCCGATCACGCGCGGCGGCACGCTTGAGGAGTTCGAGGCCCCGAACCTGTCGGGCTATCGCGGCCACCAGCCGGTGCGGTTCGGCAACGGCGCGGCGACTCAAATCCAGAACGATGGCTATGGCGCGGTCGTGCTGGCGGCGACGCATTCCTTCTTCGACCAGCGCCTGATCCGGCCTGGCAAGGAGGCGCTCTTCGGCCAGCTCGAACGGATGGGCGAACTTGCAATCGCCTATTTCGACAAGCCCGATGCCGGCCCCTGGGAGCTACGCGAGAAGCAGGTGGTGCATTCCTTCTCCAGCGTGATGTGCTGGGCGGCCTGCGACCGGCTCGCCCGCATCGCCGGTACGCTCGGCCGCGCCGACCGCAAGGACTACTGGAAAGTCGAATCGAAGCGGCTGAAGCAGATCATCGGCGAGCGTATCTGGAACGAGGAAAAAGGCTATTTCGTCTCGACCTTCGATGGGGCCGATCTCGACGCAACGCTGCTGCTCTTCGCCGAACTCGGCTTCGTCAAGGCCGACGATCCGCGCTATGTCGCGACCGTCGAGGCGATCGGCCGCGAGCTGAGACGCGGCGACATGCTGCTGCGCTATGCGACGCAGGACGATTTCGGCTTCATGCACACGGGCTTCCTGATCTGCGCCTTCTGGTATGTCGATGCGCTCTACGCCATCGGTCGCGTCGAGGAGGCCAAAGAGCTGTTCGGGCGCATCCTGAAACGGCGCAACAGCTTCGGCCTGCTGTCGGAAGACGCCGATCTCGAATCCGGCGAACTCTGGGGCAATTTCCCCCAGACCTATTCCCATGTCGGCCTGATCAATTCGGCGATGCGCCTGTCGCGCAACTGGGAAGAGGCGTTCTGATCCCGGCCTCGGTCGGCGGCGGCAGCGAAACCCGCCGCGCCGCCCGCAGGATCGGCCGCTCGACCAGCCTATGCAGCAGCGTGGCGGAGGCGAGCGTGCCAATGATCACAAGGGCCGGGAACAGCCCGAACCAGACCCATCCCGCAGCCGGCAGGAGCGCCGGCAGCGCCGTCTGCAGTGTCAACACCGCCGGCATGTGCGCGAGATAGACCGCGTAGGAGAGATCGCCGGCGAGATCGGCGCGCGAGGCTGCGGCAACGCTCCGAGACGTCTCGCTCCATGCCAGCGCCACGGCGACGAGCAGAGTGGCAGGCCCGCCCCAGACCAGCGCTCGCCAGAGCCCGGGATCGTCCGGATGGACAACGAGAACGCCGATGGCGAGCGCGGCGAGCGCGAACCGGACCGGGCCGGCAAACCGCAGGACGCCCGCCCGGTACAGCGCATGCAAGGCGATGCCGGCCACGAATTCGAGGATGATCGGGTTCGACCAGAAGAGCAGCGGCAGCGATACTGGTGCGAGCAGCAGGCCGAGCGCGGCGATGGCGACGATGGTCGCAGCCGTCAGCAGCAGCGCTGTCCTTTCGCGAAAGCCGATGAACAGCGCGAAGACGGCATAGAACGCCATCTCGTAGTTCAGCGTCCAGCCGATCACGAAAAGCGGGAAAGGCCGTCCGTCGGCATTCGGCGCCGGCAGGAAGGCATAGGACGCGATGAGGGAGGCAAAGGACGCGCCGCTCCAGGCAGGGCTGCCGATCGCGATGAAGACGACGAGCATGAAGCTGGTCGTCAGCCAGTAGAGCGGTACGATCCGCGCCGTCCGCCGCAGCAGGAAAACGCGCCATCCGCCCTCGCGGCCGAAGAGCGGGGCGCTGGAATAGGCCATGATGAAGCCGGAAATGACGAAGAACAGGTCGACGCCGGCGGAGAACGGAAACAGCGACAGCGGTGAAGCGGCCGGAGAAAGGCCGAGATACGCGCTCGCGATCGCATTGCGGCTGTGTTCGACAACGACAAATCCGGCCGCGATCGCTCTCAACCATTGAATACCGTCGAGTCGACGCGTCGGGGCCATGCCTTGACCTTTCGATCCGGCCCCCGCCAATCCGCAAATCTCATGGAAACAGACCGATACGCAACAGAAAAGATCGGTAACGCCATGTCATCGTCGCGTGGCGGAACCCTGGCGCCGGCAGATTGCCTGCCGCGGCCGGGGCTGGCGCGCCAGCGTGTAAGAATTCATGCGACGCGGGGAATAACCGGAAGCCCGGCTGCGTATTCACCAAGGCAAACGATCGCGGCGGAAGACGCGTGACGGCTGGCGAGCCGGGCGCTACTGTGCTTTACGAAACGGAAACCATGTCGTCAGCCCGATGGGCGCAAGCGTGCGCTCACAGTGGGTGGGCGTCGGGCAAGGCGGCGCGCACCGGTCCGGCCGGGCGCTGAGCGGGGCGGGCTTGGTCGATGAGCAACTCCTTTCAGGATGGCGCGCGTTCGCCCGAGGTGCGCCGCGCTTTCGCGGCCTGCAGGCGCTGGTTCGGCGGCGTCGCAGTCTTCTCCGCGCTGGTGAACATCCTCTATCTGACCGGCTCGCTCTATATGCTGCAGGTCTATGACCGCGTGCTGACCAGCCGCTCGGTGCCGACGCTCGTCGCGCTGTCGGCGATCGTGCTCGCGGCCTTTCTGCTGCAGGGCGTGCTCGACGGATTGCGGACGCGCATGCTGGCGCGGATCGGCGCGCGCTTCGACGAATTGCTCGCGCCGCGCGTTTATCAGGTCGTAGCAGAACTGCCGCTCAAGGGCGTGCGCGGTTCCGAGGTCGTCGCGCCGGTGCGCGATCTCGACCAGGTCCGGGGTTTCCTGTCGGGGCTCGGTCCCACCGCCCTGTTCGACATGCCCTTCATGCCGATCTTCCTGATCGTCACCTTCCTGCTGCATCCCTGGCTCGGCTGGCTGACGGTCTGCGGAGCGGTCGTGATCATCGGCCTGACCCTGCTGACCGAACGGCGCAGCCAGCCGCCGGCGCGGGCTCTTGCGGAGGTCTCCGGGCACCGGCACAATCTCGTCGAGACCACCCGGCGCAACGCCGAGGCGCTCAGCGCGCTCGGCATGCGCCCGGCTTTCCTGGCGCGCTACAGCGCCATCAGCGAGCGCCACGTCGCCGAGACGCTGAAGGCGAGCGATGTCGTCAGCGGGATCGGCGCTTTCGCCAAGGTGTTCCGACTGATTCTGCAATCGGCGTCGCTGGGGCTTGGCGCCTATCTCGCGATCCAGGGCGAGATCTCGGCTGGCGTGATCATCGCCGCCTCGATCCTGACCTCGCGCGCGCTCGCGCCGATCGAGACGGCCGTCTCCCACTGGAAGGGCTTCGTCGCCGCCCGGCAGAGCTATCGCCGGCTGGAGCGCAGCCTTGCGCTGGTGCCGGCCGACGAGCAGCGCCTGCCGCTGCCGGCCCCGGCCCGGCATCTGGTGGCCGATGACCTTGTCGTCGGCCCGCCGGGTCAGCCCAAGCCCGTCCTCACCGGCGTCGCGCTGCGTCTTGCGGCGGGGGACGCCATCGGAATCATCGGGCCGACGGGTTCCGGCAAATCGACCCTGGCACGCGCGCTTGTCGGGGTCTGGCCGTCGCATAAGGGAACGGTCAGGCTCGACGGCGCGGCCCTCGACCAATGGGGCGACCAGCTTGGCCGCCATGTCGGCTATCTGCCGCAGGATGTTGAACTCTTCGACGGCACGGTCGCGGAGAACATCGCTCGTTTCGCGCCACGGCCCGATTCCGAGGCGGTCATCGCGGCCGCCCGCGCGGCGGCGGCTCATGACCTCATCCTTGAGCTCCCCAGAGGCTACGACACCCGCATTGGCGAGGCGGGCGCCGCGCTCTCGGGCGGCCAGCGCCAGCGCGTCGCCCTCGCGCGCGCGCTCTATGGCGACCCGTTCCTCGTCGTGCTCGACGAGCCCAACGCCAATCTCGACAATGCCGGCGACGAGGCCCTCAACGCCGCGATCCGCTCGGTCCGCGCACGCGGCGGCATCGCCGTCGTCATCACCCATCGTCCCTCGGGACTAGCGGCGGTCAATCTCGTCGCCATCCTGAAGGACGGGCGCATCGGCGCGGCCGGCCCGCGCGACGAAATTCTACAGACATTGGTCCAGCCGGTGCCCAGTTCAGCGCCGGGCTCCACGCCCAGCCCGATGGTGCGACCAGCCCGTGTGGTGTCCGCATGACAGACCTCGACGCGCTCCAGACTGGTCCGACGCAGCCGAAGCCGGACTACATCCGCTCTCTGCGCAAGCAGCAGCTCATCGGCCTTGCCGTCGTCGGCTTCTTCGCCGGCACGCTCGGCGTCTGGTCGATGACGACGACCTTGCAGGGCGCTGTCGCGGCCGCAGGACAGTTCGTCGTCGCAGGCGAGGTCAAGAAGGTCCAGCACCCGACTGGCGGCGTCGTCGGCGAGCTGATGGTGCGCGACGGAGACCGCGTGAAGGCGGGCGATGTCGTGCTGCGTCTCGACGAAACGGTGGCGCGGGCCAATTACCAGATCGTCAGCAAGCAGATCGACGAATTCGCGGTGCGTTCGCTGCGGCTCGCCGCCGAGCGCGACGGCGCGGCGGGGTTCGCCTTCACCCCCGAGATCGAGAGCCGCAAGGCCAGCCCCGAGATCGCCCAGCTCATCGCGGCCGAGACCAGGCTGTTCGAGGTGAGACGCGCCGCCCGCGACGGCCAGCGCGCACAACTGCGCAAGCGCGTCGCGCAGCTACGCGACGAGATCGCCGGGCTGAAGGCCCAGCAGGTCGCCAAAGAGCGCGAGTCGGGCATCATCGCGGTCGAGCTCGTCGGCGTCGAGGATCTCTACAGGCGCAATCTGGTCCAGCTCACGCGGCTCAGCGCGCTCCAACGCGACCAGGCCGCGCTCGAGGGCCAGCGCGGCCAGCTTCTCGCCAGCATCGCCCAGTCCGAGGGCAAGATCGCCGAGATCGAACTCCAGATCATTCAGATCGACGAGGACCAGCGCGCCGAGGTGATGAAGGAACTGCGCGAGATTCAGGGCCGCGAGGGCGAACTGGTCGAGCGCCGCTCCGCCGCGCAGGACCAGCTCCGGCGCATCGACCTGCGCGCGCCCAGCAGCGGCACGGTGCATCAGTTGACGGTCCACACGCTCGGCGGCGTGCTCCAGCCCGGCGAGCCGGCCATGCTGATCGTCCCCGCCGACGAGGAACTCCAGCTCGAGGCAAGGGTCGCGCCGACCGATATCGACCAGATCAGCGTCGGCCAGCCCGTCAGGGTTAAGGTCCAGGCCGGCAACCAGGCAAGCAACCCCGAACTCTCCGGCAAGGTCGCGCGCATCAGCGCCGACATCAGCCGCGACGAGCGCCAGGGTACGGTCTACTACACCGTCCGCGTTTCTCTTCCGCGCAGCGAGATGGAGCGGCTGGCCCCGGTCAGGGTCATCGCGGGCATGCAGGCCGAGGCCTATATCGAGACCGTGCCGCGCACTCCGCTCGATTTCCTGCTCAAGCCGATCACGACGCAGCTCGACCGGACGTTTCGCGAGCGCTGAGTCAAGCTGGCGCTGCCGGCTCGATCGCGACCAGGAGATCGCCGGCGGCGACTGTCGCGCCGGGCTTCGCGCCGAGCCGCATAACCGTGCCGGTGGCGGGGCTCTTCAGCTCCATGAACAGCTTCATTGATTCGAGCACCGCGACGACCTGGCCAGCGCTGACAGCATCGCCCTCCGCGACATGCAGCGAGACCAGTGTGCCGGGCATGCCGGCGCGCACCGCATCTCCCGATTCCGCGCCTGCTCCGCGCGCGGCCGCCGCCGCCTCGACCGCAAGCATTACCGGGACGCGGCCCTCGAAATCGCGATGGCGCAGGAAGACGCCGTCGGGTTCCGTCACCGCGATTGCCTGCGAGCGCTGCCCGTCGATCGTGACGCTCCAGCTCTGCGCATCGACCGGCGTCACCGCGACGTCGAAGCGCCGCTCGCCGGTGGACAGGCGCAGGAAGCCTTCGTGGATTTCGGCGCGCCATGACATGGCCTCGCCTTGCGGCCCGACCGCGACATGGCTCGCCGCCGGCCTGCCCGCCAGACCGAGCAGACGGAAGCCGCCGAGATCACCCCATGGGCCGGCGGCCTTGCCGGCCTTTTGCTGCGTCAGCCAGATCGCGACCGCGACTGCATGGCTTGCGTCGCTGTCGCCGACAGGCGGCCGCCAGCCTTCAGGCCAGGTCTCGGCGAGGAAGAGTGTCGTCGCCCGCCCGTCCGCAAAGGCCGGCTGGCGCAGCGCATCGACGAGCAAGGGGCGGATCGTCGAGGGGCCGAGCACGGTCATGCGCTCCAGCCCGTCGGTCAGCTTGCGGACAGCCTCCGCCCGGTCGCTGCCATGCGCGATCACCTTGGCCAGCAGCGAATCGTAATGCGGCGACACCACGCTGCCGGCCGCGACGCCTGAATCGGTGCGCAGGCCCGGCGGCGTCGCCCATGCGCGGATCAGGCCGGTGTCGGGCCGAAAGCCCTCATCGGCGCGCTCGGCCGTGACGCGGGCCTCGATCGCGTGACCAGTACAGGTGATCTGGTCCTGGCGCAGCGGCAGCGTCTCGCCGGCTGCGATCCTGATCTGCCATTCGACCAGATCGAGCCCGGTGATCGCCTCCGTGACCGGATGCTCGACCTGCAGCCGCGTGTTCATCTCGAGGAAGAACACGCTTTCTGTGGCCGCATCGACCAGGAACTCGACCGTGCCGAGATTGTCGTAGCCGATCGCGCGCGAGAGCCGCAGTGCATAATCGTGCAGGGCGGCGCGGGTTTCGGGCTTCAGGTTCGGCGCCGGCGCTTCCTCCAGCAGCTTCTGGTTGGAGCGCTGCACCGAGCAGTCGCGCTCGAACAGATGGACGATCGCGCCGTGCCTGTCGCCGGCCACCTGCACCTCGACATGGCGCGGCCGGGTCACGAATTTCTCGATCAGCAGCCGGCCATCCCCGAAGGCCGCTTGCGCCTCGCGCGCCGCCGCGACGATCGCGCCGTCGAGTTCGGCCTCGTCCACGACCTTGCGGATGCCCTTGCCGCCGCCGCCGGCCGAGGCTTTCACCATCACCGGCAGGCCGACGTGCAGCGCTTCCGCCCGCAGCACGCTCAGTGACTGGTCTGCGCCGTCATAGCCGGGCACGCCGGGCACGCCGGCGTCACGCGCGATCTGCTTGGAGCGGATCTTGTCGCCCATCGCGTCGATCGCGGCGGCGGATGGGCCGATGAAGACGATGCCGTTCGCCTCGCAGGCCGCGATCAGGTCGAGCCGCTCCGAGAGGAAGCCGTAGCCGGGATGGATCGCCTGCGCGCCCGTGGCGAGCGCAGCCTCGATGATCCTGTCGGCGCGCAGATAGCTGTCGCGGGCAGGGGCCGGCCCGATGTGAACCGCCTCGTCGGCAAGCTGGACGTGCAGCGCATCCCTGTCCGCGTCGGAATAGACCGCAACGCTGCGGATGCCGAGCCTGCGGCAGGTCTTTATAATGCGGCAGGCGATCTCGCCGCGATTGGCGATCAGGATGGTCGAGAACATCATCAAGCCTTTGTCATTCCGGGGCTTCGCACAGCGAAGAACCCGGAATCCACGACCGGGCGAACGTGATCGACTGGGGCTGGCAAAGGTGTGACCCGGTCGTGGGTTCCGGGTTCGGCCCTTCGGACCGCCCTGGAATGACGATTGTGGTGCCGACACATCGCCATCACATCCTATAAACGGGACGCGGCCCCGTATCGCGCGGCTCGCCGGCCGCCAGCGAGAGGCACAGTCCGAGCACGTCGCGCGTCTGGCCCGGCTCGATGATGCCGTCGTCCCAGAGCCGGGCGGTAGCGTAATAGGGGTCGCTCTGTTCCTCGAACTGGGCCCGCGTCTTCGCGTCGAGCTCGGCGATCGCCGACTCGTCGGCATTACCCTTCAGCGACTGACGGCGCAGTTCGGTGACGACATTGGCCGCGACCTCCGGGCTCATCGTGGCGATGCGGGCATTTGGCCAGGAGAACAGGAAGCGCGGTCTGAAACCGCGCCCGCACATGCCGTAGTTGCCGGCGCCATAGGACCCGCCGATCAGCACGGTGTATTTCGGCACGCGTGCATTCGAGACTGCATAGACCAGCTTGGCCGAATGTTTTGCGATGCCGCCGCGCTCGGCTTCCGTGCCCACCATGAAGCCGGTGATGTTCTGCAGGAAGAGCAGCGGGATCTGGCGCTGGTCGCAGAGCTCGATGAAATGCGCGCCCTTCACGGCCGCTTCGGAGAACAGCACGCCGTTATTGGCGATGATGCCGACGGGATGGCCGTGGATATGGGCGAATCCCGTCACGAGCGTCGCGCCGTAATCCGGCTTGAAGGCGTTGAAGGCGCTGTCGTCGACGATGCGGCCAATCACCTCGCGCACGTCGTAGGGGCGGCGCAAATCGGTCGGGACGAGATCGACAAGCTCCGCCGGGTCGAGTTTCGGCGGCTTGCCGGCCTGCGGGGGTGGCGTCAGCCTGCCATTCTCGGCGAGCGAGCCGACGATCTCGCGCAGCTTGGCCAGCCCCTCCATCTCGGTCAGGACCATATGGTCGGCCACGCCAGACACCTGCGTGTGCATCTCGGCCCCCCCCAGCGTCTCGCCATCGACGATCTCGTGGATCGCGGCTTTCACGATCGGCGGGCCGCCGAGATGAATCCGGCCCGTGCCCTTGACCATGATCACCTCGTCCGACAGCGCCGGGATATAGGCCCCGCCCGCCGTGCAGCCGCCGAAGACGAGCGAAATCTGCGGGATGCCCGCCGCCGACATCCGGCACTGGTTGTAGAACGAGCCGCCGAAATGGTCGCGGTCGGGGAAGACGCGGTCCTGCTCGGGCAGGAAGGCCCCGCCGCAATCGACGAGATAGAGGCAGGGCAGCTTGTGCTCTTCGGCGATCTCCTGCGCCCGCAGGTGCTTGCGCACCGTCTCGGCGAAGAAGGAGCCGCCCTTCACCGTGGCGTCGTTGGCGATCAGCACGCAGGCGCGCCCCTGCACCATGCCGATGCCGGTGACGATGCCGGCGCCGGGCACCTCGTTGCCGTAGAGCCCCCAGGCCGCCAGCGGCGACAATTCCAGGAACGGCGTCTGCGGATCGAGCAGCAGGTCGATGCGCTCCCGCACCATGATCTTGGAGCGCTGCTCATGGCGCGCCCGCATTTTCTCGCCGCCGCCGCCGGCGACCAGGGCATGGCGCTCGCGCAGGGTGGCGAGCATGGTGGAGAGCGGAGGAGGGGTGGTGGTTGTCGCTTGGCTGGTCTGTGTCATGTCTCGTCCCTGTCCAGCCCGAACCGTCATTGCGAGCCGCAGCCGCGCAATGACGGGTTGAACGCCATCGCGATTTCACCTACCGTCCGTTAGGTAGGCGGAACGAGCCACCAAGGTCAAGTTGGGAGAACGCCATGTCGGCCGTCGAGAAACATTCGGGCGAAGCCCCGCGCCGCTCGCCCTATTTCACCGAGGAGCACGAGGCGCTGCGCGACCAGGTCCGCCGCTTCGTCGAGACCGAGATCAAGCCGCATGCGCTGGCCTGGGAGGAGCAGGGCTTCGTCCCGCGCGAGGTCTTGAAGCGCATGGGAGCGCTCGGCTTCTTCGGCATCCGCTACCCCTCGGAGTATGGCGGCTCGGAGATGGACACGATGGCGACCGTCGTGCTCGCCGAGGAACTCGGCCGCTCGACCTTTTCCGGCGTCGCCATCACGGCGCTCGTCCACACCGACATGGCCTCGGTCCACATCGCCAATGCCGGCTCTCAGGCCCAGCGCGACAAGTTCATGCCCGGGATCATCGCCGGCGAGAAGATCGTCGCGGTCGCCGTCACCGAGCCCGACGCCGGCTCCGACGTGAAGGGCATCCGCACCACGGCGCGCCGCGAGGGCGACAGCTACGTCCTGAACGGGGCCAAGGTCTTCATCACCAACGGCGTCCATGCCGATCTCTACTGCGTCGCCGCCAAGACGGACCTGTCGGCCAAGCCCTCGCAATCGGTCTCGATCTTCCTCGTCGAGAAGGGCACGCCCGGTTTCAAGGTAGCGCGTGAGCTCGACAAGCATGGCTGGCGCTCGTCCGACACCGCCGAACTCGTCTTCGAGGATTGCCGCATTCCCGCAGAGAATATTTTGGGTCAGGAGGGGCGCGGCTTCTACGCGATCATGAGCAATTTCCAGAACGAGCGCACCGTGATCGGCGCGATGGCGATCGGCGAGGCGCAGGCGGCGATCGACCTCACCCTCGACTACGTCCGCACGCGAAAAGCCTTCGGCGCCCCGCTCTGGGACAAGCAGGCCATCCGCCAGAAGTTGGCGACGCTGGCGAGCAGGGTCGAGGCCGGCCGCCAGCTCGTCTATCACGCTGCCTATCTCGATTCGCAGGGCTTCGACGCCACCCGCGAGGTCTCGATGGTGAAGGCGTATTGCGGCGAACTGGTCAACGAGGTGATGTATGCCTGCCTGCAGTTCCATGGCGGCATGGGTTTCATGCGCGAGAGCACGATCGAGCGCATGACCCGCGACGCCCGCGTCCAGTCGATCGGCGGCGGCGCGACCGAGGTGATGCTCGAAGAGGTCGCGAAGCGGCTGTGAGCATCATCCGTCATTGCGAGCGAAGCGAAGCAATCCAGGGGGACGTAGCGCTCGACGTCCCCCTGGATTGCTTCGTCGCTTCGCTCCTCGCAATGACGGGGCGGCGATGAGCTTCACGCCATCCAAACTCGCTCCCGAATCCAGCTCCCGCCGGCTCATCCTCGACACCGCCGCGCGCCTGCTGCGCTCGGGCGGCTACCACCAGACCACCCTGCGCGAGGTCGCCGAGGCCGTGGGCATCCGCAAGGCGAGCCTCTACTACCATTTCGCCTCCAAGGAGGAGATCGTCGAGGCCGTCGCCAATGACGGCGTCCGCTTCGTCCATGAGGCGGTGTCGCAGGCGCTGGTCGACAACGACGACGCCCCTCCGCGCCAGCGGCTGGAGGCGGCTATCACAGCCCATCTCACCGCGCTGCACGGCAACAGCGACTACACCTCCGCCAGCATCAAGGCTTTCAGCTTCGGCGCGATCCCCGCGCCCGACAGCGTGCGCCGGGTCCGCCGCGCCTATGAGGAGGTCTGGCGCGGATTGATCGCGGAGATGCAGGCGGCCGGAATACTGTCGCCCGAGCGCTCGGCCGAGACCTTGCGCTACTTTCTGCTGGGTGCGCTCAACGGCTCGATCGACTGGCAGCGGCCGGGCCGCTTCGACGCCACCGAGCTGGCGCGCGAATTCACGGCGCTGATCGCGCCGCATAACGATGGCGTGAAACCCTAGCGACTTCCTCCGCGCCTGTGCTCAGATGGCGCGCGACAGGAATGCTGCGCCGCACCCCAAAAGCGGGCCGGCGCATCGAGGCAAGGTTACGCGCGGGCATGGAATCCATCTACTGGTCGATCACATACGCCTGCCACCGCAAATGCGTGCATTGCTACGAGGACAAGTTCCGGCCTTACGTCCGTAACGCGTTGGGTGACGTCGTCGGCCAGACGATGCAGAACTGGCCGCGCGTGCTCGAGAACCTGCCCGAGGCCATGACCTATCTCGATCTCGAGCAGCCCATCCCCGGCGGCGGCTGGCAGGAGCGGCGCGGCCGCATCATCCTGTCGGGCGGCGAGGTGCTGATCGACGCGATCCGCGAGCCGGCGCTTTATCCGCTGCTGGAGGCCCTGCGGGAGCGCTATGCCGAACGCGGTGGCGTCAACGTCGCGGTCCAGACCACCGGCGACCTTCTGACCGAACAGATCATCCATGAGCTGGTTGAACGCGGCGTCTGGATGATCTCGGTCGCCGGCATGGACGATTTCCATGTCGGGCTGGAGGGAGCCAAGCGCGATCCGTTGCAGGCGCGGCTGATCGACTGGTTCGAGGCTGCCGGCATGCAGCGCTCCGGCCTGCAGCACCAGACCCGGAAGTGGCATGAGGAGGAGGGGCCGATCTTCTCCTTCTTCGGCGCGACGCCCGACGCCTGGATCGGAAAGCTCTGGCCGCGCGGCCGCGCCTGGAAGAACGGCCTCTCGACCGCGACCATGGCCGACAATTTCTGCAACCGCTGGTCGGGAGGCCTGGGCTTCCTGAACCACCGCTATTCCGGCTCCGAGGTCGCGATCGACGCCGCCGGCGACGTCTATCCCTGCTGCATGAAGACGAAGCTGCCGATCGGGAACCTGACCGAGGAGCCGCTGATCGGCATCCTCGATTCGCTGGTCGGCCATCCGGTCTATGAGGCGATCAATGCGGGCCATCCGGAGCGGATGGGCCTCCATCACGGCTGGAGCCTCGACACCTACATCGCCAAGGCGCAGACCATCCAGCCCAAGGGCGGCGAATACCGCAACCTCTGCATCGGCTGCGACCGCTTCCACGAGGAGGTGCTCGGCCCAGTGATCGCCCGCATCCGCGAGGAGCGGCTGGGTGGCGCGCGCCGGGTGGCGGCGGAGTGATTCGTCATTGCGAGCGCAGCGAAGCAATCCAGCGTCTCGCGCTACGCCCTCCTGGATTGCTTCGCT